>JAJYBI010000003.1 GCA_021779095.1 Deltaproteobacteria bacterium
AGAGGCATGGAGGGGACGTAGCTGATTTGTTGACTAAATTCGAAAGTCGGCCAATCGGCCGCCTTTGCTGTATCCGGTATGCGCGGGTGATGCCCGTTACGCCGCCTCCGGAATCTCTCCTTCCCGTCGGGCAATCTCGATGATTGGGACTGGTGGGACGTAGCTGCTTTATTGCTTATAGGGAGTTCAGCGGTTGTTGGCTAAGAAAAAGAGCAATCATGCAAGAACGTCCCCGCTCTGTGCGCCATCAATAATGATCGCGACATTGAGCAATCAGCAGGGTATCCCCTTCAACGGCATATACCAACCGGTGGCAACTGTCTATTCTGCGAGACCAGAAACCTGCCAACTGATGCTTGAGCGGTTCGGGTTTACCGATGCCGGCAAACGGCTCACGCTGAATATCCCGAATGAGGGTGTTGATGCGCTTCAGCATTGCCTTGTCGGTTGTCTGCCTGTAGAGGTAGTCTTCCCATGCCGCAGATGAGAACTTGATCGTCATTCCGCCAGTTCTCTTGCTTGACCGCCACCGGCACGTAACTCCTCAACCGAATCGAGTAGTCGTTTGGCCCCGTGCGGATTCCGGAGCAGGTATGCCGTCTCTTCAAAGGCCAGGTAATCTTCAAGCGAGAGAATGACAACCGGCTTGCCACGTTGGCTGGTTACTACCACGGGATTATGGTCATCATTGACTGAGCGCATAACCTCTGCCAGGTGCTGCCGGGTGTAGGTATAGGTCAGGGCATTCATAGCGGTCATCTCCTTGGGAAGTATGTACATAACATAGTACAGTAAGCTGTAAAAATCAAGGGTTTGGCATAATTCGCTTCACATTCGCGGGGAGGCTGTCAAATCAAAAAGGGGCAGACCTCAGGAAGCTGGTTAGATGCGATACGTAATCCGAGACCCCGCGCCACTCCGCTAAAAAGAGGTTGCCGCCGGCGGACGGAAGATGATATAGATTAATGAAAACGAGGACCACAGGGGTCGCCCCTGTGGTCTTTCTATTTAGACACGGGAGAAAGAAACGGCATGATCAGCGCGCACAACGTCACCCTTTCCTACGGGAAGCGTGTCCTCTTCAAGGACGTCAACATCAAGTTCACCCCGGGCAACTGCTACGGGCTCATCGGCGCCAACGGCGCGGGGAAATCCACTTTTCTGAAGATCCTGGCCGGCGAGATCGACCCGGACAAGGGGGAGATCAGTGTCGGCCCCCGGGAGCGGATCGCCGTTTTGAAACAGGACCAGTTCGCCTTCGACGAGGAGACGGTCTTCCATACGGTCATCATGGGCCACCGGCGGCTGTACGACGTGATGATGGAGCGGGAGGCGATCTACGCCAAGGGTGAGTTCTCCGAGGAGGAGGGGGTGCGCGTCGCGGAGCTGGAGGGGGAGTTCGCCGAGATGAACGGCTACGAGGCGGAGAGCGAGGCGGCGGTGCTTCTGAACGGTCTGGGTATCCCCGAGGAACTGCGCAGCCTCAAGATGAAGGAGCTGGAGAGCGGCGACAAGGTGCGCGTCCTGCTGGCCCAGGCGCTCTTCGGCAGCCCGGACGTGCTGCTCTTGGACGAGCCGACCAACAACCTGGACCTGAAGTCCATTGCCTGGCTGTCCGAGTTCCTGTTCCGCTTCCCCAACACGGTGATCGTGGTCTCCCACGACCGCCACTTCCTGAACCAGGTCTGCACCCACACGGCGGACATCGACTTCGGCCGGATCCAGGTGTACGTGGGGAACTACGACTTCTGGTACCAGGCGAGCCAGCTGACCCTGAAGCAGAAGCAGGACGAGAACCGGAAGGTGACGGACAAGGCGGAGGAGCTGAAGGCGTTCATCCAGCGGTTCTCCTCCAACGCATCGAAGGCGAAGCAGGCCACCTCCCGCAAGAAGCTGCTGGACAAGCTGACCCTGGAGGAGATGCCGGTCTCCTCCCGCAAGTACCCCTACGTGGTGTTCAAGCCGGAGCGGCCCTGCGGCGACATCATCCTGGAGATCCAGGGGCTGTCCAAGACCATCGACGGGGAAAAGGTGTTAAACGACCTGAACCTGATCGTGCGCAAAGGGGACAAGATCGCCTTCGTGGGGGTGAACTCCCTGGCGAAATCGACCCTGTTCCGGATACTGGCGGGTGAGCTGGAGCCGGACGCAGGGAGCTATCGCTGGGGGGTGACCATCACCCCGGCCTACTTCCCGAAGGAGAACAGCGCCTTCTTCGCCAACGACCTGAACCTGATCCAGTGGCTCGGCCAGTATTCCCCCCCTTCGGAGGGTGAGTCGTTCGCCCGCGGGTTCCTGGGGCGGATGCTCTTCTCCGGCGACGAGGCGACCAAGAAGACGAGTGTCTTGTCCGGTGGGGAAAAGGTGCGCTGCATGCTGTCGCGGATGATGCTTTCCGGCGCCAACGCCCTCATCCTGGACGAGCCGACGAACCACCTGGACCTGGAGTCGATCACGGCGCTGAACAACGGCCTCATCTCATTTTCCGAGGTGGTGCTCTTCGCCTCCCACGACCACGAGTTCGTCGCCACCGTTGCGAACCGGATCATCGAGCTTACCCCCGGCGGCATCATCGACCGGGACATGCCGTTCGACGAGTACCTGGAGTCGGAGGAGGTGAACCGGGAGCGGGACGCGCTGTACCACGGCCACGCGGAGGCGAGCCTGTAAGGGGGCTGAAATGCAGACGTCCGGTGGGGGGAGGGCATGGCCGTAGCCTCCCCCGCGTTTCTGTGCTAATCTTTAGCCTCGTCGTCATCCTCACCTGCATCGCGGAAGAGAATAACCCATGAATACAATCCAGATCATTATCCTCGCGGCGGTGCAGGGGGCGGCGGAGCTCCTGCCCGTATCCAGTTCCGCCCACGTCATCGTGGCGTCCAAGCTGATGGGACTCGACCCCACCAGCCCGGAAATGACGCTGATGCTGGTCATGCTGCACACCGGCACCATGTTCGCGGTCATCTGCTATTTCTGGCGGTCGTGGCGGGCCAGCTTTTTCGCCACCCGTACCCAGTTCTGGTCTGCATTCCGGCTCGTCATGATCGCAACGGCGCTGACCGGCATGGTCGGGCTCGGGCTGAAGGCGATCATCGAGAAGGTCGTTCTCCGGGGTACCCCCCATGCCGAGATCGAGATGCTCTTCGGCAACCTGGGGCTGATCTCGGCCTCACTGGCCGTGGCGGGGCTGCTGATCATCGTCGCCGGTTCGAAACGATGGCGCGCGGCGTCCCCCACCCTGTCAGGGAACAGGGAATCGGCACTGATCGGCCTGGTCCAGGGGCTCTGCCTCCCCTTCCGCGGGTTTTCGCGCTCCGGGGCGACCATATCGACCGGACTGCTCCTGGGAATCTCCCGGGAGCAGTCCGAAGAGTTCAGCTTCGCCCTCGCCGTCGTCCTCACCCCCCCCGTCGTCGCCCGCGAGGTCATCCGTCTCCTGAAGGCGCACGCGCTCGCCGCGCCGGCCCCGGGGGCGTCTCTGCTGGGACTCTTTCTCCCCGGCATCCTGGGGATGGTATTCAGCTTCCTGGCGGGGCTCGTGGCGTTGCGCTGGCTCACCGACTGGCTGGAGAAGGGGCGATGGCAGTACTTCGGCTATTACTGCCTCGTGGCGGCGCTGTGCGTATTCATGCTCCGCGGGATGTGACCTTCCTGCGCACGTGCTGCCCGTATCGGTGGCAGAGCGCAGAAGTGTGGCAGGAATGCGGCTTGCGATCTGTGCCGAGGCATGGGCCATCCTGAGCCGGTCCCCCGGAGGCCATAACACCATTCCTTCGTATCCGTATCCGACACCTTTGCCTGACGGCTCGTTACATGATATGCTCTGCCGGCGGGGAACGCACTGTCTACGGGGAGGCACCATGCTGCGCAAGGTCTGCCGCGTCTGCGGCTCGGGAATGATACACTGGCCGCGTCACGGGGATGTGGACTACTACTGCGAGCCGTGCAGGGAGTTCACGGAGTACGACGAGCTGGAGATGGTCCCCCACTGTCCCGACTGCGACACCCTCATCATCCCCTGCGCCTCCTGCGGCAGCCAGGCGTATTTCTGCCGTTCCTGCCGGGTGGCCAAGTCCAGCAAGAAGGTGGTCTGGAAGCCGGCCCCGGCCTGAGCTCACATTGACATCCCGCATCTACGACGAAGGGGGAACCGGCATGCCGGTTCCCCCTTTCAGTATGGTGCTTCCTTTCGGTCCGTGCGCCGTTCCTATTCGTCGAGCGGCTCCGGCAGGCAGACGTGCTCGGCGGAATCGGCCTTGGCGCCGCAGTCCGCGCAGTGTACGGTCGGGTTGCGCATGAGATGCTCGAGCGCCTTCACGTCGTTGTTCTCCAGCAGTTCGCACATGTGGCCGCTGTGCTTCTCCGGGCAGGTACATGACGGGTTCACTCCCATGGTACTCACTCCTCTCGTCAGGTCTTCGTGGCGGGCCGGCAGCGGCGCCGCAATCGTCTCTGAGATAAGGTTAGTCGAAAGCGGCGGGGAGTCAACCCGTGAAACCGCAGGTGCCCGTATACGTCCGCACCGGGAGCCGGCGGCAGTCTGCGGGCAGGAAGAAGGGGGCGCGGCGGTTGCCAATCCACTCCCGGATGATATGGTTACTGCAGACGAGAACGACGGCCACGCGCGGGTTGACGACACGGATGACGACATGACGCCTGAAAATGAAAACGGTTGCGCGGAACTGAAACGGGAACTGGCCGCGTGCCTGGAGACGGACGAGGGGATGCGGCGGCAGGTGGCCCTGTTGACGGCGATCGTCAGGATCTTCCGGGATACTCTTCCCTGCGAGACGGAGGAAGAGGTGGCGCGCATCTGTCTCGCGGTCGCCGAGGAGCTGACCGGCAGCGGTATCGGTTTCATCGGCGAGCTGAATGCGGATGGGCTCTTCGATACGACGACCCTGAGCGCAGCGGGGTGGGAGGCGTGCAAGGTCCCCCGGTCCGAGGCGGAGCAGATGCTGAAGAGCATGCCGAACCGGGGGATCAACCGGGTGGGGCTCACAAGGCATACCTCCTGGATCGTCAACGCGCCGGCGGACCATCCGGACGCAGTGAAAAAGCCCGACGGCCATCCGCCGCTGACCTCGTTCCTGGGGGTGCCGCTGCGTTACGCGGGCGGTGTCACCGGCATGATCGCCCTGGCCAACAAGGCGGGGGGGTACACGGACGCCGACCGGGTGGACGTGGAGGCGCTCGCCGTCGTGTTCGTGGAGGCGCTGAACCGCCGCCGCGCGGAGCGGCTGGTGCACGACCTGAACGAGGAGCTGGAGCGCAAGGTGCTGCAGACGGAGGCCGCCAACAGGGAGCTGGAGGCGTTCAGCTACTCCGTCTCCCACGACCTGCGGGCGCCGCTGCGGCATATCACCGGGTTCGTGGAGCTCCTGAACAAGCGGGACGTTGGCGCGCTGGACGAGAAGAGCCGCCACTACCTGGAGGTGATCTCGGAGGCCGCCGTGAAGATGGGGGGGCTTATCGACGACCTCCTCGCCTTCTCCCGCATGGGGCGGGCGGAGATGATGCGGTCGCGGGTGGAGATGGGGGCGCTGGTGCGGGACGTGATCGAAAGCCTGGCCCACGAGACGGCGGGGCGGGAGATCGCCTGGGAGATCGCCCCCCTCCCTGCGGTGGTGGGGGACGCTGCCATGCTCCGGCTCGTCCTCGCGAACCTCGTGGGCAACGCCCTGAAGTATTCCCGGCAGGTCCCCCGTGCGGTGATCGGGATCGGGGCGGAGACCGGTCATTCCGGCGAGACCCGCTTCTTCGTCCGGGACAACGGCGCCGGGTTCGACATGCGGTACGTGGACAAGCTGTTCGGCCTGTTCCAGCGGCTCCACGACCCGGAGCAGTTCGAGGGGACCGGCGTCGGCCTGGCCAACGTCCAGCGGATCATCCACCGGCATGGCGGCCGGGTCTGGGCGGAAGGGGAGCCCGGCATCGGCGCCACCTTCTGGTTCTCCCTGCCGAAGGGAGAGGAGGGATCATGACGGTTACCCTGCGACGGATTCTTTTGGTGGAAGACAACCCCAATGACGCGGAACTGACCATGGAGGCGCTCTCCGAGCATAATCTCGCCAACGACGTGGTCTGGGTACACGACGGCGAGGAGGCGCTGGACTACCTCTACCGGCGGGGGCGGTATGCGGGGCGTGGCGACGAGCGGCTGGCGGTGGTCCTCCTGGACCTCAAGCTCCCCAAGGTGGACGGCCTGGAGGTGCTGCGGACGATCAAGGCGGACGAAGAGCTGCGGACGATCCCGGTGGTGGTTCTCACCTCGTCCCGCGAGGAGCGGGACATGGTCGACAGCTACCGGCTGGGGGTGAACGCCTACGTGGTGAAGCCGGTGAAGTTCGGCGAGTTCATGGATGCGGTCAGGGAGCTGGGTGCGTTCTGGGCCATCGTCAACGAACCGCCCCCGACGGGCGGCACGAAAGGTGCGCGGTCATGAGCGGCGTGTTGCGCATACTCCACCTGGAGGACGACCCGCGGGACGCGGAACTCGTGGAGGCGACCCTTGCCGAGGAGGGTATCGACTGCGAGGTCCGGGTGGTGGATGGCCGCGAGGAGTTCATTGCGGCCCTGGACGAGGGGGGGCGGGAGCTGGTCCTCGCCGATTTCGCCCTCCCCGGGTTCGACGGGATGAGCGCGCTGGCCATCGTGCGGGAGAGGTATCCCGACCTGCCGTTCGTCTTCGTCTCCGGCCGGCTGGGGGAGGAGGCGGCCATCGAGTCTCTGAAGAGTGGGGCGACCGATTACGTGCTGAAGACCCGGCTGTCGCGGCTCGTTCCCGCCGTGAACCGCGCCCTGGGCGAGTCGGCGGAGCGGGCCGAGCGCCGGAAGGCGGAAGAGGAGCTGGCCCGGGCCAGCCGGGAGATCCGGGAGCGGGAGGAGAATTACCGCAACCTGTTCAACAGCATCCGGGACGTCATCGTGGTGACCGACCACGACCGGGTGGTGCGGCAGGTGAACCAGCCGGCGCTGAAGGAGACCTTCGGCTACGGAACGGAGGAGCTGGTGGGAAAGAGCGTCCGGCTCCTCTATGCCGGCGAGGAGGGGTACCGGCTGACGGGGCGGGAGATCTTCGAACGCCGGGAATCGGTGAAGGGGAAGATCATGGAGCTCGATTTCCGCAGGAGGTCGGGCGAGGTCTTTTCCGGCGAGGTCTACGCCCTGAAACAGCTGGACCGTAACGGGGTACCCACCGGCAACATAGCCATGATCCGGGATGTCAGCGAACGGAAGAAGGCGGAGGCGGCCCTGAGGGAGAGCGAGATGCGCCGCTACCAGCTGCAGGTGGAGCTCGTCTATGCCGCCGAGGTGCAGGCGAAGCTCCTGCCCCGCAGCTACCCCCAGATCCCCGGCTTCGACGTGGCCGCCCAGTGCCTCCCCGCCAAGCAGGTGGGGGGCGACTTCTTCGACTGGCAGGAGGTCTGCCCCGGCCTCTGGAGCCTCACCCTGGGCGACGTCATGGGGAAGGGAATGGCCGCTGCCATGCTCATGGCCACCGTCCGGGCGTCGCTCCGCTCCGTTACCCAGCACAACCGGCCGGCAAAGGCGCTGCAGCTGGCGGAACACGCCCTGCTCCCGGACCTGGACAGCTCGGAGAGCTTCGTGACCCTCTTCTACGGACAGCTCAACTCCACGAACCGCGTGCTCACCTTCATCGACTGCGGCCACGGCTACGCCTTCCTGCGCCGGAAGAACGGGACGGTGGAGACGCTCACCCCCCGTGGATTGCCTCTCGGGGTGCTCGGCCAGAAGACGTTCGAGGAGGGGACGGTGTCGCTTGGAACGGGGGACACCCTCGTCCTGTACAGCGACGGGCTGATCGACGCCCGGCCGGACCTGGAGCTGGACAGCCGGAAGCTGGCCGGGCTCCTGGACGATGCGATGAGCGCCCGGGAGATGGTGGGGCAGTTGATCGGGCTGACCGAGCTGGACGAACCGCTGCCGGACGACGTGACGGTGCTCGTGGCACGCTGCACGGGGTAGCGGGCCGTCATTTGTAACGCGCCCTTTTCATCCGGCGGGCATCGCCACGGCGGGGGCGGCCCGCTGGCCCGGGGCACGCCGGTCAGCCCAGCGCTGCCGCGACCTTCTTTCGTCTGCAATTTCCCCCGTTGCCGAGTTCTTCATTAATGCATTAGATCGGGATGCCGATATATATGAATATGATCCCTGCAGACAAAAGAGATACCGGGGAGCGGCCCGTAACCGCCCCGGCGGAGCCTGTGGCATGAACAGCGACCCCCATCTGATGCCGCGGCCGGTGCGTCCGGCCGTGGTGATCGTAAAGCTGCTTCTGGCGATGGTCGCCATCGAAATCGTCATCGTGTCCGTTCTCCCTCTGCTGCTGCTACGGGGCGATGTCCGGTTTCAGATGGCGGCGGATGCATTCTGTCTCGCGATTCTCACCGCGCCGGTCGTCTGGTGGCTCATCGCCCGGCCGTTGCGTGCCGCGGCGGCGGCGGAGGTCAACCGGACGAAGGCGGCGCTCGAGCATGTGGTGGATGCGGTCATCCATTTCGATGCCGATGGTGTCATTCGGGTCCTGAACCCCGCGGCGGAGCGGATGTTCGGCTATCCGGCCGGGGAGCTGGTGGGGGAGAACGTCGTGCGGATACTCCCCTGTCTGAAGGTCGAAGCTGCACTGCTCCCGCTTGTCGCCGATTCAGCAGAAACGTGGCGGGAGTGCTGGACGGATCGCGGCGCCATGGGACATACCCGGGACGGGAGACACTTCCCGGTGGATGTTTCAGTCAGCAATGTGCAGCCGGGGAGGACCCCCGCATTCATCGCCATCGTTCACGACATCACCACCCGCAGACAGGTGGAAGCCGAACTCGCACAGCAGCAGGCGTTTGCCGAGAGCCTGGTGCAGAACAGCGCGGTGCCGACCTTCGTCATCGGTGCGGACCACCGGACCCTGATCTGGAACCGGGCCTGCGAGGAGCTCACCGGGGTCCGTGCGGAGGAGATGCTCGGCCGGAACGAGGCGTGGCGGGCATTCTACCCGCGGCAGCAGCCGGTGCTGGCGGATCTGGTGATCGACGGCATCGGCGGTAACTTTCCCGACGAATTCAGCGCGGTCGGCCGGTCGAACTTCATCCCGGAGGGGCTGCAGTCCGAGGGATGGTACCGCAACCTCAACGGGATGGACCGCTATATCTTCTTCAACGCCGCACCGCTCAGGAATGCTGAGGGGGAGCTGCTTGCGGTGATCGAGACCCTCGAAGAGATCACGGACCGCAAACGGTACGAAGAGCAGCTGGCCCATCAGGCCAATCATGATGGCGGGACGGAGCTTCCCAACCGCAACCTCTTGACGGACCGTCTTCACCAGGCGATCCTTCAATCGCGGCGCAGCGGTCAGCAGGTGGTGGTGTTCCTTGTCGATCTCGACCAGTTCAAGTTCATCAACGACAGCTTGGGATACGACGTCGGCGACATGCTTCTGAAGCGGATTGCCCAACGGCTGACCGGCTGTGTCCGTGCCGAGGACACCGTCGCACGCCTGGGAGGCGACGAGTTCGTCGTCGTCATGTCCGATCCGGCGGCAACGGACAACGCGTCACGCATCGGCGGCAAGCTGCTGGATGCGGTATCCTGTCCACTACGCATCAATGATCACGACCTCACCGTCACCTGCAGCATCGGCATCAGCATCTATCCCAAGGACGGCGCCGATGTGCAGACGCTCCTGAAGAACGCGGATGTGGCGATGTTCCGGTCGAAAGAACAGGGGCGCAACACCTGCACCTTCTACACGGAGGAGATGAACGCGCGATCCCTGGCACGTCTGACGATGGAGCGGCACCTGCGCAGGGCACTGGAGCGGAACGAGCTGCTTTTGCACTTTCAGCCCAAGGTGAGCCTGCGCACCGGCAGGATCACCGGTATGGAAGCGCTGATCCGCTGGCAGAACCCCGAACTGGGGATGATCCCGCCGGGCAGTTTCATCCCCCTTGCCGAGGAGATCGGCCTTATCGAGCAGATCGGCGAGTGGGTGATCCGGACAGCATGCGCCTGGAACCGGGCCTGGCATGATGCCGGTCTCCCCCCGTTGCCCGTTGCGGTCAACGTTTCTCCCCGCCAGTTTCGGGAGAAGGATATCGCGGGGATGGTCGACCGGCTGCTGGGGGAAACCGGTCTCGATCCCCGATTCCTTGAGATCGAGATCACCGAGAGTCTGGTCATGCAGGACCTGGAGCGGGCGACAAGCGTCCTGGACGCGCTGAAACGGCTCGGGACGTCGCTGTCGATGGACGATTTCGGTACCGGCTATTCCAGCCTGAGCTACCTGAAGCGTTTTCCGTTCGACAAGCTGAAGATCGACCAGGCGTTCGTGCGGGAGATTACGACGGACCCGGACAGTGCGGCGATCGTGCGGGCCGTCATCGCCATGGCGCACAGCCTGCGGCTGAAGGTGATCGCCGAGGGGGTCGAGACGGAAGGGCAGCTGCGCTACCTGGATTCGCTCGGCTGCGACGAGATGCAGGGGTACTATTTCAGCAGGCCGGTGCCCGCCGGAGAGTTCGAACAGCTGCTCCGTGACGGGCGTGAGCTGCGGATACCCGACGGCAACAGGGACGGTTCCGAACGCACGCTGCTGGTGGTGGACGACGACGAGGAGATCGTCCACTCGCTGCAGCGGATGCTGGCCCTCGATGGGTACACCGTGCTCGGTGCCACCTGTGCGGAAAAGGGGTTCGATCTTCTGGCGATCAACCGGGTGCCGGTGGTGATCTCAGACCTGCGCATGCCCGGTATGGACGGCAATGAATTCCTCGGGAGGGTGAAGGAGCTGTATCCGGATACGGTACGGATACTGTTTTCGGGAAATGCGGACCTGGAATCCGTCGCCGATGCGGTCAACCGCGGCACGATCTACAAGTTTCTGAGCAAGCCGTGGGACGATGACGTGTTGCGGGCGAAGGTGGAGGAGGCGTTTGCATGGTACCGTTCATGTATGGAGCGGCGCGTGGAGGGGCGGCCGGACGATGGGGGAAGGGGCTGAGCCCACCATGCCGGCCCCGCGTCTGCCAGCCCGCATCCGCTTTCGTGTGTCGTTGCCATACCGTCGCGCGACACGACGCTATGTCCCGTAAAGGCTTGTGTCAGAAGAAGTAGAGCCACCGCACCGTCGTATCCAGCTGGCTGTGCCCGAAGGCGCGTTCTCCGCCGACGGTCAGCTGGATGCTCTGGTCCCGCCCGAGCCGGACGTTCTGTCCCAGTTCTCCCTTCAGTGACAGATGGGTGTCTCCCGCAGCGTAGTAGATCCCCTTCCCGCTGAGATGCAGCTTCCAGCCGGGGAGGAGATCGACGAGGAGCCCTGTCGAGGCGCCGAAGCCGAGTGCCGCGCCGTTATTCAGTTGCTCTCCCGCCATGACGTCCGTGTCGCCGATGAGGTAGGCGATTCCGCGGTCGCCGACGGAGGCGGCAAATCCCCCCCCGGTGGAGAGCCGGAAGACAAGGTGGTCCCGCCCGTCACGATGGAGCTCCTGGTCGAACCCGGCGGCGACCTTCCAAGAGACGGGACGGAAGATCGGGTCCCACGGGGAAAGGGAGACGATGTCCACCAGGTGCAGCCGCTGCAGACGGAGTTCCTCTTCGCCGGGGTAGTAGCGCAGGCGCGTGTCGAGGAAATCGATCTGTGCCCCCGGCAGGTAGCCGTCCGACGGGTCCAGCAGGTCGTGGTAGGCGGGGCGCCAGGAGAACTCGGCAAACGGCCGTCCCTTCCGGATGCCGCCGCCGATCCCCGCCTGCATCGTGCGGTGTCCTTCCTCCGGTTGCGCCGGCGGGGTGATGACGTATGCGTCCGCCTTCGCCGGGCCGAGCGCGCTGCGCCGGGTGAGGATGGCGAGGTACAACCGGTTGAACTCCACCTTGTCCACCTCCCGGCGGGCATAACGGTACTGCAGCAGTTCCGCGGCCAGGTCGAGGGTGCCGACGGAAGCCTTTGCCGTCGCGGGATTCGCACGCCCCTCGGCCAGTTCCATGGCGAGTCGCCGCTCTTCGTCGGTAAGGGTGGCGGAGATCGTGCGAATGCGGGCCGCCTGGGAAGGGCGGTACTTTACCCCGGAGATGAGCCCCGCCGCCCGCACCGCCCGTACCGTGTCGGAGGGGATGACCCAGGCGCCCATCCGGTCGGTGAGATGGACGGAAGGACGTGCCGTTTCCAGGAGGAAGAGGAGGTTGTAGGAGCAGTTTTCGTCGAAAAAGTAGTAGTTGGAATAGATGCCCCGCAGCTCCCAGATATGGAGCACCATCCGGCGGGTCTCCGCCGGGGTGAGGTCGAGACGGTACTCCCACATGTCGCGATGCTCCATGTCGTTGTACTCCTTGACCTTGTCGTAGTAGGGGAGGATGGAGTAGTACCCCTTGTACATGCCGAAGATCCCCTTGACGGCATAGGCGAACCCGTTCGTTTCGTCGGTTACCGCCGCGTAGTTCACGGCATAGGCGAGGAGCTCGCTGTGGTAGCGGTTGTCGATCCGCAGCAGGGTATGGCCGAACATGGAGGCGGGGTTGTTCATGTGCGCGGCGGGAAAGACGAGGACCGCACCCTGCGGGTCGGCGGCGGCGACCGCCTTGTCCAGTTCGGTGCAGGTAACCGGCGGCAGACGCCTTTCATCGATGCCGAGCTGTTCCCTCAGCCAGTCATAGCGGGCGGGAAACCGGCAACGGATCGCTTCGTTACCGCCCCCTTCCTGGAAAAAACCGCGCAGGGTGGCGTCCAGCTCGGCTTCGGGGTTCACCTTGCCGTCGGGGGCGAGAAAGAACCGGGGATCGTCGATGAGACTACGGACCGTGCCGAGGAAGTCCGGCCGGTAGTGGAGGAGGATCTGCCAGTAGCGGTCGTCGACGAGCCGTTTCGCACGGGCCGTTGCCACGAGGGAGTCGGCGTAGGCGTTGTCGGAGGCCGTAGCGATTCCCGCGCTGGTCGCGATGACGAAAAACGCAAAAAAAAGGCATACGGCGCAACGGGCGCCGTATGCCCTGAAGTTCGATGCGACCCTTCCGATCATCAATTGGTGACGGTGATGGCGTTGTCGATCACGTCGGCGAGGACGACCTTGTCAGAGGTGAAGACCTTGGCGAAGTTCTGCTGCAGCTTGCCGTAGAATGCAGGGCGCTGTTCCACGGGGACCTGGAGCAGTTCGGCGAAGGTGTCCAGGGTCTCACCCTGACCCATGGCGATATCCTTGGCCAGGTTGTCCATGTTGTCACGGACGAAGTGGTTGAGCCGCTCGTTTTCCACGGCCTTTGACGGCTCCTGGCATTCCAGCGTCCCGGAGGTGATCCCGAAGGTCTGGTTGCCGAAGGATGCGTTCGTGGTCGCCTGGAACGCCTGGGATATGATGGAGCCGTCGGCGCGGTTCTTCCAGAGGACGGTACCGAGGCCGCACCCGGTATTCTGCCGGGCCGAGGCGGCAAACGCAGATGCGGCAGAGAGGACTATCACTGTACTGACAAGGCCGAAAAGTAGCTTTTTCATGGAGTTCTCCTTGATAAGATATGATGTGCTAAGAGTAATGTAACGCACCCTTTTCCGTTGTCAATCGTTTGTCGCAGAAGGATTGCGGCCGGCTTCATTCTGATTCCTTTCCGCCGATGACTTTCTCGCGAATCCGGTCGATCCCCATCTCTTCCACGAGCCTGCCGATACGTACCTCACGGCCGGAACTGCGGTACCACCGGATGATCCGGCCCACGATATCCAGGACCTCTTCCTCGTCCGCGACCTCCTCAACGAGCGGGTCCGCCAGGCGCGGCCGGAGCCCGGCATTCCCGCCGACGAGGATCTTCCACCCTTTGGGAACCCCCATGATGCCGATATCCTTCACCGCCACCTCGGCGCAGGAGAGCATGCAGCCGGCAACGCCGATCTTCATCTTGTTGGGGAGGACCATGGCGTGATACAGCGCATCCAGCTTCAGCCCCAGCGAGACGGAGTCCTGCACCGCCCGCTTGCAGTGGGTGGTACCGGGGCATATCTTGACGCTCCGCACGCAGAGCCCGATGGTGGCACCCGGCTGCTGGGCCAGCTCTGCCCAGACGGTGTCCAGTTCTTCTTCCTTAACGCCGAACAGGGCGATCCGCTGGGCGGAGGTGAGCTTCAGCTGCAGCCCGTATCGGTCCGCCACGTCGCAGATCTTGCGCAGGGTGGCGGTGTCGGTGAGCCCGCCGGGGATATGGGGGGCGATGGCATAGGTCTCCCGATCCCGCTGCAGGATCGCACCCTTTTCAACGATATCCTTCTTCATCATACCTCCGCTTTGTGCTGGGAGTGAGGATTTCCACGATGTTGGCGTGGCGTTGCACCATAAAAGTTGCAGCGGCGGGAGTTGACGTGTCGTCCCGCCGCTGTCGGCCGGCCTACTCCGGCCGGTCCGCACTGATATCGGTAATATAGACCACCAACTCCCCCGACGGCCGCTTGATGGTGACCTCGTCGTCGATCTTCCGGTGCAGGAGCGCCTGCCCCACCGGTGAATCGATGCTGATCTTCCCCCGGTTCACGTCGAACTCGTCCGGCCCCACGAGCCGGTAGCACCGCTCGTTCCCGTCCTCGTCCTCGTAACTTACCCAGCAGCCGAACGATACGACGGTCGGCTCCGCCGGCGGTGCGGCCACCTTCAGCACCTTCAGCCGCGCCCCGAGATGCTTCAGCTTCCGGTCGATCTCCCGCAGCCGCTTCTTGCCGTAGATATATTCGGCGTTCTCCGACCGATCCCCTTCCGCCGCCGCGTCGGCCACCCCCTGGACCACCTTGGGGCGCTCCACGTTCCAGAGCTGGTCGTACTCGTCCTGCAGTATCTTCAGCCCTTCCGCCGTAATCAGGTTTGTCGTCATCGATTCTCTCCTTGCCGTTTCAGCTGATTCGAACCGTGCCGCCCGGCCGGCATCAGTGCATCGCCTCGCCATGCACCTTGTGCAGGTAGTAGCTGTAGTCTCCCTCGTAGATCCGCATCTCGCCGTGGTCGATCTCGAACACGCGGTTTACCAGCTCCCGCAGGAAGTGACGGTCGTGGCTCACCAGTACGACGGTCCCGGTGAAATTTCTGAGGGCGTCCAGGAGGATCTCCCGGGAGCGGATATCCAGGTGGTTGGTCGGTTCGTCCAGCACGAGCAGGTTTATCGGCCGCGCCAGGAGCGTCGCCAGGACGACGCGGCTTTTCTCGCCGCCGGAAAGGCTTTCGATCCGTTTGTCCACGCTGTCTCCCGAGAAGAGGAACGCACCCAGGAGGTTGCGGATGACGCCGATCGAGGCCAGCGGGATGGCGTCCTGCACCGTCTCGAAGACCGTCTTCCGCGGGTCGAGCACCTCCATGGCGTGCTGGCTGAAGTACCCCAGTGCCACGTTGGCCCCCAGGGTTACATCCCCTTTGGTCGGTTCCGTCTGCCCCACGATGGTCTTCAGCAGGGTGGATTTCCCCGCCCCGTTCACCCCGACGACGGCGATCTTGTCCTGCCGGCGGACGATGCCGGAGATACCGCTGAACACCGGCTTCTCCGCGCCGTCCGGTGTGCGCCAGACCTTGGCCAGCCGCTCCATGACCACCACGTCGTCGCCGCTCCGCGGCGGCTCGCTGAACTCGAACCGGACCGTCCGTTCCTCCGGCGGGAGCTCGATCCGGTCGATCTTCTCCAGCTTCTTCACCCGCGACTGGACCTGGGCCGCATGGGAGGCGCGGGCGGCGAACCGGGCGATGAACTCCTCTTCTTTCGCCAGCATCTCCTGCTGGCGTTTGAAGCTGGCGATCAGCTGCTCGCGGCGGATCTCACGCTCCCGCTCGTAGAAGTCGTAGTTGCCGCCGTAGGTGGTGACGGTCCGGTTGGTCACCTCGACGATTCTCGTCACGATCCGGTTCATGAAGTCCCGGTCGTGGCTCGTCATGAGGAGCGCCCCCGTGAACTCGGTGGCGAGCCACTCCTCCAGCCAGATGATGGATTCCACGTCCAGGTGGTTGGTCGGTTCGTCGAGGAGCAGCACGTCCGGCTGCAGGGTGAGGATCCTCGCCAGTGCGATCCGCATCTTCCAGCCGCCGGAAAACGATTCCGCCGGGTGGTTGAACCGGTCCGGCCCGATCCCCAGCCCGGTGAGTACCGCCTGGGCGCGGGAATCCAGGTCGTACCCCCCGCGGTGTTCGAACTCCTCCTGGGCGGTACCGTACCGCTCTAATAGCGCCGCCAGGGCGTCGTCCGCCATCGGTTCGCACATGGCGGCCTCCATCTCCTTGAGCTCGGCCGCCAGCCGCATGGTGGCGGCCGAGCCGGCCATGACCTCTTCCAGGGCCGATCTGCCCGCCATTTCACCCACATCCTGGGAGAAGTAGCCGATGGTGGTCTTCTTCGCGCAGACCATCTCGCCGGCGTCCACCGCCTCCTCGCCGGTGATGATCCGGAAGAGCGTCGTCTTGCCGGCACCGTTGGGGCCCACGAGACCGGTGCGCGTGCCGGGAAGGATCTGGAAGCTGGCATCGCGGAAGAGGACCTGCGAGCCGTGCTGCTTGGTGATGTTGGAGAGGTGGATCATGGCGGACGCCTCCGGAGACGATTGATGCAAACAAGAACCGTTAGCATGTCAGTCCACCGTGAGGCAACTTAAATTTGCCTGAGGATATGCGGCCGGTGCCGTGCGATTCAGGGGGACGGGGAAGGCCGGAAGAGCGAAGCGGGGAGAACGGCGTTGATCCGGATGCGGGGCAGGGTGATCTCCGACAGCTTGATGTTGCCGGCATAGTTGGTCAAAAGGTGGGGAAACAGGACGCCGCTTTCCGGCCGGAAGTCGCCGTATTCCGTGGCGAGTTCGCTTCCCCCCATGATGCCCATCCTGAAGGTGGCCGCCACCCGCCGGATCAGGTAGCTTTTCGCGTCGATATACACCCGTATCTCCGGCGAGTGCGCCGGAGTAACCTTGAGCAGGTAAACTTCGCGGCCACCGACCAGCTCCCGACCACCGTAGGATACCGGCACCGAGTGGTCGGCAAAACCCATGGGAAGGTCAAGGTAGGTGTACTGGTAGACCATGGAGCGGTACGTCATGGGGCGTGCCGGAACAAGGCCGTTTTCGCCCGACTGCCAGGCACTGCCGTCGTTGAGTATCCGGAGTTCTCCCCCGTCGTCGTACGTGATCTCGACGCGGAGCTTGCCGGGGCGTTCGGCGTAGCGGCTGTAGACCCCTTCCCGGTCGGAGAAGTAGTCGGTGATGGTGCCGTGGGCGGCCACCGTTTTGACCCTGCCGATCGCTTCGGCGCCTCCGTAGGTTGCCAGTACATGGGCGACGATCCCGTCGGCCGTGTCGGCGGCATGGGCGGTTCCTGCGGCAAGTGCGATGAAAAGGACGGCGCGGAGTATGAGCTGGACGGTCTGTCTGGCGGCAATCACGGGGTGTCTTCCCTGTATGAGGTGATGTGGTTTCGGTTATTGTAACAGGTTCCTTCCGGAGGTAAACACGTTTTTCCCCGGCGATGTTTCCGGAACCACCGGGCCTGCCGGCTCTCTGCCGCGGTGGAAGTTGACAGACGGTGGCCGAGCGCCTACCATGCGGAAAAACAACGGCGCATCGTGGCGGGAGGCCTGCCTCATACGGTGCCGAACGGCAGGCGGGAAGGGGATACCGGTTCTATGGGAAGTGTGACAGCGCGGATACTTGGGGCCGAATCGGTACGGATGCTGGAGCTGGGGCATCCGTGGATCATTGCGGACAGTTACACGAAACGGTGGCCGGCCGGGAAGGCCGGCGACCTCGTTGAACTGGTGGACGCGAATGGCCGTTTCCTCGCCACGGCGCTTCTCGATCCCGCCGACCGGATCGTGGCCCGTGTGCTGGAATGGCGCCGGCTGCGGCTCGATGGCGCATGGCTGGCAAAACGGCTGGCCGATGCGGTTGCGCTACGCCGCGATCTGGTTCTGCGGGAGGACACGGATGCGTTCCGTCTCGTGAACGGCGAGGGGGACGGACTGCCGGGGCTCACGGTCGACCGCTACGGCGACTACCTGATGGTGCAGATCTATTGTGCCGGCTGGCGGCCGCACCTGAAACTCGTGGTACGGGCGCTGGAAGGGCTCCTGCAGCCGGCGGGGATCTACGAAAAGTCCCGGCCGCAGAACACACGGGAGCTGGAGGCGGTCAGCGACTCGAAGAGCTACGGCCGGTTGCTGGCGGGGGCACCGGCGCCCCCGCGGCTCACGGTGCGGGAGAACGGCCTGAACTTCCTTGTGAGCCTGGAACTGGGGCTGAACACGGGGCTCTTCCTCGATCACCGGGAGACCCGGCGCGCGTTCATGGCGCAGGTGCGGGGGAAGCGGGTGCTGAACCTGTTTTCCTATACCTGCGCGTTCTCCGTGGCGGCAGCGGCGGCCGGGGCGAGTTCCGTCACGAGCGTGGATGTCTCCCCCACCTACATGGAGTGGGGGCGGGCGAATTTCGGCGCCAACCGGCTGAACCACAAGCGCCACGAGTTCATCGCCGGCGACAGCTTCGCGGTGCTGTCCGACCTGGCGCGGCAGGGGAGGCGGTTCGACGTGGTGGTCATGGACCCGCCGTCGTTTTCCACCACGGCGAAGAGCCGGTTTACCACCCGGAAAGGGACCTCGGATCTCGTGGCCGCCGTGCTGCCGGTCCTTGCCGACGGCGGCCTGCTGCTGGCGTCGTCGAACCACCAGAAGGTGGAGCTTCCCGACTACCTGAAGGAGCTGCGGCGGGGCGCCCTGCAGGCGGGGAGCGGGCTGCAGGTGCTTGCCGTTACCGGGCAGCCGGCGGATTTCCCCTATCCGGTGACCTTTCCCGAAGGGCGCTATCTGAAATGCGCGCTCTGCCGGAAAACTGCGTGGTAAACCCCGATTCCCCGTACATTGCGGCGTTGCAATCGGCAATTTTCCCGGCTACACTGGCCTTGTAGCAGGGAGGTGACGGCCATGAAACACGCTGTTTGCGTTCTGGTCCTGCTCCTGGCGGGGGTTCTCGTCTGCGCCTGTACTGCCGCGGACCGGAGTGCGCCGCCCGCCGCAGGCAAGATCAGGGTCTATTCGGTGGCGGCCAGGGGATACATCATGACGGAGCGGGTCATCAAATCCGACGAAGAGTGGCGGAAGGAACTCACCCCCGAGCAGTTCGAGGTGACCCGGCGCAAGGGGACGGAACCGCCGTTCCGCAACGCGTATTTCGACAACCATGCGGCGGGGATCTACCGGTGCGTCTGCTGCGGGCTCGACCTGTTCGATGCGAAGACGAAGTACGAATCGGGTACCGGCTGGCCCAGCTTCTGGGAGCCGGTCGCTCCGGAGAACGTCCGGCTTGTCCCCGACGACAGCCTGTTCGTGCACCGGACCGAGGTGGTCTGTGCCCGGTGCGGCGCGCATCTGGGGCACGTCTTCGATGACGGACCCAAGCCCACCGGCCTGCGCTACTGCATGAACTCCGCGGCGCTGAAATTCGTCAAGGCCGAATGAGGGCCGGCATGGTGCGGTTGCGTGACCGCAGGGAAGGGCGGAGGGAATGGAACATCTGACTGTCGAGTGCCCCGCGTGTGGCTATTGTCGTGAAACGGCCCGGGACAGGATTCCGCCGGGGGAGGTGCGGGTCACCTGCCCGCAGTGCGGCGCGAGGTTTGTCCTGTCCCGGGTGCCCCTTCCGGAGACAGTTACTCCGTCCGCCCCCCCCGTGCCGCCGGCGGAGCCGCCGCCGGTGCATCCGGGAGGGGACGGGGCTGCCGCGCTGTTTGCCCCCCGCACCGTCCCGTTCGTCTTCACCGGCACGGCGCGGGAGTATTTCGGCATCTGGATCGTCAACATCCTCCTGACCATCGTCACCTGCGGCATCTACACGCCGTGGGCCAAGGTCAGGAAGCGCCGCTATTTCTGCGGCAATACCCTCCTGGACGACGCGCCGTTCGACTACCTGGCCGACCCGATCGTCCTTTTGCGCGGGTGGGGGATCGCCGCCGTCCTGTTTCTCGCCTATTCGGTCGGCCCCCATATCCATCCCCTCATCGGCAGCATCGCCGGCGCAATCATCTTTTGCGCCATGCCCTGGGTCATCGTCCGTTCCCTCCTGTTCAATACCCGGAACACCGCCCACCGCAACATCCGGTTCGGCTTCCGTCCGGCCTACCAGGATGCCTATGCCCTCTTCATCGGTCTCGTGCTCGCCATCCCGCTCACCCTGGGGCTCATCGCCCCCTACGTCATCTACCGGCAGAAACGGTTCATCATGGAGAACCTCTCCTACGGCACGACCGGCTTCTCCTTCGATGCGGAGCCGAAACAGTTCTACTGGCTGTTCCTGAAGATCGCCGGGCTGATCGTTGCGGCGCTGGCGGCGGCCGGGGGCGTCATGGCGCTGACGATCCCGGCGTTCACCACGGGGGCACACCACGGTCCGGCGGTATCGGGGGCCGTTGCATCGCTGGCAATGCTGGTGCCCGGGCTCATGTACCTTGTGGGGATCGCCTACTGGCGTGCCGCCCTGACGAACCTCGTCTGGAACGGCACGACCCTGCGCAGCAACCGGTTTACTTCCCGGCTCCGGGCCCGCGACATCGCCTGGCTCTATTTCACCAACGGTCTCGCCATCATCCTGTCTTTCGGTCTCATGATCCCCTGGGCGTCCGTGCGGATGACCCGCTACCGGATCGAGCGGCTGGAACTTGTCGTGCGCGAGGACCTGGACAGCTTCGTTGCGGCCCGGCAGGAAGAGGTCGGGGCGGCAGGCGAAGAGATCGGCGACCTGTTCGGATTCGACTTCTCGCTATGATCGAGTTTGCGGGGACATACTACGACGGCAGGACGTCGGTGCGCCGCCCGGTGGCGGTATCGGTGGAGGGGGACGAACTGCGGATTCGTGGGGCGGACCAGGTATCCGTCGTCTGTCCCCTCAACGATGTCCGGGTCGTACCGCAGCCGGGTGCAATCCGCGGGACGATCCGCCTGCCGGACGGGGGGATGGTGGAAACCGCCGACCGGCACGGTGTCGGGGCGCTCCTCCGTCTCCAGAATCGCGGCGGATTCTTTACCTTCGTGCACCGGCTGGAAAACAGTCTCAAATACATGGCGATCGCCGTGCTGGTCACGGCCGTCGTCATGGCCGTCGCCGTCCGGTTCGGCATCCCCGCCCTGGCGAAAGAGGCCGCATTCGCCATCCCGCCGGCGATGGAGAGCGCCATGGGGCGGCAGACGCTCAATACCCTCGACGGCGTCCTCCTCAAGCCGACCCGTCTTCCCGCATCCCGGCAGAAGGCGTTGCAGGAGCTGTTCCGGCGCATGACCCGCCAGCTCCCCTACGGCGGGAAGTACCGGCTGGCGCTGCGCTGGTCCGATGCCCTGGGGGCCAACGCCTTCGCCCTCCCTTCCGGCATCATCGTCGTCACCGACCAGCTGGTCGATCTGGCCCGTAACGACAACGAGCTTGCCGGGGTCCTCGCCCACGAGATGGCCCACGAGCGGAACCGGCACGCACTGCGCCAGCTGCTGCAGAACTCTTCCATCGCCCTCATCATCGCCACCCTCTCCGGCGATATCACCTCCATCACCACCCTGGGCGCCACCCTCCCCACCGCCCTCATCGATGCGAAGTTCAGCCGGGAATTCGAGACCGAAGCGGACGACGGTGCGGTGGCATACCTGAAGAAGGCCGGCATCCCGGTCCGCAGCTATGCCGAGTTCCTGGGCAGGCTGGAGGCGGAACACGTCGCGACGGACGGGGGGACGGGGACGTCGCCCCCGGGGGCAGGGTACCTCGCCAGTCATCCCGACACGCGGGAACGTATACTGCGGGTCCTTGCCCAGAGCGGAAAACGGTAGCCCCCCGGTTTCTTCCCGGGCAGTGTGTTGCCATGGGGCGTCACTCTGATACCATTGACCGTAGAGGCTGTGCCTTTTCGTGTTGTGGAACCGCAGGAGTGACCGCCATGAAAAAGCTGCTGATCGTGATGCATCTTCTGCTTCTCGGAGCGCTTCTGGTTGCCGTGCCGGCGCGGGGGCAGGGCGAACCGCCGTGGCCAGAAGACGCCGCGGCGCAGACCGGCGACGAACTCTATACGCCGGAAGAGCTGGACGACCTTCTCGCCCCCGTTGCCCTCTATCCCGATCCTCTCCTCGCCCAGATTCTCCCCGCTGCGACCTTCGTGGACCAGATCGACGCTGCCGCCCGCTATGTACGGCTGTACGGCAACGCCGCCCGCATCGACGAACAGCCGTGGGACGTGAGCGTCAGGGCGGTCGCCTACTACCCCGAGGTGCTGTTCATGATGGACCGGAAGTACGACTGGACCGTCGCGCTGGGGCAGGCGTACCTCAACCAGCCCGACGACGTGATGGAGGCGATCCAGCGACTCCGTCTCCGGGCGCAGGAGATGGGGAACCTCTATTCCACCCCCCAGCAGACGGTGATCGTCGAGGGCGGCTATATCCGCATCGTCCCCGCCCAGTCGGCGGTCATCTACGTGCCGGAGTACGACCCGCTGCTCGTCTACTGGGAGCGGCCGTATCCGGACTACGGCTTCATCACCTTCGGCATCGGGTTTACCATCGGGGTCTGGCTGAACCGGGACTGCGACTGGCACCGGCACCGCATCTATTACCACGGCTGGCGCGGCGGCGGCTGGATCGGCCGTGCCCGCTCCCATGTCAACCTTCACAGCAAGGCGTATCTGGGGGACAGGTTCCGGCGGATCGACGTCAACCGCCGGGTACGGCGGTACGACACGCGGCAGTACCGTAACGTGATCCGTCGCGACGTGCAGTTCAGGCGTGAGCGGGGGGGCTGGAATCCTCCTCCCTCGCGGCGCGGGGGCGTTACGGCGCCGTCACCTCCCGGTGGGCGTGAACGTCGGGAGCAGACACTGCAACCGAGAAGCGGGCAGCAGCCGCCTTCCCGACACGAGGCACCGATGCCATCCCCGCGGCCGCAGGAGCGAGGGGAACGGCAGCTCCCACGTCGTGTGCAGCCGCCTGTGCCGTCGATACCGCGTGAGTCTCCTCCACCGGTTCGTATTCAGGAACGGGGAAGTCAGTTCCCGCCGTCCGGCGGGGTGACGCGACCGGCACGGCCGGAGAGCGAGCGGTATCGTGGCCGGGAAACCGGGGTGTCCGTGCCGGCGCCTTCCTCGGGTTACGGCGGATACGGTAACCGCCGGGAGCTCCCGGTCTACCGTGAGCGCGGAGAGCGCAGCAGGGAGCAGATGCGCCAGTTCTTTCCCCGGCAGCCTGTTGCCCCGCCATTGCGCACCGCACCTGCGCCGTTCCGGCAGCCGGGCGTTTCCGGCGGTCGTCCGCCCGCACCGCAGCAGATGGAGAACCGGCCCGTCGACCGGGGCGGCAGCGAGTGGCGCGGGGAGCAGCGGGGAGGAGAGCGTCGGGGTCGCTAGGGTACGTTACAGGAGGGGCGTCGGCTGACGATGCCCCCTTGGCGAGGAAAGGGACACGGCTATGAAGAGTCGGATGCTCGGATGGGTGGTGCGGGGGGCGGTCTGGTGCTGTCTGGCGGTCCTGTTGTCCGCCGCAGCCGCGGCTGACGGACCGCCGCAGCGCACGTTTTCTTCGCCGGAGGCGGCACGGCAGGCGCTGCTCGATGCGGCTTCCGCGCGGGACCATGCCGCAGTCAGGGCGATATTCGGGCCGTCAAGCTGCGACCTGGAGCCGGGCGATCCGGCGGAGAGGCAGGTGGAGTTCGAACGGTTTGCCGCTCACCTGAAGGAAGGGGCGCTCCTCGACCGTCAGGGGGACGACAGGGCGGTCCTGCTCATCGGAGCTGAGAAGTGGCCGTTCCCGGTTCCCATCGTGAAAAAGGGGGACAATTGGCGGTTCGACACGGCGTCGGGGCGGGAGGAGATCCTCTGCCGCCGCGTCGGCTACAACGAGCTGTCGGCGATCAGGACGGTCCGGGCGTACGTCGATGCCCAGCGGGAGTACTACGCCATGGCCGAGCCCGACGGCGACCAGATTCCCAAGTATGCCCAGCGGATGATCAGCACGCCGGGCCGGCATAACGGGCTCTACTGGCCGACGGCGGCGGGGGAGAAGGCGAGCCCCCTGGGACCCGCGGTGGCGAAGGCGAAGGAAGAGGGGTATCTGAAAGCGCGACCGCCGGGACAGAAAGGGGCGCGACCTTACCACGGCTACTATTTCCGGATACTGAAACGGCAGGGAAAGAGCGCCCCTGGCGGTGCCTACAACTACGTGATCAACGGCAACATGGTCGGCGGGTTCTCGCTGGTTGCGTATCCTGCAACGTGGGGGGAATCGGGGGTGATGACCTTCATCGTGAACCAGCGGGGGAGGGTGTACCAGAAGGACCTGGGACCGAAGACCGGGAAGATCGCACGTGCCATGAAGGCGTACAACCCGGACCAGAGCTGGAAGCTGGTGGAGCCGTGAGCCGGCGGCATCTTCTCCTGCCGGCGCTCATCTTCTGTCTGGCTGTACCCGCCGCGTGCCGGACGGCGATCGTCCCTTGTCCCGTTTCACGGGCGAGCCATTATCCCGCCATCGTCATCTACATGAAGCATGGTTGCCCGTACTGTGAGGAGGTGGAATCATACTTCGCCTCCCGGCAGATCCCCTTCGTGAAGCGGGACATCATGCGCGACAAGGACGCTTTTCATGCGTTCAGGGACCGCTACCACGGTGATATCGTCCCGTTGACCGTGTTCGGGAACGACGAGCGGATCGTGGACGGACTCGACCTGCCGGCGATCCGCAGGGCGCTGCAATCGTTCGGTCTGTCGGCGGACGACTGAACGGATACCTTTTCTCGCCGGGAGAGCCGTGGTATGGTGCTTCAACACGACTCCCGGGAGACCTCCATGCCGAATGCGTCCGAATTTCCCATCCTCGTCGTACCGTTCCACTTTCCTCCCGGTTCCGATCGGCGGGGAGGGGGGGCGGAGCCGATGCCGGCGGCGGGGGCATAACGGTGGATTTCACCTTCACACGTCTTGTCTGTACCCTCCGCCTGGAGTCTGACGGTACCGATCTCGATCCGTTCCTGCGGCTGAAGGGGCTGTACCCCGAGTTGTTCCGCATGGAGGCCGGCTGTCGTGGTCCCGCCTGTCCCGGCTGTCGCGACGGGAGTTGCGCCTGGCACCGGGCCTTTGCCCGGGAGCTGAGCAGCGACCCGTCGGCGGTGAAACGGTTCCAGAAACCGTCCCTCCCGTTCGTCTTCGAGCTCCCCCCCGTCCCGCGTTCGCCAAACCGGGGGAGCGAGCTGCCGGTGGGGCTTCTGCTCGCCGGCACCGCCGTCAATTCCCTTCCCCTGTTTCTTGCCGCCTTCCGGCGGGCCGTCTCCATGCTTGCCGGCAGCGGTTTCGCCGCCACCCTCGTCTCTGTTGCCACCCTCGATGCCGCCGGCAGACCGGTCCCACTCGTGTTGGACGATCCGGCGGCGCCGCAGGGGATCATCCTGCTGACCCCGGACGACCTGCTGGCGGGACGCACCCTGTCCGCCGACCGGGTGACGGTAACCTTCGCCACCCCCCTGCGCATCGTCCGGGACGGCCGGCCGCTCCGGGAGATCGCCTTCAGCGACCTGGTGCGCGGCCTTTTACGGCGGGTCTCGTCCCTGGCCTATTACTATGCCGATGCGGAGCTGTCGCTTGACTACCGCTGGCTGTCGGAGCGGAGCGCGGAGGTTGTGACGGTCTCCGCCGCATTCCGGTGGACCGAACGGTCGGGGGGATGGAGCGGCGTGACCGGCCGGGCGGAGTACGGTGGAGAACTGGGCGAATTTCTCCCGCTGCTCCTGCTCGGCGAGCTGTTCCACCTGGGAAAGGGGGCCGGCTGGGGACAGGGGAGGCTTCTCACCTCCTTGTAAAACCGGCACGGGACGGTACACTGTTCCTGCAGTTGCGAGAAATGACCGAGGAGAACCCGATGGGGCCGTCGATCTGGAAACCGCTGTTCATCATGCTTGCGCTGGTAATCGTCTTCGACATCTTCTATTCGGCGCTGGTGCACCAGGGCGAGACCGGGCCGGCCCCCATCGCGTACAGCCTGTTCCGGGACGAACTGGCCAAGGACAACGTCAAGGAGATCGATCTCAAGGGGAGCGCCGTCAAGGGGGAGTTCCGGGCGAAGACCGCGGTGCCGGTGGAGGTGGGGGGGCAGCAGGTCACGCGGCAGGTGACCGGGTTCACCACCTTCATCCCCGCAATCGATGACCCCGGGCTCATGGCGGAACTGCAGGCGAAAAAGGTCGTCATCAACGCCGAGACGACGGAAACCTCGCCGCTGGTGAACGCCCTGATCTACATCCTGCCGTGGGTCCTGATCATCGGCGTCTGGTGGCTCATCATGCGCGGGGCCAAGTCGCAGGGGCCCGGCGCAATGATGGGCGGTTTTGCCAAATCAGGTGCGAAGATGTATTCCACCGTCGAGCAGGTGAAGGTGACCTTCGACGATGTGGCGGGGATGGAGAACCCGAAGCAGGAGCTGCGGGAGATCGTGGACTACCTGAAGGACCCGAAGCGGTTCCGGCGCATCGGCGGCAAGGTCCCCAAGGGGGTGCTCCTCTTCGGCCCGCCGGGGACCGGCAAGACCCTCCTGGCACGGGCGGTGGCGGGGGAGGCGGGGGTGACCTTCTTCTCCATCTCCGCGTCACAGTTCATCGAGATGTTCGTGGGGGTCGGGGCGAGCCGGGTGCGCGACCTGTTCGCCAGCGCCAAGAAGGCGGCGCCGAGTATCATCTTCATCGACGAGATCGACGCCGTGGGGCGGAGTCGCGGCACCGGTTTCGGCGGGGGGCACGACGAGCGGGAGCAGACCCTGAACCAGCTCCTGTCCGAGATGGACGGGTTCGATCCCCACGACGAGGTGATCGTCATCGCCGCCACCAACCGGCCGGACGTGCTGGACCCGGCGCTTCTGCGCCCCGGCCGGTTCGACCGGCATGTGGTCATCGACCGGCCCGACTGGCGGGAGCGGGAGCAGATCCTGAAGATCCACACCCGGAAGATCGCCATGGCTCGCGAGGTGGACCTGGCGGTCATCGCCCGCGGCACCCCGGGAATGACCGGCGCCGACCTGGAGAACCTGGTGAACGAGGCGGCGATCCTGGCGTCCCGTGACGGAGCGGAGCAGGTAACCGATGCGCACCTGGAGGCGGCAAAGGACAAGATCCTCATGGGGAGCGAACGGAAGATGGTCATATCGGGTGACGAGAAGCGGATCACCGCCTTCCACGAGGCGGGACATGCGCTCGTGGCGCGCCTTCTCCCGGGCACCGACCCGGTGCACAAGGTGACCATCATCCCCAGGGGCCAGGCACTCGGCGTCACCCAGCAGCTGCCGGAGGACGACCGGTACCATTATCCGCGGAGCTACCTGTTCAACCGGCTCTGCGTCGCCCTCGGCGGGCGGGTGGCGGAGCGGCTCGTCTTCAGCGACATCTCCACCGGTGCCCAGAACGACCTGAAGGTGGTCACCGATCTGACGGAGAAGATGGTCTGCCAGTGGGGGATGAGCGAGCGGATCGGACCGGTGGTCTACAGCCGGGGTGAGGAGCACCCGTTCCTCGGCCGCAAGCTGGCGGAGGAGAAGTCCTTCTCCGACGAGATGGCGTGGCGGATAGATCAGGAGATCTCGTCGATCATCAAGCAGGCGGAACTCAAGGTGGAGGAGCTGCTCCTTGCCCATCGCGCCGCCCTCGATGCGCTTGCGGAGGCGTTGGTGGAAGAGGAGACCCTCTCCGGCGAGCGGGTGGACGAGATCATAGGGGGGATAGCATTGCCCGCGGATGCCGAAAATGCGTGATATCCGCACCACCCCTGCACTCGCCGCTCATCCGTCCGACTGCCTGCGGATTCGGTAGATCTCGAAAGGAACGACATGCAACACTCCCGTCGCAGCGGCATCCTGCTTCATCCCACATCGCTCCCCGGCCCCGGCGGGATCGGCTCCCTGGGTGCCGAGGCGCGCGCCTTCGTGGATTTCCTTCAGGCGGCCGGCCAGTCCCTCTGGCAGATCCTCCCCCTGGGCCCGCCCGCCTGCGGCAATTCGCCTTACTCCTGTTTTTCCGCCTTTGCCGGCAATCCGCTCCTCATCTCTCTGGAGACTTTGGTTGACGAGGGGGACCTGACGCTGGATGACCTGGCACCCCCCATGGCCGGTGAGCGGGTTGATTTTCCGGCGGTGGAGGCGTGCAAGCTGGACCGGCTCCAGCGGGCGGCGGCGCGGTTCTTCGGCGGCAGTGGTCGGGGGCGTATGGAGGAGTTCTGGCACTTCTGCGACACAACCCCCTGGCTTCACGACTATGCACTGTTCATGGCGCTGAAGGCCCAGTTCGGAGGGAGGGGCTGGACCGGTTGGCCGGCCGGCATCGCCCGACGGGACCCGGACCAGGTGGAGGAATACTCCTGCCGCCTCGGCACCGCCATCGGTGAGCGGAAGTACCTGCAGTGGCAGTTCCATCGCCAGTGGTCGAGGCTGCGTCGCTACGCCAACGAACGGGGAATCGCCATCATCGGCGACATCCCGATCTTCGTGGCCCACGACTCCGCCGACGTCTGGGCGAACCGAGAGCTGTTCCTCCTGGACGAAAACGGCGCCCCGCGGGTGATGGCGGGGGTCCCGCCGGACTACTTCAGCTCCACGGGCCAGCTCTGGGGCAATCCGCTGTACGACTGGGAAGTCTCCGCCGGAAGCGGTCACCACTGGTGGATCGAGCGGTTCCGGTGGGCGTTCGCCCAGTGCGATACGCTCCGTATCGACCATTTTCGCGGGTTCGAGGCGTACTGGGAGGTCCCCGCGGGGGAGAAGACGGCGGTGAATGGCCACTGGGTGGCGGGTCCCGGTGACGGCCTGTTCCACGCGGTACGGTCCGTTCTGGGGGAGCTGTCCATCATCGCCGAGGACCTGGGGCTCATCACCCCGGAGGTGGAGGCGCTGCGTGACCGGTGCGGCTTCCCCGGCATGAAGGTCCTCCAGTTCGCCTTTGGCTCCGGTCCCGACAACCCGTACCTTCCCCACAACCATCTGCACAACTGCGTCGTCTATACCGGCACCCACGACAACGATACGAGCCCCGGCTGGCTTGCCAGCCGCTCCGGTACGGAGAGACGCCACCTCTTAGAGTACCTCCCCTCCGTCGCTGTCGGCGGCGCCTGGGAACTGGTCCGGGCGGCGCAGGCCTCCGTTGCGGAGAGTGTGATCGTGCCGCTGCAGGATCTGCTGGGGCTGGGGAGCGATGCACGCATGAACCTGCCGGGGACTCCCTCCGGCAACTGGGGATGGCGCTGCCCGCCGGATGCCCTCACGGAGGAGGCGGCACACCGGATGCGGGAGCTGTCGGAACTGTACGGACGGGTGAGAAATGAAACAGTGTAATTGTTGACAGAAATGGTTTGGTAGTATAATGTCATTCCACACTTTGACGGCAAGGTATGACCACTTAACTTATAGACGAAAGGAACGCGCATATGTCCGACTCCAGCCTCAATTTCGACACCCTTGCCCTCCATGCGGGCCAGACGCCTGACCCCACCACCGGCTCTCGGGCGGTGCCCATCTACCAGACCTCGTCCTACGTGTTCAAAAGCTCGGAGCATGCGGCGAACCTGTTCGGGCTGAAGGAATTCGGCAACATCTACACGCGGCTCATGAACCCCACCACTGACGTGCTGGAACAGCGGCTTGCCCAGCTGGACGGCGGGGTGGGAGCGCTGGCCGTCGCCTCCGGTCAGGCCGCCATCACCTACGCGGTGCTCAATATCGCGCGGTGCGGCCAGAACATCGTCTCCACCAGCTGCCTGTACGGCGGCACCTACACCCTGTTCCACTATACCCTTCCCAAGATGGGGATCACGGTCAAGTTCGTGGATACCTCCGATCCGGAGAACGTGCGCAACGCCATCGACGAAAACACGCGGCTCGTCTACATGGAGTCGGTGGGGAACCCGAAGAACAATGTGGACGACTTCGAGGCGATCGCAAAGGTCGCCCATGCGGCGGGGATTCCGTTCGTGGTGGACAACACGGTGACGACCCCCTACCTCTTCAGACCGCTGGAGCACGGCGCCGACATCGTCGTCTATTCTCTCACCAAGTTCCTCGGTGGCCACGGTACGAGCATCGGTGGTGCGGTGGTGGACGGCGGCGCGTTCCCCTGGGACAACGGCCGGTTCCCCGAGTTTACGGAACCCGATCCTTCCTACCATGGTCTCAAGTACTGGGAGGCGCTCGGCAACCTCTCTTACATCCTGAAGATGCGGGTCTCGCTCCTGCGCGACACGGGTGCCTGCATCTCGCCGTTCAATGCCTTCCAGATCATCCAGGGGATCGAGACCCTGCACGTGCGGATGGCCCGCCACGTGGAAAACGCCCAGAAGGTGGCCGAGTGGCTGGAGAAACACCCCTCGGTCAGCTGGGTCAACTACCCGGGACTGCCGAGCCACAAGGACCACGTCCGGGCGCAGAAGTACCTTCCCAAGGGGGCAGGCGCCATCATCGGTTTCGGCATCAAGGGGGGGCTTGCGGCCGGCCGCAGGTTCATCGACAGCGTGAAGCTCCTCTCCCACCTGGCGAACATCGGCGACGCCAAGACGCTCGTCATTCATCCCGCGTCCACCACGCACCAGCAGCTGTCCGAGAAGGAGCAGTATGCCGCAGGCGTATCGCCCGATTTCATCCGGATGTCGGTTGGCATCGAGGATGTGAATGATATACTGGCAGATATCGATCAGGCGCTGGCTGCGTCCCAGGCGTAATCGGGACGGGTCGACGGAAACGGGGCGGTCCTGGCGGGCCGCCCTTTTTTTGTGCCGAATACGGTTACGCGACGGGAGGGAGCTATGACGAAGATCCGGGGGAGAACGGTGGGGTACGGCATCGGCGGGACGGTTCTCTTCCTGCTGGCGATCCAGCTGGTTCCGTACGGCCGGAACCACGCAAACCCGCCAGTGGTGCGGGAGCCGGCCTGGGACAGCCCGGCGACGCGGGCGCTGGCCAAGCGGGCCTGCTTCGACTGCCACAGCCATGAGACGGTCTGGCCGTGGTATGCGGGGATCGCACCGGCGTCCTGGCTGGTACAGCACGATGTGGACGAGGGGCGCAAGAAGCTGGACTTTTCCGACTGGACCGGGAAACGGAAGGGGGAGAACGCAAAGGAGCTGACCGGGGAGGTGCGGAAGGGAGAGATGCCGCCGCTTCCGTTCCGGCTTCTGCACCCCGAGGCACGGCTTACCGATCCGGAAAAGGAGACGCTCATCAGGGGGCTGGACGCCACCGCCGGTCACCGCTGAACGTAACGACCATGAACTTCCTCTTTCACCTCTACCTCTCCGGCGACGACCCGGACCTCCTGGCGGGCAACCTGGCAGGTGACTTCGTGAAGGGACGACTGCTGGACGGCCGGTATCCCCCCGGCATCACCCGGGGGATTCGGCTGCACCGGGGCATCGACTCCTTCGCCGCCGGCAACCGCTGGTTCCGGCAAAGCCGGCAGAGCCTTCACCCTTCCTTCGGGCTGTACCGCGGGGTACTGGTGGACCTGTTCTACGACCACTTCCTCGCCCGGGACTGGGATGAGCACTGCGCCGTCCCGCTGGACGAGTATCTGGCAGCGGCGCGCCGGCTGGTGACGGAACGGGAGGCGTTCCTGCCCGACCGGCTCGTGCGGGTCGTTCCGGCCATCTTCGACGAACTCCTTCCCTCCTACGACCGGCGGGAGGGGGTCGAGAAAGCCCTGCTCCGGATGTCGCGGCGGCTGCGGAGGGAGAACCCCCTGGCGGCCGGCATCGGAGAGCTGGACCGGCACTGCTGCGCCCTGGAGGAGGAGTTCCGGGCGTTCCTGCCCGAGGTGTCCGAGTATGCCCATCGGTTCAGGTGACCGATATTCGGCCTTGCCTCAGCCGCCCGGCGCGGCTACACTGCGGGGAAAACGGGAGGGATGAACATGGACTTCGACGCGGTTGTCGCGTTTCACGGCCACCGGTGCCCCGGCCTCGCCATCGGCTACCGACTCACGCTTGCCGCACTTGCGGCACTGGAAGAGGGACGGGCGGCAGACGACGAGCTCGTCGCCATCACGGAGAACGATGCCTGCGGGGTGGATGCCCTGCAGTACCTGGCCGGCTGTACCTTCGGCAAGGGGAACCTGCAGTTTCTTGATTACGGCAAACAGGCCTACACCCTCTTTTCCCGGAGAAGCCGCCGGGGGGTACGGGTCGTCTTCCACCGCGACCGTCTGCCGCCGGAGCTGGAAGGGGACCGGCCGGCCCTTACCGGCCATATCCTGCAGGCGCCCGCCGCCGACATCATTACGGTTACTCCTGTTGCGATGGTCGAGCCGGAGCGGGCCCGGGCGCGCTGTTCGGTCCGGTGTCCCATCTGCGGCGAGATGGTCATGGAGACCCGGCTTAAGGAACGGGGCGGCCGGCAGGTCTGCGTTCCGTGCGCGGAGCGGGCGTGACCATGCGGCCGGCATTCACGCTTGCGCCGGCCGTTGTGATGGCATACTATGCCCCTTTCAAATCCTTACCATCGGGAGTGAGCCATGGGTGAAACGGTCCGGTTCGGCATTTCGATCGACGACAAACTGCTGGAGAGCTTCGACCAGCTTATCGAGCAGAAGCGGTACATGAACCGCTCCGAGGCGATCCGCGACCTGATCCGGGCGGCGCTCGTGGACACGAAATGGCAGGACGGCGAGGAGGAGATGGTCGGCACGGTTACCATCGTCTACAATCACCATGTGCGCGACCTGTCGGACAAGCTCACCGAACACCAGCACGCCCATCACCACCAGATCATCTCGGCGCTCCACGTTCATCTGGACGCCCACAACTGCCTGGAAGTCCTCGTCGTACGGGGCAAGGCGCAGGACGTGCGGAAGATCGCCGACGAACTGATCGGGGTGAAGGGGGTCAAGCACGGCAAACTCGTCATGACCACCACGGGGGAGGAACTGCACTAAGGCCTGGAGAGAACGCAGAATCCCAGATGTTCAGTGAGCCGTTATCCGATGCCGGGTAGCGGCTCTTTCCGTTTTTGTGACGGGTGTACGTCCTTCCGGACAAAACGAAGGCGGCATTCATACGGGTGGAGTGTGGTAAAATAAGAACGTGAGCGGATGACGTACGTGGAAGGTAGACTGCCGGAAAGGAGGCACGCCATGAAACTCAGCACCAGGTATCAGGTACGGGGGATGTTTCGTTCGGCACGGGGGACGGTCAAGGCGTTCGCCGGGAGGATTGGGTCGAACAGATCGCTGCGGATGAGGGGCCGATTTGACCGTATTGCCGGTAAGGTCCAGTGGCGGATCGGAAAGGTGCAGGGCGTCTTCGGGTTGTAGTGCCCGAAGTGCACGGCCTTTGCCGGTACCCGTGCCGGCATGGGCGGAAAGTGGACGAAAGAAGGTGCTACGGATGTCAGTCGATCAAGGAACGGTATCGGCGAGTGGTGACAGTGCGACGAAAAGGATGGAAACCTGTCATCCCAGCGTCTGTATCGGAGGGGCGCAGCCGACCAGTTGCGTATGCCCCACGACGAAAAAATAGGAGAGCCGCGGGACATAATATGAACGCGGCGGGAGTTCAGGGATGCGCCGGCACTCCGAGGATACGGAGCGTCGCGGCATCCCGCACTCCGTCGTAGTACCGGTCGAGGACGCGGTCAAAGAGCGACGGCGGTTCCGCTACGGCGGCGAAGAGGGTCATGCACGAGCGAAGCTTCATGTCGTCGGGAAAGCCGAAGATCTGAGCGGCGGAGCGTCCCGTGAGTGAGAGGAGCGTTTCCGCACATTCCACGAGCCGGGTGCCGAGTACGGGATGCCGCAGGTAGGCGCGCGCCTCGTCGCAGCTTCTGATCGCGTAGAACCGTGCCGTCGGGCTATGCCCCAGGCCGTCGATCTGGGGGAAGATGTACCACATCCAGTGGCTCCGTTTCTGGCCGTTCTTCAGCTCCGCGAGGACGGTGACGTAGCTTCCTTCCTGGGCGCTCGTGAAACGGTTCAGGTCGAAGGGGGCGTTGAGCCCGGCAGTATCCGTTGTCATGTTCCGCTCCCTGTCCCGGTCCGGATGCTTATCCGGTCGGCGGTAGGTCGTGCCGTTGTGCCGACAGGTAGTCCTTGTATTTCATGTCTTCGTTCATGATGTGGTTCGTCAGCCATTCCTGCAGGAAGCCGATCGTGGTCCGGGTGATCCCCGCCGCGTCCCGGAGGTAGGCACGGAACAGCTCCGTTACCTCTCCGGTGAAGCGCGCGTGGTGTTCCCGGTGCAGGGGGAGGTCGGGGTAATTGCACCGTTCCAGCAACGCCTCTTCGGTGTCGAAATGCACGCGCAGGTATTCGATCAGTTCGGTGAAGGTATCCACCAGTACCCCCCGTTCCGCAAACGAACCGAACGCCGCCTGAAGGCGGTTGAGGATGGCGAAGAATTGCCGGTGCTGCTCGTCTATCTCTGCTATGCCGGTGTTCAGTTTGTCGTTCCAGATGTGCGGTTCCATCCGCTCCTTCCCGTGTACGTCTTACGTATTTTTTGATTTCCGTGGCGAGAGTGAACGCCAGAGGTACCAGGCCGCATGGCTTCGATACGGCCGGAACCGCGCCCCCAGCGCGATCAGTTCGTCCTGACCCGTGATGCCGTACAGGTTTCTCGCCGCCCGCTGCAGTCTCACATCGTCGCGGGGCCAGACATCCCGCCGGCCAAGGCCGAAGATCAGTACGATCTGTGCGGTCCAGCGCCCGACCCCCGGGATCGTCAGCAACTGCTGCATCACCTCTTCGTACGGAAGCTTACTGACCCGTTCCAGTTCACCGGAACGGGCCGCCAGGGCGATGGCCCGGATCGAATCCGCCTTCTTGGTGCCGATGCCGCATGACCGGAACGCGTCCGGAGTGAGGCACAGCACGGCATCGGGGGTGATCTCCGTCATCTGTCTCAGGCGGCAGTAGATGGCCGACGCAGCCGTATCCGACAGCTGCTGGCTGATGACGGCCCGCACCAGGGTGACGAAGATGGGGTTCCTGCCGATCGTGACGATGCCATAGGTATCCACCAGCCGGCGCATTACAGGGTCTTTGGAAAGTACGTCCAGTGCAGACATGGGTTACCTGCAGGGGGATTGAGCGTGTCAGGTCCTCATGAGAGACAATACTACCACAGTTCATTCCCCGCGCACGTGTGAAAAGGTGAGAACTGCTCATACAACCATATTCGCTTCATCGGCCGGGATTCGGCACAGTTTGCCCCGGTATTTGCTGAGAACGCCTCTGGCGGCGAAAGTGTCTTTGTCAAGGCGGTTTTATGTCTTGGCGGTGCAGCAGGTAGCCGCCCCACGAAAGTGCTCCGAGCATCATCGCCACGCCGATGCCGAATGAGATGCGGGCGATGAAGATGGTCGTGCTGCAGCCATCCGAGGCGGGTGAGGATGACCTTCCCGTCGTGGTAGTCGGCCACCTCGCTTCCGGTCACTCCGCCGAGGAGCATCAACTGGCCTGCGCGGGCGTCATCCATGTAGGGGGCAATATCCATGAAACTTTGCCCCAGCCACCAGAGCCCCACCGACGCGGCAAAGCGGTTGCGTTTCACGAGGAAGGCTATTGCTACCGCCGCCGGGACGATCCAGTGTCCCGGTGTTCCTCCCAGCACCTGGACGAATCGTCCAAACGGTGAGAAAAAGACATGTCCCGCTTCGTGAAAGGGGAGGTTCACCAGATCATAAGGGATTGGTTGAACTGCTCGCCGCTGACCGGTGCCGTCATGAAGCGGACGCTCCACACTTAAAGCCCCAGCCAGAGCACGAACCGCCCCGCAAGCATCACACTGTTCGGTTCGGCTTGCTCTCCGAGCAGCAACCCCGTCAGCCGGCCGCGCACCTTTGGTTTACACAGGTAGTCTGCTCGGTAGGTTGTCTTATGCAGCTTCGCGAAGATTACGCCGCATCGCTCACAGGTGCAGGCGTCGTCCGGTTGTTCGTGGTTGCACTTGGGACAGTTCATGGTGTGTCGTCCGGCATGCGGAAGTCCTTGCAGGGACCGTGATCGGTATGTGCGACATCATATCATATGAGAAGCGAATTGAGACAAGGCGGGGTTACGCGATTTCATACCGACGAGCCATCTGGCCCGCAGAAGGAATGTCCTGGCATAAAAAAACCGCCCGGATTTTCCGGGCGGTTTCTGACTTCCTATGGTGCATCTGGTGGGGCTGAAGAATTACCCGCCTACTCTTCTCTCGAATCCGGCCGGAATGATCAGGTCGTTCGGGCTCAGGTCGTTGATGGAGGAGTGACCCATGGCCAGCAGGAACGAGTCGGTGCCCTTGCGCAGCAGGTCGAGCACGTTCTCCACGCCGGTCTGGCCGTTGGCGGAGAGGCCCCACAGGTAGCCGCGGCCGATCATGACCGCTTTGGCGCCCAGGCAAAGCGCCTTCGCCACATCGCTGCCGCGGCGGATGCCGCCGTCAAGCACGACTTCCACATCCTTGCCGACCGCATCGGCGATGCCGGGGAGGAAGCGGATGGGGGCCGGGGTCGAATCCAGGTTGTTGCCGCCGTGGTTGGAGACGGAAATGGCCGTCACGCCGGCGTCGACCGCGCGCTTGGCGTCGTCGATACGGGTGATCCCCTTGAGCAGGAACGGCCCGCCCCATTCCTTGACGATCCATGCCACGTCGTCCCAGGTCGGGGGAGGGGTCATGTACCACTCGCCGTACGCCTGGAAGAAGGTCGGTGACGGCTCGCCGGGCTTGCCGAAGTTGGGGGCGGTCAGGTCGGGGATGTACATCGCCTTGGCAAAATCCATCATCCACTGGGGCTTGAAGATCGCCTGCGGCATGAAGTACATCATGGTCTTCAGGTCCATCTTTTCGGGGATCTTCGGGCTCCCCCAGTCACGGCCGACGGCATAGCACCAGTCGAGGGTGAGGATCATGCCGACCGCGCCGGCAGCCTTGGCGCGCTCGACGCGCTGTTTCATGACCTCGCGACCACCGGACCAGTAGGCCTGGAAGAAGGTCTTGGGGCAGGCTGCGCATACCTCTTCGATGGACTTGCTGGCGAACTGGCTGAGGCTCATGGCCGTGCCACGTGAAGCGGCAGCGCGGGCAGCCGATACTTCGCCGTCGGGGTTTACTGCCTGGACGCCGGCGGGGGAGATGAATACCGGCTGGGAGAGATCCTGGCCCATGATGGTGGTCGCCTGGTCGCGGGTTCCTGACAGGTCGGCAATGTGCGGGGCAACTCCCAGTTCGGCAAAGGCCTCCGTGTTGTCTCTGTAGCTTACTCCCTTTTCCGATCCGGCGAGGATCGCCTTGTACACTGCCCGCGGCAGGCGCTTTTCCGACAGACGCCGCGCCTCCTCCACGGTTTCGAACCAAATAGGCTTACCCATCGATTATTACCTCCTGAAAATTCCGGTCATTATGCCGGTGTATAAGAATATGAGCGGTGAACTGCATTCGCTTACCGCATCGGTCGTCTGTTTGCCAAACGTCGGGATGCGCACGTTATGTTGTGGCAATAGTCCACTCTGTTGCGTGGTCTGTAGCGAATTGCAACAGTGACGGGTGTGCATCGCTGCCCCACAGATGAAATATGCAGGGTTTTGTACATGTCTGCGACGTCCGACGTGCATCCAATCTGCGGCAGGTGTGGCTTATGTCCCCGTTGCGTCGGCATCGTCGCCGTGTAACGTGATGTGGTGCGCCTGCTTTGTAATGCGCTGCAAATGTGTTTGTCCGTATCGGGGCAGCCTGTTACGTTTTTTTGTAAACGCGCACGGTACTTATGCAACCTTTAGGCCCAGTCGATACATTGTTTGATTACATTTGTGTAATCGTTCAGGTGCCCGGTGAAGTGAGCGTTCTGGTAAATAATAATGATTTTGCGTTGTTCGAATTTTGAAGCGGTGCTTTTCCTGCAACATGCTGATCAGGTCATCGGCTAGTGCCGTTTTCTGCACATTTCGATTACAGCACCTTATCACACCGTTAAGGTCCCGTCACGCTGCTGTCGGTCCTTGATGAGTTGGGTAAGGGAACGGTCGTAGGTCCGCTCCATCTCGGCGGAAAAAAAGCAGGCAGTGAATTCTCCCTTCGGGGCGTGATAGGCGACGCACTGGCAGCAGTTCCCTCTCCGGGCGCAGGTAGTGTAGGTGCAATTGCAGTTTTCCTTGCCGGTGGCGGTGCAGGGCATGGCGGTCTCCTTCGGGTGGCCTGAACGAATGTGGGCTGGTGATCCTGTACGGCACGTATATTGGTGAAACTTTACGGACTTTACACTGCCGGGGCAGGGAAGGCAACGGATATCTGCCACGCTGAAGGGGCTACAGGAGTCCGACGAGCATCTTTGTGCCGATGAGTAGCAGAAAGGCGGCGAATCCGGAGCGGAGAAGCTGGACGGGGAGGGTGTGTGCGAGGCGGGCGCCGAGGGGGGCGGTGAGCATGCTGACGAGCGAGATGCCGATGAGTGCTGGCAGGTAGACGAAGCCGAGGGACAGACGGGGGAGCGCCGGGATGCCCCAGCCGGTGATGATGTTGCCGAGGGTCCCGGCGACGGCGATGGGGATGCCGATGGCGGCGGAGGTGCCGATGGCGTTGCGCATCGGGACGTTGCACCAGAGCATGAACGGCACGGACATGCTGCCACCGCCGATCCCGACGAGGCTGGAAATGCAGCCGATGATGCCGCCGGCGCCGAATATGCCGGTACTGCCGGGGAGCTGACGGTGCGGCCGGACGGTGATGCGTGCCAGCATCTGGACGGCAACGTAGTAGATGAAGGCGACGAAGATTCCCCGAAGGAGCCGGGTGGAGATGAGGGATGCGATCCAGGTGCCGAAAAGGGTGCCGACGACGATGCCGGGGGCGATGCTCAGGACCGTCCGCCAGATGACCGCCTCCTTGCGGTGATGGGCACGGGCGGAGGAGGCGGACGTGAAGACGATGGTGGCCAGCGAGGTGCCTACCGCCATGTGCTGGATATAGGCGGGGGAAATCCCCTGCACGGTAAAGAGCCAGACGAGCGCCGGTACGATGACGATGCCGCCTCCCACCCCCATGAGACCGGCGATGATGCCGGCGACGCCGCCGAGGGCGCCGTACCAGAGCCAGAATGTCATGTGTATCCTTCCTGCTGGGGTGCTGCATGATAGCCCACCGGAGGACTCGCCGCAACCGTTATCTGACGTGATGAATTTGTTGTTGACAATTGTGGCGGGATGGACTAGCTAAGTACAGTTAATCCGTTTTTGGGGTGTGTCAAGTCACTGCCCCGTGCGGGGAACCACTCGTTCGCCGGGGCCAGATCTCAGCCCCTTCCCATTGGCCTCTTTGGAGGGTAGACCACGCTTGGACAGTCATAGTAGCAGCTTACACCGTTTCCTGTTACACATCAGCGGATGACCCTTCCTCCCTTCCTGTCCTGACGGATCTCCGCTGAATCTTGGCGCGAAGCATTCCGGCACGGCAGGGTCTCTACGCCTTCCCCACGCCATTCATTGCCAGCACGTAACTCCGGGTGTCTTTCACGCCGGGTGCACCGGTGTTGTTACGCCTGTGTTCCGCAACCATGCAGCCATATGCCGCGCGGGGGTCGAGGGGTATGACCGAAGAATTCAACACAGTCCACATCAGCAGGGTGCTTGGGAAAACCGTCATCAATGTCCTGGGCCGGGAGATCGGCGTACTGGCCGACCTGGTGATGGAGCGGGGGGAGAGTTTTCCCCAGGTCTCGCACATCATTGTCCGCCAGAAAAAGCGGCTCCTCTTCATCCCGTGGCAAAACGTCGCCCTGTTCAACCGGTACGTCGTCTCCGTTGCGGGGGGGGGCACGGAGTTTGCCGCTTTTGACTCCCATGTGGGAGAGATTCTGCTCAAACGGGACATCCTGGACAGGCAGATCGTGGATGTGGACGGGGCCAAGGTCGTGCGGGTCAACGACATCAAGCTGGGGAGCTACAAGGGGTTCCTGGTCATTCTCTCCGTGGATATCGGGTTGGCCGGTCTGTTGCGGCGGCTTGGATACGACGGTATCGGCAAGAAGGTCGCGGCGTTCCTTCGCAAGGAGATCCCCCGCCAAGAGATCGGTTGGGAGTACGTGCAGCCGCTGGACGTAAACCTGTCCCGCCTTGCCCTTACCATGGCCCAGGACCAGCTTTCGGAGATGCACCCGGCGGACCTGGCGACGATCATCACCAACATTTCCCATCACCAGATCAAGACGGTGCTTACCTCCCTGGATTCCGAGACTGCAGGCGAGGCGATTCACGAACTGGAGCCGGAACTCCGGACCCGGATCATGTCCGAGATGGACAGTGAGCTCGCCTCGGACATTCTGGAGGAGATGGAGCCGGACGAGGCGGCTGACGTGCTGGGCGACCTGCCGGAGGAAAAGGCCCAGGAACTCCTGAACCTGATGGAGGCGGAGGATGCCGAGGATATCCAGGAGCTTCTGGAGCACGAGGAGGACACGGCCGGCGGTCTGATGAACAACTCGTTCCTGACAGTGCACCATACCGCCACCGCCGGCGAGGCGTTCGCGCTGGTGAAAGCCAACGCCCCCGAGATCGAGATGGTCTACTATGCCTATGTGCTGGACGGTGACGAGCGGCTCCAGGGGGTGGTGAGCCTGCGGGAACTGCTTATCTCACCGGCAGAGACGCCGGTGACGGAGATCATGGTGGACTACGTTAAGTCGGTATCGGTGCACGACGAGCCGGAAGACGTGCTGGCGCATATCGCCAAGTACAACTTGGTGGCCGTGCCGGTGCTGGACGAGGAGGAGCGGATGCTGGGGATCGTCACCGTGGACGACATCCTGGAACTGTTCCTCCCCCACGCCCTGAAGCGCAAGCGCCACGGCTGATAAGGCAAAACGTCAATACACAAATCACAATTTACAAGGATATATCAGGATAAACAGGATGAACATCCGAGAGACGAACATTCGTTTGTAATACTGTTTCTCCTGTCCATCATGTGAGGCAGATTCTGCTTTTCCGTTTTCAACCTTCGGAACCTGTAATCTCCGGGGAGGTGTCAATGTTTACCGGTATCAACTTTTCGCGGCTCATGCGGCCGCTTACCAAGGTCAACCTGCGCAACATCATGCTGTTCCTCGCCATCTTGGGGCCGGGGATCATCACCGCCAACGTTGACAACGACGCCGGCGGAATCACCACCTATTCCCTCGCCGGGGCACAGTACGGCTACGGGCTCATGTGGCTCATGATCCCCACGACGGTCGCCCTCGTGGTGATCCAGGAGATGTGCGCCCGGATGGGGGCGGTGACCGGCAAGGGTCTCTCGGACCTGATCCGAGAGACCTTCGGGGTGAAGGTCACCTTCTATGTCATGATCGCGCTCTTTCTCACCAACATGGGGAACTCCATCTCCGAGTTTGCCGGGATCGCCGCCAGTCTGGAGATCTTCGGACTGAGCCGTTACGTCACGGTGCCGGTGGCGTCGGTGCTGGTCTGGCTCCTTATCGTGAAGGGGTCCATGAAAGTGGTGGAAAAGATCTTTCTCGTGGCCTGCATGGTCTACGTGGCTTATCCCATCGCCGCCATCATGGCCCACCCCCCCTGGCACGAGATCGTGCGGGCGTCGCTGGTTCCCCAGTTTAAGCCGGACAGCGGGTACCTGATGATGATGGTGGGGGTGGTGGGGACCACCATTGCGCCATGGATGCAGTTCTATCAGCAGTCCGCCGTGGTGGAGAAACGGATTACCGCGGACCAGTACGCCTTCACCCGGCTGGACGTGATCTTCGGCTGCATCCTCGCCATCGTGGTTGCCGGGTTCATCGTGGTCGCCTGTGCCGCCAGCATCCACCTCCAGGGGCTGAAGATCGAGACCGCTGCCGACGCGGCCATGGCGCTGAAGCCGTTGGTGGGGCGGCACGCCGCGGCACTCTTCGCCTTCGGTCTGTGCAACGCCTCGCTGTTCGCCGCATGCATCCTGCCGCTTTCCACCGCCTTCTATATCTGCGAGGGGATGGGATGGGAGTCCGGCGTGGACAACGATTTCCGCAAGGCACCCCAGTTCTACTGGCTCTTCACGGCCATCATCGTGCTCAGTGCGGCAACCATCCTGATCCCCAATGCTCCGCTCATCGCCATCATGTACATCTCCCAGGTGGTGAACGGCGCGGTGCTTCCGTTCGTCCTCGTCTTTATGCTGAAGCTCATCAATGACCGGCGGCTCATGGGGACGTACGTGAATGGTCCGGTCTTCAATATCATCGCCTGGGTCACGGTGATCATCATGATCGTTCTGACGCTGCTGATGACCTTCGACATGATGGTTCCGGGCGTTCTGGAGCGGCTGATTCTCCGGTAGAGAAGGTGATTATTTTATTCCAATCCGACGTTGCCAATCTGTCATCTCTGTGATACACCATGTACTGATTGAGCGGGTTTGGTGACCCGTTTATTTTTTGCCATTCGAGGAGGAGTACATGCGTACAAGGAAGATCATGATTCTGGCGGCAGCTGCACTGCTTGCGGGGGCGGTCACCGCCCATGCCGGGGTAAAGGCCGACTCCTTCACCCTGTCGCCGTTTATCGGCGGCTACAGCTTCGACGGCGTGGAGCATCAGGAGACCCGTCCGGAGTACGGTATCCGGGGCGGATACAATTTTACCGAGCATCTGGGTGCAGAGGTGGTGTTCGGTTACGTTGCGTCGAAACTGACTTCGGGGGGTGGGGACATCGATCTGTTCAACTACCGCCTCGATGCCCTGTACCACTTCATGCCGGAAAACCGGCTGGTGCCGTACCTGGCGATCGGTTACGGCGGTCTGACCACCGAGTATCCCAACAACGCCGACCGCACGAGAGGGGCGTTCAACTACGGCGGCGGCGTCAAGTATTTCCTGAACGACAGCATGGCGCTTCGCGGTGACATCCGCAACCTCGTCTTCCGGGACGGCACCACCCAGTTCAACTATGAATACACCGCCGGCATGGACTTCGTCCTCGGCGGCACCAAACCGGCTCCGGCGCCGGTGGCCGCACCCGCACCCGCACCCGCCCCGGCAGTTTCCGAACCGACCGTGCATCTCGCCGCGACGCCGGCAATCGTGCAGAAGGGTCAGTCTTCGAGGCTTGTCTGGTCGTCGCAGGCCGTGAACGCCTGCGACATCCAGCCCGGCATAGGAACCGTCGGACTGCAGGGAGGGATGGATGTCACGCCGGCGACCACGACCTCCTACGTCCTCACCTGCGTCGGCGATGGGGGTAAAGCCACCAGTTCCACGCTCGTGACCGTGACCCCGTCTCCGGCGCCGACGTGTAACCTGACCGCCACCCCTTCGACGGTGGTGAAGGGTGCATCCACCGTACTTTCCTGGAGCAGCACCAATGCGAAGGAGTGTGACCTCCAGCCGGGCATCGGTGCCGTTCCGGCGAGCGGTTCACGCACGGTTACCCCGGACGCCACCACCAACTACCTCATCACCTGTACGGGCGATGGCGGTTCGGCGACGAGCAGTGCCACGGCGCAGGTGACGATGCCCAAACCGCCGGAGAAGGAGTGTATCGTCCTCAAGATCGAGTTCGATACGAACAAGTGGGATATCAAGCCGAAGTACCACGACGAGATCAAGAAGGTCGCCGACTTCCTCCAGAAGTATCCGGAGGTGAAGGGGGTCATCGAGGGGCACACGGACAACCGGGCCGGTGCCGCGTATAATATGAAACTTTCCCAGCGGCGTGCCGACAGCGTCCGGAAGTACCTGATCGACAAGTTCAAGATCGCGCCGGACCGGCTTTCCGCCGTGGGATACGGTCTGACCCGGCCGATCGCCTCCAATGCCACCGCCGCAGGGCGACAGAAGAACCGCCGTATCCAGGCGACGTTCGAGTGTATCATCAAGAAATAGTCGCAACGACCGGTCGCAACGGGGCCGCACCGTTTCGGTGCGGCCCTTTTTCGTCTGTCAGTGCACACCCGGCCCGCCACCGGCGGGCATGCCGCTTGATTTTAACCGTTCGCCGTGCTATACAGGGCTGATTTTTATGTACGTACCGCGACGGGTATTTCAGCAGAAGGGGGAATACGGTTATGACCATTATTGCGGAGTTCGACAAGGCCCTCCGGATCGGCCGGCCACCCAACATAACGTCCCTGTTTCCCCACTCGCGTGCGCTCATCGTCAGCGGCAAGGTGATCGACCGGGCGATGGCTGCCAAAGGGAAGGCGATCGCCATGGCTGCCAACGGACGCAACTACTTCATCATCCGCGGGGCTCTCATGGCGGCCCAGCGGGCGAACGCACCGCTTATCGTCGAGATCGCCAAGTCGGAAGGTGGCCAGAAGGCCTACTGCGCCGTGAACTACTGGAACATGGCCCGCATCGTGGATGCACTCTGCAACGAGCTGGGGATCACGGTGCCGGTAGCGATCCATGCCGACCACTACGGCATCAAGAACGACAAGGATCTGGCGGCTGCACGGGTCGAGATCCCGACCATGTTCGAGGCGGGAATCACCTCCATCGCCATCGACGCCTCCCACCAGCCTGACGATCAGAACCTCCTGGCCAATATTGCCATCAACCCGTGCATCCCGGCCTGGGCCGGGCTGGAGACGGAGGTGGGGGAGATCAAGGGGAACCAGGGGCTCTCCACGGTGGACGACGCCACGTTCCTCATCCAGGGGCTGAACGCCCACGGCATATTCCCCGACTGGATCGCCCTCAACAACGGTACCACCCACGGGCTGGAGGCGAGCGCCGCCGGCATCCAGGTGGATCTGACCGCCGATATCCACCGTGCGCTCGCCCCCTACAAGGTGAACGGCGCCCAGCACGGTACCTCGGGCAACAGTTCGGAGCGACTGCGGGAGATTGCCGACCGTACCGTCACCACCAAGGCCAACGTGGCCACCGCCCTGCAGATGATCTCGTGGGGGCTGGAGGTGAACGACTACGGCAACGCCCAGCTGGATGCCGACGGCAACTTCATTAAGGTTCCCGGCGAGGGAATGGGGGATGAGCTGTGGGCCGAGATGGTCGCCTACGCCAACGATAAGGGATGGAAGAAGGGGGACTACAAGAGCCTCAATCTCCCGTTCGAGAACCGGCTCCTGGCCCAGCCGAAGGAGATCCGGGACCGGATGGCGAAACGGGTGGAGGAGTTCGCCTACCGGATGATGACCGAGGTCTTCAACGGGAAGGACACGGCACCGCTGGCGCTGGAGGCGATCCTTTCGGCAGGTTCATACGACCTGGGGGCCAAGGGGTGCCGTCGGGAGGACCCCGCCCGCTGGACGCGCGAACAGATCGTCGAGCGGGCCAAGGCGCTGGGGAGCAACAAGGGGCCCGCGGGCAACTTCGACGACTGATACGAACGGCAGTACCGAAAAGGGGCGAAAGCCCCTTTTTTGATGAGCGCATGCCGTTCGGCAATGCTGGAGACGCGTAACAATGAACAACGGTTTGAACGAACGACGGAAGGCGCGGCTGCCCTATATCATTGCGGGACTCGTTCTCGGTACTATCGTGAACGCCCTCTATCTGTACCGGATGAACGTACAGGGGGTGAGTCTGTTCGGCGTGACCGCCCACGATCCGGTCTGGACGCAGCTCGTGAACGTCATGCTTATCTACTTTGTCTTCGTTCTGCAGATGAACCTCATCGGTCGCGGGATCAGGCTGATGGGCCGTCGCAAGGGGTGATGGCATGGGGCTTCCCTCACTGGACACCCTGCGGAGCTGGTTTGCCGCGTACTGCCGGGGCTACTATGGCGACGATCCCGCCGCCCGTCGCAACATCGTCCTGAAGGAAGGGCATACGGCCCGCGTCTGCGACAACATGGACCGGCTCACGGCGAGCCTCGATCTGGATAGTCACGAGCGGCACTGTGCCGCCGTGGTGGCGCTTTTCCACGATCTGGGGCGGTTCGAGCAGTACCGCCGGTTCGGTACCTTCCGCGACGCCGATTCCGTCGACCATGCCCAGCTGGGGGTGCGTGTACTGGCGGAGGAGGGGCTGCTCCGGGATGCCGATGCCGCCGACCGTGCCGTGATCCTGCAGTCGATCGCGCTGCACAACCGGTTCGCGCTCCCTGACGGTCTCGATTACCGCGGCCTGCTGCTGGCGCGGCTCATCCGCGATGCGGACAAGCTGGACATCTGGCAGGTATTCGTGGAGTTCTATGCACAGCCGGAGGAGGAGCGGGCGTCTGCCGTGGGGCTCGGATTCCCCGACGAGCCGCACTGCTCCGCGGAGGTGGTACGCCGGGTGTTGTCCGGCGAGATGGTGCGACTGGATATGTTGCGCACCCTCAACGATTTCAAGCTGCTGCAGTTGTCGTGGGTGTTTGATCTCAATTTCCCTGCATCGTACCGGATCGCCGCAGAGCGTGACCTCGTGGGGCAGCTGGCGTTAACCCTGCCGCAGGAAGAGTCGATCGAACGGGCGGTCGCGGTGGTGCGGCGCCGACTGGTACAGTGCATGAAGGAGGATGTTGCCGTATGAGTGGAGGGGGGAGGTCGTATGTGGGGAGATTTGCTCTTTCGGTAATGGTAGCGGGACTGCTGGTGCCGTCCATCGTACATGGCGCGTGCAGCTGCCGCGAGCCGGAGAAACCGGAGCTGCCGCCGAACCATGCCGACGCACGGGAGATGGAGCAGGCTGGCAAGGCGATCGAGGCGTACGTGGCGCAGATGAAGGAATATCGCGCCTGTCTGGCGAAATGCATCACGGATGCCGACGCCGACATGTCCGGTTACATCGAGGGGTGGAACCAGGCGGTGGATGCGTTCAACAAACGGGGGAAGTAAGCCGGGGAGCCGAGCAATGAAGATGACTGCCGTATTGCCGGCTGTTGCCGGGGCTGCCGGTACGCTGTTGTCCGTGACGTCGGCGCATGCCGCCGGCGGTATTACGGTCCGTTCCGGTATCGCCGGCCTGGCCGTGACGATGCTCGTCCTCGGCGTTGCCCGGTTGGTCGCCCGAGGGGTGCGCCGCCGCCGGCGGTGTGGAGCTGCCGGCCTTCAATACGACGATTCGGCATCCGCCGCGTATGACGCCGAGCCGGATGACGTGGATGCCGGCCTGCTGGGGATCGGCAGGACCGATCCGGGGTTCGATGAGGTCCGTTTTTGCGACGGTGCCCGGGAGATGTTCTTGCGGGTGCAGAAGGCGCGGACGGAGCGCGATCCGGCACCGGTTGCGGAGCTTCTGACCGACGAGATGGTGCGGGTGCTGCGGGAGGAGGCGGCGCGCCAGCGGCGTAACGGGCAGTCTGACCACCGGGATGCCGTCGTAGTGCGCAACGTGGATATCGTGGAGGCATGGCAGGAGTCGGGAAAGGACCACGTTACCGCCCTGATCTACGCGACCCACCTCGACTATACGATCGACGATGCGACGGGAGAGGTGGTCGGCGGCAACCGGACCGTGCCGGTGAAGTGCGAGGAGCTCTGGACCTTCACCCGTTCCTCGGGGGACCATCCCTGGCGGCTCGCCGACGTCGACCTGCGGTGAACGGAACGCGACGTAACATCCTGAAGGGGGTCCGCAATGGGCTTTTTCCCTGCCCGGCATGAGGCAACGTATCGTTTCGATTCCGTAGCGTTCGTTGCGGCGTTGCGTGATCGATGGTTGTGACGAGGCTATGCAAGCCGGCCGGTCTGGCGTAGCGCTTCGTACAGGACGATCCCGGCGGCGGTGGAGAGGTTGAGGCTCCTTACCTTTCCGGTGATGGGTATCCGTATGCAGCGCTCGGGGTTGGCGGCCAGGACCTCCGGGGGGAGTCCCTTCGTCTCCTTGCCGAAGACGATGAAGTCACCCGGCCGGAACGGGAAGCCGACATGCGGCGTCGCGGCCCTGGTGCTGGTATAGACGAACCGTCCGTCCGGATAGGTGGCCTGCAGTGCCGGCAGGTCGTCCCAGTAGCGGATATCCACCTCGCTCCAGTAGTCCAGGCCGGCCCGTTTCAGATAACGGTCGTCCGTGGAGAACCCCAGCTTTCCCACCAGGTGCAGGACCGTGCCGGTCGCCCCGCACAGCCGGGCGATGTTGCCGGTGTTGGGGGGGATTTCCGGCTCCACCAGCACGATATGAAACGGTACGGTCTCTTGCATTGCTTCCTCCCTGACGACGAAGGTGTATATCATGAAGGAGGTCCGCCGGTCTTGCAATTTTTTACGGCCGCGGCTATTATACCCACTTCTTTGCCGACGGTTGCAACGCACATTCCCCATTCGAGGAGATATACATGAAGGTTATCGTTACCGATGAGGTGTCCCGGGAAGGGCTGGCGCTTCTGGAACAGGACCCGCGCATCAAGCTCGACGTCCGGCTCGGACTTCCGAAGGAGGAGCTGCTGTCGGTCATCGGCGGGTATGATGTCATCATCACCCGCAGCGGTACGACGGTGGACAAGGCGCTCCTGGATGCCGGCACGCGGCTGAAGCTGGTGGCCCGGGCGGGGGTGGGAATCGACAACGTCGACGTCGACTACGCCAGCTCCCGCGGCGTGATCGTGGTCAATGCGCCGTTCGGCAACACGAACAGCGCCGCCGAGCACGCCATGGCGCTCCTCATGACCTGGTGCCGCAACATCACCATCGCCAACGCCTCGCTGAAGAGCGGCGAATGGAAGCGGGCGCCGTTCACCGGTGTGGAGCTGAAGGGAAAGACCGCCGGCGTCGTCGGTCTCGGCAAGGTCGGCGGGCGTGTGGCCACGCGGCTGAAGGCGTTCGAGTGCGACGTGCTTGCCTGCGACCCGTACATCGCCGTGAAGCGCGCCCACGACCTGGGGGTCAAGCTCGTCTCCCACGAGGAGATTTACAAGAACTGCGACATCATCACCTTCCACACCCCGCTGACGGAGGAGACGAAGGGGATGGTTGGTGCCCGCGAGATCGGCATGATGAAGAGCGGTGTCATCCTGATCAACGCCGCCCGCGGCGGGATCATCGACGAACAGGCGCTTCTGGACGGGCTCAACTCGGGCAAGGTGGCCGGTGCCGCCGTGGACGTCTGGAGCGAGGAGCCTCCCAAGACCGACCTCCTTCGGGCGCTCATCGGCCACGAACGGGTCGTGGTGACGCCGCACCTGGGGGCGAACACCGTGGAGGCCCAGGTGAACGTGGCGGTGGACGTTTCCAGGGAGATCATCAACTACCTGGACGAGCTGCCGCTGGAGAACGCCGTGAACATCCCCCGCTTCGACCTGGCGCTCATGGACCAGATGCGGCCGTTCCTGGGGCTCATGAGCACCCTGAGCGAGTTCGGCATCCAGCTGGTGGACGACAATCCGGAAAAGGTGACCTTCTCCTATGCCGGCAATATCTCCCACTACGACTGCACCCCCATCACCGTCTGCGGGCTGGCGGCACTTCTGAACCGCCGGGTGGAACAGGATGTGAATATGGTGAACGCCGCCCTCATTGCCGAACAGATGGGGCTCGTGGTGGAGGAGCACAAGTCCACCCAGACGGAGGCGTTCTCCAACGCCATCACCCTCGTCATCGAGGGGGGCGGCAAGAAACGTCTTATCACCGGTGCCCTGTTCGAGGGGGTGCCGCGCATCGTCCGGCTGCGGGACTATGCCATGGAGTTTGCACCGACGGAGCACATGCTGCTCCTGAACTACGCCGACCGTCCCGGCATGATCGGCCGGATCGGCACCATCATGGGGAAGCACGACATCAACATCGCCTCCATGAGCCTGGGGCGCAGGGAGAAGAAGGGGGAGGCGATGGTGCTTCTTTCCCTGGACTCCGCCGTGCCGGCGGAGGTGATGGAGGAGATCAGGGTTGCGACGGATGCGACCTTCATCCGGGCGCTCCACATGCCGGGGGTGTGTGCGAGCCGCTGCGGCGGATGCGGTGTCTGAACCGCCGCTATCGGATGCATGACGAAAAAAAGCCCCGGTGAACTGCCGGGGCTTTTTTTTGTCCCGCGGGTGGAGTCGAGAAACGTGTGTTCCGCGGAAGTCCTGGGTTACCTGAGACCGAGATGGGTGAGGAACAGGCCGGTATACTTGTTGAGCGGATGACGCCGGGGGAGGAAGGGAAACACCGGTGGCTTGCGGGTACCGAGTCTGTCGAGCTCCGCCAGGATCTCCGGGCTCGGGCGGAATTCCAGCGCCTTGCGGAACGTCTCGATGGCAAGTTTTTTCTGCTGTCGGGCCAGGAAGATCTTCCCCAGGTTCAGGTAATGGACCGGGTTGTCCGGTTCCGTTGCGATTGCCTCCCGGCACATGTTGATCCCTTCCTGGTATCTGCACCAGACGTAGGCACGGCAGTAACCCAGGTGCGACGTGACTTCGGGAGACGGTTTCTCGCGATACGCCGCCTCGAAGCAGGCCAGCGCCTGGTTCGTATAACCCTTTCTCAGGACGTCAATACCTTCCGTAAATATCTCCGCATAACCGATACCGCTCATGGCTGACCTCCCTCGGGGTAGTGCGCGGCGTAACAGGTGGCCGGTGGCATTAATTGTCAATTTTTTGAGTCCAGCCCGAAAATTTCCGTCACCCGGCTGACGAGACATCCACGCTGTCCCCGCATCTTGGCATGTTGCTTTATAACACAAGTATACACATGCAATATTCGTGTCAATTTGCATGAAAAAAGCCCCCGGCTTCCGGGGGCTTCTCAGGTTCGTAACGTACTGTGCGCGGGTGCGGCAGGGGCCGCTATGCGATGGGGCGTCCGCCGGCCGCCTTGAGCCGGTCGTGCGCCGCGCGGAGCACGGACTCGGTGGTCTGCCAGTCGATGCACTTGTCGGTGATGGAGACGCCGTATTTCAGCTGGGAGAGATCCTTGGGGATCGGCTGGTTGCCCGCCTCCAGGAAGCTCTCGATCATGACGCCCGATATGGACCGGTTTCCTGCCACGATCTGGTCGACGACGCTCTCCAGTACCTGGGGTTGCTTTTCGTGGTTCTTCTCCGAGTTGCCGTGGCTGCAGTCGATCATGATCGTCGGGAAGAGGTTGAATTTGGCGAGCATCTCCTCGGTCTTCGCGATATCGTCCGGGGCGTAGTTCGGTTTCCTGCCGCCGCGCAGGACGATGTGCACATCCGGATTACCCACCGTCTCCACGATGGAGGTGAGCCCTTCGCGGTTGATACCGAGAAAGCTGTGGGGATGCTGGGCGGCGATCATGGCGTCGATGGCGATCTGCAGGTTGCCGTCGGTGCCGTTCTTGAAGCCGATGGGGAACGAGAGGCCGCTGGCCAGCTCGCGGTGGGTCTGGGATTCGGTGGTACGGGCGCCGATCGCCCCCCAGGAGAGGTGGTCCGCCAGGTACTCGGGGGTGATCGGATCGAGCATCTCCGTGGCGACGGGGAGCATCATCCCGGTCACCTCGCTCAAGAGTCGGCGGGCGATGCCAAGCCCCTTGGAGATCTGGTGACTGCCGTCCATGTCCGGGTCGTTGATGAGTCCCTTCCAGCCGACGGTAGTCCGGGGTTTCTCGAAATAGACCCGCATAATGAGGAACAGCTGGTCGGAGAGTTCGGTCGCCAGCCGGGAAAGGCGGCGTGCGTACTCCAGCGTGGAATCGGTGTCGTGCACGGAACAGGGGCCCACCACCACCATGAGGCGCGGGTCTTTCCCTTTCAGGATGTTCTTGATGTGGGAGCGGCTGGCGGAGACGAACTCGCTCGCTTCTTCCGATATGGGGAATACCTGCCGGAGATCGGCCGGTGCGATGATAGGGGTGATGTTCTTGATTTTGAGGTTGTTGGTCTTGATCATGGATGGCCCTTTCTGCCCCCGCAGAGCGGGTAAATGCGTGAGGAACGTCCTAATCTAGCGGATTTCCCCGTGCAAGTAAAGGGCTATTGCTCCAGCTCGGTGATCGTAGCAGACCGTGCTCCTGCATCGTGCATAGCTTCGAGGGCGCGATGGGTGTCTCCCGGTGCGAGCTCAACCCCGCGGATGGCATCGGAGAGGACGGTGGCCTCCAGGCCGTGTCGGAGCGCCTCCAGGACGGTTTCCTTCACGCAGTAGTCGGTTGCGAGGCCGCAGACGTAGACCCGTTTCACCCCCAGTCCGGCGAGGAGGTCGGGGAGGGGCTGCCCGTCGTCGTCCCGGGCCTGGAAGGCGGAGTAGTCGTCGTGGGAGTAGCCCATCCCCTTGGAGACGACAACGGCATCCGGCGGCAGCTGGAGCAGGGGATGAAATGCCGCGCCATCGGTTCCCCGGATGCAGTGGGGGGGCCAGATGCCGCCGAACTCCTTAAAGTGGGAGGTGACCGGCGGATGCCAGTCGCGGGAGGCGAAGACCGGCAGGCCGTGGGCGGTGAAGAGGGCGATGTACCGGTTCGCCGCCGGCACGATGAGGTCTCCCTCCCGTACCGCGAGCGCACCGCCGGGGCAGAAGTCGTTCTGCAGGTCAACGATGATGAGGGCGGAGTCGTCGGTCACCGGGCTGCTCCTTTCGGCGGGATGATATTGCTCCGCTCCAGTTCGGCCATGAGATCGAGACGCAGCGCGTTGAGGCTGCCGCTGATGGAGACCTTGTAGCGATGGGGGTTGATGAAACGCAGGCAGCCGGGGGGAAGGCGGTGGAGCTGGTCGGCGCACCGGTCGGCCATGGCGTCGAGTGAGGGGGATGTGGCGCAGCGTGAACCGTTCTGCATCACCGTATCCCGCAACTCCGCCAGCCGGGCGTCGGTCGGGATCTGCACGTGCCGCACGGGGTTGGCGGGGTCGTACACCGTATCCCCCGGACGCACGGTCTCGCCGTCGATGCAGATCACGTCCTGGATGAAGCTGCCGTCGGGAGACGTCGCCCGCAGGAGCCGCTTGCGCCCCGGCAGGGTCGCCTTTTCCAGTTCGCCGGTCAGTTTCATTCGCGGCCGGCCGCCCGATTCCACCAGCTTGTAGACCCCGCCCAGGGCGCCGCCCCCCTCGCCGGCGCAGACGGCGAGCTTGGTGCCGACGCCGTAGATGTCCACCCGGCTTCCTTCTTCGCGCATCGATTCGATGATCTCTTCGTCCAGTTCGTTGGAGGCGACGATCTTCGCGTCGGGGAAACCGGCGTCGTCCAGCATCTGTCGCGCAGTGCGGGAGAGGTAGGCCAGGTCGCCGGAATCGAGCCTGATCCCCGCCAGCTCGTGTCCTTTTTCCCGCAGCTCCCGTGCCACGGTGATGGCGTGGGGAACGCCGCTTGCCAGGGTATCGTAGGTATCCACCAGCAGGATGGTGGCGTCGGGAAAGACCTCGGCGTAGGCGCGGAAGGCGGAGAGTTCGTCGGGAAAGGCCATGATCCAGCTGTGGGCGTGGGTCCCCCGCACCTTCATGCCGTGGACCATGCCGGCCAGCACGTTGCTCGTCTCCCGGACCCCCCCCACGCAGGCGGCCCGGGCGACGGTGAGCCCGCCGTCCGGCCCCTGGGCGCGGCGCAGTCCGAACTCAAGTATGGTGCCTCCTGCCGCCGCCGCGCGGAGGCGGGCCGCCTTGGTGGCGACGAGGGTCTGGAAGTTGATGATGGTGAGGAGCGCCGTCTCCACGAACTGGGCTTCCGCCAGGGTCCCCTCCACCGTCACGAGCGGCTCGTTGGCGAAGACGGCGGTCCCTTCCGGCGGGGCGGTCACCGTGCCGCGGAACCGGAAACCGGCGAGGTAGTCGATGAAGCGGGGACGGAAGATGCCGAGGCTTCGCAGGTACTGAAGCTCTTCGTTGTTGAACCGAAGGTTCTCCAGGTACTCCAGCGCCGGTTCCAGTCCGGCGAAGACGGCGTAGCCGCCGGCGAACGGGTTCTTGCGGAAGAAGAGGTCGAAGGTGGCCGACGTGTCCGCCATCCCTTCTTCCAGGTAGCCGGCCAGCATGGTCAGTTCGTACAGGTCGGTGAGCAGGGGGGAGTAGCGCATGTCGTTTTCCTCCGGTGCTTCCAGTATAGCAAATAAAAGAGGGGCCTGCGGTCGTGCAGGCCCCTCCGTTGGGTACGGCGATGACGGGTGGCAATGCCCGTTATGTCTGCTATTTCTTTACGTTGTAGAAGACGTCGTGGCCGTTGAACCGGGCCACGCTGTCCAGTTCGTCCTCGATCCGCAGGAGCTGGTTGTACTTGGCGACCCGGTCGGTACGGCAGAGCGACCCGGTCTTGATCTGACCCGCATTGACCGCCACGGAGAGGTCAGCCAGCGTCGTGTCCTCGGTCTCGCCGGAGCGGTGGGAGATGACGCAGGTGTAACCGGCCCGCTTGGCCATCTCGATGGCGTCCAGGGTCTCCGACAGGGTGCCGATCTGGTTCAGCTTGATGAGGATGGAGTTGGCGATCCCCTTCTGGATGCCTTCCTTCAGGATGGCGGGGTTGGTGACGAACAGGTCGTCCCCGACGATCTGGACCCGCTTGCCCAGCCGGTCGGTCAGAAGCTTCCAGCCGTCCCAGTCGTTCTCGGCCATGCCGTCCTCGATGGAGATGATCGGGTACTTGTTCACCAGGTTCTCGTAGAAATCCACCATCTGGGCCGGGGTTTTGACCGCTTCCGCCTCGTTCTCCAGGGTGTAGACCCCCTTCTCCTTGTCGAACAGCTCGGAGGAGGCCACGTCCAGCGCCAGGAGGACCTCTTCGCCCGGCGTGTAGCCGGCCTTGACGATCGCCTCCATGATCACTTCCAGCGCCTCTTCGTTGGACTTCAGGTTCGGCGCGAAGCCGCCTTCGTCGCCCACGGCGGTGTTGTACCCTTTCGCCTTCAGGACTCCTTTGAGGGCGTGGAAGATCTCGGCGCCCATCCGGAGCGCTTCGCGGAAGGTGGCGGCGCCGGCCGGCATGATCATGAACTCCTGGATATCCACGTTGTTGTCGGCGTGGGCGCCCCCGTTCAGGATGTTCATCATCGGCAGCGGCAGTTCCTTCGCATTGGAGCCGCCGATGTACTGGTAGAGCGGGAGGCCCGCCTCGTCGGCGGCGGCTTTCGCCACGGCCAGCGACACGCCGAGGATGGCGTTGGCGCCGAGGACGCTCTTGAACTCCGTGCCGTCCAGCTCCAGCATCCTCTGGTCCACACCCACCTGGTCGCTCGCCTCCATTCCGATGATGGCGTCGGCGATGGTGGTGTTCACGTTTTCAACGGCCTTGAGTACGCCTTTGCCCAGGTAGCGCCCCTTGTCCCCGTCGCGGAGTTCAAGCGCTTCCCGTTCTCCCGTGGATGCGCCCGAGGGCACCGCCGCGCGTCCCATGGCTCCCGATTCGAGGAATACCTCGACCTCGAGGGTCGGATTCCCCCGGGAATCGAGGATTTCCCTGGCGTACACTACCGATATCTCGCTCATCTGTTTTCCCCCTGAATTAGATAGTGGACAGGCGTCACTGCCTGATAATCCGGTTCTCTATACCATATTTTCGATAATACGGAAACGATTTCGCGCAAATGCGTGCACGGTACCCGGCTGCGCGCGGGCCGGCCGGGCCGGTTTGGGTTGACACTGACCGGGGATAAGGATATATTCACACTTTACGGCCTTACGCCGTACCACGCGCTCGAACACAGGAATTTTACACTGATTCATATGTCCACCTCCAGCGGTGACAAAGAGAAACGGGAACAGGGGTCGGTCCGGCTGCTGGCGGAACATTTTCAGTGCTCCCTGCTGGAGCGCCTGTCACGTGGCAGGTACCACCGGCGGAACAAATTCATCCTGCTCCTGCTGACGGCACTTTCCCTGACCATTCTCGTCGTCCCCAACCTGCAGTACGTTTCCGGAACCTACAAAGAGGGTGAGATCGCCTCGACGGATGTCAGGGCTACCCGCGACTATCTGCTGGAAGACCGCGGTCTCACGGAGTCCAAGCGGCTCGAAGCGGAGAATGCCGTTCCTTACGTGTACAACCAGGTTGCGACCCCCGTTGACGACGTGGTCCGTGACCTGACGAAGATCCTGCGGATCGTGCACGACATCGGCCTCGCCCCCGAGGCGCGTCGCAGCCTGCGTGACGCCTTGGCGGGGACGACCGGCTCCGATGTGTCCGACGCGGAACTGGAATCGCTGGGGAAGGTCCGTTCCGATCAGACGTTCCTCGCCGATGCCCGGAAAGTCCTAGGGCGGGTGTACAAGAACAGGGTCGTCAACGACAAGCGGCTTTTTACCTCTGACGTCGCCCATGGCATCGTGGCGGTGGACGGTCATACGGGGTTGCTCGTCGGCGCGCTGGACCCCGCGCTCCCTAGCACCGACATCGCCGAGGCGCGCCGGTCCGTGGCCGAGGGGCATGTGACGTCCGGTGTCGACCCCCGGGATCAGGCGGCGCTGCGGCTGCTCCTCCCCCGGATGATCAAACCGTCCCTGACCCTCAACCGGGAGGCGACCGACGACCGCAAAAGGATGGCGGCGGACGCGGTACGGCCGGTGCTCTACCAGCTGAAACAGGGGGAGATGATCGTCAGGTCCGGCGAACGGATATCGGCGGAACAGGCGGTCAAGCTGAACCGGATATTTGCGGGAAACAGCCTGAACAACCGGTTGTTCCTCGCCGCGGGGCTCCTCGGCCTCGTGTTCGTGCTGCTCTATTTCCCCTACCGGTTCGCCTGCAAGAACATCCGCAAGTTCAATCCGACGGAGAAGGATATCCTGTTCCTGTCGCTTTTGTCGCTGGGGCTCTTTACCGCGTTCCGTATGGGGATGGTGGTCGCCAGTGCCATGGGGGGGATCATCCCCTACATCCATGCCTCCGACTTTTACTATGCATTTCCGTTCGCCTTCGGGCCGATGCTCGTGCGGATCGTGCTCAACTCGGAGGTGTCGCTCGTTTACTGTGCCATCTGCGCCCCCCTCCTGGGAATCATGTTCGACAACAGCCTCCCGGTGGTCATCTACGGACTGATGGGGGGGATTGTCGGGGCCCACGGTGTCCGCCAGTGCAAGAACCGGGGCGCCCTCTATTCGGCGGGGCTGAAGGTGAGCGTGGTCAACGTGGCCTTGGCGCTGTCGTTCCAGATCCAGAACGACAGCCTCGTCTCCATCCAGACGGTCTACTGCGTCCTGTTCGCCTTCATCGGCGGGATGCTCAATGCCGCCTTCGTCACCGGGATCATCCCCCTCGTGGAGAACCTGTTCCGCTACACGACGGACATCAAGCTTTTGGAGCTGTCGAGCCTCAACTCCCCCATCCTGCGCGAACTGATGGTGCGTGCCCCCGGCACTTACCACCACAGCATTCTCGTCGGCAATCTGGTGGAGGCGGCGGCGGAGGCGATCAGCGCCAACCCGATGCTGGCGCGGGTGGCGGCCTATTACCACGACGTGGGAAAGACGAGCAAGCCCCAGTATTTCATCGAGAACATCGGCACCGGCGAGAATCGGCACGACAAGCTCTCTCCCAACATGAGCGCCCTGATCCTCATCTCCCATGTGAAAGAGGGGGTCGAGCTGGCAAAGGAGCACCGGCTCGGGATGGCGCTGATCGACCTCATCCGCCAGTCCCACGGTACTGCGCTCATCACCTATTTTTATGACAAGGCGCGCAAGCAGGCGGCGGCGGAGGGAAAGACCGTGGACGAGCAGGAGTTCCGGTATCCCGGGCCGAAACCCCAGACGCGCGAGGCGGGGCTCGTCATGCTGGCGGACAGCGTGGAGGCCGCCTCCCGGACCCTGACCGACCCGACGCCGGCCCGCATTCAGGGACTCGTGCAGCGGATCATCAACAACATCTTCATCGACGGCCAGCTGGACGAGTGCGAGCTGACCCTCAAGAACCTGCACGAGATCGCCAAGAGCTTCAACCGGGTCCTGGCGGGGATCTACCATCATCGCATCAATTACCCGACGCCTGCGTTCAAGGAAAAGGCTCCGGGAGGAAGGACTACCGTTGAAGATTTCGCTGCAGAACCGCCAGAAACGTCTGAAGGTGGACACGAAGAGGGTAAAAAGGGTGGCGGAGACGATCTTAAGCGCCTTGGGATATCACGATAGCGAGCTGTCCGTCGCCATCGTGGGTGACCGTAGCATCCGCCGCATCAACCGGGAATACCTGGGCAAGGACCGTCCCACCAATGTCATCTCCTTTTCCATGCGCGAGGGTGAGTTCGGTGATCTGCCGTCGCCGCTTCTGGGGGATGTGGTCATCTCGGCGGATACCGCCGCCCGCGAGGCGGAAGAGGGGGGAATGTCGTTTCATGCCCGGCTCGGTTTTCTCCTCCTGCACGGCATTCTGCACCTGACCGGCTACGATCACGAGCGGAGCGGCGAGGCGGAGGCCCGCCGGATGGGGCGCAAGGAACGCGAACTGTTCCGGCTGCTGGAGCGGGAATGCCTCGTGTAGAGGATGACCGTTCCCCCCATGGTGCATCGTCGGGGCGGTCGGTGAAACCGACCCGCTTCATCGATTCGGTCAACTGCGCCATCGAGGGGGTGCTGTACGCGGCGCGGACCCAGAAGCATATGCGGCGGCACTTCATGGCGGCGATGGTGCTCTTGCTCGTCATGCTGTTCCTGCACGTGACGCCGCTGGAGTTCACCCTGCTCACCCTGTCGATCTGTTTCGTGCTCTTTGCCGAACTGTTGAATACCGCCGTGGAGACGGTAGTGGACATGGTGACGACCGATTATCATCCACAGGCGAAGATCGCCAAGGATGTGGCTGCCGGGTCGGTGCTGGTGGCGGCGTTCAGCGCTGCCGTCATGGGGTACCTGCTGCTGTCCAAGTACATCCTCCCCGTCTATCGGAAGGGGTTGAACATGATCGGAATGCCGGGGGAAATGGGTGCCGTGGTGGCCCTCCTGATGGTGGTTGTCGCAGTGGTCATCCTGAAGGCGGCATCCGGCAGGGGGACCCCGCTGGAGGGAGGGCTCCCCAGCGGCCATGCCGCCGTGGCATTTTCCATTGCCACCATCGTTTCGCTCAACACCCAGGATCCCATCACCTCGATCCTGGCGATCTCGCTGGCCGTGATGGTGAGCCATTCCCGGCTGCTGCTCAATATCCACACCCTGCGCGAGGTGATGCTCGGCGCAGTCACCGGGACCGCCATAACCGTGGCGGTCCTGCTGCTGTTCCGGTATTTCGGATAGCGGGGCATCATGATGGCCGCCTTTTGCTGCGGCCACTATCTGGTTCTGAGGAGGAACTGCATCTTTGGACGAAGGTTCTGGTAGAAAGAGGCCCGGCCTGTTAGAATCGGTGATTCGGCTGGTGTCCGGGCGCAAGAGGATAACCGAGGAAGAGATCCAGGAGATCATGGACGCCGGCGAGGAGGAGGGGCTCATCAACGAGGATGAGAACGAGATGATCCGTTCCATCCTGGAGATGCGCGACACCGTGGTCCGGGAGATCATGGTCCCCCGCACCGACATGGCATGCATCAGCGTCGAGGCGGGGGTGCGAAGCGCACTCAGCGCGATCATCTCCTGCGGACATTCGCGGATACCGGTGTACGAGGGGACCGTGGACAACATCGTGGGGTTGGTCTACGCCAAGGATCTGCTGAAATACTGGGGGATGGACGAGGCTGCCATCGCGCTCAAACGGATCATGCGGGTCCCGTACTTCATCCCCGAAACCAAGAGTCTGGAGGAACTACTCCAGGAGTTCAAGCAGAAACGGGTGCATATCGCCATCGTCATCGACGAGTACGGCGGCACCTCGGGACTCGTCACCATCGAGGACCTGCTGGAGCAGATCGTCGGCGACATTCAGGATGAATACGACCTGGAAGAGGAGTGGCTGGTGGAGGAACCGGACGGCGGGGTGATGGTGGACGCCCGGTTGCCGGTGGAAGAACTGGAGGAGCATTTCGGAATGGAGATCGAGCGGGAAAAATTTGACACCGTTGGCGGGTTGATATTCCATCTGACCGGCCGTATCCCCGCCAAGGACGAGGTGGTGACGTGCGGGCCGCTCCGGATGACCATACTGGGTGGAGATGCCCGTCGGATCTCCAAGGTGCGGATTGAAAAAACGGCCGAGACGGTTGGGGAGGCGGGAGCGTAGTGGACTACCGTCGCTTCGGAATGCCCGATTTCAATGCCGTTCCCCGTTCCGCGCTGCTGTTCGCCGTCCTGTCCGGGGGAATGCTGGCCCTGTCGTTCCCCAAGCCGGAGCTCTGGCCGCTGGCCTGGATCGCCTTTCTGCCGCTTCTGATCGCCATCGGCCGGAAGAGCCCCCGGCAGGCGGGGGTGCTCGGCTTCCTCACCGGGATGGTGGCGAACGCCGGGATACTTTACTGGCTCAACATCGTCATGGTCAGCTACGGTCACCTCCCGGTGGCGGTCAGCGTCTGCCTGTACCTGCTCCTCACCGCCTACCTGTCGCTGTACCCGGCGGCGGTCGCCTGGGGGATGCGCCGGGGAGAACTTCTGGGAATCTCGCCCCTCTTGACGTTCCCGGTGCTCTGGACCGGGCTTGAGTACCTGCGGTCGTTCGCCCTCACCGGTTTCCCCTGGGCGAGCCTCGGCTACTCCCAGTACCGGCTGCTGCCGCTGATCCAGGTTGCCGACCTGACCGGGGTCTACGGCGTAAGTTTCCTCATCGCCTTCGCCAACGTACTGCTGTACCGGCTTCTCAGGTCCTTTATCGGCACCCATCCCTGCCCCCGGCCGGTGGCGGGGCTGCTGGTCCTGGTGCTGCTTCTGGGGGGGACGCTCTGGTACGGTGCGTCCCGCCTCAAGGTCGTTCCTTCGGGAGCCCCGGTGAAGGTGGCGTTGATCCAGGGGGATATCCCCCAGGATGTCAAGTGGGACCCGGCGTTCCAGGAGGCGACGGTCTCCATCTACGAACGGCTGACCCGCCGGGCGATGCAGGAAAAGCCCGACCTCGTCGTCTGGCCGGAGAGTGCCGCGCCGTTCTACTTCCAGGACGAGTACGCCTACGCCCAGCGGGTGATCAACCTGGTGAAGGGGACGGGGAGCTACCTCCTGTTCGGCAGCCCGGCGTACGAGCAGGTGGGGGACCGGGTCCACTACCTGAACAGCGCGTTTCTCGTGGGGCCGGACGGCAGTGTCCTCGGCCGGAGTGACAAGATGCACCTCGTGCCGTTCGGCGAGTACGTGCCGCTCTCCGGCATGCTCCCCTTCGTGCACAAGCTTGTGGCGGGGATCGGCGACTTCTCGCCGGCCCAGCGCCTCACACCGCTGGAAACGAACCGGGGCAAGCTGGGGGTGCTGATCTGCTACGAGGGGATCTTTCCGGAGCTGTCCCGCAGGTATGTGTTGGCCGGCAGTCAGATTCTGGTGAACATTTCCAACGATGCGTGGTACAAGAGATCATCCGCCCCCTACCAGGACTTTTCCATGACGGTGTTCAGGGCGGTGGAAAACCGGGTACCGCTGGTGCGGGCCACCAACACCGGCATCTCGGCGATCATCGACAGCCGCGGCCGGATGCACGGCACCACTCCGCTGTTCGAGGAGGCGGTGCTCGAAGGTTCGATCGTGCCGGGGAGCGAGCAGACCTTCTACACGCGCCACGGCGACCTGTTCGCCGGGCTCTGCCTCGCCCTGACCGCCATCCTGGCGCTTGCGGGGTTCGTGAAGCGGATTGATCAAGACCGATAAAGGAGTCACAGATGTTCAGAGAAGAAGTAGCCAGACTGGAAGCCCTCGCCGTACGGATCGCCAAGCTTCGGGGGTCTCTTTGACATAGACCGCAAACGGGAGGATATCCAGGAGCTGGAGGCAAGAATCGCCGCCCCCGGTTTCTGGGACAACAACGACACGGCACAGAAGGTCCTGAAGGAACGGACCGCCATGGAGAAGGCGGTCTCCGGCTGGGATCGTCTGCGGCGGCTCGCGGACGACGTCCGGGTGCTCATCGAGCTGGGGGAGGAGGCGGAGGACGGGGACGCCCTGGCCGAGGCGCGGGAGACGAACGACGAGCTGGAGAAGGGGGTCGAGGCCGCCGAGTTCCAGAAGATGCTGTCCGGGCCCCACGACAGGAGTTCGTGCTTCTTCTCCATCAACGCCGGCGCCGGCGGCACCGAGTCCCAGGACTGGGCCGAGATGCTGCTGAGGATGTACCTGCGCTACTGCGAGCGCAAGGGGTGGAAGACGGAGATCACCGACTACCAGGCCGGCGAGGAGGCCGGGGTCAAGGGGGTCACTTTCGCCGTCACCGGCGAGTACGCCTACGGCTACCTCAAGGCGGAGGCGGGAATCCACCGGCTGGTGCGCATCTCCCCGTTCGACTCCAACGCCCGGCGGCACACCTCGTTTGCGTCGGCCTTCGTCTTTCCCGAGATCGAGGAGGAGGAGATCGACATCAAGATCGCCGAGTCCGACCTGCGGGTGGATACCTACCGCTCCAGCGGCGCCGGCGGCCAGCACGTCAACACCACCGACTCGGCGATCCGGATCACCCACCTCCCCACCGGGATCGTGGTCGCCTGCCAGAGCGAGCGGAGCCAGCATTCCAACCGGGCGACCGCCATGAAGGTGCTGCGGGCCAAGCTGTACGAGAGGGAGATGCAGGAACGGGAGGCCCAGGCGGCGGATATCGCCGGGGAGAAGAAGGAGATCGGCTGGGGAAGCCAGATCCGTTCCTACGTGCTGCACCCCTACAAGATGGTGAAGGACCTGCGCACCGGCGTGGAGACCGGCAACCCCGACGCGGTTTTGGACGGCGACCTGGAGGAGTTCGTCGTCGCCTGGCTCATGGGGGTCCGTCGGGATGTGAAGGAGGTTGAGTGATGGTCAGTCGTTCGATCGTCTACCTGCTCATCCTTGCCGTGCTCCTCCTGGAGGCGGCTGTCGGCTGTGCGACACAGGTCGGGGCGTACCGGGGGGTCACACCCCTCGGCTACTCCATCCAGGTGGGGGCCTTTTCCGATGTCCGGAATGCGGAGCGCCTCACCATGAAGCTCCAGCGCAAGGGGATCGACGCGTTCTATTTCAAAAAGGACAACGGCCTCTACGCGGTCCGGTTCGGCGACCACCCCACCGCCGACGCGGCACGGCGGGAAGCGCACCGGCTGGTCAGGGACCATTTAATCGGCGCCTATTTCATCGCCGAGCCCCGCCGGGTGGCCCGGCATGTTTCGGAGCCGTCATGGCACCGGGAGCCCGATGCCTCACTGCGCAGGCTGCCTCCCACACCGCCGCCGCTTCCGCGGCAGCAGGCGCCGGCCCCCGTACACGAGGCGAGAACGTCGCACGCCGACGACATGGGGTCCATCGCCGCACGCACCGCCGAGCGGTTCGTGGGGATACCCTACCGGTGGGGCGGCGATACGGTGGTGGACGGGATGGACTGCAGCGGCTTCGTCCGGGCCGTCTACAACCTGTGCGGCGTGAATATCCCCCGCACCTCCCGCGAGCAGTACCAGACGGGCGAGCCGGTGGGGCGCGACGAGCTGCGCGACGGCGATCTGGTCTTCTTCGGCGATTCCGCCGACTCCATCCATCACGTGGGGATCTACGTGGGGAACGGCCGGTTCGTCCATGCCCCCAAGCGGGGCGACGACATCAAGATATCCAGCCTTGCCGAGGCGTATTACGCGCGTGAGTTCGTCGGGGCGAAACGGTATTTCTAGACATTTTTTCGTAACACGAGGTGTTTTATGGCATTCGTCAAACCGTTCCGGGCGCTGCGTCCGCCCGTACCGCTCGCGGAGAAGGTCGCCGCGCTTCCCTACGACGTCATGAACGTGGCGGAGGCGAAGGGGATGGCCGCCGGCAATCCCCACAGTTTCCTCCATATCTCCCGTGCCGAGATCGACCTCCCCGAGGGGACGGATGCGCACTCCGAAGCGGTGTACCGGCAGGGTAAAATTGCACTGGGCCGGTTCATCCGGAACGGTGTCCTGGTGCAGGACCCGGCGGACTGCTACTACATCTATCGTCAGCGGATGGGAACCCTCGTCCAGACGGGGCTCGTGGCCTGTGCCGACGTGGAGGAGTACCAGACCGGCGCCATCAAGAAGCACGAGCTGACCCGCGCCGACAAGGAGGAGGACCGGGTCCGGCATATCGACCTCCTTGACGCCAACGACGAGCCGGTCTTCTATACCTATCGGCACGACCCCGAGATCAGCGGGCTCATCGCGAAACAGGCGGCGGCGGAGCCGGCATACCGGTTCACCACCGACGACAATGTTTCCCACGAGCTGTGGGTGATCGGAGACCGGGCGGTAATCGATCGCCTGACGGTGCTGTTTGCCGCCATCCCGACGCTGTACGTGGCGGACGGCCATCACCGGAGCGCCGCGGCCAGCCGGGTGCGGGAGCTGCGGCGGGCCGCCAACCCCGCCCACACGGGGCGCGAGGAGTACAACTACTTCCTGACGGTCATCTTTCCCGACGACGAGATGACCATCATGCCGTACAACCGGGTGGTGAAGGACCTGAACGGCCATTCCCTGGCGGAGTTCATGGCAGGGGTGGCGATGCAGTTCGAGGTAACCCCGGCCGGCGGTCCCTTCGAGCCGCCGGAGCGGCACCGGTTCGGCATGTATCTGGCGGGAAAATGGTACGAGCTTGCCCCACGCGAGGAGTCGTTCCCCCAGGATGACACGGTGAAATCACTGGACGTCTCGATCCTGCAGGACAACCTGCTGAGCCCGCTTCTCGGCATCCGCAACCCCCGCATCGACCAGCGGATCCACTTTGTCGGCGGCATCCGGGGCGTCGGTGAACTGGAGCGCCTGGTGGACGGCGGCGAGTACGAGGTGGCGTTCTCGCTCCACGCCACGTCGCTGGCGGAGCTGATGGCGCTGGCGGACGAGGACAAGATCATGCCGCCCAAGTCCACATGGTTCGAGCCGAAGTTGCGGAGCGGACTCTTCGTCCATCTGCTGTCGTGAGCGGCTTCCGCTTTTCTCCTCTGGCGGCGTAAGTCTTCGGAGCCGGTTGTACTCGGACCTGAGGTCCTCGCCCTTTGGGCAGGCACAAGGCCTGTGGCAATTTCGCAAAGCGAAATTGAGCGGCGTAGCGCCCCTCACCCTCTCCCTCTCCCGGAGGGAGAGCTGACTCAATTCCCCTCTCCCGTTGGGAGAGGGTGGCCAAAGGCCGGGTGAGGGCCTCCGCCCGTCTTCTCGACAGCCTTGCCAGAGAAGAATATCGAAACCCGCTTTATGTGCTGAAACTGCAAGGCAAGCGAGGCCTCGTGCGCTACTGGCTGTTCAAGACCGAACCGGGCTGTTTCTCCTTCGACGACCTGAAGGGGTGCCCCGAGATGACGGAGCACTGGGACGGCGTGCGCAACTACCAGGCGCGAAACCTCCTGCGCGACGAGGTGCGGGTGGGGGACCGGGTGCTCTTCTACCACAGCTCCATTCCGGAACCGGTGGTGGTGGGGATCGCCGAGGTGGTGCGTGAGGGGTACCCGGACTGGACGGCGCGGGACCCGGATAGCGGGCATTTCGATCCGAAGGCGAGCGTCGACCACCCGATCTGGTACATGGTGGACGTGCGGTACGTCCGGCCGCTTCCCCGCCCCGTGACCCGTGCCGAACTGAAATCGGTGCCGGAACTGGCGGGGATGGCGCTCCTGTCCCAAAGTCGCCTCTCCATCCAGCCGGTGACGCCCGTCGAATGGGAAACTGTGCTGCGGCTGGCGGGGCTGTAAACCGCCGTCCGCACGGCGCGTTGTAGGTAACGTTCTCGATGCGTGCTGGCATAATCTGACTGTTCATATGGAGGAGTTTGTGAGAAACGTGGAAAAACTGATTGTCGCTGCGCTCTTGATGGTGGCCGTGGCGATCCCCGCCTGTGCCCAGAAGGATACGAATCAGGCGGACGAGGTCGCGCCGTCCGCACCGCGGTCTACGGCCGCGTCGGCAAAGATGGTAACCACCCCCAGCGGGCTCGCCTACGAGGACATCGTAGTCGGCACCGGGCCGTCCCCCAAGGTCGGCAAGCTGGTGAAGGTACATTATACCGGCACCCTGCAGGACGGCACCAAATTCGACAGCTCCCGCGATCGCGGCCAGCCGTTCGAGTTCACCATCGGCGTCGGCCAGGTGATCCCCGGCTGGGACGAGGGGCTCATGGGAATGAAGGTCGGCGGCCGGCGCAGGCTGGTCATCCCGCCGCAGCTCGGCTACGGTGCCGCCGGCGCCGGTGGGGTCATCCCCCCCAACGCGACGCTGCTGTTCGATGTGGAGCTCCTGGACGCGCAGCAGTAACAATCATCCAGATCCGGAACCGGAAAGGAACGATCATGCTCATATCCATGAAACGGGCAGGGGTGCTGACGTTTGCCTTCTTCGCCTGTGCCCTGCTGTCGGCCTGCGGCGGAAGCAACCTGTCGACGAACAACAACGATTCGGACACGACGGTCTACTATTCCCAGAGCCTGGCGTTTAGAAACATGACGACGCTCATGTCCTGGGGGTACAACGGCTACGGCCAGCTGGGAGATGGCACTACCACCAACCAGTCGGCGCCGGAGCAGGTCCATACCGGGGCAGAACGCTACTCGGGGATATCGGTCGGGTCGAACCACGTCCTTGCCTTCATGAACAACAGCACGGTACGCGCCTGGGGATACAACGCCTACGGCCAGCTCGGATCGAGTGCGTCGAGCTTCGGCACGAGCACCCTGCCGGTTGCCGTAGCGGGGGTACACGGGACTAAGGCGGTTGCCGCGGGACACAACTTCTCCCTGGCGCTGGCCAACTACTCGTCCGCGACCCATGTCATCGCCTGGGGAAGGGACGACCGTGGTCAGCTGGGGAACAACAGCACAATCGATTCTCCCTCTCCCGTGCCGGTGCGGATGACGGGTTCGGCGCTGTTGCCGGGCGATATCACGCAACTGGTCGTCGGCAGCGACCACTGTCTTGCCCTGCAGTCGAACGGGACCGTCTGGACATGGGGGAGCGACACATACGGTCAGTTGGGCGACTCGGACCTGACGCTCCATGACCCGACGGTGGGAGGGACGCGTGCCTACGCCATGCCGGTGGTCGGCATTACCGGTACCGTCACTGCCGTCGCCGCCGGCGGGAGCACGAGCTACGCCCTGACGAGCGACGGTACGATCTGGGCCTGGGGGTACAACGGGTTCGGGCAGCTTGCGGTAGATCCGGCAGCGGTACCCTACCGGACAACCCCCCAGCAGATAATGTTGATCGGAACGACGCCGCTGAGCGGCGTCAAGGCGATCGGCGCCGGGCTTGCCCATCTGGTGGCGCTGATGAATGACGGCACTGTCATGTCTGTGGGGGGGAACATGTTCGGACAGATGGGGACGGGCGTCCTGGCAGATCAGCAGGCCAGGACGAACCTGTATTTCACCGCGCCGCAGCAGGCCCTATCCTCCGCCGGCACTCCCCTGACCGGGGTCGCCTCGCTGGAACTGGTGACCGGCAATCATACCATCGTCAGAATGAACGGCGGCTCGCTTCTGGCATGGGGAAGCAATCTGTACGGCCAGCTGGGGAACGGCACGACGGATATCGTCACCTATCCGGTAGCGGTGACCGGGTTCTAGGCCACGTGAGGCAATGATGCGGATATACGTCTCCATACTGTTGCTGGCGCTGGCGGTACCGGCAGCGGCGGCACCGCTGTCGTCAACACTGTATCTGGACGGCGCACGCTATACGACGAGGGTGTCCGCGGTAAAGGGGGTTGCCGAACTGGTGCTCCCTGCCGGGATACAGAAGGGGTCGCTGAGGGTGCGCCCAGCGAGTGGAGTGCAGGTCCAGCGGGTGGTGGTGGCGCCGGCCCGGCCGGACAAAAGAACCGCCCGGGAGCTGGACCGGATCGGGGAACGCAGGGAGCTTTTGCAGGCCCGGCTGAAGGCGCTCCAGACCCGTGAGGAGATCTTCCGGGCGGCGGCCAGGACCCAGAGCGGCAAGGCGCCGCGCAAGACCAGGGCGAACCCCGATCCGCTGGTGTCGATCCGGCAGGGAACGGAGTTCGCCATCGCCCAGCTGGAAGAGGTGTACCGGCTGCGGCGGCGGACGGAGAAGGAGATGGCGTCGCTGGATGATCGTCTCGAGGTACTGCGTAAAGACCCTTCCGCCGGCGGGAACCTGGTACGGGTCTGGCTGGCCGCCCCAAAGGGGGAGGTCGCGATCTCCTGGTCCGTTGCCGGGAGCGGCTGGAAGCCGCACTACGATATCCGGTGCGACGGCAGCGGGACTGCGCAGGTGACGCTGCGAGCCGGTCTTCCGCCGGGGACGGACGGCCCGGTGGCTGTGGTTCTGGCGAAGATGGGGGATGTCGGTGCCGATCAGGCCAGCCCGGTGAAGGGGGAAGGAGGCGTGGTGGCAACGTTCCCGCTGCCCGTTTCGCAGGAACGGACCGCGACTTTTCCGATGACCGCGCTCGTCGCCACCGTTGTCGATGCGACGGGCAAGCCTCTCCCGGCGGGGGCTGCGGACGGCTACTGGCGGGGAGAGTATCTGGGCACTGTTCCGTTCCCGGAGGTTGCCCCGGGGGGGACGGTTACCCTCCGGTATGGCGCTCCGCCCGGCGATACGAAATGACCGCATCTGTCTCTTCTTGCGGTGGGTGCCGGTGTGGTATGATGCGTGCGATCGGAGCCGGTAATACCTCCGGATTTTCGCCCTTTCTGCTTGACTTGCCGCGGGTAGATGGGCTATTTTGCCAGTTTGTTGAAGCGGAAAAAACAGAAGAGTGAAAAGGGGTTAGAGCTGTCCATGGAAGAATTGAGCGATCTGTTGCTGCAGAGAAGACGCAAGGTGGATGCCTTGTGGGAAGCGGGAATCAACCCCTATCCGAACGATTTCAAGCCACGGCATACCTCCGCCGATCTGCTTGCCGCCTACGGCGACGTGGAAACCATCGGCGAGAATGAGGCCACCTTCGTCATCGCGGGACGGATCATCGCCCGCCGCTCTTTCGGCAAGGCGGCGTTCATCCAGCTGCAGGACCGTAAGGGGCGGGTCCAGCTGTACGTCAAGAAGGACGCCGTCGGCGAAGAGTCGTTTGCCACCTTCGAGACCTTCGACATCGGCGACATCATCGGGGTAACCGGCTGGCCGTTTAGGACCAAGACCGGCGAGCTCTCACTGCACATCACGGCCATCCGGCTCCTGACCAAGTCGTTTCTCCCCCTTCCCGAGAAGTTCCACGGCCTGACCGACGTGGAGACCCGCTACCGGCAGCGGTACGTGGATCTCATCGTCAACCCTGACGTGCGGGAGATCTTCTACAAGCGGTCCCGCGTCATCAGCCTCATCCGCGACTTCATGGTGCGCCATGACTTCCTGGAGGTGGAGACGCCGATGATGCAGCCGATCCCCGGCGGCGCCACCGCCCGGCCGTTCGTCACCCACCACAACGCCCTGGACATGGAGCTGTACCTGCGAATCGCGCCGGAGCTCTACCTGAAGCGGCTGGTGGTGGGCGGCTTCGAGCGGGTCTTCGAGATCAACCGCAACTTCCGCAACGAGGGAATCTCCGTCCGCCACAACCCCGAGTTCACCATGATGGAGTTCTACCAGGCGTACGCCACCTTCGAGGAACTGATGGACTTCACGGAGGAGATGCTCTGCCACGTGGCGCAGGAGCTTCTCGGCACCCTGGACTTCACCTACGAGGGGCAGTCGATCTGCTTCCAGCGTCCCTGGAAGCGGCTCACGGTGAAGGAGGCGATCCTGGAGTACGGCGATATCGACGCCCGGTCGCTGGAGGACCGGGACCTGGCGTACGCGTACGCGAAACGGATCGGCCTCGACCTTCCCGAGGACGTGGGATACGGTCGCCTCGTGACGGAGATCTTCGAGGAGGTGGCCGAGGCGAAACTGATCCAGCCCACCTTCATTACCGCCTACCCGACGGAGGTTTCTCCCCTGTCGCGCAAAAGCGACCACGACCCCGAGATCGTGGACCGCTTCGAGTTCTTTTGCGCCGGCCGGGAGATGGCCAACGCCTTTTCCGAGCTGAACGACCCCGTGGACCAGAAGGAGCGGTTCCTCGCCCAGGTCGCCGCCAAGGCGAAGGGTGACGAAGAGGCCCACTACATGGACGAGGACTACATCCGCGCCCTGGAGTACGGCATGCCTCCGACGGCGGGGGAGGGGATCGGCATCGACCGGCTGGTCATGCTCCTGACCGACTCGCCGTCCATCCGGGACGTGATCCTGTTCCCCCAGCTGCGCAAGGAAAAATAACGCCAGCACCGATGTTCCGTCCGGCGACAGTGTGCCGGACATGCCCCGATCGTGGTGACCCGCTGATGCCGCACCATGGACCGGAATGATGGGAAACCGCTGTGCCAATGCCCTATGAACTGTTCATCGGTCTGCGCTACCTGAAGGCGAAGCGTAAATCGACCTTCATCTCCATCATCACCCTCATATCCACGGCGGGGGTGGCGCTGGGGGTGATGGCGCTCATCATCGTCCTGGCGGTGATGACCGGTTTCGAGAATGACCTGAAGGACAAGATCCTCGGCACCAACGCCCACGTGGTGGTCTTAAGTAGTACCGGCGGGATTTCCGATTACGACCAGATCATGCAGCGGCTGGTGAAGATCGACGGCGTCGTGGCGGCCACCCCGTTCATCTACAACCAGGTAATGCTCTCCACCGGCAAGAACGTCTCCGGCGTGGTGCTGCGGGGGGTGGACACGAAGACCGATGGCAAGGTGACCAACCTCAACCGGTCGCTGGTGGAGGGAAAGGTCAAGGGGCTGGAGCTGCCGCCGCCGCTTGCCGGGGCGCTACCGTTGCCGGGGATCATCATCGGCAAGGAGCTGGCGAAGAACCTGAGCCTGTTCATGGGAGATACGGTCAACGTCATCTCCCCTATGGGAAACATCACTCCTCTGGGGATGATCCCCAAGATGAAGCAGTTCCGGGTGGTGGGGATCTTCAACACGGGGATGTACGAGTACGATTCAACCCTGGCGTACGTGGGGCTCGACGAGGCGCAGAGGTTCCTCGGGCTCGGCGACCGGGTGACCGGCATCCAGCTCCGGGCGAAGGACGTCTACGGGACCGGCGAGATCGTCAAGAAGATCAACCGGGAACTGGGGTTTCCCTTCTACGCCCGTGACTGGATGCAGATGAACAAGAACATCCTGTTTGCCCTCAAGACGGAAAAGATGGTAATGTTCATCATTCTGACCCTGATCGTCCTGGTGGCGGCCTTCGGGATCGCCTCCACGCTCTTCATGGTGGTGATGGAAAAGACCAAGGATATCGCCATCCTGAAGTCCATGGGGGCGACGGGGCGCAGCATCATGCGCATCTTTGTCTTCGAGGGGCTCATCATCGGGATCTTCGGTACGATCATCGGCGTTTTGGGAGGGCTCCTGGTCGCCCTCAACCTGGAAAAGATCGTCGATTTCGTCCAGCGGGTGACCGGCTTCGAGCTGTTCAGCAAGGACGTCTACTACCTGGACCGGTTCCCGTCCATGGTGGTGCCGTCGGACGTCGTCCTCATCTCGGTGACTGCGATCGTGATCTCTTTTGTGGCGACCCTGTACCCGTCATGGCAGGCGTCCCGCATGGCCCCGGCGGAGGCGCTCCGGTATGAGTAGGGGGGAGCTTTTGCTGGAGGTGACGGCCCTCCACAAGTCTTACGGCACGGGCCATGCGCGGGTCGATGTGCTGAAGGGGATCGATCTCCGGATGACGGAGGGGGAGACCATTGCACTGGTGGGGGCGTCCGGCGCCGGCAAGAGCACCCTCCTGCACATCCTCGGCACCCTGGACCGGCCCACATCCGGTACGGTGAGGTTCGGCGGGAAGGACGTCTTCGCCAACGGCGATGCGGCGCTGGCGGCGTTCCGGAACCGGACCATCGGCTTCGTGTTCCAGTTCCACCACCTGCTGGGAGAGTTTACCGCGCTGGAAAATGTGATGATGCCGGGGCTCATCGCCGGCAACGACCGGAAGCACGTGCGCCAGTCGGCCGAGGGGCTGCTTGAGGATGTCGGCCTCGCGCACCGAATGACCCACAAGCCGGGGGAGATGTCCGGAGGAGAGCAGCAGCGGGTGGCCATCGCCCGGGCACTGGTCCTTTCGCCGCGGTTGCTTCTGGCCGACGAGCCCACCGGTAACCTGGACATGAAGACCAGCTCGGGGATTCACGAACTGCTGGCCGGCATCAACCGGGACAAAGGGGTAACACTTGTAGTTGTGACGCACAATGAACTGCTTGCGGGGGGAATGGGGCGGACGGTCCATCTCGTCGACGGCAGGATTGAGGATGGCGGTGCCGCCGGTCCCGACAGGGGCCGGAAGCGTGCCGCATCCTGATGACGGGGGCTCCTTGTTCAGGTTTCTGAATATTCTTTTGCTGTGCCTGGTCTGCGGTACCTTGTTTGCCGGCGCGTCCGCCTTTGCCGACGGCGAGCGGATCGTCCAGATCCTCGTCAAGGGGAACCAGCGGATCGAGCAGGCGGCCATCATGAACGTGGTAAAGCTCAAGGTGGGCGATTACCTGTACCCGGACAAGGTCGACGCGGATATCCGCGCCATTTACAAGATCGGGCAGTTCCAGGATGTGAGCGCCGATGCCACTCCGTCGGGCAAGGGGATGGTCCTCACCTATATCGTCGACGAGAAGCCGATCGTGCGCGACATCTCATATATCGGGAACAAGGAGCTGTCGGCGGAGAAGCTTAAGGAGGCCGACGAGCTCAAGCGGAACGCGGTCTTTTCCGAGCGTGACCTGGCCCGAAGCGTCAAGAAGATCAAGAAGGCGTATGCCGACGAGGGGTACTACCTGGCCGAGGTCAACGCCACTACGGAGAAGCTGTCGCACAACGGCGTACGGGTCGTCTACCGGATTACCGAGGGTAAGAAGGTCCTGATCAAGACCATTCAGTTCGAGGGGAACAAGGCGTTCACACGGCGCCAGCTGAAGAAGGTGATGGAGACCGGCGAGAAGTGGTTCATGTCCTGGCTCACCGGTGCCGGCACCTACAAGGAAGACGTCCTCAGGAACGATCTGAATCAGATCGCCGACCTGTACTTCAACAACGGTTACATCAACGTTCGCGTCGGCGAACCGAAGGTTACCCTGCTGCCGGACAAGAGCGGGCTCGTGGTGACCATCGGCATCACCGAAGGGGACCAGTACCGGACCGGTAAAATCGACTTCCGGGGCGACATGCTGGAGCCGGCGGCGGAGCTGGCGAAGAAGATCAGTCTCAAGCCCGGCGACGTGTTCAGCCGGGGCAAGCTGCGTAGCGACATCTTTACCCTCACCGACCTGTACGCGGACAAGGGGTATGCCTTTGCCAACGTGAACCCGCTGACCCGCCCCAACCCGGAAACGAAGACGATCGACATCACCTTCGACTTCGAGAAGGGGGAGAAGGTCTATATCGACCGGATCAACATCGCCGGCAATACCAAGACCCGGGACAAGGTCATCCGCCGCGAGCTCAAGCTGGCGGAAGGTGACCAGTACAGCAGCACCGCACTGAAAAAGAGCAAGCAGGCACTCATGAACCTCGGATTCTTTGAGGAGGCCAACCTTTCCACCGCGAAGGGGAGCGCCGACAACCGGTTGAACCTGGACGTGGCGGTGAAGGAGAAATCCACCGGTACCTTCAGCATCGGCGCCGGGTACAGTTCACTCGACGGCCTGATCGGGCAGGGGTCGGTGAGCCAGTCCAACTTCCTCGGCCTCGGACTCAAGGCGAACCTTTCCGCATCCATCGGGGGGAGATCGCAGACCTACAACCTGGGGTTGACGGACCCCTACTTCCTGGACAGCCGCTGGACGGTGGGGGGCGACATATACCGCACGGAGCGCGACTACATTGACTTCACCCGCCGCGTGACCGGTGCCGACATCAAGGCGGGCTACCCGTTGAGCGACACCCTCAACACCTTCTGGGTATACAAGTTCGAGGGTAAGGAGATCTACAACGAGTCGGCGGCGCTGGTTGACGAGTACCGTACCAACCCGGCCATCAAACCGGATGAGTCGTCCACGACGAGCTCGGTCTATGCGAGCCTCACCCGGAACACCACCGACTACCACCTCGACCCGTCCACCGGGATGATCAACACCCTGTCGATCGAATACGCCGGGCTCGGCGGGTCCAACAAGTTCGTCCGGTACCTGGGTGACACGACGGTCTTCTTCCCGATAAAGTGGGGTTCCGTCCTGTCGCTGCGCGGTTCTCTCGGGTACATCCAGAAGACCTCGTCCACCAAGATCCCCATCGACGAGCGGTTCTACCTGGGGGGGATCAGCACCCTGCGCGGCTTCGAGAGCCGGACCGTCAGCCCCTATTTCTTTTATGATGCTCCGAAAGTCAGCGGACAGGCGTACCGGAACGTCAGTTACCTCGGCGGCAACAAGCAGGCGGTGTTCAATACGGAGCTGGTATTCCCGATCCTAAAGGACGCCGGCCTCAAGGGGGTCGTCTTCCTCGACGCCGGCAATTCATACGGCGACGACCAGCAGCTGTTTTCCAGCTTCCTCGCCAGCTACGGTTTCGGGTTCCGCTGGGCATCCCCCATGGGGCCGCTGCGGATCGAGTACGGTATCCCGTTCAACCCGCGGCCCGAAATCGATAACAAGAGTGGCCGGCTCGAATTCTCCATCGGCGGATTTTTCTAAAATAGGCACGAAGACTAAATTTTCTGGGCAAAGGAGATTGTACATGAAACGGTTCCTGGTTGGCGTGATGGCTCTATGTATGCTGGTTGCGGGTGCGGGGCTCGCCTCTGCCGCGGACGTAAAGATCGGCTCCGTGGATATCCAGAAGGTGCTCGTGCTCTCCGATGCGGGGAAGGCCGCAAAGGATCAGCTGTCCCAGCGTGCAGCCAAGTACGAGGACGAGAAGAACGGCCGCGAGGAAGAGCTGAAGAAGCTCAAGAACGATCTGGAAAAGCAGAGCGTGCTCCTCTCCGAGTCGAAGCGGAGCGAGAAGGAGCAAAGCTACCAGCAGAAGCTGAAGGAGTACCAGCGGTTCCTGAAGGATGCCCAGGACGACCTGCAGGCGAAGAACGACGAGCTGACCAACAAGATCGTGGAACGGATCGTCAAGGATGTGCAGGACTACGGGAAGAAGAACGGCTATACCTTCATCTTCGTGAAGAACGACGCCATGGTCTACATGAACGACAGTGCGGATATCACGGACGCGATCCTGAAGTTGGTCAACGCCGAGCCGAAGAAGTAGCGCCGGAGGGGAGACGCCTGTGAAGAAGACCCTGCAGGAACTGGCCGCCTACCTGGGCGGCGAGGTGGAAGGGGATGGCGCGACCGTCATCGCCGGCATCGCCGGTCTGGACGACGCGGGCGAGGGGCAGATCACCTTCCTCGCCAACCCCCGTTACGCCGCCAAAGTGGCGACGACCAACGCCTCCGCCGTCGTCCTTCCGCCGGGCACGGATGCCCACGGCAGGAACGCCGTCCGTCTGGCAAACCCGTATCTTGCGTTCGCGAAGCTCCTGACCCTGTACCACGTGCATCCCGCACCGGCGCGCGGCGTCATGGATGGCGCCTGGGTCGGCGAGCAGGTGACCATGGGGGGGGACGTGACAATCTGGCCCGGTGCGTTCGTCGGCAACAATGTCACCCTCGGTGACCGGGTGACGATCCATCCGGGGGCGGTGCTGTACGACGGGGTGACCGTCGGCAGCGACGTCACCGTACACGCGAACGTCTGCATCCGTGAGCGGTGCCGTATCGGCAGCCGGGTGACCCTGCACAACGGTACGGTCATCGGTAGCGACGGGTTCGGCTACGCCCCCGACGGCAAGGGGTGGTTCAAGATCCCCCAGATCGGCATCGTCGAGATCGAGGACGACGTGGAGATCGGCGCCAATACGGTGATCGACCGCGCGGCGCTGGAGCGGACCCTCATCCGCAAAGGGACCAAGATCGACAACCTGGTGCAGATCGCCCACAACTGCGTCATCGGCGAAAACTGCATGATCGTCTCCCAGGTGGGGATCTCCGGCAGCACGAAGCTCGGGCAGCACGTGACCCTCGCCGGGCAGGTGGGGGTCGCCGGGCACCTGGAGATCGGCGACAATGTCATGGTGGGTGCCAAGTCCGGCATTCCGGGTAACATCCCGGCCAACCAGATGATGAGCGGCTACCCGGCGGTGTCTCACCGCGACTGGCTCCGTTCGTCGGCGGTAGTGCCGAAGCTCCCCGAGATGCGCAGAACCCTCTCCGACCTGGAAAAGCGGGTGAAGGAGCTGGAGGTGCAGCTGGCGGAGCGGGACTGATATTGAATTTTATTGGGAGGATGCGGTTATGATGGACATCACGCAGATCATGCAGATTCTGCCCCACCGGTTCCCGTTTCTGCTGGTGGACCGGATCGTGGAGGTTGAGGAGGGAAAACGGATCGTGGGACTGAAGAACGTCACGATCAACGAGCCGTTCTTCACGGGGCACTTTCCCGGACATCCCGTCATGCCCGGCGTACTCATCATCGAGGCGATGGCCCAGGTGGCGGGGATCATGGCGTATCTCGCCTCCGACGAGGAGACCCGCAAGAAGGTGAGCTACTTCATGGCGATCGACAACTGCCGGTTCCGCCGGCCCGTGCGGCCGGGGGACCAGCTGCGGATCGAGATCGAGACCCTGTTCGCCAAGCGGGGGATCTGGAGCGTGGCCGGAAGAGCGATCGTCGACGGCAACGTCGTCGCCGATGCGGAGCTCAAGGCGACCTTTGCGGACAAGGACCGGACCGAGTGATCCACCCGACCGCCATAATTCACCCCGATGCGCGGCTGGCGCCGGAGGTGACGGTGGAGCCGTATGCCGTGATCGGCGAGCATGTCACCATCGGTCGTGGTACGGTCGTCGGCCCCCACGCCGTCATCGACGGCTGGACCGAGATCGGCGAGGAGAACCAGATCTTCCATTCCGCCGCGGTGGGTGGACGTCCCCAGGACCTGAAATACAAGGGGGAGGAGACCTGGCTCAGGATCGGCAACCGGAACATCATCCGCGAGTTCACCACCCTCCAGCCGGGGACCGTGACCGGCGACGGCGAGACGACGGTGGGGAACGGCAACCTGTTCATGGCCTACTGCCACGTCGCCCACGACTGCCACGTGGGGAACGGCGTCATCATGGCCAACGCCTCCACCCTGGCGGGACACGTGATGGTCGAGGACCACGCCATCCTGGGCGGCCTGTCCGCCATCCACCAGTACACCCGGATCGGTGCCCATACCATGGTGTCCGGCGGCTCCATGGTGGGGCAGGACGTGCTCCCCTACACGGTGGTGAGCGGCAACCGGGCCAGTTCGTCCGGCCTGAACGTGATCGGCCTCAAGCGCCGCGGCTTTTCGGACGAGCTGGTGCGGACCCTGAAGAAGGCGTACAAGATTCTGATCCGCTCGGGGCTGCGACTCGCCCCCGCCCTGGAGCAGATCGAACGGGAACTCCCCATGTCGCCGGAGCTGCAGCATTTCATCGCATTCGCCCGCGGGGCGAAAAGGGGGATCTGCCGATGATGAAACCGGTCAAGGTCGCGGTCGTCGGGGTGGGGTATCTCGGGCAGTTCCACGCGGAGAAATACGCGGCGCTTCCCGGTGCCGAGCTGGTGGCGGTGGTGGACACGGACGGGGTGCGTGCCGACGAGGTCGCCGGCAAGGTCGGAACGCGGGCGCTTACCGACTATCGGGCGCTGCCGGACGATGTCGAGGCGGTGAGCATCGTCGTCCCGACCCAGTATCACCACGCAACGGCCAGATATTTCCTGGCCCGCGGGGTGCACGTCCTCCTGGAGAAGCCGATTACCACCACCCTGGAGGAGGCGGACGACCTGATCCGCACGGCGGCCGAGCACAAGGCCGTACTGCAGGTCGGGCACCTGGAGCGGTTCAACCCGGTCATCGAGGGGCTGGAGAGCTACCTGACCCAGCCGGGGTTTATCGAATCGGTGCGGATCGCGCCATTCAAGCCGCGGGGGACCGACGTGAACGTGGTGCTGGACCTGATGATCCACGATATCGACATCATCCAGTACCTCGTGAAGTCGCCGGTGAAGGAGATCAACTCCATCGGCGCCCCGGTCTTCACCGACGAGGAGGATATCGCCAACGCACGCATCACGTTCGAGAACGGCTGTGTCGCCAACGTCACCGCCAGCCGGATCAGCCTGAAGAGCGAGCGGAGGATGCGGGTCTTCCAGCCGGATTCCTATATCACCGTGGACTTCCAGAACAAGAAGGCCGCCATCTTCCGCAAGGGGCGGGGGGAGATGATGCCGGGGATACCCGCCATCGCCATGGAGGAAAAGGCCTTCGAACCGGGAGATGCGCTCCTCGCCGAGATCGGCGACTTTCTCGACTGCATCAGGAGTGGCCGCACGCCGCGGGTCACCGGCGAGGACGGCCGGATGGCGCTGGAGACGGCGCTCAAGATCAACAATAAAATGTAAGGGCGCTCTCCGGGCGGAGGGTGTCCCGAAGGATAGACGATGACGATACCGATGGTGGACCTGAAGAGCCAGTACCTGCAGCTGAAGGACGAGATCGACGCCGGCATCCTGGATGCGCTCGAGAAGACCCAGTTCATTCTCGGACCCAACGTGGCCGCATTCGAAGAGGAGGCCGCGGCCTACCTGGGGGCGAAGCACGCCGTGGCGGTGGCCTCGGGCACCGATGCCCTGCACCTGGCGCTGGCGGCTGCCGGGATCGGCCCCGGCGACGAGGTGATCACCTCGCCGTTCACCTTCATCGCCACCGCCGAGGCGATCTGCTACGTGGGGGCGACCCCGGTATTCGTGGATGTGGAGCCCGGCTCCTTCAACATCGATCCCGCCCTCATCGAGGCGGCCATCACCCCGCGCACGAAGGCGATCCTGCCGGTACACCTGTTCGGCCAGCCCGCCGACCTGGCGGCCATCTCCGCCCTGTGCGGGAAGCACAACCTGCTCCTCATCGAGGACTGCGCCCAGTCGTTCGGCGCGGAACTTGCCGGCCGGATGACCGGTACCATCGGTGCCGCCGGCTGTTTCAGCTTCTTCCCCAGCAAGAACCTGGGGTGCTACGGCGACGGCGGCATGGTGACCGCCGCATCCGCAGAGCTGGCGGAACGGGTGCGGGTACTGCGCAACCACGGCAGCAAGGTGCGCTACCACCACTCGGTGATCGGGTACAACAGCCGGCTGGACGAGATCCAGGCGGTGATCCTGCGGGCCAAGCTGAAGCGGATCGCCGTCTACAACGAGGAGCGGCGACGGGTCGCCCACCTCTACTCGGAGCTCCTGGCGCTCCCCGGCCTGACGCCCCCGGTCGAGGACGGCAAGGGGGTACACGTCTACCACCAGTATACCCTGCTGACGGACGCCCGGGAACGGATCATGGCCGCCCTTACCGAGGCGGGGATCGCCTCGGCGATCTACTACCCGATCCCGCTGCACCGTCAGGACGTGTTCGCGGAAACGTATCGGAACGTGCGCCTGCCGGTGGCGGAAGGTGTGGCGTCGCGCTGCATGTCGCTCCCCATCTTCCCCGAGATGACGGATGAACAGGTGCGCCGGGTGGCGGCGGTCGTCAGGGGCGCCCTGTAACAGTGCATGCCGGACTGAGGAGAACGGGAGAGGTGCCCGGCCGGGTGCCTCTCCGTTTTATTATCGGGAGTTGCTGTTGAACGAACGGATCATGATCGTGGCCGGCGAGGCGTCCGGCGACCTGCACGGCTCCAACCTGGTGCGGGAGACGCTGGCCCGCCGGCCGGACCTCCGGTTCTTCGGGATCGGCGGTGCGCGCATGCGCGAGGCGGGGGTGGAGGTCCTCGTCGGAGCCGAGGAGATGGCGGTGGTGGGGCTCGTGGAGGTCGCGGCCCATTTCCCGGTCATCTACCGCGCCTGGAGTCTCCTGCGGCGCATCCTCCGGACCGAGCCACCCGCGCTCCTCATTCTCATCGACTACCCGGATTTCAACCTGCGCATCGCCCGGATCGCCAGGGCCGCCGGGGTACCGGTCCTGTACTACATCAGCCCCCAGGTCTGGGCCTGGCGCGTCGGCCGGGTGCATACCATCGCCCGGATCGTGGACCGGATGGCGGTGGTGTTTCCGTTCGAGGTGCCGTTCTACGAGAAGGCGGGGCTCCCCGCCACCTTCGTCGGCCACCCCCTTGCCGATTCCGCCCGACCGAAGGTGACCCGCGACGCGGCGTTTTCCGCGTTTGGCATCGATCCGGCGCGGCGGGTCGTGGGGCTCTTCCCCGGCAGCCGCCACGGCGAGATCAGCCGTCTCCTGCCGGTGATCCTCGATGCGGCGCGGCTCCTGCGCGAGCGGTTCCCCGAGCTGCAGTTCGTCCTCCCCCTGGCCTCAAGTCTCTCACGCGACGACCTGGCCCCGTATCTGGACGGATGCGGATTGGAGGTCCGGGTGATCGCCTGCGACAGCCCGGACCTGATCCAGCTCTGCGACGCCATCGTCACCGCCTCCGGCACCGTCACCCTGGAGATCGCCCTGCAGCAGGTGCCGATGGTGATCATCTACAAGGTGTCGCCGTTCACCTACCAGGTGGGAAAGCGGCTCATCCGGGTGGATCATATCGGGATCTGCAACATCGTGGCCGGCGAGCGGGCCGTGCCGGAGCTGATCCAGGACGCGGCCGAGCCCTCGCGGATCGCCGACGAGATCGGCCGGATGCTGGAGGACCGGCCGTACGCCGACCGGATCAGGGAGCGGCTCGGGGCGGTCAAGGAGCGATTGGGGAGCGGCGGTGCATCGGCCCGGGTGGCGGAGATGGCACTGGAGATGCTCAAAACGGACAGGAAGTGACATGAAGACGTTCAGACGCGTACTGGAATACAGCCGCCCCTACTGGTGGCGGATCTTGATATCGGTGATCGCCTCGCTCGGCGTGGGGGGGATGGACGGCGCCTTCGCCTACATGGTGGCCCCGCTCCTGAAGAAGATCTTCACCGAGAAGGACCTGACGGTCTTTACGCTACTGCCGCTCATCGTCATCGGTATCTTCCTGTTCCGGGGGATCTGCCGTTTCCTGAACGACTACTACATCCGCACCGCCGGCCAGCTGGCGATCCAGGATATCCGCAACGACCTGTACCGGAACAACATGGGGCTGTCGCTCCGGTTTTTCAACGCCCACCCCGCCGGCGCCCTCATGTCCCGCGTGCTGGCGGATGTGGCGGTCATGCAGGACGGGGTCGCCAACATCGTCACCGGGTTCTTCCGGGACGGGTTCGGGGTCCTGTCGCTCATCGCCGTCCTGTTCTTCCGGGACTGGGCGCTGGCGTTCCTCTCCATCATGGTGATTCCGCTCACGGTCTATCCCGCCCAGAAGATCGGCCGGCGGATCAAGCAGCTCTCCCGCCAGAGCATGGGGTCCATGGGGGACATCGCCGGCGTCCTGCAGGAGACCTTCTCCGGCGTCAAGGTGATCAAGGCGTTCGGCCTCGAACAGCGTGAGATCGAGCGGTTTTACCGGTTCAACCGGAATTTCTACGGCTTCCAGCGCAAGTCCATCAAGTACGAGGGGCTCTCCTCCCCCGTCATGGAGGTGATCACCTCCTTCGGCGTCGCCGCGGTCATCTGGTTCGGCGGCAGCCAGGTGATGCACGGCAGGATGACCGCCGAGGCGTTCTTCTCCTTCGTTACCGCCATGATGCTCCTCTACACGCCGATGAAGCGGCTCATCAACTCCTACAACACGGTGCAGCGCTCCCTGGGGGCGGCGGAGCGGGTCTTCGAGATCATCGACGAGCGAAGCGAAATCCTGGAACCTGCCGAGCCGGTCGCCATCGAACGGTGCGAGGGGCGGGTGGAGTTCAAGGACGTCACCTTCCGCTACGGCGAGGAGGAGGTGCTGAGTCACATCAACCTCCGGGCCGAACGGGGCGAGGTGGTGGCCCTGGTGGGGCCGTCCGGCGGGGGAAAGACCACCCTCGTCTCCCTCATCTCCCGGTTCTACGACGTGAACGACGGCGCGGTCCTGATCGACGGCGTGGACGTGCGGGCGATCGGCAACCGCGGGCTCACGCGGCTCTTCGCACTGGTGGACCAGGAGACGATCCTCTTCAACGAGACGATCGCCAACAACATCCGCTACGGCAAGACCGACGCCACCGACGCAGAGGTTGAGGCGGCGGCCCGGGCGGCATTCGCCCACGACTTCATCCTGGCGATGCCGGACGGCTATGCGACCAACATCGGCGACCGGGGGGTGCGTCTCTCCGGCGGCCAGCGCCAGCGGCTCTGCATCGCCCGGGCGATCCTGCGGGACGCGCCGATCCTGATCCTGGACGAGGCGACGAGCGCCCTGGACACGGAAAGCGAGCAGATGGTGCAACAGGCGCTGAACAACCTGATGGCCAACCGGACGACCTTCGTGATCGCCCACCGGCTTTCCACCGTCCTCACCGCCGACAAGATCGCCGTACTGGAGAACGGCCGGATCGTCGACGTCGGCACCCACGCGGAACTGCTGGCGCGCGGCGGCCTCTACCGGAAGCTGCACGACATGCAGTTCGCCCGGTAACGGCCCGTTACGTGACACCCCGTCGAGGCAGGAACACCCGATGATCCACCTCCTGTACGATATCATCCTGCTCCTGGCGCTGCCGGTCATCGTGCCGTACCACCTGTACCGGGCACGTAAACGGGGACGACCGGCGGCGCTCTCCGAGCGGTTCGGGTTTATCGCTGCCGAACCGCACGGCATGGATGGGACGATCTGGGTCCATGCGGTCTCCGTGGGGGAGACCATTGCGGTGAAGCCGCTCCTGAAGGCGCTGAGGAATACCTTCCCCGGGCGGCGGATCGTCCTTTCCAACGGTACCGAGACCGGCCGGGCCATTGCCGCCACGCTTCGCGAGGTGGACCGCTGCATCTATTTCCCCTTCGACTATCCGTGGGCGGCGGACCGCCTGCTGCAAACGATCGCGCCGGCACTGATCATCGTGGTGGAGACGGAGATCTGGCCCGCCTTTCTGCGGCGAGCACGGCGTCGCGGCATTCCGGTGATGCTGGCCAACGGGCGGATCTCCGACCGCTCTTTTGCGGGGTATCTCCGCCTTGCCTGGTTTTTCCGGCGGGTGCTCCCCGATTTCGACGCGTTCTGCATGCAGAGCGCGGAGGACGGCCGGCGCATCGCCGCCATCGGTGCGCCGGCGGACCGGGTGCGTGTGGCCGGCAACCTGAAGTACGACATCCCCCCCGTCACGGTCACTGCGGAGCGGCAGCGGGAGGTCCGGGCACGCTACGGCATTCCGACCGGCGTACCGGTCCTCGTCGCCGGCAGCACCCACAAGGGAGAGGACGAGCCGGTCATCACCGCGTACCGGCGGCTCCTGGACGAGGGACGGGAGCTTTTCCTGGTGCTCGTGCCGCGCCATCCGGAGCGGGCACCCGAGGTGGCGGCGCTCCTGGCGCAGGCGGGGCTTTCCTGCCGGCTTCGCTCCGGATTGGGCGATCACCCGGAACCGGCGGGGCGGAACGGGGTGCTCCTCGTGGATACGGTGGGTGAGCTCATGGCGTGTTACGCCGCCTCCGACCTGGTCTTCGTGGGGGGGAGCCTCGTCCCCACGGGGGGACACAACATCCTGGAGCCGGCATCGCTCGGCCGGCCGCTCCTCTTCGGGCCGCACATGACCAACTTCCGGGAGATCGCGTCCCTCGCCCTTGCGGCCGATGCCGGCCGGCAGGTGTCGGACGCCGGCGGACTCGCGGTGGCCTGGGGGGCGCTTCTGGACGACGGTGAGCTGTGCAGAGCGATGGGAGACCGGGGACGGCGCATCGTAGAGGAGAACAGCGGCGCCGTCCGGCGTCATCTGCAGGCGGCGACTGAGCTGCTCGCCGCCCCGGCGGAGCGACGGCCGTGAGCGACGCGAGGGAATACTACCTCGAACTGGTGAACGGAAAGCGGTCCACGGTCGCCGACCGCTGTCTGCTGGCACTGCTGCGAGTCCTGTCCGTGCCGTATTCCCTCGTGATGCGGGGGCGGGCCGCCGGCTACCAGTATGGCCTCTTCCGCTCCCGGAGGCTCCCCGTGCCGGTGATCTCCGTAGGGAACCTGACCACGGGCGGCACCGGCAAGACCCCCACGGTCGCCTGGCTTGCCCGGTACCTCCTGGCGCGGGGGCGGCGGGTGGCGGTGCTCTCCCGCGGCTATGGCGGTTCCGCCGAAGGGGAGATCCGGATCGTCTCCGACGGGACGGGACTTCTCTGCAGTCCCGCCGAGGCGGGTGACGAGCCGTGCCTCCTGGCCCAAAGCGTGCCGGGGCTTCTGGTCGTCACCGGCGCGGACCGTTATCGGGCGGGGCTCTATGCCCTTGAGCGGCTCGCACCGGACCTGTTCATCCTGGACGACGGTTTCCAGCACCAGCGGCTGCGGCGAGACCTAGAGATCCTCCTGCTCGACTGCCAACAACCGTTCGGCAACGGCCTGACCCTGCCGGCGGGGCTTTTGCGGGAACCGGCGAGCGCCGCGAAACGTGCCGATGTCGTTGTCTCCACCCGGTGCGCCGGAGGCGCGGTGCGTCCGCCCATCCCGGACGGCACCCCCTGGTGTGCCGCGGCTCACCGGCTCACCGGCCTGGTTCCCCTGGAGGGCGGCACGCAGGAACCGTTTTCCGCTCTGGCGGGCATCCCGGTCGTGGCGTTCGCGGGGATTGCCGATCCGTCCGGGTTCTTCGCCGACCTGGAACGGGCAGGGGTGACGCCGGTGGCGACGATCGCCTTTCCCGACCATGTGGTCTACGGCGAGGCGGAGCGGGCGGAGATCCTCCGGGTGCAGAACGCCGCCGGCGCACGCTTTCTGGTGACCACCGCCAAGGACGGCGTCAAGCTGGCCCTCCACTGCGCCGAGCTGGGGAACTGCCGCATCGCCGCCATGGAGCTTGCGTTCGCCGATGCCCTGCCGCTCGAGGCTGCGCTGGAAGCGGTTCTGCGAAAGGATGAACGGGACCGGGCTGAGACCGTCCGGCCGGAACGGGAAGAGTCATGAAGAACGGAGCAGGCAAACGGATACTGGTGCTTCGCTACCGGTTCATCGGCGACACCATCCTCACCGTCCCGTTCCTGCGCAACCTGCGCTACGCGGAGCCCGACGCCCGCATCGTCTGGGTCGTGGCGCCGGGGTCGAGCGAGGTGATACAGGGTATCCCCTACGTGGACGAACTGGTCTACTGGGACCCGGTCACCGCCCATGCCGACAGCCGCGGCACCCACCGCACCTGGTCCGCCAAGCTTGCGTTCATCCGGCAGCTGCGGGCGGAACGGTTCGACAAGGTCTACGTCCTGAAGCGCTCCCTCTCCAGCGCCATCATGGCGTTTCTCACCGGCGCCCCGAGGCGGATCGGCTTCAACACGGAGGGGCGGGGGCTTCTTTTGACGACGCGGGTACCGTACCGCCACGACCGGCACGAGGTGCTAAACTTTCTGGATGTGCTGCGGGCCGACGGGGTGCCGGTCATGGACGACCACATGGAGGCGTGGCTGACCGGGGAGGAGCGGCGGTTTGCCGACCGGTTCCTCGCCGATGCGGGGATCGCACCGGATGCTCCGGTGGTGGCGATCCACCCCTTTGCAGCCAACCCGCAGCGGGCGTGGCATCTGGACAACTTCATCGAGCTCGCGGAGCGGATCCAGACGGAGCTGGGGGCCCGTGTCATCGTCTTCGGCGGTGAGCGTGACCGGGAGGCGATCGGCCGGATTGTCGCCGGGATGGCGAACCCGCCACTGTTCGCCATCGGCGCCACCTCCATCCGCCAGACCATGGCGATCCTTTCCCGGTGCTCCTTCCTGGTCTGCAACGACAGCGGGATCATGCACCTGGCCGCCGCCCTCGGCATACCGCTTCTGGCGCTCTTCGGCCCCCAGTCGCCGGTGAAGTTCGGGCCGTGGGGAAAGGACTGCGAGGTCATCTACCGTGCCTTCCCCTGCAGCCCCTGCAGGCAGAAGTTCTTCACCGAGTGCGAGCCGTCGGAGCGGCAGAGCCCCCGGTGCGTGGAGGCGATCGGTGTGGACGAGGTGTTCGGGAGGTGCCGGCAGCTGATGCGGTAGCCGGCGGAGCGTACCATGGAAAGCGGAGATAACCGGAACCGGATCAGCGTCATCGTACGCACCCATGACAAGGTGCTGGTGCCCGGGTAAGACGGGACGCCTGAAGGGGGGCCTGCATCACTACATCTACCGTGACTTCGCCTAGTTCGCCGCGACCGAGAACTGCTGTTCGACCCTGACGGCGCTGGACTATTTCCGGAACGGCAACCGGGCCACCCTGCTCAATATCACCCTGAGGCCGTTCTAAGCATTCATTTGCCGCTGTTTCATCCGGCTTGCCTTCCGCCGGGGCGGGGCTTGCCATCCCGGTGATGGAAGCGCACGGCGTGTTCATGAAATATCTGGAGCTGTACAAACTGCAACGGGATCTCGTGCGGAACCCGGAGGATACCTGGTGCCGAGCCTGCGCAGGCGGCAGAGGAGGAGTTGTACGTGGAAGTACCCGATGTGGAACAGCTGGTCCGGGAGCATGTCGCCGGATTGAACCGGCCTCCCGAGACGTTCCGGGCAGCTGCAACGGATTGCTGCCGTGTCTCGGTCGTTATCCCGTCCTTCAACCAGGGGCAGTTCCTCGAGCGGACCCTCCGCTCCGTGCTGAACCAGGACTGGCCGGACCTGGAGGTGATCGTCGTCGATGGCGCCTCTTCGGATAACTCCGTCGAGGTAATCCGGGCCTACGCGCCCTATCTCGCCTGGTGGGTAAGCGAAAAGGACGCCGGGCAGACCCAGGCCATCGTGAAGGGGTTGCGGCACGCCACCGGCAGGTATGTCACCTGGCTCGGTTCCGACGACCTTCTGATGCCCGGTGCCGTCCGCCGGATGGCGGAAGCGCTCGAGCGCGCTCCCCGGGCGTGCATGGTCTACGGCGGCGTCGCCTTTATCGATGCCCACGAACATGTCCTGAAATGCCTCTCCTATCGCGACATGTCACGGGATGCGCTGCTCTACCGCAAGCATTCGACCATCGCCCAGCCGTCGTCACTCTTGCGGCGGGAGGCACTGGACGGTGCGGGAGGGCTGGACGAGTCGCTCCACTACTGCATGGACTACGACCTCTGGATCAGGCTTCATGCCTGGGGGCCTTCGGTCAACCTGGGGGAGGAAGTCCTTTCCTGCTACCGGCTGCACGAAGAATCGAAGACCGTTGCGGCGTATACCCGCATGGCGCTGGAGAAGGTGCGGGTCAACCGCCGTCACACCGGGGATATCATGAATAAGGTGATCTCCTCCCACTACTGGTACATCATCGAGGGGCGGGTAAAGACGCTTCTGCGGCGGGGGAAACGGTGAACGGAACGATACCGGATCTGTCGGTAGTTGTACTGACCAAGAACGAGGAGGCGGTGATCGGCCGCTGCATGGCGTCCGTGCCGTTCGCGTCGGAGATCGTCGTGGTCGATTCCGGGAGTTCCGATCGGACTTGCGCAATTGCGGCGGAACTGGGTGCCCGGGTGGTCCACGAGCCGTGGACCGGCCATTTCGGCGACCAGCGGAACCGGGCCGATGGTCACGCCCGCTGCGGCTGGATATTGCAGCTTGATGCGGACGAGACCGTGTCGGCCGAACTGGCGGAAGAGCTGGCCGCGTTTTTCGCGCTCCCCCCGGCGGCGGAATGCGCCGGGGCTAGGTTTCCCCGCAAGGAGCTGATCTTCGGCCGCTGGATCGAACATGGCGGCTGGTACCCGCAGTACAAGTTCAGGCTGTACCGGAAGGGGGCCGGCCGCTGGACGGGTCGTGTGCACGAGGATTTCCAGTTGCATGGGGCGACTGCCCATACGTTCGTTCATCCGATCCTGCACGACTCCTACAGGGACATCCAGACGTTCATCGAGAAATTCAACCGGTATAGCACGCTCGATGCCGAGACCGCGTTTGCGGCGGGGAAGCGTTTCAGTATCTGGAAACTCCTGTTCCAGCCTCTGGAACGGTTTGTCGGCAGATACGTCGTACACAAAGGGTACCGGGACGGGTTTCACGGTTTTGTGATTGCGCTGCTGATCGGGATGAACTACCTTATGCGCTATCTCAAGCTGTGGGAGATGCACTACCGCGCAGAGAATGTCAGAGACGATTCCCGCGGCACATCCGGGGGGACTGCGTGATGCGTGTCGGACTCAATCTCATCGGATTCAGGCCTGGCGCCATGGGCGGGGTAGAAACCTATGTGCGCGCGCTGATCCGGTATCTGCCGTCTTTAGACCGGCAGTCCCGGTTCACCATGCTGTGCGACGAGCAGAACAGCGCGTATTTCCGCCAGTTGGGAGATGGCTGGGAGATCGTGGAGATCACCAACCGGCGCGGCAGCCTGATGCGCATGCTGCGCAGTACGGCCCGGCGTTTCATCGGCATCGATCTGCTGCGGATGCAGCTGGATCGCATGGGGTTCGATCTCATCCACCATCCCGTCTCCGTCATGGAGCCGATGGGGCTGAAGACGCCTGGCATCGTGACCTTTCTGGACATGCAGCACGAGTTCTTCCCGCAGTTCTTCAGTGAAAAGGAACGTGCCGCGCGGACGGAGCGCTACCGCTCTTCGGCTGAGGCGGCGCAGGCGGTCATTGCCATATCGGAACATGCAAAGGCGTGTCTGGTCGACCGGTACGGGATCGATCCCGGCAAGGTGCGGGCTATTCATCTTGGGTGCAGTGCGGAGTATCGCCGTATTACGGACGGGGAGGAGCTTGAGGAGGTGCGTTCCCGGCTGGGTCTGCCTACGCAGTTCATCTATTACCCTGCGGCAACCTGGCCCCACAAGAATCATCGAACCCTTCTTGCGGCGTTGCAGATCCTGGTCGAACGGTACCGGTTCGACGGAAAGCTGGTATTGAGCGGCATCGCCAAATCTCCGCACGAAGCGCTTCTCGGGGAGATCGACGCCCGGGGGGTGCAGGACAGGGTGCATCTCTGCGGATACCTCTCGTACGACGACCTGCCGTATCTGTACAATCTGGCGAAGATGGTCGTGTTCCCCTCGCTCTTCGAGGGCTTCGGTCTGCCGGTCATAGAGGCAATGGCATCCGGCTGTCCGGTTGCCTGCTCCGACACGACATCACTGCCCGAGGTGGCCGGTGATGCGGCAGTGTATTTCAATCCTGACGATCCCGGGGAGATTGCCGAAAGCGTGTGGCGGGTCTGGAACGATCCGGTAGTGCAGGATCAGTTGAAATCAGACGGCATGGCACGGGCGAAACGTTTCGAATGGCGGGAAACTGCCCGCAAGACGTTGGATGTCTACACAGGAATATATGTCCGATAGCTATTACACGTTGTTCGGGTAGGAACTAATGGTGAACCGTACTTGTCAGCTCATTTCCAATAAGCTTTTGAGAAAGCTGTTCGGCTATGACGAAATCTGCGAGAACGTAAACGGCACACGCTACGGCAAGAACTGCCTTCTCCTTTACATTACCAAGCCGTTTCGGTCGCGGAAATCGTTTCATGCGCACCAGAATCAATGGCAGGTGCGCGAGTTGGCCCGCATCGTGGGAGAATTCGGCTATAACGTGGATGTGGTGGACTTTTCTGCCAGGAAGGTGCGATTCGGCCATCGGTACGATATGGTGATAGACCTCCATCCGCAAACCGACGCCGTCTATCGCAACCATCTGGCTGACGGCTGTCTCCGGATCGCGTATCTGACCGGCTCAAATCCCCGCTTTGCCAACCACGCGGAGCAGGAGCGCTGTTCCGATCTGGAAAAACGCCGTGGCGTCGCGGTGCAGCCCCGACGGCAATCGCAATTATTCGATGTACCGCTGCTCGACGACTTTGACGGCGTCATGTTTATCGGCAATGAATACAACCTTAAGACGTATGCGGAGTTTGACTTCAAGCAGGTGCATCTGATCAGGAACACGGGCTACGATTTCCTGCTTGCCGGCGAGGTCACGCCTAAGGCTCCCTCGGGATTCCTGTATATTGCCAATTCCGGGCAGGTTCACAAGGGGCTCGATCTCCTGCTGGAGGTGTTTCGCGATCTTCCGGACCTGAAGCTCCACGTGTGCGGAAGGTATCTCGAAGAGACGGATTTTTTCGACGCCTACCGGGAGGAACTGACGGGAACGCACTCGATAGTTCCCTGCGGATTTCTCGATATTAACGGGGAGCACTTCCGGAATGTCCTTGCCGAATGCAGTTACGTGCTGATGCCCTCGTGTTCCGAAGGCCTTTGTGGCAGCGTCCTCACGGCGATGTCGGCCGGGCTCGTGCCGATCGTGAGCCGCGAATGCGGGTTCGACGACGACGAGGTGATCCCGCTTCCGGACTGCCGTATCGAAACGATCCGGCGCTATGTGCTCGAATATGCGGATAAATCTCCAGAGTGGGTAGCCGCGGCAGGGGCAAGGGTGAAGGCGATCGTACGAAACCGTTACGGTGCCGATGCCTATCGCGAGTCGGTCCGTGCGGCTCTGCGGGCGATCTGTGGTCACACGGAAGCGTGAGCTTTCATTTCCATTCCGGACCGATCCGGGGTGACGTCATTGGCTTGACGTCAAAATGACGCGGTATTGAGAGCGCGAGGGCATATCGATGCGATGTAGGGTGTGTGGGAATGCTGCGGACCGGTTCGCACAAGCGAGGGTCATGGGCCGATATGATGTCGGTTATTTTCGCTGCAGCCGATGCGGATTCGTCCAGACTGAGGAGCCGTACTGGCTGGAAGAGGCGTATCAAACCCCCATCAATATCTTTGATACGGGGATCATCTCACGCAATATCCGGTTGGCCCAGAAGACGGCCACGGTGCTCTATTACCTGTTCGACCGGCATGCCCGTTACCTGGATTATGCCGGCGGCTACGGTGTCTTCACGCGCCTCATGCGCGATATCGGTTTTGATTTTTGCTGGCATGACCCGTATACCCAGAATCTGGTCGCGCGCGGCTTTGAATACCAAACCGGCGGGTCCGATATCGAACTGCTGACCACATTCGAGAGCTTCGAGCATTTCGCCGATCCGCTCACGGAGATGGAAAAACTCCTTTCCCTGTCGCCGAGCATACTCTTTTCCACCGAACTGGTTCCCGATCCTCCGCCGCGACCGGAGGAGTGGTGGTATTACGGATTGGAACATGGCCAGCATATATCCTTCTATACGGAACATGCCATTCGACACCTGGCCGACCGATTCGGTCTGAACTACTACGGCTCGGGTACGGAACTGCACCTGTTGACCGGAAAAAAGCTCAACCCCGTGCGATTCAGGCTGGCCGTCAGGAAATACCGCTCATGGGGGCTGTACCGCAGGGTCGAACGGCGCATGAAAAGCCGGATCGAAGCGGACCATGATTACCTGGTCCGGGATGGGATCTGCCGCACTGAACGCCGCTAAGGGTACGCTTCCCGAGAGTCAAGAGATATCGACGGCCGTGCTTGGGCTTCTCTGGTTGGTCTGCGCTGTCACCTGCGCGGTCTGCGAGGAGGGGTTCGATGGCCGTACCAACTGGTGGTGATCCATCTCGGTCTGTCGGCTGTTTCCATCTGCTGGTCACTGGACCGGTCTGACGGTCTGCCGATCCGTGTCGTTCTTGCGGGCCGTTTCGAGGCGCCGGGTGCGTCGGGACTTGGTTCATGGTTTCGTGTGAGCGTGTTCCTGATAGCCTTTAACCACGTTTTGATATACCTTAGGGCCGGGGAGCAGGAACAGATGCGCTCTAAGGCGCAAAGCTGACAGTCCTCTTCTTTCTGGGGCATCCATGCCGTTTACGACTGCGTGTATCGTCAACAACTACAACTATTGCCGCTATCTGGCCGAGGCCGTCGACAGCGCCCTGGCCCAGACGCGCCCGTTCGACCAGATCATCGTCGTGGACGACTGCTCGACGGACGGTTCCCGGGAGCTGCTGCGGAAGCGTTACGGTGACAACGACCGGGTCCGGTTGCTGTTCAAGAACGAAAACGGCGGCCAGCTTTCGACCTTCAACGAGGCCGTGGCGGTTGCAACTGCGGACTTGCTCTTTTTCCTGGATGCCGATGACCGCTACCTCCCTGCCTACCTGGCCGAAGCGGCCGGCTACTACGAAAGCAACCCTACCTGCGATTTTCTCTTCTGCGGGATAACCTTCTTCGGAAACCGGGCGGGAGAAGAACGCCGGTATCGCGGTACGACGGACCTGGGGTGCTCGCGGCTCGTCACGCTCTACGGAAAGAAGGGGGAGACGTATATCGGGGCGGCGACCTCGACCCTTTCCATGAAGCGTGAGGTTGCCCGGCGGATTCTGCCCATCCCTTTTACCGAAGACTGGCGGGGACGTGCCGATGACTGCCTCGTGTGGGGAGCCTCCATAGTCGGCGCCCGGAAGCATTATCTCGACAGCTGTCTCATAGAGTTCCGGATACACGGCTCCAATATCTGGGCCGGCAGGAAGTACGGTCCCGCAGACCGGTATCGCCGGGAAATAGCGATAAAGCGGCTCCACCGGTATCTGCTGGAACGGGAGGGGCTCGGCCCGGACATCGTGGAACTGGTCCATCTGGAGTTCCGCACCATCCGGCGTCCCACGTTCGGTCAGTTCAAGAGCTACTGCAAGATCACCTTTGCCGCGACCATGGGCCCCGCCAGAAAACTGAAATCACTGACCAGCATGGTTTTCCATTATGCCGAAGCCCGGCTGGGAAATGGCGAACAGGCGAAGCAGTAAGCCAGGGAACGGCATTGTGCATGATCCCCGAGATGACTGCCCTGGAGATCGGGATCGCCAATGTGCGCTGCCGCGTCTTTTTGCACTGGACCGGGTTCTGCGGGCATTTTACCCGGGAGAGGACGCTCAATATCGATCTGGACTACTTCCGCAAGACGATCTGGCCCCCCGGCAGCTTTCCAAGTAGCCGCGGCCGCCGTGCAGTCATTGCGAGCTCCGTTGTTGCCGGAAGACGGGGCTTTCAACAATGTATCAACCAATGCGAAACATGCCATGAAACCTTATTCAGCTACATATGCCCGTATCCTGCTGATCAAGCCCGGCGCCATCGGCGACCTGCTCCAGTTGACGCCGGTCATCCGGGCGCTCAGGGAGCGGTACCCGGCGGCCCGCATTACGATCATGGTGAGCAGCGCGGGGACGGCGGGCATGTTTACGCACAACCCCCATATCTCCGAGACCATGGTGTTCGACCGCAAGGGCGAGCATCGGTCGTTGCCGGCGTTTCTGGAGCTTTGGAGTCGGGTGCGGCGCGCCCGATTCGATCTGGTCGTTAACTTCCAGCGGAGCAATCTGAAGGCGTGGTTCCTGGTGCTGGCGGCCGTTCCCTGCCGGGTCCTCGTCTATCACAAGGCGCGGGGGCGGTCGGTGCATGCGGTGGTGAACCATCTGGAGGCGGTCGCTCCGCAGGGGATCGATCCGCAAAGCGCAGACCCTCAACTGGAACTCGTGCTCGGCCGGGATGACGAACGGTGGGCCGAAGAAAAGATCTTACGGGAAAAACTGGACGGCCGCCAGCTGGTTGCATTGAACATCGGGGCAAGTCATGCCGTGAATCGCTGGCCGGCCGGACATTTCGCCGCCCTCGCCGATCGTTTGTCGCGGGAGTTGGGGGTAGCCGTGATCCTGGTCGGCGGCAATGGGGACCGGGAGATTGCCGAGGCGGTGCAGAGCCGTTTGAGCTGCCCGGTGCTCGACCTGGTGGGACGGACGTCACTGCTTCAACTGGGGGCGGTTCTCAAGCGTTGCCTCGTTACGGTAAGCTGCGACACCGGCCCCATGCATATGGCGACGGCAGTCGGTACCCCCGTCGTCGCCCTCTTCGGGGCTGCCGATCCGGCTCGTACCGGGCCCGTAGGAGCAGGCCATGTCTCCATTCAACACCTTGATTTGTCATGCGTCCCGTGTAAATCGAGACACTGTGCACATGATCGCTATGCCGAATGCATGGATCTCATTACGGTGGACGAGGTGTTTGCCGTCGTTGCCCGATTGCTGGAGCGGAGACGGCAGGAAGTCCCGCAGAACAGCTCCCATGGAACGGGAGAACTCAGCAGGGAACGGGAAAGCCGATGACCGGTTTCCCTATCCGGCACCTGATCGATCGGACCTTCCCGCTGCTCCTCGGCGTGTTTGCCGTTCTGTCCCCCCTGACCCGGTCCGTACAGGAGTATGGCTTCTCTCTCTGTTTTGCATTGTTTGTGATACACCGGTACTGTGCCGTTGATCGGCCCGCCATGCGTATGGACCTGAGGCCCTTTTACCTTGTCTTGGCCGTCTACCTCGGCGTCGCCATCGTATCGTTGGTGTATTCCGCCGATCCGGTGGAGGGAAAGCATCAGTTCATGCAGCTCAACATGCTGCTCCTGTGCATGATCTTTGCGGAGCGGATCATGCCGGCGATGGCGCTCCGGGCGCTCTGGCTGTTCGTGGCCGGCACGACAGCGGTGGCGGTGATTGCCCTGTTCCAGGGGCTTTGGCTGCATATCGACCGCCCTCCCACGATCATGTACTGCGTCCATGGGGGGATCGTGTTGTTGTTTGGCATCACGGTGCTGCTGTCGCTCCTCACGGTGTACCGGGGATGGCAAGCCAAGTCAGCAGCGGTGGGGCTTCTCTTGTTGCACGGCTGGGCACTGTACCTGAACGGCACGCGGACAGCGTGGGCCGGGGCGGCGGTGGTTCTGACCGTCTCCCCGCTTCTGGTCCCCGCATTGACGAGACGCCGGAAACTGGTGTACCTTGCGGTGGTGGTGGCGACGATGGTGGTCTTCGCTTACGGTCCGTATGCCCGTTACCAGTTTCACCAGGCAGAACGCGACGTGATCCTGTACCGGAACGGCACGGACGATACCAGCCTCGGGGGACGGTTCGACATGTGGAAGGCGTCCCTGCTGATGTTCCGTCGGCATCCGGTCCTGGGGGTCGGGCTGGGGGGGTGGCAGGAGACCCTGAATCGCATGGCTCTGCGGGGAGAGGCGCCTGCGTACATTAAGCGTTACAACCAGACCCACAATGCATTTCTCGATGCCTTGAGTACTCGGGGAATGGCAGGCCTGCTGTCGTTCGTCGCCCTGATGGCGGCTCCCATTTTCATCGCCCTGCGAAACGCTGACCCCCAGCGGGCCGTGTTCCGATCGGTGCTGGTTCTGCTGGGGCTGGCGGCATTGGTGACCTGTAACGCAGACACTCTGGTGCGGCTGCGGATGCCGTTCATGTCGTACATCGTCGTGACCTCCATCGCCTTTGCCGGACTGGCCAGTCGTGGAGGTGAGGGGGAAGCCTGCTGCCTGAAATCTACTCTGTGGGACGACAGAATTCACTCCCGCATCGTGAGGAACTGACCATGCACAACGTTCTCGTGACCGGCGCCGCCGGCTTCATCGGTTTTCATCTTGTGTCACGCCTGCTCCGCGACGGCTTCAGGGTGACGGGGCTGGACAACCTGAACGGTTACTACGACGTGCAGCTGAAGCGTGCCCGGCTGAACCTCCTGGAAGGGAGCGAGCGGTTCCGGTTCGTGGAGGCGGATCTCGCCGACCGGTCGGCGACGGAGCGGCTGTTTACGGAGGAGCGGTTCGACACGGTGGTGAACCTGGCCGCCCAGGCCGGCGTCCGCTACTCCCTTCAGCACCCCCACCTCTACACGGAGAGCAACATCACCGGGTTCCTCAACGTCCTGGAGGGGTGCCGCCATGCGCAGGTCGGGCACCTGGTATACGCCTCGTCCAGTTCGGTCTACGGCGCCAACAGCCGGATGCCGTTCTCGGTGCACGACAACGTGGACCACCCCGTCTCCCTGTACGCCGCCACCAAGAAGGCGAACGAACTGATGGCCCACTCCTACGCGAGCCTCTACGGCATCCCCGTTACCGGCCTGCGTTTCTTCACCGTGTACGGGCCGTGGGGACGCCCCGACATGGCCTACTTCATGTTTACCCGCGCCATCCTGGAGGGGCGGCCGATCGACGTGTTCAACCACGGCCGGATGAAGCGGGATTTCACCTATGTGGACGACATCGTGGAGGGGGTCGTCCGGGTCATGGGGCGGGTGCCCGAGCCCGATCCGGCCTGGAGCGGCGACCGGCCCGACCCCGCCGGGAGTTACGCCCCCTACCGCCTCTACAACATCGGCAACAACCGGCCGGTGGAGCTTTCCCGGTTCATCTCGGTGCTGGAGGAGAAGATCGGGAAAAAGGCGGTGAAAAACCTCCTGCCGATGCAGGCGGGGGACGTGCCGGAGACCTGCGCCGATATCGACGACCTGACCCGCGACGTTGGGTTCAGGCCAAAGACCTCCATCGAGGACGGTATCGGCCGGTTCGTGGACTGGTACCGGGACTACTACCGGGTCTGAGGAGGCTGTGGCGATGCGGGTTCTGATCGTGAAGGCGTCGGCCCTGGGAGACATCGTGCATGCCCTGCCGGTGCTGGATTATCTGCATCAGGTGGCGCCGGGAGTGGAGGTCGACTGGGTGGCCGAGGAACAGTTCCGGGAGATCGTTGCCGGCAATCCGCTCGTATCCCGGGTGCATGTCGTCCGCACGAAGAGATGGCGCAAGCAGCCGTTCCGGAAGGATACCTGGCGGGATGTCGCTGACTTGAAGGCGGCGCTGCGCGATCGCAACTACGACATGGTGTTCGACATCCAGGGGAACCTGAAGAGCGGGCTGGTCTGCTGGCTGACGGGGGTCCGCAACATCATCGGCTTTTCGACCGAACTCCTCCAGGAGAAGGTGAACGCCTTTTTTACAACGCGTCAGGTGCCGGTCCGCCGTGCGGACTACCACGTCACCGATCAGTGCCTGCGCGTGGTCAGCATGCCGTTTGCGAAAGATTTCAGCGAGATGTCGCTGACGACGGACATCGCGACCTCCCCCGGGGACGACGAGGCCGCGGCGACGCTCCTCGCGACCCTGGACGACGGGCTGGTGTTTCTGTTCCACTGCGGAACGACCTGGCAGACCAAGCTCTGGACCGAAGAGAACTGGACCGCGCTTGGGAAAGCCGTCCTTGATACGTACCCCGCCGCTTCCATCCTGCTCACCTGGGGCAACGACGACGAGCACCGGCTCGTCATGCGGCTGGCCAAGGCTCTCGGGAACGGTGCGCGCGTCGTCGACCGGTATCCGCTGCGGGGACTGATCGCGCTCCTGAAAAAGGTGGACATGGTCGTCGGCGGGGATACGGGGCCCGTCCACCTGGCCGCGGCCGTCGGTACGCCGACGGTGTCGTTCTACCGGGCCTCCGACGGCAGGAGGAGCGGCCCCCGCGGGGCTAACCACCGGATCGTGCAGTCCCCCCTCCATTGCGCGAAATGTTTCCGTACGAAGTGCGATGACGACCACTCCTGCCGGGACAGCATCTCGCCGGATGCGATGCTTCAGGCGATCGAAAAGATCCTCCCCCCGTGACTGCCTCCGTTCCCGTCTTCATCTACCACCACGTAAACCACCACAAAGGCGACACGGTGACGATCACTCCCGAGGCGTTCGCCGCCCAGATGGCCTGGCTGGCCGAGCACGAGATCCGTACCCTGTCAATGGAGGAGCTTCTCGCCTTTGCCGCCGGCCGGTTTGAGCTGGAGGGGCGGGCGGTGCTCCTCACCTTCGACGACGGCTGGCGGGACAACTACCTTTACGCCTGGCCCGTGCTGCGGCGATACGGTCTCAGGGGGACCTTCTTCCTGATCACGGACCGGACGGAAACGGCGGGGGAGGGGGCGGTGCCGCCGCCACCGGTCTGGCCGGACCACGAGGGGGCGAAGAAACTTTTGCTGGGAGAAGACGGCGGCGGGGTGGCGATGGCGTGGCGGGAGGTGGGAGAGATGGCGGCGGAGGGACGCTGTTGTTTCTACTCCCACACCCGCAGCCACCGGCGCTGTGCCGGGCTTGGTGGCGTGGAGCTGGCAGAGGAGTTGGCCGGCTCCCGGCGGCTCATGGAGGCGCGGCTGGGAACCGTGTGCGACGTCCTCTGCTGGCCGTACGGCAGCTTCGATGACGCCGCCATTGCGGCCGCTACTGCGGCGGGCTACCGGACGATCTTCACCACGGAGTATGGCCGTGTCGTCCCGGGGGGCGATCCGCTCCGGTTGCCGCGTATCGAGGCGGTCGAATCCCTCGACGGGTTCATCCGGGAACTGGCGGGGAACTGATCGTCAGGAACCTTTCGCTACCCGGTTCAGCTCTGCCAGGAGCGCATCAACGTCCAGGTGGTGCACCTGGGCGCCGTGCCCCAGCTCCTCGATGTCGGCGATCTGGCACTCGTAGCAGTCGAGCCGGTATCGCTCGAACACCGGCAGGGTCTCCGGATATTTACGGAGGATCGCCCCGATGGTCATCTCCCGCGTGATCATGTCTCCTCCCGATACGGAAAGGGCGGGGTAACACCGGTTACGCCCGCCCTTTGTCGTCGATCGAATCTTACCCTCTCTGCTCCTTAGCTATCAGACCAGATCCTGTACTCCCTGGTAGATGATGTCGAACAGCTCGGGGATATCCTTCTCCTCGATGCAGGAGAAGGCGATCCGCAGGTCGGTCTTGCCGATGGAGATGCCGCCGACGCCGTACTTGTCCAGGAGGTGGACCCGCAGCTTCTCGGCATCGACGGTTTTGAGCTTCAGGCACATGAAGTAGCCGGAGTTGAACGGGTAGTAGCTCCAGGCGGCATCGTACCTGCCGCTGTCGAGGACCTCCTTCACCTTGAGGGCGCGGCCCTTCAGCACCTGGAACTTCTCTTCCTTCTGTTCCAGGAATTTCGGGGAGCGGAGCGCCTCGATGGCGAAGGTCTGGGAGGGGTGCGGACAGTTGGAGATCTTCGCGCGGATGATCCCCATCGCCTTCTTCTCCAGGGCGGTCATGACCCGCTCGTTTTCGAAGCTGTTGCCGTCGGCGAAGGTGATGAAGCCGGTCCTAAAGCCCCAGACGAACTCCTCCTTGGTGGCGCCGTCCAGCTTGATGGCAAGGACCCGCGGGTGCATGTTGGCGAGCTTGCCGAAGAGGGACTCCTTGAGGCTCTCCTCGTAGAAGAGGCCGAAGTAGGCGTCGTCGGTGATGGCGACCACGTTGCAGCCGGCTTCGGCCACCTCCCTGATGGCGGCGACGATGGCGTCGCCCTCGGCCACGGTGGGGGTGTAGCCGCTCGGGTTGTTGGGGAAGTTCAGGATGACGACGGCCTTCCCCTTCTCCTCGGCCGTGTTTTTCAGCTCGGCCTTGAAGGCCTCCACGTCATAGCCGCCGTTCTCGGTGAAGGTCGGGAATTTCTTGACGACGGCGCCGTTGCAGGTGCCGAAGGTCAGGTTGTAGTTCCCCCAGAGCATGTCCGGCAGGATCAGGTGGTCGCCCTTGTCCACGAACATGTCGCCGACGATGGAAAGCCCGTGGGTCAGCGCGTTGGTGACGATCGGGTTGCTGAAGTGTTTGCCTTGCTGGCTCGGGTTTTCCCGCAGCTGCTTCTCCCGCCAGAGCGCCCGCAGTTCCGGCTTGCCGGCCGGCGGCGCATAGGGGTAGATGTCCTTCGGGTCGAAGGCGGAGAGCTTCTCCTGGATGCACTGGAGGTACATCGGGCCGCCCTTTTCGGTGGCGATGCCGATGGTGGCGTTGAATTTGTGGGCCTTTTCCTTGGCTTCGGCCGACTGGGTCAGAATCCCTTTCGGGAAGAAGAGGTTCTTGCCCAGGTCGGACAGCATCTCCAGAACGTAAGGGTTGCTCTGGCTGAGCATCTCGTTGAGTTCTGCGGCTAACGGGTTCATGCGGGTCTCCTTGTTATTCCCTGTTATGGGTGGTTATGGTGAAACTTGTCGAGAAGCGCCTGCTTGACGAGCGGCGGCACCAGGCCGTCCACCGGTCCGTTCAGGGAGCTGACCTCCTTGACGATGGACGACGAGAGATAGCTGTAGGGGACGGCCGTCATCATGAAGAGGGTCTCGACCTCCTGCGAGATCCCCCGGTTCATCTGGGCGATCTGGAACTCGTATTCGAAGTCGGATACGGCGCGCAACCCCCGGATGATGACCGTTGCCTGCTGTGAAAGCACGTAATCTATCAAAAGGCCGTCGAAGGTGTCAACTTTCGCCCGCGGCTCGTCGGCGAAGACCCGGCTGATCAGGTCCACCCGCTCTTCGATGGAAAAGAGCGCGTTCTTGCTCGCGTTGCGGGCGACGGCGATGATGACGCTGTCGAAGACCGACAGCCCCCGGTTGATGATATCCATGTGACCGTAGGTGATCGGGTCGAAGGAGCCGGGGTAGACGGCGATTTTTTCGGGCATGGTCACCTCGTGGTTTGTGTCGCGGCGAAGAAGGCGAGCAGGGTATCGCCGTAGGTCCTGATGCCGGTCAGCTGAAGCCGGCCGTACCGTTCCTCCAGTGTCTCGCGTGCGGAGAGTTCCGCCACTACCGTCGCGTCCTCCGTCAGCAGGGACGATGCTCCGAGCCTCTCCAGAAGCGGCGGCAGGATCTCCCGTTCGTAGGGGGGATCGATCAGCACGAGGTCGAACGGCCGTTCGCGCCCCTCCATCGACTTAAGCGCGGAGAGCGCATCCTGCACCACGATCCGGCTTAGGGCGGCGAATCCGGTGAGCTCCAGGTTCTTCCGGACGACGGCTGCCGACTCGCGGCTGCTGTCGACGAAGACGGCGGCAGCCGCACCGCGGCTTAAACACTCGATCCCCAGGTTGCCGGTGCCGGCGCAGAGGTCGAGCACCCGCCAGCCGTCCGGGCTCCCCGCTTCGGATGCCAGGATGTTGAAGAGTGCCTCTTTTACCCGGTCGGCGGTGGGGCGGACCCTCATCCCCTTCGGCGCGACCAGCCGTCGTCCCCGCGCCGTGCCGGCGATGATCCTCACGACCGCCCCGTCAGGTTGTCGACGAGTCTTCCGGCGCTCCCCTTGGCGTGGAAGGCGGTGATGAACTCCCGCGCCTCGCGGTAGGCCATATCCGCGATCTGCCGCCGGTTCTCCTCGGGGATGGCGTCGATCTCCGCCTTGAAGACTCCCGTGGCGTGCTTGATGTCCCGTCCGGTCTCCTTCGACCAGCCCCGCATGGCGTCCACGAGCTCGACCGGCAGGCCGGCGTGGGCCACGTTCTGCCAGAGGGTGCCGACGTTCCCCTTGCGGATGCCGTAGTCCGCCAGTTTTCCCGTGATCCGCAAGGGGGTGCCGGTGATGCCGTGCTGGACGAGCCCCGAGACGCCGAACTCCCGGGCCGTTTCGTAGATCTCCAGGGTACGGGCGAGGTCGATCTTCACCATCTGCCCTTCCAGGTAGTTGCCGCTCTTGGAGCCGTTGTCGATGGCCAGGAGGTCCGGGTGCACACCGTGCGCAGCCAGGCCGGAGAGGAACTCGCTCACCTCGGTCACCGAGGTGATGTGCGACTCGTCCCCGACATGCACGACCTCTCCCAGTTCCACCTCCAGGCCATACCCCGCGTCCATGACAGGCCGGGCCAGGCGGGATACGATGTCGATGTTCTCCGTGAGGGGGTTGAAGGAGGCGTCGAAGGCGAACGAGGTGAATCCCGCCGCGAGCTGTGCATCCAGGAGCTCCGTAGCGGCGGCAAACTCCGCTTCGGAGGAGTTCTGCACGGTGATATGGTCGCCGTGGATGAAGAAGGGACGGGTGAAGGCGCACTGTTCGGCATACTCCACCACCGTCTCGAAGAACGTCGCCGGCGTCTGGCCGGTATAGCCGCCGTCCACTCCCCCCTCGGTCCTGGTCAGCTCGAAGGCGACCACGGCGTCCAGCTCTTCGGCGGCCTTCATGATGCCGGGGATCACGTGCCGGATCCGGGCGTTGCACCCCATGACGATGATCTTTTCTGGGGCCAGTGCCCGCATGACGTCCCGGCCGTTCAGGAGGCAGACCGGCGAGCCTGCACCGAGTATTTTCCTGATGTCTGCGGGGACCCTGTCCAGCAACGATTTTTTCATAAGTGAAAGGCCCCGGATCTTTCGCGCGTCGGTGAGCAAAAAGTCATAAAAACTAGCATGATAAAAGATTCACAGTCAAGCAAAGTTTATGGTTGACACCCGTAAACGGCTCCGCGTACATTCACCGTATGCGGGAAGATACTCTCTTGGACATCGCCACTCCGCTGGAACGCTCCGACCTGGCCGGCTACGCGGCGCGCAGCGCCCAGTCGCGGGGGCGCCGTCATCCCGAACGGCATCGGGACAACCGGCCTGCCTTCGAGCGGGACCGGGACCGGATCATCCACTGTGCCGCGTTTAGGCGCCTGGAGTACAAGACCCAGGTGTTCGTCAACCACGAGGGGGACTACTACCGCACCCGCCTGACCCATTCCCTGGAGGTCGCCCAGATCGGCAAGGCGATCGCCCGGCGGCTTCGGCTGAACGAGGAGCTGACCGAGGCGCTGGCCCTCGCCCACGACCTGGGACACACCCCCTTCGGCCATACGGGCGAGGAGGTGCTGAACCGCTGCATGGCCGACCATGGCGGCTTCGAGCACAACCTGCAGTCGCTGCGGGTGGTGGACGAACTGGAGGAGCGGTACCCCGGCTTCAACGGCCTGAACCTCTCCTGGGAGGTGCGGGAAGGGATCGTCAAGCACTCTTCCCCCTACGACCGCCCCGCGGGTCTGGTGGACGAGTTCCTGCCGGGAACGGTGCCGACCGTCGAGGCGCAGCTCATCAACTTCGCCGACGAGATCGCCTACAACAACCACGATATCGACGACGGACTCAAGTCCGGCTACGTCACCCTCGACCAGCTCCGGGGGATCGAGGTGTGGCGCGAGGTGTACGACGCCGTCGGCGCCGCGTACCCCGGCATCGATCCTTCGCGCCACAAGCACCAGACCATCAGTGCGCTCATCGGCGCCTATATCCGGGACATCACCATCACGACCCTGGCGAACATCGAGGCGTACGGCATCGCCACCCAGGATGACCTCAGGCAGGTGAACCGGCAGGTGGTGGGCTTGAGCCCGGAGCTGGCGGCGAAGAACCGGGAGCTGAAGCGGTTCCTGTTTGTGAACCTGTACCGGCACTATAAGGTGGAGCGGATGCGGGTGAAAGCGGAGCGGTGTCTGACCCAGCTGTTCGAGACCTATCTCCAGCACCCCACGCTGCTGCCGGGGAAGTACCAGGAGAAGGTGGAGCGGGACGGTCGGGAGCGGGTCATCTGCGACTACATTGCCGGCATGACCGACCGGTTCGCCATGGACGAGTACAAACGGCTCTTCGAGCCGTACGAACGGGTCTGACCCATGGGAAGTCCTTGACGGAGGCGCGGCGATAAGGTAATTTCACACGTAAGACAACAACGGTACGGATACACGATACTACTCAACCATTCGCGAGAATGGGGCGGAAAGCCTACAGGGTCTCACCGAGACAGCCGGGTTGCCGAAATATCCTCGAGGTATGGCGCCCGGCATTTTTTTTCCCGGAGCCGGCCCCGCACCGTAAATCCAGTCGGAAAGGGTTTTGACATGCATCTTGTGAGCAGGAAATGGTCGCTCGCTGCGGCCGGTGTGACGCTTTTGTGGGGAACCGCTGCCCATGCGTCCCACGTGGGGGTGAATCTGAATATCAATCTGGGGAATCCGCCGGTGGTGGTTGCGCCGGCGCCGGTCGCGGTTGTGCCTCCTCCGGCGGGGCCGCTCTACCTGGACGACATCCAGGAACCGCCGGAGTTCGTCTATCCGGGCCAACTCGGTTTCTACGTGGCGGTCGGGGTCCCGTACGACATGTTCTACATCGGCACGACCTATTACCTGTTCCGGGACAACGCCTGGTACCGCAGCCCGCGTTACGGGGGACCGTGGCGGGCCGTTCCCTTCCGGGCGCTGCCGCCGGGGCTGCGCCGCCACCGGTTCGACCGGATCAGGTATTACCGCGATATGGAATACCGGCATTACCGGCACGACCGTGACCGGTACCGCGGCAGGTGGTTCCGTCCCGAGCGCGAGTGGCGCGATCACCGGCATGAGGGGCACCGGGAGATGCGGGAAGACCAGTGGCGGGACCGGGGTGACCGCGGTCACGGTCACCGGCATGACGATTGACGGTCGCGGCTGTCGACCCGTTGCAACCTGCCGGCGTGCGGACCGATTCCGCATGCCGGCGGGGTTCCCGCTTTTCGTGCACCTCACTTCGGATATCTCCGTCGGACCGCATTCCTGCCGGCGCCTCTCCATCCCGGATACGCACCGAAAGAACCTTGCGCCACGACCGTGGCCAGGTATAATCAGGCTTTGACGGTTTTGCGGCGCGACGGCATCCGGTGGTCGGCTTTTCGCGCCGCACCGGTTCCGGTCACCTCCGTCCCGTCGGCAGCAGGAGCGGACTATTGGATTCAACGCAGACGGACGCACAGGTCGAATTTGATACGAAGGTGCTGTCGCGGTTCATCTACGAGATGAATATCACCCGCCGGTACGTGCTTTCCTACCCGCCGGAACATCCCGTCATCGCATCGTCCATCTGGAAGGTGCTGCAGTCCCTGGAACTCCTGCTGCAGAACCAGCACAGCATCACCATCGGTGTCGCCCGGAACGCCCTCATGGTGAGCCAGGGGATGCTCGACCGCAAAAATCCCGTCTACCGTGACCTCGCCGCCTTCTTCTTCAGCCGGAACATTGCAACGATCACCTTTGACCGCGATCTGTCCGATGTGGAATTCGCCTCGTTTGTCGGGATCGTCAACAGCACGCCGGAAGCGATCCGGGCCGCCGGCGGCATCGTGCGGATGCTTGACGATGCGGATATCCGCAGCGTGACGGCGACGGAGGTAGATTACGGCTCGTTTCTCGTGACGGAAGAGGCGACCGTGACCACCCCGACCCAGGCCGTCGTGGAGCACCAGGGGACGGCCCTCTGGGGCAAGTTCGTCCAGGGGCTTCTGGACGGCAACCTGGACCCCACCGGGGGGAAGCTGGTCAATATCGACGATATCGATCCGGAAAAACTCGCCGAGTTCCTGAACGATCGGGCCGAGCTGCTGGCGGGAGACGGTGCCGGCAGCTACGCCCGGGCGATCACGCAGTTCATGCGCCAGCTGGACAGCGACGAGATTGCGTCCCAGGTGGATGAGGTAACCACCGGCAAGCTGGGCGAGTTCGTCAAGTGCCTGAGTCCGAGCCTCCGGCGCCAGTTTCTGCAGAGTTCGTTCGATGCCATGCAGGAACCGGCCGAACTGCTCGGCAAGGTCGTTTCCGACGTTCCCGACGATGTGATCATGGAATCCATCGGGGATGTGAGCATGCGGGGCGCCCACCTGTCGCAGGGGGTCATGAACCTTTTGCAGTTCATCTCCAAGGCGTCGGGCGCCACGACGCCGGGGCGGCGCTCCGTGGATGCGGCACCGGTTTCCGACGAGGAGCTGGGGGAGAGGCTGAAATCGATCTTCCGGGAGGACGAGCCGGACCGGTTCATTCCCGAGGAGTACCAGGCGACCCTCAAGTCGATCGCCGCGGCGGATACGATCCCCGTTCTCAGCTCGGAGGAGACGGAGGCGATCCGGCGTGAACTGATGGAATACCAGGTGGAGACCCACGTCAGTGACGTCATCCTGGAGATCATGGACCAGGAGATGGAGCAGGACCAGGGGGAGATACTGAAAGAAACCCTGCAGGAGTTCTGTGAGCTGTTTCTGGAAACGGGGGATTTTCGCTCCCTCGCCAAGATCCACCTCCGGTTGAGCCGGCAGTGCAGCGGTCCTTCCTTTGGCCTGCTCCCCATCCACGAGGGGGTGATGGCGTTCTACCTGCGGCCGGAGGCGATCGAGGCGGTACTGGATGGGCTGACCGTCTGGGGTAAGGCGAAGTACGAGGAGATCCTGCTGCTGATCAATTCCGTCGGTGCGCCGTTCGTCGAGCCGCTGTTCCAGCGGCTCGCGGAGGAAAAATCCCTGTCGCTGCGCCGGTACTACATGGAACGGCTGCAGGAGCTCGGGGCGCCGGCCCGGGAGTATGCGCTGCGCCACCTGCGCGACCGTCGCTGGTATGTTGTCCGCAACTGCATCGTCCTGTTGCGGAACCTCGGCGACCCGTCGGTGCTGGGACAGCTGCGGGTCGTCGCCGACCATCCCCATGTACGGGTGCGTCAGGAGCTGCTGCGCACCCTCATGCGGTTCGAGCACCCGGCGGCGGGCCGGCTGATCGCCCGGGAGATCGGTGCCGCCGACGTGGAGATGCAGAGGTTCGCCGTGCAGCTGGCGGGGAAGACGAGGGACCCGCTGGTGTTCGAACGGCTTGGTGCGCTCCTCGCTGTAAAGGCGCTGGGGGAATCTGACTACGACCTGAAGATAGCGGCGGTCCGGTCGCTGGCGAAGATGGGGAACCCCTCGATCCTCCCCAGTTACGAGCGGATACTGAATGCGCGAACGCTTCTGCGCAGCGCCCGGTTGCAGCTGCTGAAGGAGGAGATCGTCCGCTCGCTGGAGCACTACCCGTATGATGCGGTGATGCCGGTCCTCGACCGGGTGGCGCGATCCGGGAATGCCGAGCTCGCGACAGTTGCCGCATCGGTCCGGCAGGCGGTGGAGGCGCGTCGTTATGCACTCTGAGCGGATCTCCCTGATCCATGCGTTCATCCACAACCTGGCGACTACCATCTCCAGCGCTTCGCTCTATTCCATCGACCATCCCCAGGTGGACCGTTTCTGCACACTGGCGCTCGACGCCATTGTCGCCGCCATCGACCGGGGGGGGGACGTGTCCATCCTGCTCATCGACGACGAACTGGTGGTGGACGAGGCACCGCTGGTGAACAACATGTACATCTGGCGGCTCGTTACCGCACTCAAGGTGCGGGGGATCGGACACCTGAAGATCACGCAGGGGGTTACCGGTCAGGAGCTGAGAATGCTGGCGGACGGACTGCGCCGCAGAAGCGACTACCGGGAGATCTGCTCCACGGACCACGTGCGATTCGGTACGGTGGAGGTCCGTTTTGCCGACCAGGACCAGGGGGCGACGGGGCTGGAGGCGTTCCGCAAGCTGCCGACCTTTGAGGAGATGCCGACCTTTGAGCTGGTCCGGTTGATCGAGATCTACGATGAGGCGCGACGGCACGGCAAGCTCCGGATCGTCGGCATCAACGAGATCGTGAAGGGGTTCATCAAGACCTTCAAGAACCAGCTCGATCCGCTCCTTGCGGTATCTCCCATCAAGTCGCTGGACGAATACACCTTCACCCATTCCACCAACGTCTGCATTCTCAACCTCGCCCAGGCCATGTCGCTGGGGATCGAAGGGGATCTGCTCAACGAGATCGGGATCGCCGCCATGCTGCATGACATGGGGAAGCTGTTCATTCCGGAAGAGGTGCTGACGAAACCGACTAACCTGGACGACAAGGAGTGGGAGATGATGCGGCTCCATCCCGTACGCGGCGCCATGTACCTGCTCAACTGCAGCGGGGTGCCGGCCAGTTCGGCGATCACGGCGTTCGAGCACCACATGCGGTACGACGGTACCGGCTACCCCACGGTCTACCGGGGATGGGAACAGCATATCTGCAGCCAGATCACCGCCATCTCTGACGTATTCGACGCACTCCGTTCGAACCGCAGCTACCGGGGGTCAGTGGAGTACGACACCATTGCCGCCATGATGTACGACATGGCCGGGGCCCAGCTCCATCCGATACTGGTCAGGAACTTCCTGGGGGTGCTGAAGAAGGCGAACAAGATCTGAACATGCTGTACCGTGGGAACTGGAACACCCCGCATCTCACGGAGAAGCGGGGTGTTTTTTTGTTTGAGCGGTCGGTTGTTGCCGGTCAATGGGGGTCTGTGCCTTCCGCCATGAGCGTCATGAAAATGTCGTGCAGGTGGGGATCGTGAAATGTCCCCCGCATCTTCTGCATCTTTTCCAGGGCTTCCTTGCGAGAATAACCTGGCCGGTAGGGGCGGTCGGTGATGAGGGCGTCGTAGACATCGGCGATGGAGACGATGCGCGTCTCCATCGGGATTTCGTCCCCCAGAAGCCCGTCGGGATAGCCGGTACCGTCATGCCGTTCGTGGTGGTAGGCAATGATGTTGCGGGCGATCTCTGACAGGTTCGCCTTGCGGGCGATGTCTGCGCCCCAGAGTGAGTGCTTCTTCACGGTCTCGAACTCTTCCCTGTTCAGCTTCTGCGGACCGTTGAGGATCAATTCGGAGATGCCGATCTTGCCGCAGTCGTGCAGCCAGCTGCCGTACTTGATCTCCCGCTGCACTTCCTTCGGCAGGCCGAGGGCTTCGGCGATCCGCAGGGCCAGTTCCGCCACCCGGTCGCAGTGACCCTTGGTGCAGGGGTCCTTCAGTTCGATAGTCTGGGCGAGGGAGCGGAGGATGTCTTCATCCTCTCTGCGCATCTTCTGGACGAGGCGGTACCGTGTGAGCCCTTCGTGCACCGCGTCGAGCATCTCGTCGTCCTGCCACGGCTTCAGGACGTAGCGGAACACCTCGCTCCGGTTGATGGCTGCCAGGGCGCTGGGGAGGTCGGCGAAGGCCGACATGAGAATCTTTACCGTATCGGGGGAGTGGGTCTTCAGCGAGGAGAGGAACTCGAGGCCGCTCATCCCCGGCATGACGTTGTCCGACACGACGACGGCGATCTCCTCCCGCCGCACGATGGTCAGTGCCGATTCCGCGTCTTCCGCGGTGATGATGTTCAGCCCCCTGTCCTTGAACAGGTCGTGCACGACGGCGAGGGTGAGCCGGCTGTCGTCCACGAAGAGTACGGTTTCCATTGGCGTGTCTGTGCAGTCCATTGCGTCTCGTATAACTCCCGGCGGGGAGCATACCATCCGTGTCGGCTCCCGTCAACCGCTCATATTCCTGCGAGCGGGTGTTTCATCGTCCGGCGGGTTGACGTGCCGGTTTGGCTTCCTTCGGCAGTTCCAGCTTCGGCTCTTTCGCCTGACGGTACAGCAGGAACGTTCGTCCCAGCACCTGGGCGATCTCGGCGCGGCATGCCGCCGCGAGCCCGCCGGCCGCCTCGTGCCGGTCCATGGTACAGCTTTCCAGCATCTTCACCTTGATCAGTTCGTGGCTCTCCAGCGCCTCGTCCGTCTCGTGGGTCAGCGCCTCGCTCAGTTCCCCCTTGCCGATGGTGATGACCGGCTTCAGGTTGTGTCCCAGTCCCCGCAGGAACCGTTTCTGTTTACCGCTCAGCATGTTCGCTCTCTTTCGATAAATGATGACGACGTATAGCACGCCGTCCGGTCCGTGGCAACGACAGAATGGCGGTGCCGGCGATCCGTTCTCCGCGGGACGGGACCTGCCGTTTTAATCTTTGCAATTCCGGCTCATCTGGGCTATTCTTCACCGGTTACGCACGGCATGAAGAGGAGCTCCATGGGTATCGACGCCATCCGCAATTTTTCCATCATCGCCCACATCGACCACGGCAAATCGACCCTGGCCGACCGGCTCCTGGAGTACACCGGCGCCCTCTCGGACCGGGAAAAACAGGACCAGTTCCTGGACAAGATGGACCTGGAACGGGAGCGGGGGATTACCATCAAGGCCCAGACGGTGCGGCTGAACTATACGGCCGACGACGGGCGGAGCTATATCCTGAACCTGATCGACACCCCGGGGCACGTGGACTTCACCTACGAGGTCTCCCGGTCGCTGGCCGCCTGCGAGGGGGGGCTTTTAGTGGTGGACGCGTCCCAGGGGGTGGAGGCCCAGACCCTGGCCAACGTGTATCTCGCGCTGGACAACAACCTGGAGGTCTTCCCGGTCCTGAACAAGATCGACCTCCCCGCGGCGGAGCCGGAGCGGGTGAAGGAGGAGATCGAGGAGATCATCGGCATTGACGCCCACGACGCGGTGCTGGCCAGCGCCAAGGAGGGGATCGGCACCCACGAGATCCTGGAGGAGATCGTGAAGAAGATCCCGGCACCGACGGGCGACGCCGAGGCACCCTTGAAGGCGCTCCTGTTCGACTCGTGGTACGACCAGTACCAGGGGGTCATCATCCTGGTCCGGATCTTCGACGGGACCCTGAAGAAGGGGGAGAAGATCCAGCTCATGTCCACCAACCGTGCCTACGAGGCGCTCAAGGTGGGGGTCTTCGCCCCGGTCATGCGCGAAGTGGGAGAGCTCTCCGCCGGCGAGGTCGGGTTCGTCATCGCCGGGATCAAGGATGTGGCGGACGCCAAGGTGGGGGACACGGTGACCCTCCTCCACCGGCAGTGCGTCGCGCCGCTCTCCGGCTTCAAGGAAGTGAAGCCGATGGTCTTCTCCGGCCTCTACCCCATCGACACCTCCCAGTACGAGCAGCTGCGGGACGCCCTGGCCAAGCTGAAGCTGAACGACTCCTCCTTCTCCTACGAGCCGGAGACCTCCGTGGCGCTCGGGTTCGGCTTCCGCTGCGGCTTCCTGGGGCTGTTGCACATGGAGATCATCCAGGAGCGGCTGGAGCGGGAGTTCGGCCTCGACCTCATCACCACGGCCCCGACGGTCGTCTACAAGGTGCACCGGGTCACCGGCGAGGTGCTCACCATCGAGAGCGCCAACCAGCTCCCCGAGGCCCAGCATGTCGCCTACGTCGAGGAGCCGTTCATCCTCGCCCATATCCACGTCCCCAACGAGTTCGTCGGCGGGGTGCTGGCGCTGTGCGAGGAGAAGCGCGGCGTGCAGCGGGAGATCAAGTACCTGACCACGACCCGGGTCATGATCATCTACGAGCTGCCGCTGAACGAGATCGTGCTCGACTTCTACGACAAGCTGAAGTCCATCACCAAGGGGTACGCCTCCCTGGACTACGAGCACCTGGACTACCGCCAGAGCGAGCTCGTCCGGATGAACATCCTGATCAACGGCGAGGTGGTGGACGCCCTCTCCCTCATCATCCACCGGGACAAGGCGTACTTCCGCGGCCGCGACCTGGTCTCCAAGATGAAGGAGCTGATCCCCCGGCAGATGTTCGAGGTGGCGATCCAGGCGGCCATCGGCAACAAGGTCATCGCCCGCGAGACGGTGAAGGCGCTCCGCAAAGACGTCCTCGCCAAATGCTACGGCGGCGACATCACCCGCAAGCGCAAGCTCCTGGAGAAACAGAAGGAAGGGAAGAAGCGGATGAAGAACGTGGGGAACGTGGAGCTGCCGCAGGAGGCGTTTCTGGCGATCCTCAAGGTGGAAGACTGACTACCCGTCCGGTGTGCGCCTTGGGGTGCCCCGGACAAAAAGGATCATGTGCATGGAAGATTTCAAGAACTCACCCGCAAAAGACGCCGATCAGGTAAAGAACAATCCTCCCCCGGTCAAGAAGAAGCATATCGTCCGCGAGTACGCCGAATCGATCGTCATCGCCGTCATCCTGGCGCTGTTCATCCGTACCTATATCGTGCAGGCGTTCAAGATCCCGTCGGGCTCCATGGAGGACACCCTGGCCATCGGCGATCATATCCTGGTGAACAAGTTCATCTACGGCACGCAGATCCCGTTCACCGACAAGCGGGTCCTGACGGTCCGCGACCCGCGCCGGGGCGACGTCATCGTGTTCGAGTACCCCGTCGACCCGAGCAAGGATTTCATCAAGCGGGTGATCGGCACGCCGGGAGACGTGGTGGAAGAGGTCAACAAGAAGGTCTACGTCAACGGCAAACCGTACGAAAACCCCCACGAGGTGCACAAGGAGTCGGACCTGTTCCCCCGGGCGCAGAACCCGCGGGACAACTTCGGTCCGATCACGGTGCCGGCGAATTCCTACTTCGTCATGGGCGACAACCGCGACCGCTCCTACGACAGCCGGTTCTGGGGGTTCGTGAAGAGACGGGAGATCAAGGGGCTTGCGTTCATCAAGTACTGGTCCTGGGACAAGGAACACTTCCGGGTCCGCTGGGGAAGCATCGGCAAGCTGATCGACTAGCCCGACGGTTGTACGCAGAGGGGCTGGCTCCCGAGAACGGAGGCAGCCCTTTTTCGTTGTGCATGGAGAGGTATACCGGATGAAACAGATGCTGACGATAGCGGCGCTCCTGCTCGTGACGGGGTGCAGCCTGCTGGTGAAAGGCCCCGGGGTGGACCTGAAGGCGGTCCGCATCACCGGGCTCGACCACAAGGGGCTCAGGATGGCGCTGGTCCTGGATGTCCGAAACGACAACGACCGGGAGCTGGTCCTCACCGGGTATCGCTACGACCTGCAGGTCGGTTCCCTGCCGGTTACCCGGGGAGAGGTGAAAGAGCGGACCGCATTTCCCGCCGGCTCCGTTACCGACGTGACGGTTCCGGTGACGCTCCCCTACGCCGCCCTGGCCGGGCTCCTGCAGCACCAGGACGATGCCGGCCGGGTTCCCTACAGGCTTACGGCGAGCTTCGACGTGGAATCCTTTTTCGGGTCCGTTACCGTTCCGTGCACCAAGAACGGTACCTTCACCATCCCGGAACAGTTCCGAAAGTCATCCATCCTGAACCTGTTGAACGGACTGCTGAAAAAATGAACGTCGTCGATCTGATACGGCTGGAGAAGAGCTTCGGTCCGCGCACGATCCTCAGGGACGCCACCTTCGCCGTGGGTGAAGAGGAGAAGGTGGGGCTCATCGGCGCCAACGGCAGCGGCAAGTCGACCCTGCTCCAGATCCTGGCGGGGCTTGTGGACCGTGACGGCGGCGAGATCATGGTGAAGCGGCGGGCCACCATCGGCTACCTCCCCCAGGAGCCGCAGCTGGACGGTGCGCTCACGGCGGTGGAGACGATCGAAGCGGGCCTCAAGGAGATCCGCCGGGCGATCGACGAGTTCAACGGGATCTCGGCACTGCTCGCCGACTCCCCCCCCGACATGGAGCGGCTGCTGGAGCGGCAGGGGGAGCTGGCGGTCTGGATCGAACACCACGGCGGCTGGAACACGGACCACCGGGTCGCCGGGATCATGACCCACCTGCAGTTGACCGACCCCGGCCAGAAGGTCGGCGAGATGTCGGGCGGCACCCGGCGGCGGGTCGCCCTGGCGCGGCTCCTCCTGGAGGCGCCGGACCTGCTCCTTCTGGACGAACCGACCAACCACCTGGACGCCGACACGGTGCAGTGGCTGCAGGAGTACCTCCTGGGGTATCAGGGCGCGCTGCTGCTCATCACCCACGACCGCTATTTTCTCGACCGGGTGGTGACCCGGATGCTGGAGCTGGAGGACGGCGCACTGGCCACCTTTCCCGGCGGCTATTCCCGCTACCTGGAGCAGAAGGGGGAGCAGATGGCGCAGCAGGCCGGGGCGCGGGCGCGCCTTCTGAATCTGCTCCGGACCGAGACCGCCTGGATCCGCCGCGGCGCCAAGGCGCGCAGCACCAAACAGAAGGCCCGGATCGACCGCTACCGGCAGCTGCAGGACGATGCGACTGCAACGGGGGGGACGGCCGGCGCCGCTTCGGTGGCGTTTACCACGGAGGCCGGGTTCGGCGGTACCATCCTCGACCTGTCGGAGGTTCGCAAGGGGTACGGGGAGAAGCGGCTCGTCGACGGCCTCACCTTCGGCCTCAAGCGGGGGGACCGGGTCGGGATCATCGGCCCCAACGGCTGCGGCAAGTCGACCCTGATCCGGATGATCGTCGGGGAGGAGCTCCCCGATGCCGGCGCCGTCACCCTGGGGAAGAAGACGCAGATCGCCTGGTTCGACCAGAACCGCGAGCAGCTCGATCCGGAGCAGACGGTGTACGACTTCTTCGGCGAGGGAGACTACGTCCAGGTGAACGGGGTGAAGCGGCACAAGATCGGCTACCTGGAGGAGTTCCTGTTCGCCCCGTCCGACCGGGTCCGGCGCATCTCAACCCTTTCCGGCGGCGAGAAGAGCCGCCTGCTCCTGGCCCGACTCATGCTGCAGGGGGCCAACCTGCTGGTCCTGGACGAGCCGACGAACGACCTGGACATCCCCACCATGCAGCTCCTGGACGAGACCCTTGCCGCCTTCCCCGGCTGCGTGCTGCTGGTGACCCACGACCGGTTCTTCCTGGACAAGGTGGCCACCGGGATACTCGCGTTCGAGGGGGACGGTCGCGTCGTGTTCCACGAGGGGAACTACAGCGATTACCGGGAGCGTAAGGATGCGGAACGGGCCGCTGCTGCGGCAGTCGTCGCAGCGGAACGACAGGCGGCAGCGACGATTGCGGCTCCCGTGCCGCCGAAGCCGCGGCGGGGGCTTTCCTTCAACGAGCGGAAGGAGCTGGAGCGGTTGGAGCTGGAGATCGAGCGGATGGAGGGGGAGAAGTCGGAGCTGGAGACAAAACTCGCCGACCCGCTGGCCCATGGCGCGGCGGGGGACGTGGCGGAGATCGCCGCCGACTACGGCCGGGTCGATGCGGCGTTGACGGCGGCCTACGCCCGCTGGGAGGAGTTGGAGACCAGGAGGGTTGAGAGCTGAGGGTTGAGAGTTGAGGGTTGAACGGCCCGCATCGTGAGATGCGGGCCGTTTTCGTAGTTACTACGGCCGGATGTCGGGGCCGTCCTCCATGAGGTAGTCGATGGCATCGGTCTTGATGTTCACGTAGTCGCTGCCGTAGGCGATGCCGGTGACCGGGTTCGTCGTCGCCGGAGAAAAGGTGAGGGAGTTGATCGCCTCCACCACGTCGTTGTCCAGCGCGCCGTTGTACATCCAGTCGATGGAGTCGTACAGGAGCCGCTTCGCGTAGGTGCTGTTGTGGGCGAAGGCGCCCAGTTCGTTGGTCAGGAGATCGTTGTTGAAATACGCCCCCATGGTGTTGGGGCCGGTGCCGGCGCCGTAGGGGACCTCCCAGTTGCGGAGCTTGAGAGCCGAGTTGGCGGTGGCGGGTACCCCTTTGCCTTTCAGCAGTGCCGTGAGAACCGTGAGGGCGGCGTGGAACCCGGTTCGCCTCTCCTGGAGCGACGCGGCGGTCCAGACCGGTTCGAGGACGCCGTCGTGGCAGTGGGCGCAGGTCTTGCTCCTGATCCCCACGATCCGGTCCTCCGTTGCCGATACCGAGCGTACGACCGGCTCGAACGAGTGCGACTCGTCGCTGTTCATGTGGCAGGTGATGCAGGGGCCGAGTGTGCCGGTCCCCCGGGTGTTGTTCATGCCGATGTACTCGTGCAGGTATTCGTCCGGGTCCGCATAGTCCCGCCCCGCGAATTCGTAGCCGCCGTGCTTGGCGAGGATGGTGCCGGTCGCCCGGTCGTGGGAGGAGATCGTCGGGGCGTTTGCGAAGTCCAGACCCGCCGCGGCGGCATCGCTGATGAGCCTGCCGACGCCGCGACCGGTATGGCACGGCAGGCACATGTTGGATGCCCCCTTGTCCGGATAGTCGACGGGGGAGTTGTTGAGCCGGATGGTGGGGGACGTCCAGGCGGTGGAGATGTTGTAGTAGATCCGTACCGGCGGTACCGTGCGCAGGGCGAATCCGTAGGCGTTGCCATTGCCGTCGTCATGGCAGACGTTGCAGCCGGTCACCTCCTTGGTCTTGTCCGGCGAGGGGAGCTCGTTTTGGCCGGGCCTGTTCTGGACTACCGGCTGGCCGGGGCCGGCGAAGGGGGTCTGGTCGGTGAAGCCGGAGGTGACGAACTTGATGTAGCCGGTACTCGTGTGGCACCGGACGCAGTAGTACTGGAAGGTCAGGTTGACCGGCTCGTAGGTGCCGCGGGTCTTGAAGTCGTACTTGACGCGCGGCCCGGCGGTGGTGTCCCCCATCCCCGAGTCCGCCCACTGCTGGTTGATCGGGAGGGCCGCCGTCGGGTTGTGGGGGTTGTGGCACTTGCGGCAGTTACCCACGTACATGGAGCTCAGGTACTGGGCCCGGTAGGTCGTGTTCCCCAGGGAGGTGGTGAGGTTGCCGAAATGGCGTGGCGCCTCGACCAACATCCCGTCGGCGGGGTGGTCAAGGCCGTGGCACTTGTAGCATTTCAGCGATGTGTCCGGGTTGTAGACCAGTTCGTTATTATCTGTATTGCTCCCGCCGTGACACGTGTAGGTACAGTTCTGTGGATGGCCGACGGACGGTTCGTGGCAGTCCGCACAGCTGGCCCCGTTTTCCGTGTGGTGGGCGGATGCCTGCCAGTCGTCGGTGATCAGGGTGCCGGTCACGGAGGAACGATAGCTGCTGTGGCAGCCGATGCAGGGGGCGGAGGCGACGGCCGCCGCATTCGGACCGGCTGCCGCCGTGACGCCGGAGCTGCCGCCGCTGCCGCAGCCCGCAGTCAGCGAAACGAGCAGACCGACGACGAAATATGCCGCGCATATGTTGCTGTTCATGATAAACCCCTTTCACCGAACTGCCATTTATATACGATTACGGCGCCAATTAATAAAGGATTTTTTTTCCGCTGCACCCACGTTTGACGCGTCAGCTTCGTTGACTTTCGTGGTGTCTTTATTGTATTAATCAGGTTCAATTTTCGGCGTCCCGGCCCGGTTCGGGGGGGGCTGACCCGTGATCCGTACCACCGGGATGCCTATTCAATGCAAGGGAGATGTCCATGAGCTACCGAAGCAGATGTGCCGTTGCCGCGTTGACGGTCCTGGGGCTCGTCCTCGCGTATGCGGGACAGGCGCTGGCGATCCCCGCCTTCGCCCGCCAGAACAAGGCGGAGTGTTCCACCTGTCATACCATCTACCCGACGCTCAATGAATTCGGCGAAGCGTTCATGAAGAACAGCTACGTATGGCCCGGCAAACCGAAGGCCGCTGCCGCGAACTCCTCACCCGATGCCCGCAAGGAGGCGATGCTGCTCGCCGGCATCCCCGAGATGATCCCGGTGTCGTTCCGGGCGTCGCTGGATGCCGCCTACGACCCGTCGCAGGAAAACAAGTTCGACCTGTCCACCCGCGCCCTGCAGCTGCAGGCGGGGGGCGCGTTCCGGCGGCTGGCCGGTTTCTTCGTCACCTACAACGCCTACACGGAAGGGCCGCCGAAAAGCAGCAGCACCGGCGTGACCCCGTCGAACAACAACCCCGATCTCCAGGAACTGTTCGTGCAGTGGCGGCATGCGTTCGGTACGCCGATCAACCTCAAGGCGGGCCGGTTCGAGCCGGACCTGACCCTCTGGAAGACCTCCAACCGGCTGACCATCGCCGATCTGGCGACGCAGGAGTACCGGGTGGGGGACTCCCCCTTCGCCGTGGGCGATCCGCAGGACGCCCTCGAACTGAACGGCACGATCGGGCCGCGGGTGTTCGCCGCGGCGGGGATCGTCAACCGGAAGGAGCAGAACACCAAGGAGGGGTACGGCCACCTGGAGTGCCGGATCGGCGGGACCGACTACCTGGGGAATGAGCCGGAGGTGGACCTGGACAGCGACAGCATCTGGGACTACCTCTCGCTGACGGTCGGCGGCTACGGCTATTTCGGCCGGAACGCGGATGCCGAGCTCGGCCCGTACAACGACGACTACTACCGGGCCGGCATCGATGCCGATCTGCTGTACAAACGGTTCCGCCTCCGGTTCAGCGGCGTGAAGGGGCGCGACAACGCGCCGAACTACACCGCGAGGAACGTCGCCAACTCCCTCGTCATGGTGGGGGAGGCGCAGTACCTGTTCGGTTCGCCGGTGAACCTCATCGGCCTGTTCCGCTACGAGTACGTTGACGATGCATCGGGCATCAGCCGCAACTATATACCCTCTCTTGTTTTCGCCCCCATCCAGAACGTGAAGCTGACGCTGGAATACCAATATAAAGCCGAGTCTGAGCACCTTGGGAGGACCGATTCCAATGACATCGCTTTATTGCCGGGAACTATTAACCGAATCGGCCTGATCGGTGCCTCGTTCAGCTTCTGACAACCACACATCGGCAGCATCCGGGAGGAAACCCATGAAAACGCTCATCACCGCACTCCTGCTCGTCGGCATCTGTGCGACGACGTCCTTTGCCGGGATTCGCACCCTCGGCAGGGGGGCGACGCTCACCTTCGACCCCGCCGGCATTCCCCCCGCCTACAAGAAGAATTTCGAGATCATGAGGGTGCGCTGCGTCAAGTGCCACACCCTGGAGCGGGCGGTGGTCGCGATCCAGACCGGGGTCGCCCCCATCTCCGGACAGCCGTTCGACCGGGGTGCCACCAGGGCGTACGGCATCAAGATGCTGCGCAAGCCGGACTCCAACATGAGCAAGCAGGAAGTGAAGTCGGTGGTGGAACTCATGAACTACCTGCTGGACCAGGCGGCCCGCTGATAGGGCTTTCGTTCGCAGTGCGCGGTGCATGAAGGAAGGAATGGGATTATGAAGAACGTCAAGCTGGGATACCGGCTCATCGGTGCATTTCTGATCATGGCGCTGCTCGTGGCGATCACCGGCGGTTTCGGCGGGATCACCATGAAGCGGGTCGGTACCCGTATCCAGAACATGCTGTCCAACCTCTCCGCCCGGCAGAAGCTGGTGCTGCTCATGGAGGTGACGCAGAAGGACTGTTATGTGAGCCTGCTCCAGGCGGCGCTCGTGTCGGGAGATACGGAGAAGTTCACGGAGGATTCCGAGGATTACGAGATGAAGCGGGACCTCTTTCACAGCCAGATCAACATGATCGTGAAGGGGAACGCCAAGGTCGGCATCCGTCCCATCGAAAAGGGGGGGGATATCGAGAAGCGTATCCGGCTCGTCCTCGATAAGTGGACGGCGTTCGAGGCGGTGGCAGACAAGCTCCTCGCCCAGAAGGCTGCCGCGATGAAAGGGGGCGGCGGTGAAAGGGGACTGGGGAAGATCGCCAGCGTCGATCTGAGTGATGCGCATGACCGGGCAAAGGATGCGCTGGACGACCTGCTGGTTGCCGTCGGTACGCAGATCACCCAGGCCAACGAGGAGATCCAGGTCATCCAGCGGTCGGCCGCCATTGCGTTCGTGGCGGTCATCATCATTGCGATCATGGTGGCCATCCTGATGGGGGCGCTGACGACGCGCAACATCGTCACCCGGATCAAGCGGATGGCCGATGCCCTGGCCCGTGGTGCGGAGGGAGACCTGACGGTGACCGTCGAGGTGGACTCCACCGATGAGCTGGGCAAACTGGGAGAGGATTTCAACGCCATGGTGTCGAAGCTGGCGGAGATGGTAGGCAAGGTGGACCGCTCGGCGCTGGAGCTGTCGTATATCTCGGCGACCCTTTCCGACGCCTCGCGCAAGGTGGTCGACGCCGCCCAGATCCAGGCGAGCGGCGTTTCCAATACCTCCTCGGCGGTAACGGAGATTACCGCCTCCATCCGTGGCGTAGCGCAGAACGTGGATAGTCTGTCGCTCTCCGCTTCCGAAAGCTCCTCCTCCATTCTGGAGATGGCGGCCAGCGTCGAGGAGGTGGCCCAGAACGCCGACAACCTGTCTGTGTCCGTCGAAGAGGTCTGTACCTCCATCTCCCAGATGTCCGCCAGCATCAAGCAGATCGGTAGCTCTGTTCAGAACCTCATGGAGGCCTCCACCACCACCGCCTCCTCCGTCATGGAGATGGACAGCAGCATCCGGCAGGTGGAGCGGAACGCCCAGGGGGCGGCGACCATTTCCGAAGAGGTGCGCCGTGACGCCGAGACCGGCAAGAATACCGTGGAGGCCACCATCAGCGGTATTCGCGAGATCCGGCGCAGCTCCCGGATCACCACCGAGGTGATCAGCTCCCTGTCCGGCAAGGCCGATGACATCGGCGCCATCCTCTCGGTTATCGACGAGGTTGCCGAACAGACGAACCTCCTGGCGTTGAATGCCGCCATCATCGCGGCCCAGGCGGGCGAGCACGGCAAGGGTTTTGCCGTCGTCGCCGACGAGATAAAGGAGCTGGCCGAGCGGACCAGCAGCTCCACCCGCGAAATCTCCCTGGTCATCAAGGGGGTCCAGGACGAAACGCGGCGGGCGGTCGATGCCATCAGCCAGGCGGAGAAGAGCATTGCCGACGGCGAGCTCCTCTCCCAGAAGTCGGGCGAGGCGCTGGAAAAGATCGTCATCGGTGTCCAGAAGGCCACCGGCCAGGTGGGCGAGATCGCCCGGGCTGCCGTGGAGCAGGCCAAGGGGAGTCAGATGATCCGCGATGCCATGGAGCGTGTCTCCGAGATGGTGGGGCAGATCGCCCGGGCCACCGACGAGCAGGGAAAGGGGAGCGAGCTGATCTGGGCGGCGGCCGAGCGGATGACCGGCCTGACCTGCCAGGTACGGAGTTCTACCAAGGAGCAGAGCAAGGTGGGGGCGCATATCGCCGAATCGACGGAGAACATCACCGACATGATCCGGCAGATCAAGCGTGCCTGTGACGAACAGACCCGGGGGAGCGATCAGATCCTCCAGTCGATCGAGGATATCCAGCAGTCCACCGCCGTCAACCTGGACGCCACCAACGTCATGAACAAGGCGGTACGGAACATCTCCCAGCAGACCGAACTGCTGAAGCGGGAGATCGGCGAACTGACCATAGCGGATGCGGCCGGAGCGGAGAAAAAACATGTCTGACAGGATTGAAAAGCGGCTTGCCGCCCTGCGCAGTGAAGGAAAGAAGGCGCTGGTGACGTTCATCACCGCCGGAGACCCGGACCTTGCCACGACTGAGCGGCTCGTGCCGCTTCTGGAACGTTCCGGCGCCGACATCGTTGAGCTGGGGATGCCCTTTTCCGACCCGATGGCGGATGGTACCGCGATCCAGCTCTCCTCGTCGCGGGCGCTGGAGGGAGGGGTGACCCTTGCGGGGATACTCGACACCATCAGGGCGATCCGTTCCGTCTGCCAGGTTCCGATCGTATTGATGGGGTACTACAACCCGGTCTTCACCTACGGGGTGGAGCGGTTTGCCGCCGATGCGGCTGCGGCGGGTGCCGATGGTGTGCTGCTCGTGGACCTGCCGCCGGAAGAGGTGGCGGAGTTCAAGGTCTCCGCGGACCGGCACGGTCTGCATACGATCATGCTTCTTGCGCCGACATCCGATCTGAACCGGATGAAACGGGTTGCCCGGATGGGGAGCGGTTTTCTGTATTACGTATCCGTCAGCGGCGTCACCGGTGCCCGGTCGCGGGTGGAAGGGTCGGTTTCCGAGCAGGTTGCGCGGCTGCGTCAGGCCACGAAACTCCCGGTCGCCGTCGGTTTCGGTATTTCGACTCCCGAGCAGGCGGCGCAGGTGGCAGCATCGGCGGATGCGGTCGTCGTCGGCAGCGCACTGGTCAGGCTGTTCGAAGCGTACCGGGGGGATGATCTGGCCCGGGAACTGGGCGATGCGGTCGCCGGACTCAAGGCGGGCATCGACGGAGCGACGGGAGCGTGAGGTGCCGTATTTCGCCCACGGGCGGGATAACGTCATGAAAACCTGTCGGAAATTTAGCTTGACAAAAACTTGCGAGCTCTACTATAGTTTCCTCTTTACGGGCATAAGTCCGTTGTCGTCCGATGTCGATCGGCCAACTGCACGATATTCCAAGAGTATAAATGTTTGACACCCTTTCCGACAAGCTTGACCAGATATTCAAGAAGCTCCGCGGCCAGGGGGTAATGACCGAGGAGAACATCAAGGACGCGCTGCGTGAGGTGCGTCTGGTGCTTCTTGAGGCAGACGTCAACTTCAAGGTCGTGAAGGATTTCGTCGAGCGTGTCCGCGAGCGGGCGATCGGCACCCAGGTGCTGCAGAGCCTCGCGCCGGGGCAGCAGGTGATAAAGATCGTCCACGACGAACTGGTCGGTCTCATGTCCGGCGACGGGGACAACGGTCTGGATCTGGCGGCGAAACCCCCGGTCTCCATCATGATGGTTGGCCTCCAGGGGGCCGGCAAGACCACGACCTGCGGCAAGCTGGCCCGCTACCTGAAGGGACAGCGACGTCGGCCGCTGCTGGTGCCCGCCGACGTGTATCGGCCCGCCGCCATCGAGCAGCTGAAGACCCTCGGGCGTCAGCTGTCGCTGGACGTTTACGACTCCCGGGCGGACCAGGACCCGGTGGAGATCTGTGCCGCCGCGCTCAGGCATGCGGAGTTGTCCGGTTTCGACACGGTCATCTTCGATACCGCGGGCCGGCACCAGATTGACGACTACCTGATGGGGGAGCTGGAGCGGATCCGCGAGGCAGTCGAGCCGAGGGAGATCCTGTTCGTCGCCGATGCCATGACCGGCCAGGAGGCGGTGAACGTTGCCACCGGGTTCAACGACCGGCTCGGCATCACCGGCGTGGTGCTGACCAAGCTGGATGGCGATGCCAAGGGGGGGGCGGCCCTTTCCATCCGCGCCGTGACCGGGCGTCCCGTGAAGTTCGTCGGCCTCGGCGAGAAGATGGACGCCCTCGAGGTGTTCCACGCGGATCGTCTCGTGTCCCGCATCCTCGGTATGGGGGATGTGCTCACGCTGATCGAGAAGGCCCAGACCACCTTCGACGAGAAAGAGTCGGCCCGGCTGCAGGAGAAGTTCCGGAAGAACCAGTTCGATCTGGAGGATTTCAAGAACCAGCTGCAGCAGCTCAAGAAGATGGGGTCGCTTGAGTCGATCATGGGGATGATCCCCGGCATGGGCAAGATGATGAAGCAGATGCAGGGTGCCCAGCCCAGCGAGAAGGAGCTGAAGCGGATCGAGGCGATCATCGACTCCATGACCCGCAAGGAGCGTGCTAACCACACCATCATCAACGGCAGTCGCCGGCTGCGCATCGCCAAGGGGAGCGGTACCTCGGTGCAGGAGGTGAACCAGCTCCTGAAGCGGTTTACCGAGGCCCAGCGGGTGATGAAGCAGTTGCAGAAGCTGGGGCCGAAGGGGCTCATGAAGGGGATGGGTGGTCTCGGCAAGGGGATGTTCCCGTTCTCGTAAGTTTGTTTAGTGGCGTTCCGATGGCGAACGTATCGATCGTTAAAACTAATGTACAGGCGGCAGTGGTCGCCAGATACCAGGAGGAAACAGATGGCAGTGAAGATCAGGCTTGCCCGCGCAGGCGCGAAGAAGAAACCGTTTTACCAGATCGTCGTAGCCGACGAGCGTGACCGCCGGGATGGCCGTTTCATCGAAAATGTGGGTACCTACGATCCGAATCAGGAGCCCGCTGCGGTGTCGTTCCAGGAAGCGAAGGTCATCGAATGGCTCGGCAAGGGCGCCCAGCCGACCGATACCGTGAAGCAGTTCATGAAAAAGGCCGGAATCTGGGAAAAATTCGTTACCAAGGCTGCCTGATCCGCCTTGATGCCGGTCCGTCGCATACTCCCCATGCAGAGAGGGCACCGACATGAAAAATCTCGTAGAGACCATCGCCAGAGCGCTTGTTGACGATCCCAGTCAGGTACGGGCCACCGAAGAGATGGAAGACGACACCACCGTCATCAAGCTCACGGTTGCCAAGGAGGACATGGGACGGATCATCGGCAAGGAGGGACGGACCGCCAAGGCGATCCGGACGCTCCTCAATGCCGTATCCACCAAGGACAACAAGAAGGCTCTGCTGAAAATCGTCGAGTAATGCCTTCGTGTGAGGAGCTGATTCTGCTCGGCAGGATCACGTCGACCCACGGCGTGCGCGGGCAGGTGAAGATGCTTCCCTATTCGGGGGAGTCCGACGGGGTCAGGGCGGCAGGGGCGCTGTATCTGGAAGACCCGGCCGGTCAGTGGGTCGGCTACGCCGTTGCTGCCGTTTCTGGTCAGGGTAAAAAGACGCTGGTACGGTTCCGGCAGATGGATACCATCGAGCAGGTACAGCCGCTCGTCGGCCGCGAGGTGTATGCCCTCCGGGCCGAACTCCCCCCCCTGGGCGAGGACGAGTACTACTGGCAGGACCTTCTGGGGATGCGGGTGGTGACGGACCGGGGCGAACTACTCGGCACCATCACCGACATCTTTTCCACCGGCAGCAACGATGTCTATACGGTCCAGGGGGGCGGTAGGGAATACCTCATCCCCGCCATCACCGATGTGGTTGTTGGCGTGGATATGGAACACCGGGTCATGACCATCAGCCCTCTCGAAGGGCTGCTCGATCTATGAAATTCGATATCCTTACGCTCTTTCCCGCCATGTTCGACGGGCCGCTGGGGCAGAGCATCCTCAAGCGTGCCATCGAGCGTGAGCTGATCGATGTGCGGTGCCATGCCATCCGCGATTATGCGTGTGACAAGCACCGGACGACGGACGACTACCCCTACGGCGGCGGCGCCGGCATGGTGATGAAGGTGGAGCCGCTGACGGCCTGCCTGGAACAGATACTCTCCGGCCGGCCACGCGCCCGGATCATCCTCACCTCCCCCCGGGGGCGGCGGTTCGACCAGGCCTTTGCCTCGGAGCTGGCCGCGGAGAAGGAACTGGTGATCGTCTGTGGGCGCTATGAGGGGGTGGACGAGCGGCTCAAGGAGCTGTTCGCCCTTGAAGAGGTCTCCATCGGCGATTTCGTGATGACCGGCGGCGAGCCGGCGGCGCTGGTGATCGTCGATGCGGTAGCGCGCCTCCTGCCCGGCGTGCTCGGTTGCGAGGAGTCTGCAGAGGATGAATCGTTTGCCGCGGGGCTTCTGGAGTACCCCCAGTACACGCGCCCCGAGACGTTCCGCGGGCATGCGGTCCCGGATGTGCTTCTGTCGGGGAACCACGGCGAGGTCCGGAAGTGGCGCCGCCGCGAGGCGTTGCGCCGCACCCTCATGATGCGGCCCGACCTGCTGGAAACGGCCCCCCTCGACGATAGAGACCGGGAGTGGCTGCGGCTTCTGTCCGGCGGGCAGGGCGACTGATGCAACCGGAAGGAAACGTCAGTATCGCCCTCGTGCATTATCCGGTGTACAACCGGAACCGGGAGATCGTCACGAGCGCCGTCACGAACCTGGACCTGCACGATATCGCCCGGGCCGCCAGGACGTTCGGTCTGCATCGCTACTACGTGGTCACGCCGTCGCTGGAACAGCAGGAGCTGGTCCGAAGGATCGGCAGCCACTGGCAGGACGGCTGGGGGGGCGGATATAACCCCAAGCGCAAGGCGGCGCTGGAGTTGATGACTGTCGTTGCCACGCTGGACGATGCCCGGGATGATCTGGCGGGCATGTACGGGGTGCGGCCGCTGACGGTCGTGACTGGTGCGGCGGAGCGGGTAAACGGCATCACCTTTTGCAATCTTCGGAAGCGGATCGCCGCGAAGGACCGGCACTGGCTGCTGGTGTTCGGTACCGGCTGGGGGCTTGCGGAGGAGATCTTCGAGGAGGCGGACCTGGTGCTGGAGCCGATTCGCGGAGCGGCCGATTACAACCATCTGTCGGTACGGTCGGCTGCATCGATCATCATGGACCGGCTGCTCGGGTGGTAGTACGGGATATGACAAGACGTACATTCAAGACGCATAGCTTTTCGCTATCGATTATGGGAGGAAGAAATGAACACGATTGACAGACTTGAAATGGAGCAGATGAAGAAGAACATCCCGCCGTTCAAACCCGGCGATACCGTCAAGGTGCACGTGAAGATCGTCGAGGGCGACAAGAGCCGTATCCAGGTCTTCCAGGGTGTGGTGATCGGTCGCCAGAACGGCGGTATACGTGAGTCGTTCACGGTACGCAAGATCTCCAACGGCGTCGGTGTGGAGAGGGTTTTCCCGCTGCACTCGCCGTCCGTCGCAGCCATCGAGGTGGTGACCCGTGGCCAGGTACGTCGCGCCAAGCTGTACTACCTGCGCAAGCTGCGCGGCAAGGCGGCCCGCATCCGCGAGCGGAAGTACGTCGCCGAAGCATAGGACACAACAAAACCCCGGCTCTGCCGGGGTTTTGCGTATCCGGAGCCCGAGATGAACCTGGAGCTGTTCACGCACGACATCCCCGATCCGACCATGTTCGACCGGCGCATCCGGTCGGCGGGATACGGGCTGGTTGCGGGGGTCGACGAGGCGGGGCGCGGTCCGCTGGCCGGGCCGGTGGTGGCGGCCGCAGTCATCCTGCCCGAGGATGTCGACCTACCCGGAGTGGACGATTCCAAGAAGCTGTCCGAGGCGCGGCGCGAGGCACTGTACCCGTTGATCAGAGAGCGCGCCCTGGCGGTGGGGGTGGGGATCGGCAACCCGGAACTGATCGACGAAATCAACATCCTCCAGGCGACCCTGGCCGCCATGCGCCAGGCGGTGGAGGCACTGGCCCCGTCTCCTGAATTCCTCCTCGTGGATGGCATCTCCGCCGTCCCTCTTCCGATTCCCCAGCGCACCGTGAAAAAGGGTGACTCCCGCAGCCTCTCCATCGCCGCCGCCTCCATCATCGCGAAGGTGACGCGGGACCGGCTGATGGTGGAGTACGACCGTCGCTATCCGGGTTACGGTTTCGCCTCCCACAAGGGGTATGGTAGTGCGGAGCACCTGGCGGCGATCGCCGCCAGGGGACCGTCGCCGATCCACCGGACCACCTTTCGCGGGGTGAAGGAACATCTGAAGGATGAAGGATGAAGGATGAAGGGAAACAGTCCGACAACCTGACCGTCGGCGCACGGGGGGAGGAACTGGCCGTCGCGTACCTGCGGAACTGCCGCTACGCCATCCTGGAGCGGAACTTCCGGTGCAAGGGGGGCGAGGTGGATATCGTTGCCAGGGACGGGAAGATGCTGGTGTTCGTGGAGGTGAAGACCCGCCGCAGCGACGCCTACGGCGTCCCCCAACTGGCGGTCACCCCTTTCAAACAGCGGCAGATCTCCAAGGCGGCCCTCACCTGGCTTGCGAAACAGCGGCTGACGGAGAGCCCGGCGCGGTTCGACGTCATTGCCATCGTCCTGCACGACCCTGCCGACCCATCCATCGAACATATCAGAAACGCCTTCGACCTGGCGTACTGATCCACCATTGCTGGCATCACCCCTCCGCCGGTACGGCGCCGATCCGGTCGCCCGGACTCACCACTCCGCCCACCAGAACCCGTGCAAACACACCTTCCTTGGGCATAACGCAATCACCTGCCTGTTCGTAGATGGCGCACCTGCTGTGGCACTCCTTGCCGTGCTGGGTGATCTCCAGGAGCGTTTCCCCGACGGCGAGTCGCGTCCCGACGGGAAGGGTCAGCAGGTCGATCCCCCGGGTGGTGATGTTCTCGGCGAATGCGCCGGCGGCGACAGCGAGCCCCAGTTGCCGCATCTTTTCGATGCTCTCCTCCGCCAGCAGGCTCACCTGACGGTGCCCGTAGCCGGCATGGGCATCGCCGTCGATCCCGTGGCCGGCGCGGAACCGTGCCGATGCCACCGGGCTCTTCCGTTCCCCCTTTGCCTCGCTGATGCAGACGGCAACGACCTGCGCACGTACCCTCCCCATTTCCGATCATCCTCCGATCTGTGACATCTTAAACGGTTCCCGAGCGGCGACGGCGCCGCGGTCGCCGAGACGGTGGCGCTCCGGCTTGTCCGATGCGGTACGTCGTAGCGCCTCCTGCAGGTGGGCATCATCGTCGTGCTGCAGAAGCGGTTTCAAGTCCGTCCCCCCCTCGTCGAAGAGGCAGCCCCGCGCGATGCCGGCACAGCTGACCCTGATCCGGTTGCAGTCGCCGCAGAAGTGGCAGGAGACGGGGGTGATGAAGCCGATTTGACCCGCTGCGCCGGGAATCCGGTAGTAGACGGCCGGGCCGGACAGCGGCTCCCGTTCCACCGGCTGCAGCCGGTAGCGTCCGTTCAGCCGGTTCAGGAGTTCGACCCCCGGCACGGTGGTGCTCCGCCAGTCGTCGCCGTTTCCGGTAGGCATCCGCTCGATGAACCTAACCCGGTACGGCCGGTCCAGGGTCAGGGCGGCGAACGCGGCCGCCTCGTCGTCGTTCACACCGCGCATCACCACGACATTGATCCTGATATGGGAGAACCCGGCCCGACCCGCGGCGTCGAGCCCCGCCATCACGCGCTCAAGGTTCCCCCCGCGGGTGATCCGGGCAAAGGTGTCGGGCCGGAGCGAGTCGAGGCTGATGTTGAGGCTGGAGACGCCTGCCTCGCGGAGCTTATCCGCCATCTCCGTCAGCAGCAGGCCGTTGGTGGTGAGGACGAGTCGGCGCAGGCCGGGAATACGGGCGAGGTCGGCCAGGAAATCGATGATCCCCTCCCGCAGGAGCGGTTCGCCGCCGGTGATCCGGATCTTCTCCACCCCGGAAGCGACGGCGGCGCGGGAGATGCGGTACAGGTCTTCGTCGGCGAGCGGTGCGTCGTGGCACGGCGGACATCCGCCCGCCGGCATGCAGTAACTGCAGCGCAGGTTGCAGCGGTCGGTGACGGAGAGCCGCAGATAGTTGATCGTGCGGCCGCAGGAGTCGATCAGGGCCATGGCGTCTCCCATCCGGCCGCGGTTCCCCGGCCCAGCATGCCGAGCTCCACTGCCGTTCCGGCGGGTATGCGGGTTCCGGGAGGCGAGTGCAGGATGGCGTTGCCGGTGGTGAGGGAGGTGAGGCGGGCCGACCCCTGCTCTCCGGTGGTGACCGCGTGATAGCAGCCGTCACGGTACTCCACGATGCACCGGACGAGGTGGGGGCGCGAACCCCGGTTGTAGATCTCCTGATCCAGGATCGCCGTGACCCGGGGACGGAAGATCCGGCGGTGTCCCGCCATCCGGAGCAGCGCCGGGCGGACGAACAGTTCGCCGGCGACCAAGGCAGCCACCGGGTTGCCGGGGAGGGCGACGAGCGGCGTCCTGCCGATGAGGGCGCCTGCGACCGGCTTTCCCGGCTTCATGTTCACCCGCCAGAAGAGGAGCTTTCCCCCCAGTTGTCCGATGGCATCCTTGACGTGGTCACGGTCCCCCACCGACACCCCGCCGCTGGTGATGACGAGATCGGCGTCGAGCCCGCGTCTTATCATCTCCCGGGTCCGTTCCGCGTCATCGCCGGCTATCCCCAGGCGCAGCGGCACTCCCCCCGCCTCCATGACCTGGGCGGCGATCCCGCTGCTGTTGCAGTCGAAGATCCTGCCGGTCTGCACGTGAGAACCAGGCTCCTGCAGTTCGTCGCCGGTGGCGATGATGGCGACCCTGGGCCGCCGGAAGACCGTCGCCGTACCGTTCCCCAGTGATGCGAGCAGGGCAATCTCCTGGGGACGCAGGAGAGCCCCGGCGAGGAGCACCCGCTCCCCGGCCCGGATCTCCTCCCCCCGGCGGCGGACGTGGCTGCCGGCAGTGACCTCTCCGGTGAACCGGACCGCATCCCCTTCCGTGACCGTTTCCTCCAGTGGGACGACGGTGTCGCACCCGGCCGGCAAGGGGGCGCCGGTCATGATCCGTACCGCTTCTCCTGCGGCCACCGGCCCTCTCCACACCTCGCCGGCCGGAAGCGTGCCGCAGGTCCGGAGCGGTTTTCCGGTCCACGCGGCGGTGGCGAAGGCGTAGCCGTCCATGGCGGAATTGTCCGCCGTCGGGATGTCGAACGGGGCAGTAACGTGGGAGGCGAGAACCCGCCCAGCCGCATCGAGGAGCGGGACATCTTCCGCAGGCAGAGTCGCCACCCGGTTCAGGATGAGTTCGCGTGCTTCGGTTATGCTGACCATGGATGGTGTCTCGTAGTGCATGGATGGTGTCTCGCTGGGAAATGCAGGTAAAACCGTCTCACGCGACGAACGCAACGACGCAACGTACAGGAATCTACAACCATTTATTGATTCGTGCGTGCTTCATTGACGCAAGGTGTGGTTTCGTTGCGTCGTTGCGGCGTTGCGTGATCAACGGCATTGTTTTCGGATTATATGCATCTCGACAAAGTCGGCGATGGCGACGGAGTCGTTCAGATCCAGCACTGGCACGTCCAGCACCAGCGGCACGTCGCTCGCCACCGCCAGCAGGGTCGGATCAATTCTATTCCCCCGGCAGAGGAGCGGCCCCCCCAGCGCCCCGCGGTGCAGCTCGATCTTCGGCAGGCTACCCATGCCGAACCCTTCCGTCAGCACGATGTCCATGTCGGGGAAATAGGTCGCCAGCAGTTCCTCCACGGGGGGCGCGTGCGCATGCCGTTTCACCAGGGCGAGCTTGTCGCCGGAGGCGATCAGCATGGCGTCGGCGCCGGCCGCCGTGAGGCGGTAGCTGTCCTTTCCAGGACGGTCGATCTCGAAGCGGTGTGCGTCGTGCTTGACGACCCCGACCCGGTACCCGCGCCCCTTCAGGAGCGGCACGAGCTTCTCCAACAGGGTGGTCTTGCCGGTCCCCGACCGTGCCACGACCGAAAGTGCCCGGACGCTCATGACGGCAGCACCCCGCCGGCCCGGACGAACTGTGCCGGGGTGTTCAGGTTCAGGAACGCCCGACCGTTCTGGTCGAACGGGGCCAGCTCCGCGCCGGACACCTCCCTCACCCGGATGAGGGGGTAGAGGTCGGTGATCCGGCAGATACCCTGTCCCAGGAGCGATCGCATCGGCGCCAGGCAGGCTGCGGCATACAGGGCGAAGAGCGGCTCGTAGCCGTGCGTGCTGCGCGGCACGACTGCGTCGTAACCCTCCCGGATCGAACAGAGGTAACGGACCAGCTCACTGTCGGGGCAGGAGAGGTCGCAGGAGGCGACGAACAGCCAGGGGGTCTCAGCATGGACGAGGCCGGTGCAGAGACCCCCCAGTGCGCTGCCGGGATACAGATCGGGGAGTACCGGCAGCCCGAGCGCGGCGAACCGCTCCGGCCGGTTCCCCACGAGTACGACCCGCTCGAGACAGGCGGTTAGCGCGGTCACCACGCGGGTGACGAGCGGGATGCCGTCGATTTCGAGGAGTGTCTTGTCATGCCCCATGCGGCGGCTTTGTCCACCGACGAGAACGGCGCCGGTTATGTCGAATCTGGTACCGGTCATATCTGCTGCGTTCCCTGGAATCTCATCGTTCCGACAAGCATACCGTTTGGACGTCGGATTTCCAGTGGACGGGTGATAGCCTTTTGGGACGATGATACACCAGACACGCTGGCGCCGCCACTGCTCTTACCGGTCCGTTGATGCAGATCAAGCCCCGTCGCGGTTCAGCGCTTTGCAAACGGGACCGTGTGTGGTACAAAACAAGCGGCAAGTCACATGATACAAGCGGTAGCGCCAGACATTCATCGTTTGAACCTTTCAGCCGTCACCTGACACTTACAACCTTGAACTGGAATCTATGCCCGGCACCCTCTACATCGTCGCTACTCCCATCGGTAACCTGGAAGACATGACCTTCCGGGCGGTGCGCATCCTCCGGGAGGCGGACCTGATCGCCGCGGAGGACACGCGCCACTCCCGCAAGCTCCTGTCCCACTTCGGCATCTCCCGGCCGCTTACCTCCTACTTCGACCACAACGCGAGGCTCAAGGGGGAAGCGATCCTGCAGCGGTTGCGGGAGGGGGGGGCCGTCGCCCTCATCACCGACGCGGGGACCCCCTGCATCTCCGATCCCGGCTACCAGCTGGTGCGGGACGCGGTGGCGGAAGGGATCGCCGTGGTACCGGTCCCCGGCGCCTCGGCCGCCGTGACGGCGCTTTCCGCCTCCGGCCTCCCTACCGACGCCTTCCTGTTCGCCGGCTTCCTGCCGAACCGGCAGGGTAAGCGGCGTGAGCGGCTGGCGGAGCTCTCCGGGCGGCGCGAGGTCATTATCTTTTACGAGTCTCCCAACCGCCTGCCGGCGACCCTGGCCGACATGCAGGAGACGATGGGAGGGAGGGAGGTCGTGATCGCACGCGAACTCACCAAGCTCCACGAGGAGTTCCTGCGGGGGCCGCTGGCGGAGGTGCGGGAGACGATAGACAACCGGGAGCAGGTGAAGGGGGAGGTGGTGATCCTTGTGGCGCCGGCGGCGGAGGAGGAACCGCAGGTGGCTGATCTGGACGCGCTGCTGCACCGTTACCTGGGGCAGAAGGGGTTGAGTCTGAAGGACGCTGTGGCACGTGCCGCCGCCGAGAGCGGGCGGCCGCGGCGCGAGGTGTACGCAGAGGCACTGAGGGTGAAGGATGAAGGAGGGTTACAGCCCGAGGTATCCGCGGACCGCAATGACCAGGAGGACTGAGACCATGGCAAAGGAGAACGTCCGCGTCGTCCGTTGTCCCCGCACAGTCAGAACCTTCAGGACGCTGAAGAGCATGATTCCCCGCGCGAACACGCCATTGAGGGGCAGTGAGTCGGTCAGTTGGGGGACAACCAGGGCGAGGAAGATGGTCACGCCGAGCAGCAGGTGGTCGACGCCTTCGAGGTAGAATTCACCATGCTGCCGGAACACCACCCGGAATGCCGCCAGTGGTAGCATCAAGGCGATGAGCAGATCGCCCGCCTCTTTCAGCGGGATTCCGTCGAGCGTCAATATGCCGCCGAAGCGGGTTACGACAAAGGCGATAACCATGCTGGCGGCATAGAACATTATCAGCACATAGGGGGTTGCGGGGTCGCGGGTGATGTACATCAGTGCGAGGCTGCCGCCGGCCAGGACCAGCATGAGCTGCGGAATGCAGTTTACCATGCGGCACGCGGCGATGACGGCCAGGGTCAGATAGACGATCATCAGCAGCGCCAGGAACGGCGTGGTGCCGGCGACGGTGCCGGAAAGACGCCGGTAGAGCCGCGACTCCCTGATGCCTGCATCCGAGTCCCTTCCCACGAATGGAAGTCTTTTCTGGCTGCGCAGCAGGTGGCGGAGGCACAGATATGAGATGCCGCAGGTGACGAGGTAGATCGCCAGAAGATGCCCCGGCGGTATTTCTTGGCAGAGCGTCGCGACGACTGCCCAGAAGAGCGAGATGCCGTAGATGATGACCACGGTGTACCGGTGCTCAAGCCCCAGCATCAGGAACTTGTGGTGCACGTGGGTCATGTCCGGTGCAAACGGGCTGCGGCGTTGCCGGAGTCTGTTCCCCATCACCCAGACCGTGTCGACGATCGGCAGACCCAGTACGACGAGGGGAACGGCAGGCTCTATACGGGCGCCCGGAAGCTGAGTCAGGTAGATCGCGGTAAACGCCAGTACGAAGCCGACGGTCAGGCTCCCCGTATCTCCCATGAACACCCGTGCCGGAAAGAAATTGTATTTGAGGAACCCCAGGAGCGCCCCCAGAAGCGCTGAAGTGATCATCATCACCGTCACGTTGTCGTCATGGTACGCCAGCGCCAGGAATGCGGCAAGGGCGATGACCGACACTCCTCCCGCCAGGCCGTCCAGGCCGTCGATCAGGTTGATCGCGTTGATCACACCCACTACCGCCACGATCGTGAACGGCACCCCGGCCCAGAGAGGAAGGACCAGCTCGCCACTCCCCGTCAGGTTGCCCAGGGTATGGATGTACACCCCGCTCACCGCCATGGCGATGACGGTGCCAAATATCTGGCCCATGAACTTCCGTCCGGGAGAGATGCCGTACAGATCGTCCACCAGGCCGGTGACGAACAGGATCAACCCGCCCGCCATCACGCCGCGAACCTCGCGCGCCATCGGCATGAAGACCAGAAGTGCGAAGAGAAACGCCATGTAGACAGCAATACCACCGATGCGCGGTACCGGCGTCCGGTGTACTTTACGCGCGTCCGGCAGGTCAACGGTCCTGCTGGCGAGTGCCCACTGCCGCAGGAACGGCACCATAATCAGTGCCGAGAACATTGCCGTCATGAAGAGATAGACCTGTTTCATCGTCAGGGACTTCTTTCCCGTGGATTTGCTGGAATCAGTACGCGAGAATGGGGTGCATCTTGCACATGCCATGCCTACAGCCTGCGTGCGATGAAAATGGGAATGCGTTGAAACTTGCGGGATTTCGCACGACTCCGCGTGCGGGTAGCGTCAGGAAACTATCCTTGGTGACAATAATTGCGCCTGTGACACCGAATTTTGACGGTGGCTGTCATCGGTTTGACGTGCTTGGGTCCGGAGTACGGAGTAGCACGACGTCGATCGTCAACGGTAGTTTGAATTAATCACGTTGCACGAATCTGGAGGATGGGCCAGAGGAACTACGAATGTTTGTTTGCGTGGGTTACAGGATCAGCATCCAGATGCCGACAAACAGCAGGACCGCCGCCAGGGCGTACCTGATGAAGTTGTCCGGCGCACGGGAGGCAAGGTACGAACCGAGCACGATCCCCGGCACGGAGCCGATCTGGAGGTTCCCCAGGAGGACGATGTTCACGTTACCGATGGCCAGATGCCCCAGACCGGCGACGAACGCGAGCGGAATGGCGTGGGCGATGTCGGTGCCGACCAGTTTTGCCGGTTTCATCCGCAGCGGATAGAGATAGATGAGGAGTACCGCCCCCAGCGCCCCGGCACCGATGGAGGTGAGGGAGACGAGGATGCCGAGTGCCGACCCGGCCAGCACGGTGAGGGAGGGTTGCAGCTCTTTGAATCGGTCGGGCGCGGTCAGCCGGAAGGTGCGGCCGATGCGGAATAATATGGGCGAGCGTCATGGGAGCGAGTGCCGCCTGCTGGAGGATGGGGCGCGGCCGGAGATTCAGTCGATCAGATAGCGGACGATCCGTTCCGCCAGTTCCTCCGGTGTGTCCGTGCCGCCGTTTATCTCGATCTCCGGGTGCTCCGGCGGCTCGTAGGCGGAATCGATGCCGGTGAAGTTCGGGAGCATGCCGGCGCGGGCCTTCTTGTAGAGCCCCTTGACGTCGCGCTTTTCGCAGATCTCCAGCGGGGTGTTCACGAAGATCTCGACGAATTCACCTTCGCCCAGCAGGCTCCGCGCCATCTCCCGGTCCCGTTTGAACGGGGAGATGAACGATGCGAGGACGATCAGGCCGGCGTCGACGAACAGCTTGGCGGCCTCGGCGACGCGGCGGATGTTTTCCACCCGGTCGGCGTCGGTAAATCCGAGGTCACGGTTGAGGCCGTGGCGGACGTTGTCGCCGTCGAGGATGTAGGTGTGTTTGCCGAGGGAGTGGAGCCGCTTTTCCACCATGTTGGCGATGGTGGTCTTCCCCGCGCCGGACAGGCCGGTGAACCAGAGCAGGCACGGCTTCTGTCCCTTGATGGCGGCGCGGGCCCGCTTGTCGATGGCGATCGCCTGCCAGTGTATGTTGTCGGCACGGCGGAGCGCCCCGTCGATCATGCCGGCACCGACGGTGGCGTTGGTGAACCGGTCGATCAGGATGAAGCTGCCGGTGGCGCGGTTTTCCCGGTACGGGTCGAAGGAAATCGGGCGGTCGAGTGAGATGGTACAGATGCCAATCCCGTTCAGCGCCAGCACGGAGCCCGGCTGCCGCTGCAGGCTGTTCACGTCGATCGTGCACTGCAGGTCGGTGACGTGTGCCGGCACCGTACTGCACCCCGTCTTGAGCAGGTAGCTCTTGCCGGGGAGGAGCGGTTCGTCGTGCATCCAGACCAGATGTGCCTCGAACCGGTCGGCATGGACCGGTCGCGTCTTCGGCGGTGCCAGCAGGTCGCCGCGACTGATGTCGATCTCGTCCGCGAGTGTTACGGTGACCGACTGGCCCGCCCGCGCCTCGGGCAGGTCGCCGGACATGGTGACGATCCGTTCGATGCGGGAACTGCGTCCCGAATCACAGGAGACGACCTCGTCGCCGGGGCGGATGGAGCCGGAGACGATGGTGCCGGCATACCCGCGGAAGTCGGGGGCGGGGCGGTTCACCAACTGCACCGGCATCCGGAACGGCCTGTCGCTGTCGGTGGCGTCGATCTTCACATCCTCCAGAAAATCCATGAGCGGGGGACCGGCGTACCAGGGGGTGTTGTCGCTCCGCTTTATGAGGTTATCCCCTTTGAGGGCGGAGAGCGGGATGCAGGTGATCTGCTCGAAGCCGAGCCCTGCGGCGAACTGCAGGTAGTCGCCGCGGATGGCGTCGAACCGCTCGGGGGCGTAGCCCACCAGGTCCATCTTGTTGACGGCGAGCACCACCCGACGTATCCCTACGAGCGATACGAGGTAGCTGTGGCGCCGCGTCTGGGTGAGAATCCCCTTGCGGGCATCGACGAGGATGAGGGCCACGTCGGCAGTGGAGGCGCCGGTGACCATGTTGCGGGTGTACTGCTCGTGGCCGGGGGTGTCGGCGACGATGAACTTGCGTCGGTCCGTGGAGAAGAAACGATAGGCGACGTCGATGGTGATCCCCTGCTCGCGCTCCGCCTGGAGCCCGTCCATCAGGAGGGCGTAGTCGATTTCGTCTCCCTGGGTGCCGACCCGCCTGCTGTCCGCGCTCAGGGTCGACAGATGGTCCTCGAAGATCATCCGGGAGTCCCACAGAAGCCGGCCGATGAGGGTGCTCTTTCCGTCATCGACACTGCCGCAGGTAATGAAACGGAGCATCCCCTTCGTCTCCTGCGACGACAGGTAGGCGTCGATGTCCCGGGCGATGAGTTCGGACTGGTGTGACATAAAACCTCGGGCGTTTGGCGCTGGGCGTATGGCGATGGGGAGACTGCCCGCCATCCCATGCACACGTTCCGTCCCTTTTGTGCGATTCTCGGCAAAAAGCCTGCGGGACGGGCTGTCTGCAGGCTTCCTGTGACGGACGGAGAACGGAGGGGCTATTTCCGGATCATCCGGCGTTTCATCCCACCCATGGCTGCCATCTGCTGCTTCTGGATGGTGCCGAGGCTTTCCAGGTGGAACTGGAGCCAGACGTCGCCGTAGACCTTCATCTTCATCTTCTTCCCCTCGTTCAGAAGCTCCAGGTTCTGCTTCAGCTTCTCGTCCCCCGGCAGCTTCTTCAGCCCCTTCTCCAGGATCTCCTTCGCCCGGCCGGTTTCGTTGCACTCGCAGAGACAGTAGGCGTACAGCGCCCAAAGGAGCGATTCCTTCGGCGAGCCGAGCACCGCCTTCTCGAAGGTCTCCTTCATCCTGTCCCGCTTGTTCCGCTTCATGTAGCTGACGGCGAGCATCCCCATGGAGACCCAGTTCTTGAAGAACCCTTTCTCCAGGTAGGGGAAGGCGGTGGCGAAGTCACGCTTCGCGTAGTAGACCATGCCGATGGAGGCGTTGATCTGGCCGGTGACGTAGATCTGCCACCTGCCGTATTTCAGCGCCTCCTGGAGCCTGCGGACTCCGAGCTCGAAACGCTGGGCCTGGATATCCTTCATGGCGGGTTCCATGATCGATTCGAGCTTCTTTGCGATCAGGCGGGAGAGGAGCAGGAACGAACCGGCGAAGAGGGCGAGGCCGATGAGGAGCCAGAGCCACCACATGCCGGTGCCGGCGAGGAGCATGAGAAGCGCGAAGACGACGACGGCGATGCCGCCGGAGATGAGCAGGTTATACATCGTGCATTGATCCTTTCACTGGGGTTCGAACGGGGGGGGGCAGGGTCAGCTGTTCTCGTCAGCTGCTACGAGGCTTCCCTTTTTATCCACATATTTGGCGACGATGATCCGTTTCCCCGGACGTAGCGCGAGGCGACCCTTCAGGTTGTTCCAGATGCTGAGTATCCGGGACGAGACGTTGAAGCGGCGGGCCAGGGATGCGAGGGTGTCCCCCCGTTTCACCGTGTAGTACTTGGTGAAGGTGCCGGTATCCCGCTTTCTGGCCACCGTGCGCGGTGTGTCGTTGTCGGCCGCTTCCGTGGGGAGGGGGACGATGAGGGACTTTCCGCGGACCCTGCTCCTTGTGGAGATGTGGTTCAGTTTCGCCAGGAGCCGCGGGGTCGTACCGTACCGCCGTGCGATGGCGGCGAGTGAATCCTTCCGCCTCGCCCGGTACCGCGCGTAGACAACCCGTTCGTGGAAGCGCTGGTCTTCCGGAATCCGGTCATACGCCGTTTCGAACGTCGGCTTGGTTCCGTAGGGGATCTTCAGCAGATATCCGGGATAATTGGGCGGGGTGCACCATCGGCGCAGCTCGGGGTTCAGGGCGTGTATGGTGTTCACGCTGACGTTGCAGAGCTTCGCCACCAGGTCCAGGTCGGTGCGGCTGGGTATGGCCACCGTGTCGAACTCCGCCGCTGGCAGGTAGGCGACATCGGCAAAACCGTACCGCGCCGGATCTTTTGCGATGATGGCGGCGGCCAGGAGCTTCGGTACGTAATCCTTCGTTTCCCGCTTGAGGTAGGAACCCTTGGCGAGCTGCCAGAAGTCGTGGCTGTTGTACATGTCGATGGCGCGCAGGATCTTGTTTTCCCCGGCGTTGTAGCCGGCGGCGGCCAGGTACCAGTCGTTGTTGAAGAGCGAATACAGCTCTTTCAGGTAGAGCGCCGCGGCAACGGTCGATTTGAGCGGGTCGCGCCGTTCGTCGATCCATCTGTCGATCCGCAGCGAATAACGCTTGCCGGTACCCGACATGAACTGCCATGGACCGACGGCGCGGGCGACGGAGTAGGCGTGGGGGGAGAAACCGCTTTCGATCATCGCCAGGTAGACCAGGTCCTCGGGGAGCCCCTCCTGCTTGAGGACCTGCTTCATCATCGGAATGTACCGCTCGGAGCGGGACAGCCATTTGGTGAATGCGTGCCGGGCGGAGGTCTGGAAGTAGTAGATGAAGTATTCCACCTTGTCGTTGACGGTGAGGGGGATGTCCGAATCGGGGAGGTCGTGGTCCGGGAGCTTCAGGTCGAAATCCGCGGAATCCTCGTCCATCTCCCGCCGGACCTGGTCGTCCACGATGGCGGCGTCAAGGCCACGGTCCTGGACGGCATCGATCGTCATGCCGGTCGAAGGGAGAGACGGCGTGTCACCCTTCGGGTTCAGCGCCGCAACCTGCTTACCCTCGTGAGAGGGGGAGACCAGCTGTGACAGGTCGCTCCCCAGATCGGGGACGGTCGCAGCATGGGCGGGCAGGGCGGCCAGCAGTGATGTTATGATGAGAAGCGGTATGCGCATGGATTCCCCGGTACGGACCGGACGGCATCGACAGTATGCGAGAGCCGTCCGGCGAGGGGGCAGTATAGGGGAAATTTGCAACAGAGTCAATTGTAAAGGGGGGGGTCAGGTACGGCGGACCTCGTCGCTCCAGCAGCGCCGCTCCAGTTCCTTCAGGAGCGGGTCCAAGCTCCGTTCGTCGCGGGCGGAGACGGATATGGCGCGGTACTTCTTGACGAGCTGACGGACTTTCAGATACGCGAGGGTGTTCTTCTTCTTCAGCTCCGGCAGCAGGTCTTCCTTGTTGAAGACGATCTGGACCGGCTTTTCGCCGAGTCCGAGATCTGCGAGGATCTTATCCACCTGGGTGATATGTTCGGCGAACCGGGGGTTGGTGCAGTCCACGAGATGCAGGAGGAGGTCCGCGTCCTTGAGCTCCTCCAGGGTCGCCTTGAACGCCCCCAGAAGCGAGTCGGGAAGCGACCGGATGAATCCGACGGTGTCGGTGACGATCACCTCCCGTTCCCGCGGGAACCGGAGCCGGCGCGACGAGGTGTCCAGGGTGGCGAACAGCAGGTTCTCCGTGAAGACCTCGCTGCGGGTGAGAGCGTTCAGGAGGGTGGATTTCCCCGCGTTGGTGTAGCCGACGATGGAGATGATCGGCAGCCCGGCCCGGATCCGCTTCTGCCGACGCTGCAGCCGGCCGTGGGACAGGTTTTCCAGCTCCTTCTCCAGCCGGGCGATCCGGTCGCGGATACGCCGGCGGTCGATCTCCAGCTTGGTCTCGCCGGGGCCGCGGCCGCCGATTCCCCCCATGAGCCTCGACATCTGTACCCCCCGGCCGGTGAGGCGCGGGAGCAGGTACTTCAGCTGGGCCAGTTCCACCTGCACCTTGCCGTCCAGACTCGTCGCCCGCCGGGCGAAGATGTCCAGGATCAGCTGGCTGCGGTCGATGACCTTCAGCTCCGTCATCTCGGTGATGGAGCGGACCTGGGCGGGGGAGAGCTCCTGGTCGAACACGAGCAGGGTCGCTCCGAGCTGCAGGGCGCGGATGATCACCTCCCGCATCTTTCCCTCACCCATGAGGTAGCGGGGGTTCAGCTGGCGCGGCCGCTGGACGACCGTGTCCAGTACCCGCACGCCGGCGGTGCGGGCCAGCTCCTTCAGCTCCTCCACCGAATCCTCCGCCTCTTCCTGGGAGAGCTGGGTGACGGAGATGAGGATGCCGCGCTCGCCCCCCGCCTCCACCTCCTTTCCCTCCTTCAGGGAGCGGGCCATGTCGTGCTCAAGGGTGTCGATGAAGCTCCCCCAGTGGAGGTCGAACCGGTCCAGCGGCACGGGGGGATCGATCCGGTGCGCCTGGGGGGAGGATGCGTCCGGCAGAAGTGATGCGGTCTGTATCCTTAAGGGGGCGTCCGGCCGGTCGGGCGGCGGCAGCATGAGGGCGGCGACGAGGTCGAGGCGCAGCAGCGCCAGGTCGGTGAGGTCGTCGTCGGTGAGCGGCTCCCCCTTCAGGTGGGTGTGCACGAGACGCAGGCCCCGCAAGGGACGCCGGCCGAGGGGGTAGTCGTCGAGGACGGGGATGACGATGCTCCGCTCGTCGCCGACGATGACGTACTCCACGTCGCCGAAACGGTTGATGAGGGCGCCGATCTGCCGGCGGATCGCGCGGGAGACGTCGGCCATCTGTCGGGCGAGATCGCCGGTGATCATCTCGTCGGCAGGAATGCGGCGCCGGTACAGCCGCTGGAGGGTGGCGGTCTGGTTCGCCTTGAGACCGGTCAGGTAGCCGTGGAGCTGTTTGATACGGAACCCCTTGGGCGCGGGAGAAACGCACCGGCACGGGCATGTCGATGACCCGAGCCGTGTGTCGAGACCGGCGCCGTTGATCTGGTGATTGATCGAATAATAGCGTTGCCGCCCGCTAATGGCAAGCACTGGACGAACGGCGTTTCGATCACCTCCGTGCCCGCCGTTTCAGGTCCTGGCGGACGTACGTCTCCAGGGTCGCATCCAGGAACCGTTTCCGGCAGTCCACACCGTTCATCGTTCCGTCGCGCAGCAGTTTCAGAAACCGGCAGCCGCCGAAACAGAGGGGGAGGTAGGCGCAGTCGAGGCATGCGTCGTTCTTCCATCCGTCCAGGTTGTGGGAGGCGGCGTAGTCGTTGATCCCGGTCTGCAGGTCGCCGACCGCCATGGCGGGCCACCCCAGAAACGCCGGGCATTTGAAGAGGGTGCCGTCGTACTGCACCACCAGCTCGAATGGGGACTCGATCATGCAGGGGGCGGGGGCGAGCCGCGGGGTGTGGAAGCCGCGGCGCAGGATCTCCGCCCGCAGGAAGAGATCGGCCGCGGCGACCCACGGCTCGTCCAGGGAGCTGCAGCCGTCGTTAAACTCGGGGAGCGTATGCGCGCCGCCGCTCTTCGTCACCGGGGAGAACCGGACGAGCTCGAGCCGGTCCGGCGTGAGCCCCGCTGCGATCAGGTCGTCCAGCAGGCGGGGAAATGCACGGTACTCTCCTTCGGTGTAGTTGCTCCCCACCTGTACCTTGATGAGATTGCAGACCTCTTTCAGGTTGGCGACGATGGTATCGTACGAGCCGTGCCCCGAGACGAAGGGGCGGTACCGGTCGTGCACCTCCTGCGGTCCGTCCAGGGTGACCTTCGCCCCGGTGAGTCCCAGCGGGACCAGGCGGTTCACGACCGTTGCCGTCAGCAGGGTGCCGTTGGTGACGAGTTTGAAGGTGTAGTCGACACCATGGTCCGCGGCGGCCGCCCGCAACCGGCGGGAGATGGAATGGATCATCTCCGTGCTCAGGAGCGGCTCCCCGCCGTAGAAGGTCAGCTCGACCCGCCGGCCGTGGGCCATCTGGTCGCGCTCGATGAGGTCGCACAACAGGTCGGCGGTTTCCGGCGAGAGGCGGTGTTTCCCCTTCATTCCCCCTTCGTAGCAGTAACTGCAGGCCAGGTTGCAGTCGAGGTTCATGACCACCATGGCGCCGAACAGCCGGCGCATCCGGTTGGCCGCGGCGATGGCGTCCGACATCTCCCGCCGTTCCGCCGCCCGGTCCGGGACGAGGAATCCGAGGCGGACCAGGGTGTCCCGGTCGCCGGGAGCAAGCGTGCCGTTTTCGATGTCGGAGAAGAGCGATGCGGGGACGAGCAGCGACGCCCCCCGCTTGGTGGAGTAGAGGAGTATCCGGTTAGGGTCGTGGGGCTCGGGGAAGTGTTTTACGTAGCGGGACAGTAGCATGGGGGAAGGGGAGGGGGGGCGTACCCCCCCATCGATGCCATTCACACCGGGATCAGCCTTTGTAATACGCCATCGTTCCGGTGCAGCATGAGGCATCCGGCCCGACGATCGGCTCCTCTTCCCGTCCCTCGTCCAGTACGACGATACCTTCTGCGGATTCCATGACCTACCTCCTTGTCGGTACGGTTAGCCCGTTTTGGCGGACAGGGGGTAGTATACCAAACAGGCATAGGAAGGCAAAAATAATTTTGCCTGCAATCGGTAATTATTTTGTCAGAACCGGAACCTGACCCCTCCCTCGAACCAGCGTCGGGGGTTGGGGAAGAGGCTGTCGGTGTACTGCGAACCGTTGAGCAGGTTGTGGGCGGTGAAAAACAGATCCACCTTTCTGTTGTCACGTTCCACGACGGTCCGGGCCAGGTTGAGGTCCCAGATGACCGCATGGAACCGGCCGGTCGGCACTTCATAGGGGCGCTGGCGGATGAAGTATCCACGCAGGGTTCCCCTGCCGACCCTGGCGTCGTTGTAATCGACGCCTAAATCCACCGTGTAGCGGGGAGGTGTGGCCAGCGCGGCGCCATCTCCCGGTGTGTCGGCGTCGATGTAGGTGTACCCCGCCATGAGGGAGGTATGAAGAACCGGTTTCGTCCGCAGTTCCAGCTCTACCCCCTGTCTGCGCTGCTTTCCGCGGTTGATGGCCGTGTAGTCCGTCGCTGTCCCGGCGAAGGAGATGACGTCGTCGATGTCGTGCCGGAAACCGGTGGCCTTGAATACGACGTAGTCCGTGACGGGGGTCTCCAGGCCGACGGCATAGGACCAGACCGACTCTTCCTTGAGATTCGGATTCGACTTGAAAAAGACACCGTCCCCGTAAGAGTAGAACAGTGGCGGGGCGCTGAATCCCCGGGCGACGGAGGCGCGCAGCACGGCCCCCTTCCACGGACGGTAGGTGATCCCCAGGCTCGGGCTGACGAAACTGCCACTGGTACTGGTGTAATCGTACCGCACGCCGGGGGTGGCGGAGAAGGCACCCCAGGTCAGGGTGTCGTTGAGATAGACGGCCCAGGTCTCCAGCCACTGCTTGCCGGACTTGATGGCTTGCGAATCCACCGAGCCGTTGTCGTTGTCGAAACCCGCCAGCAGGTTCTGGTGTGCCCCCTGCCAGTGCAGCTTGACGCTCGTCCCGGCGTTCAGCTCGTCGAACGCCTGCGGGTACATCTCGCTCCCGCTCGCCAGGTCCTCCATGAACTGGAAGCTATGCAGCCGGATGACCCGTCCCGAGACGTCCAGCGAGAGGTCGTCGCGGAGGTCATAGGTGAGCTCTGCGGTGGAGAAGAGCTGTTCGGATCCGCTGCCGAGCCCGATGCCGTATGACAGGTCCTGACCGTCTCCCCTCTTCATCCGGTTGTAGCCGAGGGTGAACTGGAGCTTTGTCTGGCTGGCGGCCTGGTATGCGAGTTTCGTGTAGAGGTTGCCGCCGTCGAAGGGGGTAGCGGGGGTAACTCCGTCGCTGGTAAGACCGCCGGCGGAGAGATAGTAGCCGACGTCCCCCGTCGTGCCGGAAAGCGCGGCCCGCAGATCGGCCGTGCCCTGCTCGCCGATGCTTGCCGATACCGCGCCGCCGAGCCTGCGGTCGGGATCGGAACCCTTGGTGATGATGTTGATGACCCCGCCGAGGGACGAGCCCCAGCTGGAGGAGGCGGGTCCCTTGATGATCTCGATCCTGTCGATGTCCTGCACCGGGAACGCCCCAATTTCCACGTTGTCGGAGGAGATGCTGTTGAGCGTGACCCCGTCCACCATCACCCGCACGTGCCGCGCATCGGAACCCTGGATGGAGACGGCAGCGTAGCTTCCCGGTCCTCCCCGCTGATCCGTCTGGACGCCGTTCACGTAACGCAGTACGTCGGCCAGGGTGTGGGCGTTGATCGCCTCGATTTCGTCGGCGGTGACGATGGAGACGTTCTCGGCGACCTGGGAGAGCGGCTTGGGGGTACGGGTGGCGGTGACCACCAGGTCCGTGTCGCGGTAGAGCATCCGGAGCACGTCCATCTCGTCGTCGGCACGTACCGTTGCCGGTACGAGGACGGCAGAACAGGTGGCGATGAGGGCCGCATGGAGGATGGCACGTCTGGTCAGGTGCCGTGTAGATATCGATGGTTTGGGCGTTGAGGGGGACAAAAATACTCCGTATCGAAAAAAGTATTAATACCGGTTGACAATACTTCACCGCTGTGGAAAATTGCACCTCTGGTATCAGGTTTGCGCGCACCCGATTATAAACATATTTCCCGTCTTGTCTACCCCGAGGTTGCATTGAGACACCGTTCAGCACTCATCATGCTGCTGGTACTTGCCGCTCTGACCCTGTTATTTCCGGCGCGTCCCGTCATGGGGGCCGACGTGCTGGTGGTGCAGAGCCTGGCGATCAAGCCGTACGAGAAGGCGCTGCAGGGGCTTCGGTCGGTCGCCGCCGGTTCGCTGGAACGGATCTACTGTACTAAGATGGACCGGGGCGAGGTGGAGCGGTACGTCAGACGCCGCAGGCCCGACCTGATCTACGCCATCGGCATGGACGCGCTGAATAAGCTGGGGGCCGTTCACGATATTCCCATCGTCTATCTCATGGTGTTGAACCCACTTTCCGCTGATGCGGCCGGCGAGAATGTGACGGGGGTCAGCCTGGTTATCGAACCTTCCCGCCAGCTTTCCCTCATGCGGCAGGTGCTCCCGCAGCTCAAGCGGGTCGGTATTTTGTATGATCCGGGGAAATCCGCTGCACTCGTCGAGCGGGCACGGGCGGCCGCTTCCCGGTCCGGGGTCGAACTGGTGGCCCGGCCGGTTGCCTCACCGCGCGATGTGATCGCCGCCATCAACGGCATTGCGGGAAAGGTCAATGCATTCTGGCTCATCCCGGACACGACGGTCGTCAGTTCCGTCACGCTGGACCTCCTGCTGCTCGCCTCCATTGAACACAAGATTCCGGTGTTTGCCTTTTCGGAAAAGTACGTGGAGCGGGGGGCGCTCCTGTCGCTGGAGATCGACGAGTTCGATCTGGGAAGGCAGGCGGGAGAAATGGGGAACCGGATTCTCGCCGGGGCCAGGGTACGGTCGGTCAGGCGCGAGGATGCGCGGGGCGGTACGATCACCATCAATCAGATCGTGGCGCACAAGATGGGAATCCGGATCGGAGAAGAGCTGCTGCGCCGCGCCCGCGTCATCCGCCAGGGAAATTGATGACGGTCCCGGTGCCGGGCTGCTTCTCGCCTGCACCAATGCAAAAGGGCACGTCCCCGGCGGGATCGTGCCCTTTTGCTTTTGTCGTATCTTGTGCCCTGCGCCCGTTTTTACTACATCCCGATGATGTTGTAGCCGCTGTCCACGAAATGCACCTCGCCGGTCACGCCAGTGGCGAGGGGGCTGCAGAGGTAGAGGGCGGTGCCTGCCACGTCCTCCTGGGTGATGTTCCGCCGCAGCGGCGCCTTGGACGCCACATGGCCGGCGATCTGGTTGAAGCCGCCGATGCCGGCGGCGGCGAGGGTCTTCAGCGGTCCCGCGGAGATGGCGTTGACCCGGATATCGTCCGGTCCCACCGATTCCGCCAGATACCGGACGCTCATCTCCAGGGCGGCCTTCGCGACCCCCATCACGTTGTAGCTCGGGAATACCTTCTGCCCGCCGTAGTAGGTCATGGTGACGATACTGCCGCTCCGCCCCTGCATGAGCGGCACCGCTTCCTTGGCGAGCGCGATGAGCGAGTAGGCGCTGATGTCCATGGCGGTGGTGAACCCTTCGCGGGTCGTGTTCAGGAACGAACCCTTCAGTTCGTCCTTGTTGGCGTAGGCGACGGAATGCACCAGGATATCCAGACCGCCCCATGCCTCCCTGATGGTCCCGAAGGTCCGGGCGATATCTTCGTCGCTCCGCACGTCGCAGGGGAGGACGAGCTTTACCCCCAGCTCCTCCGCCAGGGGTGCGACCCGCTTGGCCAGTGTCTCGCCCGCGTAGGTGAAGGCGAGTTCGGCCCCTTCCCGTTTGAATCGTTCCGCTATGGCCCAGGCGATGCTTTTCTCGTTCGCTATCCCGAAGATTACCGCCTTTTTCCCGTCAAGCATTCCCATCCGCTGCATCCTCCGTAACATCCGTGTCGTGCCGGCAGGCGTTCCGTCTCTGTCTCTTGCAACCGGACGGCCCGACACGGCATCGGGAAATAGTAATCGATAAATCATGCTTTGGCAAGCAGAATGGCTGGCAGTATACCGTCGCCGTCCGTGCGAAGCGCGGTGGAAACGGAGGCTGATTGCCCGGGTCGCAGCGGGGCGGGACAGGGGGGGATATGCCGTGCGGTATTTCCCGGACCGGGTCACCCCCCGCCGGATGGCGGAGACCCTGCGCAGGTGGGGGGAGGGCCTGCAGCCTCCCCCCCGTCCGGAGCTGCGGAGCGTTCCGTGATGCGTGCCAGTCGTGATTCCACGTCCGACAGCCGCCGGTCGATCGATTCCAGAAGCTCCACCGAACGGTCGACCTTTCCCTTGATGCCGAAGATGACGAACGGCAGCACGAACCAGATAACGGTGAGGAAAAAACCGAGGATCGACATCATCGTGACAAAACCGCCGAAGATTTCCATTGTCCCTCCCTGCCGGTGTTAACGCCCCGGAAACCCAGATTTCCTGCCTGTATAAATCGGGGAGGCCGGAAAAGTCAAATCCAAAACGACCGCCTGTTTTTCGTTGCCTTTTTTCAGGTCTGTTGCTACCATGCCCAAAATTTAGGCATAGTGGTCGGACCTGTTGACGAACTCGCTTACCATCGGCGCGCTGACGCTGAAGAACAACCTGTTACTCGCCCCGATGGCGGGGATCACCAACCTGCCGATGCGGCTTTTGGCACGGGAGTGCGGCGCATCGCTGACGTTCACGGAGATGGTGAGCGTCGCCGGGCTGGTGCGCGAGGGGAAAAAGACCTTCGAGCTGGTGCGCGGCTGTCCCGCGGACCGGCCCCTCGGCATCCAGATCTTCGGGGACGATCCGGTGCTGCTGGCCGAGGGGGCGCGGCTGGTGGAGCCGTATGGCGACCTCATCGACATCAACATGGGGTGCCCGGTGCGGAAAGTCGTGGGGAGCGGCGCCGGCAGTGCCCTTCTGCGCGATCCCGCAAAGGTGGCTGCGATCGTCCGGCAGGTGCGGCGGGCAACCTCGCTGCCGTTGACGATCAAGATCCGGACCGGCTGGACCGCCGACGAGGATACCTGCGAGGAGATCGGCCGGATCGCCGAGGCGGAGGGGTGCGATGCCGTGACGCTCCATCCCCGCAGCCGGTCCCAGATGTTCGAGGGGAAGGCGGACTGGTCCCGGATCGCACGGCTGAAGGAGCTCCTCCGCATCCCGGTGCTGGGGAGCGGCGACCTGTTCCGGGCGGCGGACGTGGCGGAGATGCTGGCTTCCACCGGCTGCGACGGCGTGATGATCGCCCGGGGGGGGCTGGGGAACCCCTGGCTCTTCCGCGAGACGCTCGATCTGCTGGCCGGTCGGGCACCTGAGCCGCCCACCATCGTGGAACGGCATAAAACGGCGCTCCGTCACCTGGACCTGTTCGTCGAGCTCGCCGGGGAAAGGGTTGCGGTGCGGGAGATGCGCAAGCACCTCTGCTGGTATGCCCACGGTGTCCCGGGGGCGGCCCATTTCCGGGCACTGGTGAACGGCCTCGCCACGCGGGACGAGATGGCCGGTGCACTGGCGGCCTTTTTCGGACTGAATCAGCCATGACCACCATTGCCACCGAACAGATGGGAAGCTTCTACGCGAACGTGATCGACAGCGTCGGCGACGGGGTCATCGTTTTCGACGAGGTGGGGGGGTGCGCTCTCATGAACCCCGCCGCCGAGGAGATCGCCGGCATCTCCCGCCGCCAGGCACTGGGGCAGGGGGCGATGACGCTGTTTGCCACCGATCCCCAGCTGTGCGAGATGATCGGGAAGACGGCGGCAACCGGGATGACGATCTCGGATCACGAGAACGTCGTGCTGATGCGTTCCGGCCATCCGACGCCGGTGAGCGTGACGACCACGCCGCTGCTGCTCGATACCGGCGCCAAGGTCGGGACGATCGTCGTCCTGCGGGACCTGACCAGCATCCGGGAACTGGAGCGGGCCGTCCGCCATGCGGACCGGCTCTCCGCCTTGGGGGCGCTCGCCGCCGGGCTGGCCCACGAGATCAAGAACCCGCTCGGCGGCATCCGCGGTGCGGCCCAGCTGATGGAGCGGGAGCTGCCGGACGGGAGCGACCTCAGGGAATACACCCGTGTCGTCCTGAAGGAGGTGCAGCGGGTCAACCGGATCGTGGAGGAGCTCCTGACCCTCGCCTCGCCGCGGCCGCTGCAGCTGGAGGAGGTGAACCTGCACAAGGTGCTGGGGGACCTGCTGCTGCTGCAGAGACGGGCGGTGGACGACAAGCGGGTCACCTTCATGCAGCAGTTCGACCCGAGCATCCCGCCGATCCTGGCCGACGAGGCGCTCTTGACCCAGCTCTTCCTGAACCTGATCAAGAACGCCGTCGAGGCGGTGGAGGACGGCGGACGGGTCCGCGTGGCGAGCCGGGTGGTTTCGGACTACAGCATGACCCAGAAGGGGGAGCGCCGCTCCCGGATGGTGGCGGTGGAGGTGAGCGACGACGGCCCCGGCATCAGGCCGGAACAGCTGGAGCACCTGTTTACCCCGTTCTTTTCCACGAAGGCGAAGGGGACCGGACTCGGGCTCGCCATCTGCCAGAAGATCGTCACCGAACACCGGGGGATGATCACCGTCGACTCCGATGCGGGAAAGGGAACGACTTTCACCATCACGCTGCCGTTGAACTGACGGGACCGTGCCGCACCGATGCCCGTTTTCGGGACGGTCCCATATATATACAATCGAGGTATGGCATGCCGTTAGAGAGGATTCTCGTCGCCGACGACGAAGAGAGCATGCGCTGGGTGCTGTCCCGCGCGCTGAAGAAGAAGGGGTTTGCCGTGGACACCGCCCATGACGGTGCCGAGGCGCTCACCATGATTCAGAGGCAGAACTACGACCTGGCGATCCTGGACATCAAGATGCCCGGCATCTCCGGACTCGATCTCCTGGAGCGGGTCCGGGAGCTGAAGAGCGATCTCCTCGTGGTGATCATGACCGCCGAGGCGAGCATGCGCAACGCCGTGGAGGCGATGAAGCGCGGCGCCTACGACTACATCACCAAGCCGTTCGACCTGGATGTGATCGACGCCATCATCGAGAAGGCCGGCCGGGCCCGGGAGATGACATCGCAGGTGTCGAGCCTCAAGGAAGAGCTCAAGGACCGCTACCAGCTTGAGAAGACCATCATCGGCAACTCCCCTGCGATGCGCGACGTCTACAAGACCATCGGCAAGGTGGCCCCCAGCGACATCACCGTCCTGATCCAGGGGGAGTCGGGCACCGGCAAGGAGCTGATCGCCCGGGCCATCCACTACAACTCCCGGCGGCTCGGCAAGCCGTTCGTGGCGCTCAACTGCGCCGCCATCCCCAAGGAGCTCCTGGAGGCGGAGCTGTTCGGTTTCGAGAAGGGGGCGTTCACCGGCGCCACCGACCGCAAGCTCGGGAAGTTCGAGCAGGCCAATGGCGGCACCATCTTCCTGGACGAGATCGGCGACATGCCGCTGGACCTGCAGGCCAAGATCCTGCGCGTATTGCAGGAGCGGGAGGTGACCCGCACCGGCGGCAGCCAGAGCCTCACGGTGGACGTGCGGATCGTGGCCGCCACCAACCAGGAGCTGGAAGAGCAGGTGCGCCAGAAGAACTTCCGGGAGGACCTGTACTACCGGCTGAACGTCGTTCCGATCAACCTGGTGCCGCTCAGGGAGCGGAAGGAGGACGTACCGCTCCTGGTGGAGTATTTCCTCGGAAAGATCTGCGCCGAGCTGGAGGTGCCTATGAAGCACTGTTCGCCGGAGGCGATGGGGGTCATCATGGCCCATGCCTGGCCCGGCAACGTGCGCGAGCTGGAAAACACCATCAAGCGCGCCGTCATCCTCTCCTCGGACCTGATGCTCACCGTGGCGGATTTCCCGGGGCTGCAGCCGGGGCGCGGCGGCGAGAAGGTCTCCACCGACGATCTCTCCCTGGAGGGGATCGTCGACATCAAGCTGCGCAGCTGCCTGGCGAACATGGACAAGATGGAGGCCGGCGACCTGTACGACATGGTGCTCCAGCAGGTGGAGCGGCCGCTCATCCGGTTCGTGCTGGAGAAGTGCCGCGGGAACCAGGTGAAGGCGGCCGATGTCCTGGGGATCAACCGGAACACGCTGCGGAAGAAGATCCAGGAGCTGGGGATCGAATTCAAAAAGGATTAGGAGGTCGTATGGGTGACGTCAAAGAGAGGTTTTTTCTCGACCGCGACAATGCCGTGCTGGTGGTGGTGGATGTGCAGGACAAGCTCTGCCGGGCGATGGACGAGGAGGTGCTGGAACGGCTGGTGAAGAATACCGGCATTCTCATGGAGGCGGCCAGGGAGCTGGGTGTGCCGGTCGTGGCAACGGAGCAGTACGTGAAGGGGCTCGGCGAGACCCTGCCGGCGCTCAAGGAGCGGCTCTGCACCCCCGCCATCGAGAAGATGTCCTTCAGCTGCTGCGGCGAGTCTCCGTTCCCCGAAAAGATCAGGGCGCTCTCCCGCCGGCAGGTGATCGTCACCGGGATGGAGACCCACGTCTGCGTCCTGCAGACCGTGCTGGAACTGCTGGACGAGGGGTTCCACGTGCATCTCGTGAGCGATGCGGTGATGAGCCGGAAGAAGGAGAACTGGCAGGTGGGGCTGAGCGCATCCGCCGCCGCCGGGGCGGTGATCACCTCCACCGAGGCGGCCCTCTTCCAGCTGCTCAAGGTTGCCGGCACCGAGGAGTTCAAGACGCTCTCGAAACTCGTTCGCTGATTCGCCCTGCCTCCTCCGATCCCGGGGAGGGGATACACCGAAAACGGCCCGGCCCTGCGTCCTCCGACGCGGGACCGGGCCGTTGTGCGTCCGATCACTTTTCCCAGGTTATCCCACCTCGATCAGATCGTTCATCTTGTGACATGCCCCGTGGAGTCGATGCAGCTAGTCTCGGGCGGATTCATCGAGTATTTCTCCGCAATCCTCGAGAAGTGTCTGGGCACACCCGATATGTGCCGCAGGGCGGCGGGGAACGGAAACCCCTTCGTGTGGCTGGTGTCGAACGCCTTGCGGTATGCCGGCCGGCCCGAGCCGTTTAGGTAGGCGATGAAATTCAGGTGCAGTTTCTGGTAGATGAGATCGAACAGGTTCGTCTTGATGAATGCGCTGCTGTGGTCGCGGACAAACCGGTCCCACCCCGCGCAGTCTGCAGCAGTGGTGCCGAACTGGCGCAGATCGTCACGAATGCCGTTTTCCGCCCGCAGCGCATTCTTTCGTCATCTGGACGCTTTCGAGGTCGGGAAAGCTCTCCAGGAACGCCATGCGGGAGGACAGATACCGCGAGCCGAGGATGCTGACGAGGATCAGCGCGATGGTGACAAGTACCATCCTGCGGCTGTACATGGCCCCTTCGGCGTCGTGTCATGAAAGGGCCCGTCCGGCGGCCTGAAGAGGTGTTTGCTCTTGCGGGAGTGCCGATGCGCACGGATTCAGCAGTTGGTACCCTGTATCATAAATGTTGCCGATGACAGGAACGGGACATGAATCATCGGCGGTCGACCTGCTGCCGGGAGGATGGCGCCTCGATCAGGTTGCCTGGAGAGGTGGGGGACGGCGATAAGTCGGTCACCCCGTGCAGGCGGTGATGAAGCGGTCGAGGGCGATGCGCGACTCCTCGGTGACGGTGGTGAATTCGACGCCGAACCCGGCGGGGGCGTCCGGTTTCTTCGCCATGCCGCGGTTGGTCCAGGCGACCTGTCCCCTGGCCTGGATGGCGATGCCCTGGGCGCCGGGAAGGGCGAAGACGACATCGACCGTCGCCCCCGCCTCCACGTCGTAGTCGGCGGCCATGTAACAGCCGTTGCGGCTTACGTTGTGCACCTCGGCGGAGAGGGTGATGCCGTACAGCCTGAACTTTCCGCGGGTCCGGCAGGGGATGCGCGGTTCCCTCCGGTCGAGGGTCGGAATGAACGATCTCGCCTTGTCCAGGAACGCGCCGCGGTCGATCGGTTTGGTCAGGAACCCGTCGCAGCCGGCCTGACGACAGGCGAGCCGGTCATCTTCCTTGCCGGCGCTCGTGATCATGACGATCGGTGTCGACCGGAGTGACGGGTCTTCCTTCACCTTTGCGCAGCATGCCGCACCGTCCATCTTCGGCATGTGCAGGTCCATGAACACCAGCTGCGGGTGTTCGCTGCTGATCGCGTGGAACGCCTCGGCACCGTCCCGCGCCGTGAGGACCCGGGCAGAGGTGTGCTTCAGAAACCCCTTCTGCAATTCCAGGAACATGTTCACATCGTCGGCGAGCAGGATGGTGGAAGACATGACGTTCCTTTCGCGTGGTGCCTTACGCGGAGACGAGGCGTCGGGCGATGATGCTGTGTCCGAGCCAGAGTACCGGCGCCTGGGGCTGCCAGGAGCAGTCGAACATGAGCCGGCCGACCCCCTTGAACACGGCACGGGAGAGCTCGGCGCAGACGACGTTCTTCGGGTCGCTGTTCATCCCGAGCAGACGTGCGGAGCAGTCCAGCATCAGTTCGGCCTGCTCCTGTGTGTTGTGGTGCGGCCAGGCAGCCAGTTCGCCGAAACCGGCGAGCAGCGGCGAGGCCAGGTAGCTGTTCGCCTGTTTGAGGAGCGTATCAAGGGATGCCCCCTCTTTCAACAGGGCGGCACATCTTTTTCTGATCTCGTCGGCCACCGGTCCGCCCCCTTCACGCTCCAGGGCGGACAGCAGCGGGTAGAGGGAGATCTCCACGCCGAGGAAGAGGGCGCTGGAGTTGGTCTGGATCTCGGGGCAGTTGAAGACGGTCGCCCCGATCCCCTTTTTCCACGCCTCGGCGGCGATCTCTTCCAGGCGCATCTTGGCCCACCCCTGCAGGTACGGGGTGTACGACTGCCAACGGTATGCTCCGTCGATCAGCACCTCGCAGCCGTGGTAGCCGTAGGCAACGTAGTTCGCCGTACCGCCGCCGGCGACGGTCCGCTCCCGAAGGACAGCGGTCGCCTCCAGCAGGTGCCGGAAGGTGTCCGCCGTCACCTCGTCGAAACTGGCGCTGCATAATTTCCCCACCGGCGAGTTCCAGAACCGTTCGGACGGCAGGTACTTGTCGCCGGTCCCCTTGAACACCCGGTTCAAGAGCGGCATGAAGAAGCGGGCGCGGGGAATGCCGCCGGCCATGGTGTGAACGAACAGCACGTTGGCGCCGGCGGGGACGAGCTGCTCCAGTTTCGCCACCACCTGCGCCAGGTTCCCCTTGAACCGTGCCGCACCCTTGGCGCGCCAGCCGGCGATCTCGTCGTCGCTAAACGGTACGGTTGCCCAGTCGTCCGGCTTTGCCCCCTTCAACCGGTCCGCAGGGGAGAGTCCGTCGTCCCCCGGCTCCATGTCGAAGCCGGCCTCCAGCGGAACGTTGATGATCCTGCCACCCAGGTTCGCCTCCGCCTCGGCCAGTTCTTCGGCGGTGAGGGGGCGCAGGGTCCCGTCCCCGTCGCGGCGCCCCACGGTGGCGCCGATGACGGTCATCCCCGCGGCACGGGCCTCGTCCACGATGCCGTTGGCGTAGCCGCGGCCGAACAGTTCGCCGCAGAGGAACAGGACGTCGCCGGCCTTGTAGCCTGCGGGTGCGGGGAGGGTGGTCAGGGGAGCGAAGGTGGTCGTCATGATCGGGTCCTTTGGGCCGTACCGGGGTACGGCGGGAATTTGAATGTGATATGGGATTCCGGACTATTCGAAGCTGTCGGCGCCGGGCAGGGCGCTGCCGAAGCAGACGCCGCGTTTCGACCCCTTGATGAACTCCAGGAGGTAGCGGACGTCGTCGGTGATCTCCAGCTCCTCCTCCACCCTGGCGACGGCGTTCGGCATGTTGAGCCCGCTGCGGAAGAGGATGGCGAAGGCGTTCTTGATGGCCCGCACCCGCTTCTGGTCGAAGCCGTTGCGCCGAAGCCCCACCAGGTTGAGGGTCTTCACGGTATGGGTCTCGTCCATGATGCAGAAAGGGGGGACGTCCCGGGAGGTGCGGGAGAGGCCGCGCATCATGGCGAACCTGCCGATGTGGCAGAACTGGTGCACCACGCAGTTGCCGGAGATGATGACCCGGTCTTCCACCGTCACGTGCCCGGCGAGGAGCGAACCCCCCGCCAGGATGGTGTTGTTCCCCACGGTGCAGTTGTGGGCCACGTGGGCGTTCACCATCAGGAAGTTGGCGTTGCCGATGGTCGTGGTCGTACCGGCCCGGTTCCCCCGGTGGATCGTGGCGTGTTCTCGGATGATGTTGTGGTCGCCGATGACCGCGTAGCACTCCTCGCCGTTGTAGCCGAAGTCCTGCGGGTCGTGGCCGACGATGGCGCCGTAGTGGATCGTGTTGTTGCAGCCGATGGTGGTCCAGGGGCCGACGACGGCGTTGGCCATGATCCGGGTGCCGCTGCCGATGACGGAGTAGTCGCCGACGATGACGTTCGGGCCGATCTCCGCATCGTCGGCGATGACGGCGGATGCGCTGATGCGTGCTGACGGGTCGATCATGAAGACTCCGGAAAGGCCAGGCACAAGGCACAGGGCACAAGGAACGTCTTTATCCTGCGCCTTGCGCCGTGTGCCCTGCGCCTGGTTTAGTAATCCCTGTCGCTCTGGTTCTCGAACTTGGTGTACTCGCCCATGAAGGTGAGGTTGACGGTGCCGATGGGGCCGTTACGCTGCTTGCCGATGATGATCTCGGCGTTCCGGTCGTGGTCCTTGGTGCAGGAGCCGTCGCGCCGCTTGCAGTCGTCGCAGTAGACCGCCTCGCGGTAGACGAACATGATCACGTCCGCGTCCTGCTCGATGGCGCCGGACTCACGGAGGTCGCTCATCATGGGGCGCTTGTCGGTGCGGCTCTCTAAACTGCGGTTCAGCTGGGAGAGGGCGACCACCGGCACGTTCAGCTCCTTGGCCAGCGCCTTCAGGCTGCGGGAGATCTCCGAGATCTCCTGCTGGCGCGACTCGATGTTTGCGCCGCCACGCATGAGCTGCAGGTAGTCCACCACGATCAGGCCGATATCCTGCTCCGCCTTCAGCCGCCGCGCCTTGGCGCGCATCTCCATGATCGGCACCGCCGGGGTGTCGTCGATGTAGATCTTCGATTTGTGGAGGCGGTCCGCCCCCTGGATCAGCTTCGGCCAGTCGTTGTCCACCAGGTGGCCGGTACGCATCCGCCCGGCGTCCATCCGCGCCTCGGAGCAGAGGAGGCGGGTCACCAGCTGCTCCTTGCTCATCTCCAGGGAGAAGACCAGTACCGGCTGCGGGGCGTCGGCGTGGATCGCCGCGTACTGGGCGATGTTGAGCGCGAAGGCGGTCTTCCCCATGGAGGGACGGCCGGCGATGATGATCAGGTCGCCCCGCTGGAAGCCGGCGGTCATCTTGTCCAGGTCGGCGAAGCCGGTGGGGATGCCGGTGACGTGCTCCTTCTTCTCGTAGAGCTGTTCGATCGCCTTGATGGTGTCCTTCAGGATGGCGCTCACCGGGTAGTAGGCCGGCTTCAGCTTGTTCTCCGACAGCTCGAAGATCACCTTCTGGGCCGTGTCCAGCATCTCCTCGATCTCCATCGCCCCTTCGTAGCCGTTGGTGACGATCTCCGTGGCGGCGCTGATGAGGTTCCGGGTGACGCTCTTCTCCTTCACGATCTTGCAGTAGAAGGCGATGTTGGCGGCCGTGGGGACGAAATCCACCAGGGTCGCCAGATACGCGGCGCCCCCCACCTCCTCCAGTCGGCCGGTCTGCTTGAGGATGTCGGTGAGGGTGATCAGGTCGCACGGCTCACCCTTCTGGTTGAGCTCGATCATCGCCTGCAGGATCTTGCGGTGGGATTCGCGGTAGAAGTCCTCGGGGACGAGGATCTCCATGGTCCGGTTGATGGCGTTGTTGTCCAGAAGGATACCACCGAGGATGGACATCTCCGCCTCGATGCTCTGCGGGGGAAGCTTTCTCATGTCGGTGGAATGCATGGGGGGTCCCGGAAGAAAATCGGTGGAAATCGAAAGGAAGTTACTATACTCTCTCGCCCGGAAGCGGTCAACCCGTTTCGGGCTGTCGCCCGGGGCGGTCACTTTCAAAGGAGGAGATCGTGCCGGAACTGCCCGAGGTGGAAACCACCCTGCGCGGCATCGCGCCCCATATCGAAGGTCGGCGGGTCACGGCGGTCGAACGCCGCGCGGCGAAACTGCGCCTGCCGATCCCCGCGCACCTTGCGGAACTGCTCCCCGGCCAGTCCGTCCGCCGGGTCCGGCGGCGGGGGAAGTACCTCCTTTTCGCGTGCGACGACGGGACGCTCATCCTCCACCTCGGGATGACCGGTCACCTGCGGGTCGTGCCGGCCGGAACCCCGCCCGGACCGTACGACCACCTGGATATCGCGCTGGACAACGGCACGCTGCTCCGATTCTCCGACCCGCGCAAGTTCGGGACGGTGATCTGGACGAACGGCGATCCGCTGGCACACCCGCTCCTGACGGAGCTCGGACCGGAACCGTTCGGCCCGGCGTTCGACGGCGCGTACCTGCTGCACCGCGCGAAGGGGAGAAGGGTGGCGGTGAAGCCGTTCATCATGGACAACCGGGTCGTGGTGGGGGTGGGGAACATGTACGCCAGCGAGGCGCTCTTCCTCGCCCGCATCCATCCCGCCCGGCCGGCGGGAGCGCTTTCGCCGGAGGAATGGGACCGGCTGGCGGAGGCGATACGCCGGACGCTGACGGATGCCATTGCCGCGGGGCAGGAGACGCTGGAGGATTTTCTTGTGGCGGAGAAGGCGCGTCCCTATTTTCGGGTGGCGTTCCGGGCGTACGGGCGGGAAGGGGAGCCGTGTTTCGCATGCGGCGGGGAGATCCGGCGGGTCGTGCTGGGGCAGCGGTCCAGCTACTTCTGTCCCCGGTGCCAGCCCGATACGTCGGACCGGTAGGTCAGGTATTCGGTGAACCCTTCAGGAAGACGACGAAGGCACCGGTTCCCCCCAACTCCCGCGGGGCGGAGGCGAATTCGGCCACGAGGCCGGACCCTTCGGTGCGCAGCCAGCCGGTGACCGCCTTCTGGAGGACCGGCTCCCCCTCCGAGTGGTTTCCGCGGCCGGTGATGACGAGGACCGCCTTCACGTGCCGGTTTACGGCGCTGGCGATGAACCGCTCCAGATGGTCCAGCGCCTCCTCCCGGGTCAGCCCGTGCAGGTCCAGCTCGTAGTCGATGCGGATCGTACCGCGTCGCAGCTGGCGCATCCGGTTCACGGGAAGGGGGCGGTGGGGCTCTTCGGTCTCGGGGGTTACGTCACGGAAGGTGACGTCCAGCTGCAGCTTTTCCAGGGCGTCGAGGAACGTCCGGCGTTCCTCTTCCTCGATCCGGCGCAGGACCGGCTTCACCGCCGGTTCGCGGGGGAGAGTCTTTCCCGGGGCCGGTTTTTGCGTCGACATGGGGCGCACATCCGCCATCGCCTGCAGGAACAGGTCGGCATCGTCGGCCTCCTGCCGGGGCGGAGGGGGAGGGGTAACTTCCGTGACCGGTTCGGGGGGAGGTTCGGGGTGAAAGCCGCGCAATTCCTTGAACGGCGAGCTTTTGAACTCCTTCTGTTTTTGCGGTGCAGGCGGTTGGCGGCGCTTTTTCATGTCGGGCGGCTTTCGCGGGAGGCGGCACGGTCCGCCGGGCGGACCGTGCCGTGCGATCATCGGGCTATGCGGAGCCCTACTCCTTCGGCACGAGGATGATCTCGATCCGGCGGTTTTTTGCCTTCCCCTCATCCGTATCGTTGCCGGCGACCGGCTTGTACTCGCCATAGGCAACCGCCACCAGGTTCGCCGGATCGATCCCCTGCTGCTGCAGGAAGCGGGTGACATTGATGGCACGGGCGGCGGAGAGCTCCCAGTTGGTGGGGTACTTCTTCGTCAGGGCACCGACGATCTGCACGTTGTCCGTATGCCCCTCGATCCGGATCGTCTTGTCCTTCACGTCCTTCAAGATGTCGATCACCTTCTGCAGGACCTGCAGCCCCTCCGGCTTCACCTCCGCCTTGCCCGAGTCGAACAGTATGGCGTCCACCATGTTGACGGTCAGCTTCCCCTTCAGTTCGGAGATGGTCACCTGACCCTGGGATATCTCCTGCTTCATCTTGTCCAGCAGGTCCTCGTAGGTCTTGCTCGTCTTCTGTACCGCCTCTTCCTTCGCCTTCTGCAGGGCGGCGATGTCTGCCTGCAGTCTGCCGTTTTCCGACTCCAGGTCGTTGATCCGCTGGCGGAGTTCGGCGTTGTTCTTCGAGAGGGTGTCGGATTTGGCGGTGAGTACCTGTTCCAGGTCCTTCTTGTCCGCCGCCAGCTTCTCCTTGTCCTTGGCGAGGCCGTCCGCCGTCGCCTGGAGTTTTTCCAGCCGCGACTTGAGTACGCCGTTCTCCGCAACGAGGCTGTCGTACTGCTGCTGCAGGTTCTGGAGGCTCCCCGACAGGGCCTTCGCCTCGTTTTCCTTCTTTTCGTAGGTCCCCTGGGTGACGCACCCCGACAGGGCGATTGCCAGGCAGAGTGCCAGAACGACGCGTCGCATGATGGAATTCATCCGGATCTCCTTGAGGAATGCGGTGCCGGGGAGCCTCTGGGGACAGACCGGCACGGTAGTGTCCTATTCCGCCGCCGGTTCCTTTTTCTTGCGCGGCGCACGAGGTTTCTTCGGCTGTTCGGCCGGTTCCGCCGGGACCGGTTCAGTCGTGACGGCCTTCTTCGTGCGCGGCGCGCGCGGCTTCTTCGGCTTTTCGGCAGGCTCCGCCGGAGCGGACTCGGATATCGGTGCCGGTTCGACCGCCGGTTCGGCCGCTTTTGGTTCGGCGGTCTTCCTTGCGCGCGGCGCACGCGGTTTCTTCGGTGTTTCGGCCGGCGGTTCCGCCGGGGCCGGTTCGTCGGGGACCGGTGCCGGTTCCGCCACCGGTTCTGCCGCCTCGACCGCGTCAACCGTTTTCTTGCGTGGTGCGCGCGGCTTCTTCGGCTTTTCTTCCGCCGCCGGGGGTTCGGTAGCTTCCGGTGCCGCCGATGCCGGTTCCTCCGCGATCACCGGGGTCTCGACCGCTGCTGCGACGTCGCCCTCGGCCGGCATGCCGGCCCCCTTGCCGCCGCGCTTGCGCCGCCGCCGGCGTTTTTTCTTCGCCTCGTCCGTTCCCTCGGCGTGCTCTTCGCCCGCCTCTTCGGCGTGTTCCGTCACTTCGATGGCTTCCTGCGGTTCGGTTACGCTCCCTGCTGCTTCGGCGTCCGCATGCTCCCCGGCCTCCGCTCCGGCGCCACCCTTGCCGCGCCGCCGCCGGCGACGCCGTTTCTTCTTGTGCTCCCCGGCGTGGTGTTCTTCTTCCACGGCTTCGCCGTCGCCTGTCGCCTCGCCGGCTTCCATCTGTTCCGGGGCTTCCAGCGGCTCGCCTGTCGCCGCGACCTCTTCGGTCGGCAGTTCGGGGTGCGCACCCTCCCCCTCGCCCTTCTTTTTCTTGCCGCGCCGGCGCTTCTTCTTTCCCTTCCCCTCTTCGCCGGCCTCGACGGGCAGTTCCGCCGACGGTTCGGCCGTCACCGGTGCAGCGGCCTTCTGTTCCTCAACCGGTTCGATGGAGAGCGGCTTTTCCCGTTTCGTGACCTCCAGCTCCAGCTGATTCATGAGGAACGACGGTTTTCCCTTCACCGTCACCTCGATGTCGTACTCGGTCTCGATCTGGGCCAGCTCCCGTTTCTTGCGGTTCAGGAGGAAGTAGGCGACCTCCAGCGGCAGCCCGCCCCGCACCTCGGCGACGGTCCCCTTTGCGGCGGCGGCGTGCACCTTGCGCAGGAAGGCCATCCCCATCGCCTCGACGGTCTTGATCCGGCCGCGCCCCTCGCAGTGGGGACACTCGTAGTAGACCGCCTGGCTCACCGTCTGCCTGATCCGCTGGCGGGACATCTCCAGCATCCCGAACTGGGAGATCTTCCCCACGGTGACCCGCGCCTTGTCCGATTTCAGCGCCGCCTTCAGCGTCTTCTCCACGTCGGCGTTGTGCTTGCGGTCGCGCATGTCGATGAAGTCGATGACGATGAGGCCGCCCAGGTCGCGCAGCCGGAGCTGCCGAGCCACCTCCTCGGCCGCCTCCATGTTGGTCTTGAAGGCGGTGTCCTCCACCCCCCGCTCGCCGGTGGACTTGCCGGAGTTGACGTCGATGGAGACGAGCGCCTCCGTCGGTTCGATCACCAGCGACCCGCCGGATTTGAGCGGCACCTTTTTCTCGTAGATGAGGTCGATCTGCTCTTCCAGCTGGTATTTGGAGAAGATGGGACGCTTCTCCTTGTGGGGCTTCACCACATGTTCGTAGACGGGGAGGGTGTCGTGGAAGAACTCCTTCGTCTGGCGGTAGACGTCCTTGCTGTCCACCAGCACCTCGTCGATCTCGGCGGTGAAGTAGTCGCGGATGGTGCGGATCACCAGTCCCGACTCCTGGTAGACGAGGGCGGCCCCCTTGGTCTCGGCGGCCTTCTCCTTGATGGTTGCGTACAGGTTCAAAAGGTAGTGGAGGTCCTTGTCCAGCTCCTCCTGGGTCTTCCCCAGCGCCTCGGTGCGGATGATGGTGCCGATCCCCTCGGGGATCTCCATGGCCGCCACCATCGCCTTCAGCTTCTTCCTTTCCGATTCCGACTCCACCTTGCGGGAGACGCCGTTGGAGTCGCTCCCCGGCATGAGCACCATGTAACGGCCGGGAAGGGAGAGATAGGAGGTGAGCGCCGCCCCCTTCATGTCCCGTTCCCCCTTTTCCACCTGGACGATGAGCTCCTGGCCGCGGCGTAAGACCTCCTGGATGCGGGGACGCCGTTTTCGCTGCTCCTCGGGGACGTCGTCGCGCCACTGCCAGTAGTCGGGGTGCAGCTCCCCCATCTGGAGGAAGCCGAGCTTCTTGAGGCCGATATCCACGAAGGCGGCCTGCAGGCCCGGTTCCACCCGGACCACCACCCCCTTGTACACGTTGCCGCGGGTCTGTTCGCTGCCGGTGATCTCGATGTCCAGGTCGACCAGGAGGCCGTCCTCGACGATCGCCACCCGGGCCTCTTCCGGGTGCAGCGCATTGATGAGCATCTTCTTTGACATAAGGTTAGGAATCCTTTCGCCCGTAACGGGCATACGGCGGCACCTGCGGCGGGATTTGCCCGCGCGGTGCCGGCCATACAGAGTGTGTATATCCTTAAATCCCCGGCGTGCGGGGAGAAGGTTCGCGCAAAACGCGGCAATTATAGCAGAACGGAGGTGAGATGCACGTGAAAAACGTGGTGGGCGGGATTTAGCGTCTATGGTGGGGGGGAATATCCGCACTGCGGGCGACGGCGAAGACGGATGTGCCGAACGGCAACGGGCAGTGCTGCACGATGCGGTTTTCCAGCAGGCAGAGCCGCCACAGAAGTCCGTTCACGAGCGGCGCGGGGAGGCTCACGTCCGATGCGGTCTCCTCGGGTGCGGCACGGTGCAGCGCCCGGCGCACAAGCCGGTAGGCGGCGACGGGGGGGAAGAGCAGGCAGTGGCGGTAGGTGGCGCTCTCCACGGTAAAACCGCTTCGCCGCAGCATCTCCGCCAGGGCGGGGCGGGTGTAGCGGCGCCGGGTGTGGACGGCGATGTCGTGAGTGCTCCGGAGGAACTCGAACGCCACGAGGTTCAGTACGAGGAGCCCGCCGGGGCGCAGGGCGCGGCGGAAGCTGTCGAGCACCCGCGCCTCGTCCGTTACGGCGGTGTGATACAGGACATCCAGGGAGGTGATGACGTCGTACCGCTCTTCTCCCAGTTCCGCGTCGTTCAGGTCGGCCTGGAACACGTGGTCGAGCCCCCGCTTCCGGCAGAACTCCAGGGCGAGGTCGGAGACGTCGCAGCCGCTGACCGTGCCGTACGGGGCGAGGAGCTGGCAGAGCCGGCCGGTGCCGCACCCCGCGTCCAGAATGGAAAGCGGACCCTTGTGCCGGTGCTCGGCGGCCACACTTCGCACCACCAGGTCGTGGAGGCCGCGGTACCACCAGTGGTGCTCCTCCGCCGCGTACATGACGCCGTACTCGCGGGGGTTCATGCCGTTTGCGTCCCCGTTGCGAAGAAGGCGCGCACCGCCTCAATCACCCGACCCGCCTCGTCGTCCGAAAGACCGGGATACATCGGGAGCGACAGAATCTCGCCGGCGAGCCGTTCCGTCACCGGCAGGGAGCCGGCCTCATAGCCGAGGAACCGGTAGCCGCGCATGAGGTGGATCGGGGTGGGGTAGTTGATGCGGGCCTCGATCCCCCGGTCGGCGAGAAACTGCATGAGCGCGTCACGCCGGCCGGTGCGGACCGTGTAGAGGTAGAACTGGTGCTCGCGACCGTCCCGCACCGCGGGGAGGGCGATGTCGCCGACCCCGGCGAGCCCTTCCGCGTAGAGTGCCGCAATCTCCCGGCGGCGTTCTACCTGCGCGTCGAGAGTAGGCAGCTTGAGGTTCAGGATTGCCGCCTGGACCTCGTCGAGGCGTGAGTTGTACCCTTCCTCTTCCGAATAGTAGCTCCCTTCCATGCCGTAGAACCTGAGCCGCTTGAGCCGGGCGGCGAGCGCCGCGTCCGCCGTCACCGCCATGCCGGCGTCGCCGAACGTCCCCAGCACCTTGGTGGGATAGAAGGAGAAGGCGCCGATCGCCCCCATGCTCCCCGCCCGCCTGCCCCGGTACGTGGCGCCGGCCGCCTGGGCGCAGTCCTCCACCACCGGGATCTGCCGGGTTGAGGCGATCGCCAGAAGCGGTTCCATCGCCACGGTCTGGCCGCACAGGTGCACCGGCAGGATACAGGCGGTCCGGCCGGTGACGGCGTCCGGCAGTTGCGTCACGTCCATGAGGTAGGTGTCTTCCTCCACATCCACGAAGACGGGGGTTGCGCCCGCGGCGCGGATCGCCGCTACGGTGGGGACGGCGGTGTTGGAGACGGTGATCACCTCGTCCCCCGCCGAGACCCCCAGCGCCTTCAGGGCGAGGAAGAGGGCGTCGGTGCCCGAGTTGACGCCGATACCGAAGGGGACGCCGCAGAAGGAGGCGAAGTCCCGCTCGAAGCTCTCCACCTCCCGGCCCAGGATCAGCCGGCCGGAGGAGAAGACCCGGTCCACGGCGGCGAGGATCTCGGCGCGGTGCTTCTCGTAGTCGTCCAGGTACTGCCAGTTGCGTATCACATGCTGCTCCTTGAAGAGATTCAGTCCCGCTCGACGACAGTGCAGCCGGTACGGAGCTGCTCCGCCAGCTCAGCCAGCCGGCGGTTGCGGGCGTGGGACTCGCGGAAGTCGCCGTCTGCGGCGATCATGCCGCAGACGGCCTCGATCATCAGCCGGAACTGGTCGGTGGCGGGGACGGTGAACGACCGATCCTCCGTGCCGCAGACCATCTGCACCGGCACCGCCATCTCCGCCGGCGGGGTGAAGGCACGGTCCACCCGGATGCGTCCTCTTTCCCCCACCAGTTCGTAGAACGAATGATACTGCTGGGCGAAGTCGATGCCGAAGGAAAAGAGCTCTTGCCGGGAGGAGAGGGCAAACCCGTGCATCCCGGTGACGAGTCCGTTATTCTCGAAGGCCACCCCGGTGAAGCTTTCCGGCTCCCCGTCCAGGAACCGGAGCGCGGCGCTCAACGGGTAGCGGGACAGGTCGTGGAACGCACCGCCCCCCCGCGCCGGGTCGAGCCGGAAGTTGCCGGAATCGCGCAGGGTGAAGCCGAAGACGACGCGCAGGGTCCTGATCCGGCCGATCTCCGGGAGCGCCTCACTGACCCGCGCCAGGAGAGGGTGGTGCAGATACGTGAGGTTTTCGTACAAGAGGAGCCCCCGCTCCTCCGCTGCCGCCGTCATCCGTTCCACGGAGGCCGGGTCGAGCCCGAGCGGCTTCTCGCAGATGACGTGCTTTCCTTTCTCAAGTGCCGCCAGCGTCCATTCCTCGTGCAGGTGGTTCGGAAGGGAGAGGTAGATCAGATCGATCTCCGGGGCATCCACGAGCCCCCGATAGTCGAACGCCCGGCAGGAGGCGCCCGCGGCGAACCGGGCGGCACGCTCGGGGGAGCTGCTGGCAACCCCCGAAAGGCGCGCCCGGGGTGTCGCCAGCAGCGCCGGGATGAACCGGCGGGAGGCGATGTCGGAACAGCCGAGGATGCCGATCCGCGCCGGCCGTGTCCCTACACGAGACATGCCAGGATGCTCCGGGCGCAGGAGTTGACCGTGTCCCCCATCTGGAGGAAAAAGCGGACCTGGTTGTCCGTGAGCCACCGGAAATCCGGCGGCAGTTCCAGCTCCGCCCCTTCCGGGAGGAGCTTGATCCGGTGCAGGTGCTTCTCCTGGAAGAAGCGGGCCCCTTCCTCCGCCTGCCAGCTTTCGTGGATCACCGGGTATGCGCCGTCCGTCGCGAACTCGTCGAACAGAAACGGTTTTTTGAGCTTCTCGTTGCCGAAGTAGTTGACCGGGGTGAACTGGACCGTCGGTCCCAGCTGGACCGTCGTCTTGTTGCCCGGTTCCGACTTCGCCTGCATGAGGAACCAGCGGCGCTTCCCCTTACGCTTCATGAGGAGGCCGATGACCCCCGGTTCCGTGTTGGCGAGGATCGGCTGGCTCCAGTACATCACCTCCCGCGCCTTGGAGAGGATCTCGATGCCGATGATCCGGAAGAAACGGTCGTCACGGTGCCGGAAGGCCCCCGTATCGTCCATCCGCCACTCCTCCAGTTCGTTCAGTCCGATCCGTTTTCTCTGGATATGGTTGCCCGCCTTCTGGTCGTCGATCCACTGCACCGTCTCGGCGAGGGCGTTCTGGTCGTGCCGGTGGATGTAGTAGCCGGAATACCAGTCGAGCGCCTCCGAAAAGGCGGGATCGTTCACGAGGGTGGTGAGGGACATGGTGCTGAATCGGTTCATGCGGTACCTCGGGTCATGGGTCAGAGCAGGCAGGAGAGCACGCTGCGGGCGCAGGCGTTCACCAGGTTGTCCTGCAGGATCATCCGGCGGATCTGGCGCAGGGTGAGCCAGATGAAACCGTCGGGCAGCTCGCGGGGGGCGTCGTCGTCCATAAGAACGATCATGTTGCGGTTCGACTTGTACAGGAACCGCCCCCCGTCCTCCGTCTGCAGCTTGGCGTAGAGAACCCGATCCCGGGGCGGGTCGAGGAAAAGCTCCACGAACGGCGGAAGCGCCCCGCCGTGGGCGCGGGTGTAGTTGCTGTAGGTGGCCTGCACGGTCGGGGAGAGCTGGACCGCGCCGATGTTGCCCGGCTCCTCCTTGGCCTGGAGGCTGAAATGGAGGATGCCGTCGATGTGTGCCGCCAGTATCCCCAGTATCCCCACCTCCGGCTGGTCGATGATCGGCTGGTCCCACTCGATCTCTCCGTTACCGGAGCGGTGGCGCACCGCAAGCCCGGTAAGGGTAAAGAACCGGCCCGTTTCGTGCCCGATGTTGCCCGTTGCGGGATCGATCCGCCACTGGTCGATCCGGTCCAGCGGCACCCGCTCCGTCGACAGGCGTGAGGCCTGTCGCTTCCGTTCGATCCATGCGTCCAGTTCGTCGTCGGGGGTGTGGGCATGGAGGACCGTGCGGGATATGAATACCTCCACGAGGGTCTCCCGGTCGAAGCCGGGGAAGAGCGGTGCCCCCGACGGCGGGGTGTCCGCAGACAGCGACAAGAGCAGCTCTCTCAGCTGTTCGATATCATGCTGAATGGTCATGGTATTCCTGTTCCTGATGCTCGGTCGGTCGCATGACACGGGGATACTTCCGTCCGGTAAGCGCATCGCGAATGATGTATTGCGGGTCCTGGCGTGACAGCAGAAAGATTCTTCCCACGTATTCGCCGACGATGCTCGTGGCGAGCAACTGGATTCCCCGGAAGAATGCGTCAGATGCCTGCGTGATTTCCAGATCCGACGGGTCTGGTATCGACGTCAAGGCGAGGGCTACAAGCCTGTCCACACCGAGCGCGATGCCGTACAGCGTCAGGATTATGCCGCAAAACCCCAGAAATCGCAGCGGGATCAGCGAGAAGCTGACGATCATGTTTCCCCAGAGGGAGACAAGTTTGCCGAGGGTGTAGCCGGACCGGCCCTGTTCCCGCCGGCTGTGCCGCACCTGCACCTTGCCGATGGCGGCGGTCACCCGCAGGATGATCCCGTCGATGTACGGGTCGGGACCGGGGTATTTCGTGATCTGTTCCACCGTGAACCGGTTCATGATCTTGAAGCTGGAGAGGTACAGGTCGGCGGGCTTCTTCAGGATGAGGTTCGCCATGGCGTCGTTGAACCTGCTTCCCAGGTTGCGGAAGAACGGGTCGTTCTTTGCGTCGTAGTAGGAGTAGACTACGTCGTACCCCTTCTCGATCTCCTCCATAAGGGTGGCAATCTCTTCGGGAGGGTTCTGGAAATCGTCGTCCATGATGACGCAGTAGTCGCCGGTGACGAAATTGAGACCTGCCATGACGGCGTTGTGTTCCCCGAAGTTTTTGGCCAGCCGGATGTACCGGATGACCCCGTCGTGCTCCTCGTGGAGGCGCCGGCAGATGACGTCGCTGCTGTCCCGGCTGTAGTCGTTGACCAGGATGATCTCCAGGACGTACCGCTCGCCGTAGAGGTCGATGAGGGTCCTGCAGAGCGACTCGATGGTCTGTTCGGCGTTGTAGACCGGTATGACGATGGACAGCCTGATCACGACGGCTCCTTTGCCTGACGGTTTCATGGTTCAGCGCAGCTCGAAGACCTTGACCCCCATGCTGGAGGGGGAGAGATAGCTGAGGTAGAGGCGGAACTCCGCGTCGTTTGCCATGCCGTTGTCGAAGATCCGGAGGGAGTGCGTCGGCCCCTCAGGATCGAGGCCGGAGGCGAGGATGGCCAGGTCGGGACGGATATCCGGCAGGCCGCCGTCGACGATCAGGTACCGTGCCCCGTTTTTGTGGGCGGTCCGGATGATCGTGTCGAAATCCGCCTGGGGGATCGACACCCAGTCGCGATCTGCGTAATAGGCGATACGGGCCCAGCGGGTCATGATCTTTCCCGGGGGGAGATACTGCTTCAGCAAAAGACCGATGTTCTTCTGGTCACGCCGGCCGTCGTCGTCGGACGGCCGGTAGGCGCCGGCGGTGCCTGCGGGGATCTGGCCGATCAAAAGCGTTACGGCAAGAACTGCGGATGCCGCAAGGGTGGCGGGGGTGTGCGCGGACCATGGCTTCCGGATTCTGTCAGGCAGCGCCTTCAGCTTCTCCGCGGCAATCCGTTCGAGACGTACGGCACCTTCCGCCGCCAGGAGCAGGAACACCGGGATATACGGCTGGGTGTACTCCGGCCCGATGTAATAGAAGACGATGATGACGAGAAGCGGAGAGAAGGTGGCCAGCAGGAACAGGCGACTTCCCCCGATCGCCGTGTCGATCCGTCTTGCGCACAGCCCCGCAAGCGCCAGAACCCAGAGGAGGCGCGGAGCGAAGCTGTGCCAGAGGTCGACGAGATTATTCCTGCTGTTGCTCCAGACGAATCCCGGGTAATCCCGGATGATGTCGAGGTACCCGGCGGACTTCATCCCGGGGATGTAGTTCAGGTCCGGGATCTGCAGGTAACCGCTCAGGGCGTCGGTGAGCGCGGAGGAGGTCTTGGCCGAGAGCTCCCAAGAGCCGGTTGCCTGGTGCAGCAGCACCATGTTCATGCCGAACAGGGCGGCCGATGCCGCGGCGTAGGCCGCCAGGGGGCGCATGAGCGTTCGTACCGTGCGCCGTTCTCCCCAGAGGAGCGGCAGCGGCACCGCCAGCGCCAGCAACAGCCCCTCGGGGCGGGTCAGAAAGGCCAGGCCGAGCAGGGTGCCGGCGGCGGCTCCCCACCCCGCGGATCGCGATTTCACCGTTTTCCAGACGCCGTAGAACCCGGCGAGGGTGAAAAAGGTGTAGGTCGCCTGGGTCATCACCTCGCACGACCAGTTGAGGAGCGAGGGCCACGCGAGGAGTGCGATGCATGCGGCCAGGGCGGTGCTGCGGGAGAAGAGTTCCCTCCCCAGCAGGTAGACCGGTACGGCCAGCAGACCGCCGAACAGAACCGACATAACCCGTCCCGTTGCCTCCGGATCGAAACCCGGCAGGCTGAACAGCCAGATCAGGGCGGGGTAGAGGCCGTAGGTGCTCAGCGGGCCGACGTTGCCCCGGCCGAGTGCCCGGGCCGCCCCGACGTAGGCGGTGCCGTCGGCGGAGATGACGTCATGGAACCGGAGCAGGTAGAACCGGATGGCGACCCCGGCGATGACGAGGAGCGTCAGGATGACGGCGTCGGCTTTCCGCATCACTGCCGGTTGCCGTATATCAACTGCGGACACGGTCATGGTTCGTATGGTTGCTGCGTGCGGATCGCGTCGCACGGGAGGCACGGTCCGCCTTTCCCCGGGCCGTCGGGGCAGACGGCAGGCGGCACCTGCCGCCGTGAGGCATGGTTCGCAACAGGTTCGGCCATGGTGGCGGAAGGAATGGCTCGTGACCGGCGGGGAAACGGGGGAGGTCGACGTATCGTATGGGATCTGCACGGTGACATGACATTAAAGGCATCATAGTCCACTCCCCGTTGGTGTGTCAACCATTGGCTTTCCAATGTTTGTTTATCCCTGTGGGACGTTTCCGATGTCCTGTGCCGTAGTCATTCTGGCGTTCTGTTCCTGCGCCGCAGGCTGATGAACCAACCGTTTGACAAAGGTGTTTTCCTCCTCCTACAATGCGGATGCCACGCACGGCCAATTCTTACTCATAGGGAACTTCATGCTTCATCTCCAGCAGCTCTCCAAGGATTTCGCGGGCAGACCGCTCTTCGTCTCCATCGACTGGCATCTGAAAAAGGGGGAACGGGTCGGCCTCGTCGGGGAAAACGGCGCCGGCAAGTCCACCCTCATGCGGATCATCGCCGGGCAGATCGAGCCCTCCAACGGTACACTCCAGTTCGCCCGGGGGGCGACGGTGGGGTACCTCCCCCAGGACGGCATCGTCTCCCGGGGACGGACGCTGTTCGCCGAGACCCAGAGCGCGCTCGTGGAACTGCAGGCGATCGAGCACGAGCTGGCGGAGCTCACCCGCCGGCTGGAGAGCTCTCCCGCCGATGCCCCGGACCACGAAGAGCTCCTGCACCGGTTCGGTTCCCTCCAGGAGGAGTTCCGGCTGAAAGGGGGCTACACCATGGAGGCGGAAGTGGGGACGGTGCTCGCCGGTCTCGGCTTCCTGCCGACCGACTGGGAGCGGGACTGCGGCGAGTTCTCCGGCGGCTGGCAGATGCGGATCGCCCTGGCGAAGCTCCTTTTGCAGAAGCCGAACGTGCTCCTTCTGGACGAGCCGACCAACCACCTGGACATCGAGGCGCGCAACTGGCTGGAGGGATACCTGTGCGCCTATCCCTACTCGGTCATGCTCGTCTCCCACGACCGGTTCTTCCTGGACCAGGTCTGCTCCCGCATTGCCGAGGTCTGGAACCACACGATCTCCGACTACCACTGCAACTACAGCCGTTACCTCGTCCTGCGCGAGGAGCGGGTCTCGGCCCTCCGGGAGGCCAAGCACCGCCAGGATGACGAGATCGAGAAGATGGAGGACTTCATCCGGCGGTTCCGGTACAAGGCGGACAAGGCGTCGCTGGTGCAGTCCCGGATCAAGCAGCTGGAGAAGATCGAGCGGATCGTCCTGCCGCCGGAGCGGAAAAAGATCCGGTTCCGGTTCCCCGAGCCCCCCAAGAGCGGCCGCACCGTCATGGAGCTGTCCGGGGTCACCCGCGCCTACGGCGACAAGACGGTCCTGGACCGGATCGCGCTCACGGTGGAGAAGGGGGAGCGGATCGCCCTCGTCGGCCACAACGGCGCCGGCAAGTCCACCCTCATGCGGATTCTGGCGGGTGGCGAGCACCAGGCGGGGACGGTGACCGTCGGGCACAACGTGGTGCGGGACTACTTCGCCCAGGACCAGTCCCAGACCCTGAACGCCAGCCGCACCGCCTACGAGGAGCTGTACGCCGACGCCCCGTTCGACGCGGTGCCGCAGCTCAGGGACATCCTAGGGGCGTTTCTCTTCTGTGGCGACGACATCCACAAGAAGGTGGCGGTCCTCTCCGGCGGCGAGCGCAACCGGCTCGCCCTGGCCAAGATGCTCCTGCGCCCCTCCAACCTGCTCCTCATGGACGAGCCGACCAACCACCTGGACCTGTTCAGCAAGGAGGTGCTCCTGGAGGCGCTCCGGCAGTTCTCCGGCACCGTGGTCTTCGTCTCCCACGACCGGCACTTCATCGACGGCCTCGCCACCCGGGTCGTGGAGGTGGAGGGGGGGGCGCTCACCTCCTACTACGGCGACTACGAGTACTACCTGGCGAAGAAGGGGGAACCGGCCTGCGCGCCGGCCGCCGACACCCCGGAGGTTTCCGCCGCGCCCGGTGCCCTGCGCGCCGAGCCCCTTTCGAAAGAGGAGCGCCAGCGGCAGCGGGAGGAGGAAAAGCGGCGGCAGCGTGACGAGCGAGGTCGCCTGAAGCGCTCGGCGGAGCTGGAGGAGGAGATCGGCACGCTGGAGGAGGTACTGCGGGAGCTGGAGGGGCAGATGGCCGATCCGGCGTTTTTCAGCGATCCGGAGAAGGCCCGGCGCGGCGGCGACGAACACGCCGCATTGGCCGCCCGCATCGCGACGCTGTACGGTGAGTGGGAGAGCCTCCAGTAGCCGCCTCGGGCGGTCCGGCGCCGTCCCCCGTTCCTTGACAGGCGGGGTTTTGCTGGTAGTATGGGATGACCGTCCGGACGCTGCCGAACCGCCGGACACGGCCAGTCAAGGAGTGGCGCAGATGCCCGATACCATATCTCTCGTCGTACCCGATACCGTTCCCGTCTACCCGCTTTCCGACCAGGTGGCGTTTCCGTTCATGCTGATCTCCCTCTACCTGCGTGCGGACGAGCTGGAACCGTTTCGCGCCGCCTCCGATTCGTCCGATCACCTGATTGCGCTCTTCACCCTCCGGCCCGGCAAGTCGAAGCCGGTCTCCGAGAATATCTACGACATCGGCACCATCTGCCGCATCTCCCAGTACAAGACACTCACGGAGGGCGGGGCGCGGGTCACGCTGGAGGGGCTCAGCCGGATCAGGCTGGACGAGGTGGTGGAGGAACGCCCCTACCTGCGCGCGCGGGTCGGGCTGGAGCGCGAGTTCGGCGAACGTTCCCCCGTCTCCGAGGCGCTCGTCCAGAGCCTGAACGCCCTCCTGAAGATCGCCCTCTCCTACGGCCGCCCCCTGCCGGAAGACGTCATGAAGATGATCGACCATATCGAGACCCCGGCCCGGCTGGCGGACCTGGTGGCGCTCTACGTCACCCTTTCCGTGGAGGAGCGTCAGGAGGTGCTGGAGACCATCGACCCCCTGGAGCGGCTCAAAAAAGTCTACATGTACCTCTCCACCGAGGTGCAGCGGCTGCAGGTGAAGGGAGAGGTCCAGGCGGAGGTGACCAAGAAGGTCGGCAAGACCCAGAAGGACTACATCCTGCGGGAGCAGATGAAGCATATCCAGGAAGAGCTGGGAGAGGATGACTCCAGGACCAGTGAGATGAACGAGCTGCGCCAGCGGGTGGAGGATGCGCAGATGCCTTCCGATGTGCGCAAGATCGCCGACAAGGAGCTGAAGCGGCTGGAGCGGATCAACCCGTCTTCGCCGGAGTACACCGTCTCCCGCACCTACCTGGACTACCTGGCGGGGATGCCGTGGCAGACGGGAACGACCGACAGCGGCGACATCAACGCCGCCGAGGCGGTGCTGAACGAGGACCACTACGGGCTTGAAAAGGTGAAGGACCGCATTCTGGAATTCCTGGCGGTGCGCACCCTGCGGGAGCGGATGAAGGGGCCGATCCTCTGCTTCGTCGGCCCTCCGGGGGTGGGGAAGACCAGCCTCGGCAAGTCCATCGCCCGGGCGCTGGGGCGGAAGTTCATCCGCCAGTCGCTGGGGGGGATGCGGGACGAGGCGGAGATCCGCGGCCACCGGCGCACCTACATCGGGGCTCTGCCGGGGCGGATCATCCAGGAGATCTATCGGGCCGGCTCCAACAACCCGGTCTTCATGCTGGACGAGGTGGACAAGATCGGGCTGGACTTCCGCGGCGACCCGGCAAGTGCGCTCCTGGAGGTGCTGGACCCGGAACAGAACTTCTCGTTCACCGACCACTACCTGGACGTGCCGTTCGACTTGACGAACGTCATGTTCATCACCACCGCCAACCAGCTGGACCCGATCCCCTCGGCGCTTCGGGACCGGATGGAGATCATCACCCTCTCCGGCTATACGACGGAGGAGAAGATGCATATCGCCTCCCGGTTCCTCATCCCGCGGGAGATCGAGGAGAACGGCCTCTCCGCCGTCACCCCCGTCTTCGAAAAGGCCGCGGTGGCGCGGATCATCGGCAGCTACACCCGCGAAGCGGGGGTCCGCACCCTGCAGCGCACCATCGGCTCCGTCTGCCGCAAGATCGCCAAGGAGATCACCCAGGGGAAACCCGCCCGCACGACGATCACGCCGGAGCTGGTGGAGGAGTTCCTGGGGCCGCGCAAGTTCTACGACGAGGTGCAGGCGGAGCACGACCGGGTCGGGGTGGTCACCGGGCTCGCCTGGACCGAGACCGGCGGCGACATCCTGTTCGTGGAGGCGACCCGGATGCACGGCAAGGAGGAACTGATCCTCACCGGCTCCCTGGGGGACGTCATGAAGGAATCGGCCCGGGCCGCCCTGTCGTTCGTGCGGGCCAATGCCAAAGAGCTGCAGATCCCCGAAGAGGGCTTCGACAACACGACGATCCATATCCATGTGCCGGCGGGGAGCATCCCCAAGGACGGCCCCTCGGCGGGGGTCACCATGGTCACTGCGCTCGTGTCGCTCATGACCGGCCGTCCCGCCCGGCGCGACGTGGCCATGACCGGCGAGATCAGCCTCACCGGCCGGGTCCTCCCCATAGGCGGTCTGAAGGAAAAGGCGCTGGCCGCCCGCCGCGCCGGGGTCACCAGGCTCGTGGTGCCGGCCCGCAACCGGGAAGGTCTGGAGGATATCCCCGCGGACGTGAAGAAGGAGCTGGAGTTCATCTTCGCGGAAGACGTGCGGGAGGTCCTCGCCGCGGCGTTGAAATAAACCCGGGCACATGGCACAAGGCGCAGGGCACAGGGAAAACCTGCCTGCCTCGGGCCTTGCGCCCTGAGCCTTGAGCCTGACTTTATTATGCCCCTCATCCTCATCGAAAACAGCTTGAAAGGTTTCTTCTTCGAGATCCAGGCGTTCTTCGCACTCGCCCTGCGGGCCTTCGTGTCCCTGTTCCGCCGTCCCTTCTACTATCGCGAATTCACCACCCAGCTGGACAAGATCGGCGTCGGGTCGCTCTTCATCGTCATCCTCACCGGGATGTTCACGGGGATGGTCATGGCGCTGCAGGCGGTGATCCAGCTGAAACCCTTCGCCGCCACGAGCTACGTGGGGGGGATGGTGGCGGTCTCCATGGTGAAGGAGATGGGGCCGGTGCTCTCCGCCCTCATGGTCACCGGCCGGGTGGGCTCTGCCATCACCGCCGAGCTGGGGACCATGGTGGTCACCGAGCAGGTGGACGCCATGCGGGTGGAGGGGACCGACATCGTCAAGCGGCTCGTCACCCCGCGGCTCAAGGCGACCCTCATCTCCCTGCCGCTCCTGGCCGTCGTCACCGACGCGGTGGCGCTCGCCGGCGGCTTCCTCATCTCCTCCAACTACGACATCAACATCATCATGTACTGGCAGTCCCTCTCCCAGTTCATGGTGCCCCAGGACCTGGCCGAGGGGGTGGTGAAGCCGATGGTCTTCGGCACCATCTTCTGCATGATCAGCTGCTACGTGGGGCTGCAGACCCGCGGTGGTGCCGAGGGGGTGGGGAATGCGGTGAAGAAGGCGGTGGTGCTGTCGTCGGTGCTGATCCTCGTGTCGGACTTTTTTCTGACGAAGCTGTTTATTGCGTTTCGGTAGGTTGCAAAAGCTTTAACCACAGAGGGCACAGAGGAAAAGCTGGAGATGCTTTCAGGTTCATTGGATACCTGTTAATACGAAATTATGATCAAGTCTGGTGACATTATTGGGAAATTGATGGCCGTTTTGCCGCATCGTCAGAGCGATTGGAATACCTATCTGGCGCGGTGGGAAGGCGACAATGGACATTACAACGATATGACTGAACTTGCAGGATATGTGCTTGATGAAATTATTTATGAATCCTCTCTCTCGTCGACTCTTGCAACACTGATGGAAAACCTTTACGAAGAAGCAGATAATGAGTCGAAGGAAATCTTAAACTATGGGTTGTTTGAAGATTTTTCAATTATTCTCCATGCAGTTTGGGATGAAGAGGGTTGTTACGAGGACAAAAAACAGATTCTGTTAAAACATCTCGGAAGTCATGCTAGAAAGGCGTTTCTAGAGCAAGAAGTACTTAGGGAGGCTTTAACAGCAGAACGAACTGAAAACGACCAATAATAAAGTTGACATGGAGAGTTTTTCACGCCGGGCTTGTTATTCTGTAACCTCTGTGTCCTCTGTGGCAAAAGTATTTAAGCAGTAAAGGAGCAAAGATAGTGGCCGAAGAAGCCGGCATCATCATGGAAAAGGTCTCCTATAAGGTGGGGGGGCGGAAGATCCTGGAGGCGTTCGACCTGCAGCTGCAGCCGGGTGTGAACCGCACCATCCTCGGGGTTTCCGGCGCGGGGAAGACCACGATCCTGAAGCTCCTCCTTGGACTGATCCCGCCGGATGCGGGGAACATCTCCATCGACGGGGTGCCGCTGGAGGGGAGCGAGGCGGCGCTCAGGGCTGCCCGCAGCCATATCGCCATCGTGTTCCAGGGGGGGGCGCTCTTCGACTCCATGACGGTGGGGGAGAACGTGGGGTACCGGCTCTTCGAGGCGGGTAAGCTGTCGGAGAAGGAGATCGAGACGGTGGTGCGGGAGAAGCTGGGGTTCGTGGGACTGGAGTCGGCCCTCGACCTGTACCCGGCGGAGCTGTCCGGCGGGATGAAGAAGCGGGTGGCCATCGCCCGGGCGCTGGCGGCGGACCCGACCTACATCTTCTTCGACGAGCCGACCACGGGGCTCGATCCCATGGGGGTCTACAACATCCAGGACCTGATGCTGCGGCTGCAGCGGGAGGGGAAGACGACCCTCATGGTGACCCACGACCTGGCCACCGCCTTTGCCGTCTCCCAGCGGTTCTCCTTTCTCCACGAGGCGCGGCTCGTCTTCGAGGGGACGGAGGAGGAGATGCTCGCCACCGACGATCCGGCGATCCGGGAGTTCCTGCAGCCCACGGAGGCGTCGCTTTTTGCGGGGCGCGGGTAAAAGGATTTGTCCACGAACGACACGAAAGGACACGAAAAAATCATTCATGGATGTTGATGCAGATTGAAGGTTCCTCCCCCTTCAAGGGGAGGGAGTTTAATACTTTCGTGCAATTTCGTGTCTTTCGTGGACCTGAATGCTTTTAGTGGTATGAGTATCTCAAGAGGTGACAGACCATGAAACGGAGCGACAACCTTGCCTGGGCGCAGGTGAAGGTCGGCATCTTCATCGTCATGGCCCTTCTGTTTGCGGCCGGCGGCATCCTCATGATGGGGGAGAAGACCCGGTTCTTCGTCCCCAAAGGGAAACTTTCGGTCATCATGACCGACGTGGCGGGGCTGAAGGAAGGGGCGCCCGTCTGGCTGGCCGGCGTCGGGGTCGGGGTCGTCACCGACATCCGGTTCCTCGCCGGGGAGCGGAGCAACGACGTGGAGGTGGTGCTGCAGGTGGACCGGGAGGCGCTGAAGCGAATCGGCAGGGACTCGGTCATCACCGTCAAGACCCGCGGCCTCATGGGGGAGAAATACGTGGATATCACCCCCGGCAGGCAGCCGGTCGAGCCCCCCGGCAGATACCTGTACGGCGGCCACGTTCCCCAGCTGGACGAGGTGATGCAGAAGGCGGGAAGCGCCTTCGACCGGATGAACACCATCATGGACAAGATGGACAGGGGGGAGGGGTCGCTGGGCCGGCTCACCCACGATGCGAAGCTGTACGACAACCTGGTGCTGGTGACGGGGGACCTGCACGCCTTCGCCGGCTCCATCAACCGGGGGGAGGGGACCCTCGGCAAGCTGTACCGGAGCGACGAACCGTACCACCGGCTCATGGCGCTCCTGAACGATGCGGACCGGGCGGTGCACGACCTGCAGTCGTCGGAAGGGTCGCTCCACAGTTTCATCCACGACCGGCAGCTCTACGACAAGCTCGTCTCCGTGGCGTCAAAGGGTGAGAAGGCGATGGACTCGGTGCAGCTGCTGAACGACAAGCTCGCCTCCGACAACAGCACCATCGGCCGGCTCATCGGAAACCGTGAGTTCTACGACAAGGCGGTCACCCTTCTTGACCGGGCCGACAGTTCGCTGAAGTCGCTGGAAGAGATCACCGCCCGCATCAACCGGGGAGAGGGTACCGCCGGCAAGCTCGTGAAGGAGCAGGAGCTGTACGACCGGATGAACCGCACCGCAAATGATCTGGACGCGCTGGTGAAGGATGTGAAGGAGAACCCGCGGCGTTATATCAAGTTCTCGCTGTTCTGAGTTAGCGGTAATCTACGAACTGTTGCGAAAAAGCCCGGACGAGCCGGGCTTTTTCTGTTTGGGACAGGACGATGTCGATAGCGGCACGGGTGACTCAACGTTTGGGCTTTTTCAATTCCGTGACACGATCGACGACGATCTCGACGGCGGAACGGACCTCCTCCGGCCGGATGATGATCGCGTGGTCGGCGCTTCCGCTCCAGCTCCCCGACCAGCCCCCGACGGGGGGGGCGCCGCCGTATCCGCTCCGTGCCCCCAGGTAGAACCTGCCGGGGACCGGCACGTACATCCGGAAACTCCCGTCGGGACCGGTCGGCTCCGACCGGAAGTCGGGGCGTCCGATCATCTTTTCGTTCATGTAGAGCGCCGCGTAGGCCCCCTCGACCGGCCGACCGTTCCGGTCGACGATCCGTCCCTCGATCACGCCCGCGTGCGAGTAGCTGGATTCGTCGAGGGATTTCGCCATGACGAGTCTGGTCATTGGAATTGCCGTTGACGTCTGTGTTCCTTTTATAACCGTGACCGGATTCGCCGGGTCATAGCCGAGCAGGTCACCCCGGTGCAGCGGGCCGAGGTTTACCTTGCCATCGGTCCGGAGGCGGGCCAGGAGGTAGTATCTGCCCGGTGGGAGGGGGAGCGAGAATTCACCCTGCGCGTTCGTGCGCACCATCGCCTTGTAATCGTTTCCCTTGAAACCCGAGTCGGCGTTGGCATAGGCATAGACGCCGACGCCGGCCTTGGGGGCACCGTCGTCGGTTACCCGTCCGAAGATGCCGGTGCCGGGGGTGGCGGGTGGCGGGGGCGCGGACGGAATCTCATCCAGGATCAGTGAGATCTCGCCGCCCGCCGCCGTCGAAACGAGCAGCGGATTCTTTCCGAGCCACGCAAAACGGTCTCCCGGCCTGAGGGGACGCTTGTAGTCGCCATCGGGGCGCCATTCGGCCGTCAGGTAGTACGAGCCGGAGGGGGGGTGAAATTCCGTCGTCCCGAACCGGATGGTCTCCCCGTACAATGCCGGCTCGGTGTCTTCCATCTGGCGGTACCAGGCGACCCGGACCTCCGGCAGGGGCGAATCCTTCCAGATGGTTCTGACCAGGTAGGTCCCGGGCTTCTTTTCCGGCCGGATCGATCTCCCCCCCCCCAGCGGCGCCTTCATCCCCCCTTCGAGATCGTCCGGCGGACCGTTCTCCCGGTCCTGCTGCGGCACGGACTGGGCAACGGTCGCGGTGACGGCGGCCGCCGCCGGGCGGAGAGTTCCGCCGGGCAGGATGAGGGGGAGGGCCGCCACGAGGAGTGTCAGAACGGTCTTGTGCATACGGCAGTTATCTCTCATGGATAGGGGATGATGTAGTGCTGCATCTTCGTGCCGCGGTACGCCTTCTTCCTCTTTTCCACGGCGGCGTCCCATGCCATCAGTTTCGCCTTCAACCGCGCCACGATCTCCGGGTGTTCGGACGCGACGTTGCGGGTCTCAAGCGGGTCTTTCGACAGGTCGTACAGCTCAACCTTGTCGACGGGAATGGTGGTGCCGGTGATGAACCGGAACCACGACACCTTCTCGAGCAGCTCGGGATACTTTCTGAGGATCAGTTTCCAGTGGAGCGTCCGCACGGCGATGTCGCCGGGGGGGTAGGCATCGAGCGGCAGCTCCTTTTGCAGCATGTTCTCGTACGCGACGAGCGGCTTGTTCTCGGACGGCGGGTGATTCGGCAGCTGGTTATCGTGGAACTTGTAGTCGAGGAAGTACCGGCTCATCCAGTGTTCCCACCAGGGAATCCGGTCGATGAAGACGAAGTCATCCCCCTTTGCCCCCTTGTCTCCCCGGACCAGCGGCATCAGGTCGGTGCCCTGCTGGTCCGCCGCAACGGGTATCCCCAGGTAGGAGAGCAGTGTCGGCAACAGGTCGATCCCCTGGACCTGGTCGGTAATGCGCTTGCCGGCGTACTTGCCGTCGGGGAAGCGGATGAGCAGCAGGTTCCGCAGGACCGATTCCTGAAGGTCGTAGTTGATGAAGGTCTTGTGTTCCCCCAGCGCCTTGCCGTGGACCGAATAGAAGATGATGATGGAGTTTTTCAGGAGGCCGGTCTTTTCAAGCGTATCCATCAGCCGGCCGATGAACTCGTCGGCGTAATGGACTCCCGCATCGTAGCGGCCGGCGATGTACGCCTTGTCATCCGGCGTCAGGCGATGGACCGGCTGGAACCCCTCGTAATAATCGCCCTGCCAGATCCGCATCAGGATGTCGATCGTGGGGTCCTCGGGGCCGCCTTCGTTTCCGGAAACGGGGAAGTACTTCGTCCAGAACGGCGTGTAGCCCGGAGGGTCGTACATGGACTTTTCCGGTTCGGGCACCGTCGCGGCGTACGGCGGGTGCATGTTGCCGGTGCCGATCCAGAGGAAGAACTTCTTGTTCTTGTTCTGCTCCAGCCAGTCGAGCGACTGGGTCGGCAGCACCCGCAGGGACGACCTGCCGCGGCGGTGGGAGGTGATGTATTCGTCGAACGGCCGCGAGAAGACGTCGCGCAGGTCGATCATCTTGCCCGATGCGCTGTCGAACCGGAGGAAGAACTCCGGCGAGGTGAGCACCGCCGCCGTCGAATAGCCGTAGTACTTGAGGATCTCCGGCATCGTGCGCGCGGAAACCGAATCCTTGGCGACATCGAAGGCGATCATGCCGTTCACGCGCGGGTATTGACCCGTGAGCGCCGCCATCATGGCGATGGGGGTCAGGTTCGCGTTGGCGATGGAGTTTTCGAACAGCACCGACGATTTTGCCACCCGGTCCAGGTTGGGGGTCGTGTCGCGCTTGTATCCGCCGATCCCCATGTGGTCGGGACGGAGGCACTGCAGCGTCACGAGGATGACGTTGGTATTCTTGTACCGGGCGAGGGCCTGTTTCAGGTCCGCCAGGTCCTGCCCGGACGCCTTGACATCTTTCGGAGCCGTGTCATCCGCAGAGGCAAAGCCCGCCCAGGCCACGACCAGCGCGGCGCACAGCAGAAGCATTGCTACCGTGCGGCCGGCGGGCCTCGGTGTCGTTACATGATTCATTCCACTCTCCTCGGTCTGTTACAGGCGATGTACGCCTGTAAGGCGAATAGGACTTGTCCGCCCCTGGATCATTGGTCTCACCGTGCGGCGGACGGACCACTCAATACTGTGTTGCACTGTCTGTGCCGGTCGTGACGGTCGGACGCCCTCCATCCTGAATCCCCAGCCGGGGCAGGATGGAGGATTCTGTCGATTCCCCCCCCGCATTGAACCGCTGCGTGTCCGCCAGCGAATTACACGGTTCGGGGGATCAATATTGCGAGGCGCGCAGTCTGATGAGGGGCGCCGCTATTCCGGCCGGTTGTCGGCGAAGTGTCCGACCCGGACGTCTATTCCCTTCGTGACCTCATGCCGTTTCACGGTGATCGGCTGTGCCGTTTCTCCGCCGTAAAGGCCGTACAGGTCGCCGGCCTGGAGGCGGCCGCCGCCGTAGCCGGATCTCACGGACAGGAAATAGGTACCTCCATCGTCGACCTGCACGATGTAGATTCCGTCTTTCCCCGTTTTCTGTGAAACGTAGGCCGGTTTGCTTCTCATGCCCGGATTGACGTACAGCTGTACTACCGCACCAGCCAGCGGAGAGCCGTTCTGGTCGGTCAAGGTCCCGGTTATCGCCGTCATGCCGGCAGAAAGCTTTACGACGGGAGACTTGTACACGGTTCCCTGTCGAAATATCCCGATGTCGGTCGTTCCTCCGCTTTTTACCGTGTACACGACCGGTGCGCCGCTTGTATCCCTGCTCAGGGCGTGCAGGTCGCCGTCCTGCGGAGGGCCGGGCACCTCACCGGCGACCTTTTTCCATGCCGCCAGGTAGTAAGAGCCTTCCGGCAACTCCACGGAAAACGTCCCGTCCGCTTTGGTGAGCGCCCGGGCGTCCGGGACACGCCGGGAGCGCCCCCGTTCCGGGGGAGGGCCGGCCTCGGTGTTGAAGAAGTAGATGATCCCGTCCGATACGGGGCCGACGGCGGGGGGAATCCATGCGCCGGATATGCGCCCCGTGGAGGTACCCGCTGCAAAGGCGGTGGGAATCCAGAAAAGGAACAGGAATAGCAGAATCAGGCCGCGGTGCATGAAGTCAGACCTCCGTGCAGAATTTCTATGCTGGGTGTGACGGCGCAGCGATGTGTCGTTGCGTCGCATCCGTTCTTCGAAATCTCACTTGCTAACGTATATGAAGGAAATTATTTTATCAAGGCCTGTTTAATGAGGGGCGACGGCTTTGATGAGTAGCGTCTGGGTCGTTGAA
>JAJYBI010000028.1 GCA_021779095.1 Deltaproteobacteria bacterium
CCGGTCACCACGATCCGTGCCGCGGGGTTCATCCGCGCAGCCCGGCGGATGAGCCGCCGCGATTCGGCGTCGGTGCGGGCCGTGACGGTACAGGTGTTGATGAGGTACACGTCCGCCGGCTCCTCGGACGGCACCACCCGGAACCCCTCCCGGCCGAGCTCCTCCGCCATGGCGGCGGATTCGAACTGGTTCGTCTTGCACCCAAGCGTCGTGATGGCGATCCGTTGCATCAGAGCTTCTCCTCGATCCAGCCCCCCCCGAGGACCTCGCCCCCCCGGTAGAAGACCACCGCCTGCCCCGGTGTGACCGACTTTTCCGGTGTCGCGAACCGAATATGTGCCTCGTCGCCCGGCAGCGGCTCCACCATGCAGGGGACCGGACGGTGCCGGTACCTGATCCGGCACTCCGCCTCCAGAGGCGCATCGGGCGCCCCGGCGATCCAGTGGACCCTGCTCGCCCGAAGCCCCTGCGCCATCAGTTCATCCGCCCCACCCACCGTCACCTCGCGCCGTTCCGCATCGACCCCGACGACGTAGAGCGGATGGGGATGGGCGATCCCCAGCCCCCGGCGCTGGCCGATGGTGTAGCGGTAGGTCCCGTCGTGCCTCCCCAGCACCCGGCCGTCCCGGTCGACGATCTCGCCGGACAAAAGATCCGTGCCGCGCGCCTCCTCCAGGAGCCGTACGTAGTCGCCGTCCGGCACGAAGCAGACGTCCTGACTCTCCCCCTTTTCCGCCACCCGGAGGCCGTACCGGGCCGCCAGCGCCCGGGTCTCTTGCTTGGTCATCCCGCCGAGGGGAAAGAGGGTCCGGGCGAGCTGCTCCTGGGTCAGGGTGAAGAGGAAGTACGACTGGTCCTTGGACGGGTCGTCCCCCTTCCAGAGGTGGAGGAGGCCGTCGTCCCCCCGCTCGATCCGGGCGTAGTGCCCCGTGGCCATGAAGTCGGCGGCCAGCTCCCGCGCCTTTTTGAGGAGCAGCTCGAACTTGATCCACTGGTTGCAGCGGACGCAGGGGTTGGGGGTCCGCCCGAGGAAGTATTCGTCCACGAAGTCGTCGATCACGAGCCGCTGAAACTCCTCCTCGAAGTTCACCACGTAGAACGGAATCTCCAGCTGTTCCGCCACCCGCCGGGCGTCGTGGATGTCGTCCAGGGAGCAGCAGGTGCCGAAGGTCTCGCCCGCATCGCCGGTGAAGCGGGAGTAGTCCCACACCTGCATGGAGATGCCGATGACCTCGTACCCCTCTTCCTTCAGGAGCGCGGCGCAGACCGACGAATCGACGCCGCCGCTCATGGCGACGACGACGCGCTTCCTGGTACCTTCGTGTGAACTTCCCATATGTGCGACTTTCCGTACGTGTGAAGTGAAATCCGGCGGAGGGTTCAGCTGCTGCGCAGCCGGGCCACGATCCCCGGCAGGAGTGCCAGGACCCGGTCGATCTCCGCGACGGTCGTTTCCGGCCCCAGGGAGAACCGGAGGGAGCCCGCCGCCGCCTCGGGGGCGATTCCCATGGCGGCCAGCACCGGCGATGCCTTCAAGGACCCCGACGAGCAGGCGGAACCGGACGACGCCGCAATCCCCTCCAGGTCCAGGCTCGCCAGGAGCGAATCGGCTTTTGCGCCGTGAAAGGCGATATTCGAGGTATTGGGAAGCCGCCGCTCCCGGTGGCCGTTCAGTGTCACGTCGGGAACCGTCCGGAGCAGCCCTTCTTCCAGCCGGTCCCGCAGCGCCGCCATCCGTGCCGCCCCCTCTGCAAGGGTGGCGGCGGCGCGTTCACAGGCAGCGCCGAACGCCACGATCCCCGCCACGTTCTCCGTCCCGGCGCGCCGGTTCCGCTCCTGGCTGCCACCGAGGATGAGCGGATGGAGCCTCGTGCCGGTCCGCACCACGAGGGCGCCGATCCCCTTGGGGGCGCCGATCTTGTGACCGGAGAGGGCAACCATCCCCGCCTGCAGGGTCTGGCAGTCCACGGGGATCTTTCCCAGCGCCTGGACGGCGTCGCAGTGAAACGGTACCCGGCGGCGGACGGCGATGGCGCCGATCTCCGCCGCAGGCAGGACCGTACCGGTTTCGTTGTTCGCGAACATGGCCGAGATCAGGATCGTCCGGTCGCAGATGGCGGCCTCAAGCTCCGCCAGGTCCGGCAGTCCGTCCCGGCCCACCGCAAGCCGGGTCACCTCGCACCCCTCCCGCTCCAGCATCCGGCAGGTCTCCGCCACCGCCGGGTGCTCGACGACGGTGGTAATGATGTGGTTCCCCCGACCGCGGCTCGCGGAAACGGTCCCCCTGAGCGCCATGTTGTCCGCTTCCGTGCCGCAGGAGGTGAACACCACCTCCACCGGCCGGCAGTTCACCAGCTGCGCCACCCGTTCCCGCGCCTCCTCCACCGCCCCCTTCACCTGGCGCCCCGCCCAGTGGATACTGGAAGGGTTGCCGAACCGGTCCGTCAGGTACGGCAGCATCGCCTCCAGCACATCAGGATGCACCGGCGACGTGGCGTTGTAGTCGAGATATACGGGAGTCGTACAGTTCATGAAGGCTGGCTGTTCATTCGGCGGATCGACCCTGCAGCATGGCGCCGGCGTCGCGGGTAAGCTCGGCAAGACTTACGGATTCGAGAAACTCACGGATACGGTTGCCCAGCCCCTTCCAGACCCGGCGGGTGACGCAGCGGGAACTCCGTGCGCAACCGTCGTCGTCGAGGCAGGATACCGGGTTGAGCGGCTCCTCCACCGTCGTGATGATATCACTCAGCATGATCTGGGCGCTGTCGCGGGCGAGGAGATACCCACCTGCGGCACCGCGGATGCTCCGGACGATATTCCCCTTTTTCAGGCGGAAGAACAGCTGTTCCAGGTAATTGAGGGGAATCTCCTCCCGGCTGGCGATCTCCCGCAGGGAGACGGGGCGCCCCGCGGAGTTGAGACTCAGGTCGACCATGGCCCGTACCGCGTATTCCGCCTTCGTGGAAAGCCGCATCCCTACACGCCCCCGCCGACCTGCTTCTTCAGCATCTCGTGCTCGGCGGCAAGTTCACTGTACTTGCGCTCCAGCTCCCGGATCTGGTCGAACAGGCACGAGATCGCCTTGGCCTCCGGGTCCGGCAGTTTGCCGTGTTCCAGGTCGACCCGGTCCTCTTTCGCCTCGGGTGCCATCACGACGCGGCCGGGAATCCCCACGACGGTCGACTGGGGGGGAACCTCCTTCACCACAACGGAGTTGGAGCCGATCTTGCTGTTCCTGCCGACGGTGAACGGCCCGAGGATCTTCGCACCGGAGCCGATCACCACGTTGTCCTCCAGGGTCGGATGCCGCTTCACCTTCTCCCAGCTGACCCCGCCGAGGGTCACGCCGTGGTACAGGGTGACGTTGTCACCGATCTCGGCGGTCTCGCCGATCACCACTCCCATGCCGTGGTCGATGAAGAACCCCCTGCCGATGGTGGCGCCGGGGTGGATCTCGATGCCGGTGAAAAACCTGCCGAGATGGGATACGAACCGCCCCGGGAAATAGAGCCCCCGATTCCAGAGCCAGTGGGCGATCCGGTGGAACCAGATGGCGTGCAGCCCGGGGTAACAGAAGATGATCTCCAGTACGCTTCGCGCCGCCGGGTCACGATCGAACACCGACCGGATGTCATGCCTGATGGAAGAAAACATGGTCACGCTCCCGACCGATATGGTTAATGAGACACTTAACTCACGTACCATACCTTACTAAATCTGTCAACTTAGATATGACACAGAATCGGGAGGAACAAAGAGGTCGGCACACCGACAGGTTTCGATGCGGATAACAGGCGTGAAACCTGCGCCGGGAAGGGGGACAGCGGACTACGACGACGGGAGGGAAAAGGTTATCCTGCACCCCTTCCCGGTGGCGCTGTCGACCCAGATTCTGCCGTTGTGGGCATCGATGATCTTCTTGCAGATGGCGAGTCCGAGCCCCGCCCCGTGCTGTGCCAGCTCGCCATCGCGCACGCGCCAGAACTCGTCGAAGACCCGCTTTCGGTACTTTTCGGGAATGCCTATCCCCGTATCGGCGACCGTTACCAGCACGCAACCGTTCGACGCGCCGATCGACAGGCGGATCTCACCGCCGTCCGGCGTGAATTTTATCGCATTGTCCAGCAGGTTGGTCAACAGATGCACGATGGTATCGCGGTCGAAATCGGCCATCACGCCTACGGGCAAACGGTCGACGACGATCGACTGCTTCTTCATCGCCGCAAGCGGCTTAAGCGATGCGATCACCTCGTCTATCGGTTCGTCGATCCTGGCCTTTCGGAGCTGCAGTTCACTGGAGACGGCCTCCAGCTTCCCGATGTCGAGCATCTGGGTGATCAGCGTGGACAGCCGTACGCAGGTTTCGGATATGCCGTCCAGATACCGCTGCTGGTCGGCTGAGAGGTCGCACGTCTCTTCCTCCAGCAACTGACAGTAGCTCTGCAGGATCGTTACGGGGGTCCGCAGCTCGTGGGTGGCGATGTTGATGAACTCGGACTTGAGCCGTCCCAGCTCCTGCAGCCGTGCGTTGCACTCCTCGACATGCCGTCTGTTCATCCGCTCTTCGGTTACGTCGTTGAGTGAGATGATGGCGAATTCGCCGCCGAGACGATGGCTGCTTATGGAGATGGAAACCCACCGCGTGCCGCCATCCGGACTTTTCACCCTGAGATCGAGCCTCGACCGGTACTCCTTGCCGAGAAAGAAGTTGATATGGTTTTCCAGCGCCTCGGCACAGTTGTCCTCGGCGAGGAAGTCGGCGAAGATCGCGTTCATGGCGACGTCACGGGTGGTCCCGAGGATCTGCAGCGCACTGTCGTTGATGTATTCCGGCTCTCCGAGCACGTTGAGCACGATCAACCCTTCGGAAGCATGGGCAAACAGGGTCTCGAACACCTCTTTTTCGCGCAGCTCACGCTCCAGCTGTTCCTTCACCTCGCGCAGTTCGTTGCTCTCCTCCCTCGCCCGCTCGAACAGACGCGCGTTCTTGAGCGCAACGGCCGAGACGTTCGCGACCAGCTGGCAGAACTTCAGCTCGCGGGGGGTGAAGGCGTTCTTGTCGCGCAGGGTGCGCAGCACGAGCGTTCCGATCACCTCTTTATGATAGATGACCGGCAGCACGAGAAGGGTGTTGAAGTCGAGGGACATGACGGCATCCCGCACCTCCTCCATGAGCGGGTGCGTCTTCATGTTCTCGACGATGAGCGACTGCCCGGTACGGATCACCTCGCGGATCTCCGGATACCTTTTAAGGTCGATCCTGAAACTGTTGATCGCAGGGACATCGCTGGAAGCGAGTACGTATCCGCAACCGTTGACGTCATCGATACCGGTGATGGAGCAGCGGTTCACCGGGATATGTTCGGCGATCCTGTTGACGATGAGACGCATGATCTCGTCCGTATCAAGGGTCGAATTGACCGCCTGGGAGATTTCCAGCAACGCCTCGCTGTCCCGCGCCTTCTGCTCCAGCAGCCGCACCGCCTCACCCTTGATGATGTTGGAGAGGATGCGTGCCCGTAACTCATGGGAGGAAAACGGCTTGGTGATATAGTCGTCCGCCCCGGCCTCGAACGCCTCCACCAGGTTTTCCTTGTTCTTGCTGGCTGTGATGACGATAACCGGGATCGCCGAGGTGCGCCGGTCATTCTTCAGCATCCTGCAGACCTCGACGCCGTCGAGGTCCGGCATGATCATGTCCATCAGGATGATATCCGGCTGAAAGTCCAGCGCCTTGCGAAACGCCTCCCTGCCGTCCCGCGCCTCTTCCATCAGGAAACCGCTGGGAACGAGCACATCGCGCAGCAGCTGCAGGGCGAATCGCTGGTCATCGACAAGAAGTACTTTTTTCTGTACCATGGCCCCTCCGGAACACAGGAATGCGTATGTACAAGCAATATCAATACCCGAACACACCTATATCCTGTAATTTCGTACAGTAACGCCCCGCCCCCGCACCGGACGGCCAACTTATGCGCCTTTGGGTGCAGACGCGAGCCGACCGTCCAAATTGCGAAAGCGGTCGTCCACGACGGCACGCAGCCCGAACGCCCCGTTCATGTCACCAGACAGGTGAAATGGCGCACGCCCCCCATCATGGCGCTGAGCTGCAATATTGGATAACGGTGACAGCTGTAGTATACTGGCGGTGTAGATCGTCACCATACCGGCTGAAAGCACGTAAGATGAACGTAAACACACCATCTCTGCCAAACATGGCGAAAAGCTATACCCAGACCCTTCTCACCTCTCCCGCTGCAGTTGCGCGGATCAATGCAGCGGCCTTCCGTGTCTCGCATGTCATAAACCAGCCACTATTCGGCTCGCACCAGGGAAGTTCACACCGGAACTCAGCCGACAGCGTCAACATTTCACCGGCTGCGGCGGCCATGGTCTCCGGACGTGGCGACGTCCGCCCGGTCGTCACGCTCCGCCAGCCTGCAGAGGCAAAGCGTGGGATCATCCTGAGTATCCGGGTGTAACCGTTCCACCTCCCTACCAGCGCTTCGTCACCTCGATCAGGTGATACCCGAACATGGTCCTGACGGGGCCGAGCAGCGTGTTGAGTTCGCCGGTAAATACCGCTTCATCGAACTCCTTCACCATCTGTCCCCGGGCAAACGTACCGAGGTCGCCCCCCTGCATGCGGGAAGGGCAGGACGAACGGTTCAGGGCAATTCTGGCGAAATCGGCACCTGCCTCGATCTCTTCTTTCAGTTCAAGACACTCCTCCTCGGTGGCTACGAGGATGTGGCGGGCTGTTGCTGACGGCATGGTGTCTCCTTGTATCGTCGGAATGGGTGCAAACGACGGCTATCGTATACCATGGGGAATAAAGTGGCAACGGGCAATTCAGCCTCTCACGACGGCCTGCGGACAAAAGAAAAGCCCGGCCGGGTGGAACCGAGACATATTATGTCACAGGTAAAATATAGCATCGCTAACAGTTTTTCAGACAGGTGCAAACAATTTGCACGTTTGGTATTGTGCCTCACACTGCATCCCAGCCCGGACCGCTTTCAAACGGATTGCCCATGCCTACCGACATCATCGTTGATATAGAAACTACCGGCCTCCCTGTAACGCGAGGTGGCCGGGTTATCGAGGGTGCGGATGAAGCGCCTGTCAAGCGACTTCACCGCATCATTCGGACACACAAAATAACCTGATTAGCATCAATCCTCCGCTAGACCTTTAAAGAGTCCCCTCTCCCCCTGGGAGAGGGCTAGGGTGAGGGAAAAGGCCGATTCCCCATCTCATAAATCTCCCTCATCCGGCCTCCGGCCACCTTCTCCCAGAGGGAGAAGGGTTTAGCGGAAGATCAGCGCTAGTCATAAAAAAAGACCCTGATTTCTCAGGGCCTTTCGAATCGCCTTGCACCTTACTGGATTGTTACGTGGTGCCCGAAGCCGGGGTCGAACCGGCACGGCCTCGCGGCCGAGGGATTTTAAGTCCCTTGTGTCTACCAATTCCACCATTCGGGCCATCAGGACTGCCGAGTTGAAAAAAAGGGCACCAGAACCTGCGTGCCCTTCCCTGATGCGATCTGTTACCCGCCTTAGAGCGTATTTACGCGTTCCTTCAGGTCCTTGCCCGTTTTGAAGAACGGGGTGCGCTTCGCAGGAATCGTCACCAGCTCCCCGCTCTTGGGGTTGCGGGCCTCACGCGCCTCTCGCTCCCGGACCGTAAAGCTGCCGAAGCCGCGAATCTCCACCTTCTCCCCGGACTTCAGGGCATCGGCGATGGAATCGAAAACGATGTTCACGACCAGCTCAGACTCCTTGCGGGTCAGCACATTGTTGGATTCCGAAATAATTTCGACCAGTTCACTCTTCGTCATTGTAGATATCTCCAAACGTATCGCCGAGAGGATGCGGAGCGGCACTGCGGCCGACGCAGGCTACTCGCCGTTTTTCTTCAGGTCCTTCAGCAGGTCCCCGAGGTTGGAGGTCGCCTGTCCCTGCGAACCGAGGTACTCGGCGATCTCCGCCTTCTCCATCGCACTCTGGAGTGACTTGATGGAAAGGCCGATCTTGCGCTCGTCCGTATCGACGTTGATGACGACCGCTTCGAGTTCCGCATCGATCGTGGTGAATTCGCGGGGATTCGCCACCTTTTCCTGGGAAAGCTCGGAGACGTGCACCAGCCCTTCGATCCCCTCCTCCAGCTCAAGGAACACACCGAAATCGGTGATGGAGGTGACCTTGCCCTTCACCTTCGTACCGGGCCTGTACCTGACCGGGATCTCGGACCAGGGGTCGGCCTCCAGCTGCTTGATCCCGAGGGAGAGCCGCTCGTTGGCGACATCGATATTGAGCACCACCGCCTGGACGACCTGCCCCTTCGTGTACAGCTCGCCCGGGTGCTTGACCCGCTTCAGCCAGGAGATGTCCGACACGTGCACGAGGCCGTCGATGCCGTCCTCGACGCCGATGAACATGCCGAAGTCGGTGATGTTCTTGATCTCGCCTTCGATCTTCGTCCCGACCGGGTACCGCTCGCCGATGATCGTCCAGGGGTTGACCTCGGTCTGCTTCAGGCCGAGGGAGATGCGCCGGCTGTCGGTATCCACGTTCAGCACGACGGTCTCCACCTCGTCGCCCACGGTGAGAATCTCGGAGGGATGACGCACCCTGCGGGTCCAGGACATCTCGGACACGTGCACGAGCCCTTCGACGCCGTCTTCGAGGGCGATGAACGCACCGTATTCCGTCAGGCTGACCACCTTCCCCTTCACCCGCTCGCCCGCCGAGTAACGGTTGGCAATGGTGATCCAGGGGTCGGGCAGCGCCTGCTTCATCCCCAGGGAGATCTTTTCCTTCTCACGGTCGAACTTGAGCACGACCACCTTGACGGTATCGCCGACCTTGATCAGTTCGGACGGATGGCCGACGCGCCCCCAAGACATGTCGGTAACGTGGAGGAGACCGTCGATGCCGCCCAGGTCCACGAATGCGCCGTAATCGGTGATGTTCTTGACCACCCCTTCCAGCAGCTGACCTTCGGCAAGGACCGAAAGGGTTTCCAGACGGACCTTGTCGCGCTCCTCTTCCAGCAGCGCGCGCCGCGACAGCACGATGTTGCCACGCTTGCGGTTGAGCTTGATGATCTTGAAGGTGCCGGTAAGACCGACATACCGGTCGAGATTTCCGCCGGGACGAAGGTCCACCTGGGATGCGGGCAGGAATGCGGGAACGCCGATATCAACGGTCAGGCCACCCTTGACCTTGCCGGTGATCTTTCCTTCGATGGTGCCGCCTTCGCCGCCGGTTTCCGCAATGCGGTCCCAGATGAGCTGACGGTCGGCCTTTTTCTTCGAGAGGATGTAGTACCCCTGGCTGTTGGTCCCCCGCTCGAGGAACGCACTGACTTCGTCACCGATCTCAACGGTCACCTGCCCGTTCTCGTCCGTCAGCTCTGCGGTGGGAATGCACCCTTCCGCTTTTCTGCCGATATCCACAAGCACCAGATCCTGGGACACCTGTACGACCGTACCGGTCACCATCTCGCCCGACCTGGACTGCTTCATGCTGTCCTGCAGCAGCTCCGCAAACTCGTTGTGCTCCAGCTCCATCTCGTCGTCAATATTCATACGCCGGATCGGCGCATCGTTGCGAGTTGATCTGCCTTTGCTGTCATCCATGTTAGAAACACCCCCTGATATTGTCGTCCCAAAAAACCCGCTTAATGTAGCATACTCTCTTAAAATTTCAAGGATTTTTATCCCGGTTGATTTCCCCGATCTTGCCCATGACCTCATCGATCAGCCATTTCGGGGTTGATGCCCCCGCCGTGACGCCGACTTTATCCACATTTTCGAACCATGCGGCGTTGAGCTGCTCCGCCGTCTCCAGGTGATAGGTCCGGGGAAGAAGCTCGGCGCAGACCTCGGCAAGCCGCTTGGTATTCGCGCTGTTGTAGCCGCCGATCACGATCATGCAATCCACCTGCTTGGCAAGCTCCTTGGCCTCCTCCTGGCGTACCGCCGTCGCATCGCAGATCGTGTTGAATACGCGGATCTCGTTGCCGCGCTGCAGACATTCGAGCACCACGTTCTTGAGGGTCTCGAACGACTGGGTCGTCTGGGCGACGACCCCGATCTTTCCCATGCGCGGGAGACGGGACGCCTCCTCGCCGTTGCCGATGACGAAGACCTTGCCGGTGGCGTAGGAGACGATACCCTGCACCTCGGGATGGTCCGCATCGCCGACCACCACCACGTCGTACCCCGCCTGGGACAGGCTCTTCACGTGCTCCTGGGCCTTCTTGACGAAGGGACAGGTGGCGTCGACGACCTCCAGCTCCCTGCGGATCGCTTCTTCCAGCTCCTCCGAGGCGACCCCGTGGGAGCGGATGATGATGGTGCCGTCGTGGAGCCCGGAGAGGTCCTGCCGGACCTTCACCCCCATCTCTTCCAGCTTCTGCACCACCTGGGGCGAATGGATGATCGGGCCGAGGGTAAAGGTATCCCCCCCCTTGTTGGCCGCTTCGAACGCCATCTGGGTCGCCCGCTTCACCCCGAAGCAGAAGCCGGCGCGCTTGGCAAGTATGATTTCCATGAACACTCCCGACCGGCCGTCAGCCGGTTTCCGTCAGTTTGTCGTTGACCGTTTTTACCATCAGGTCGAGGACCTCTTCGATGGACATGCCGGTCGAATCGATATCGATCGCATCCGCGGCACGGCGAAGCGGTGCATGCTCACGCTCTTCGTCCTGCCGGTCGCGCCGGACGACGTCCGCGATGGTATCTTCCAGCGACTGCGTTTCCCCCTTGGCCTGCAGTTCGAGAAAGCGCCGGCGCCCCCGCTCCCCGGCGGTTGCGGAGAGGAAGAACTTCACCTCGGCATGGGGAAAGACCACCGTCCCGATGTCCCGCCCCTCCAGAATGACCCCGCCCAGCCGTCCCATCTGGCGCTGTTGCTCCAGCATGCAGTCCCGCACCCCCTTCCGGGCGGAGACGCTGGAGGTGAGGAGGCTGATCTCCGGCGTCCGGATCTCGCCGGACACATCCTCGCCGTTCAAAAGCACCCGGCAGGCATCGCCGGTACGTTCGAACGTGATGGCGCAGCCCCGGCAGAGCTCCGTCAGGGACCGTTCGTCGTCAACGGAGATGCCGGCGCGACGGGCAGCCAGGGCCACGGTCCGGAACATGGCACCCGTATCGATATGGATATAGCCGAGCCGTTCGGCCAGAAGCCGCGTGATGGTACTCTTGCCGGCGCCCGACGGTCCGTCGATGGCGATGATCAGGCCGTTCTTCCCCATCGCTACGCTCACCGCTCGGCCACCGTTTCCAGAAGCGGCAGGAAGGTCGGGAAGGAGGTGGCGATGCACTCGGCATCGTCCACCGTGACGTCGCCGGCGGCGGCCAGCCCGGCGATGAGCATGGACATGGCGATGCGGTGGTCGCCGAAGCTTTCGGCGGCACATCCCTGCAGCTGCCCGACGCCATCCAGCTCCATTCCGTCCTCCGTCTCGGTCACCGTCACGCCGGCCCGCCTGAGGTTCGTCGCCATGGCGGCAATCCGGTCGGTCTCCTTCACCCGCAACTCCCGGGCATCGCGCAGCACCGTCCGCCCCTCGGCCAGGGCCGCGGCGACGCTGATGACCGGGAACTCGTCGATGGCCCGGGGGACCACGTCGCCGCCGATCTCGATCCCTTTCAGGCGCGAATGGCGGACCAGCAGGTCGGCCACCGGCTCACCGGACACCTCCCGCTGGTCGACCAGTTCGATGGAGCCCCCCATGGCGGTCAGGATATCGATGATACCGGTACGGGTGGGATTGACCCCTACCCCCCTGATGAGGAGTTCGGCCCCCGGCACGATCAGCGCGGCGACGATGAAGAACGCCGCGGAGGAGATGTCGCCGGGCACCAGGATCTCGCGGCCGGAAAGCTCGCTGCCGCCGCGGACCGTGACGGTGGTCCCGCCGGCCTCGATCGCGGCGCCGAAATAGCGAAACATCCGCTCCGAATGGTCCCGGGAGAGGTGCGGCTCGTGCACCGTCGTGGCACCGTCGGCGTACAGTCCGGCCAGCATGAGGGCCGACTTGACCTGGGCGCTGGCGACCCGGGAGCTGTACTCGGTGCCGGCGAGCCCCGTGCCGACGATCGCCAGAGGCGCCTTGTCCCCCCCCGCCCGGCCGTAGATGGTCGCCCCCATGCGTGACAGGGGCTCGAGCACCCGTTTCATGGGGCGCTTGCGCAGATACTGGTCGCCGGTCAGCACGGAGAAGAAACGCTGCCCCGCCAAAAGCCCGGTCATGAGCCGCATGGAGGTGCCGGAGTTGCCGCAGTCGAGGATGTCCGTCGGCTCTTCAAGGCCATGGAGCCCCTTCCCCTGGATGCGGAGGGTCTCACCGTCGTCGGCCACGGCAACCCCCATGGCGCGGAAGGCGTTGAGGGTGGCGATATTGTCCTCGCCCCGCAGGAACCCGCGCACCACCGTCTCGCCCCGGGCGATGGAGCCGAGCATGATGGAACGGTGTGAGATGGATTTGTCGCCGGGAACGGTGATCTCGCCCCGCAGCGTCCTGGCTGGCTGTACGGTATATGCGTGCACGATCGACTCCTTGATTGCGGTTCGCCACGTTTGTGGGCAGGCCTACGCCGGCGGCATCTCACTGCGGATATCCGCGATTCCGTCGCGTTGCTCCTTCGAACGGGTAAAAAAGGTGCGGAGACCGTCACCGTCCCCCCGTTCGACGAGCGCGCGCAGTTCGGCAAAATACCGGGCGAAGATATCCATCATCTCCAGGATGCCGTCCCGGTTCATGAGGGCGATGTCGCGCCACATGGCCGGATCGGACGAGGCGATGCGGGTGAAATCCCTGAACCCGCCGGCCGAATAGTGGAGGATGCTCTCGTTGAACCGGTCGTAGCCGCCGACGGCGTTCACCAGGCTGTAGGCGACCATGTGCGGCAGATGGGAGACCGCCGCGAGCACCCGGTCGTGCTTCTCCACGTCCATCAGCACGACCTCGCTGCCGGCCAGCTCCCACATCCGCACGACCTTGTCGAGGGCCTCCCGGTCCGTGGCCGGCGTCGGGGTGACGATGCAGCGGCGCCCGCGGTACAGGGTCGCGAAGGCGGCCTCAACTCCCGACTGCTCCGTCCCGGCGATGGGATGGCCGCCAACGAAATGCGTGCCGGGCGGCATGAGCCGCTCGCAGGCTGCCACGATCTCCTCCTTGACGCTGCCGCCGTCGGTGACGACACAGCCCGGCGCAAGATGGGAAGCGATGGCGGCAAGCACCGAAGGGATGGAACAGACGGGGGTGGCGAGAAAGACCAGATCGGCGCCGTCGACGCCGACTGCAGGATCGGTGGTGTACCGGTCGATGACTCCAAGCTCCACGCCGCGGCGCAGGTTTGCCTCACCCCGTCCGACGCCGACGATCTCGCCGACCGCTCCCCGCTCACGGAGAATCCGGGCGAGGGAACCGCCGATAAGGCCGACACCTATGACTGTCAACCGCCGGATGAGCGGCATACCTGAAACCTCTCGGAACTGGGATCGGGGGCAACGGCACCAACGGCCGTTACGGGATGCTACCGCGCCTTCGGATATGCCCCCAGCACCTTCACGAACTGGCAGCACTGCTTGAGATCCTCCACCGCCTCGGCAACGACAGGATCGGAGATATGGCCGGCAAGATCGAGAAAGAACACGTATTCCCATGCCTTTTTCTTCATGGGGCGCGATTCGATCTTGGAGAGATTGATCCCGCGCTTGGCGAACGGCTCCAGCATCCGGTACAGGATACCCACCTCGTCCTTGACGGCGAACATGAGGGTCGTCTTGTCGCTCCCGCTCCGCTCGGCGCTCTTCTTGCCGACCACGAGAAAGCGGGTGAAGTTGTTGACCTGGTCCTCGATCCGCTTGCGGACCACCTTCAGCCCGTACATGCTTGCCGCAAGCTCGCCCGCCACGGCCGCCGCTGTCTCGTCCTCCGCCACCATCTGGGCGGCTACGGCAGTGGAAGCCACATCGACCAGCGGCACGTCCGGCAGGTTCTCGCCCAGCCACGTACGACACTGGGCAAGGGGCTGGGGATGGGAGAAGACCTTCCGGATATCCTCCATGCGACCGGTACGGGACAAGAGGTCGTGATGCACCTCCAGCAGCACCTCGGCATCGATCTTGAGCTCGCTCTCCATGAACATGTCGAGCGTGTAGGAGATCACCCCTTCGGTGGAGTTCTCCACCGGCACGACGCCGTAGGTCGCATTCCCCTTCTCCACCGCCTCGAACACCGCGGGAATGGACTTCTGGGGAACCAGTTCGGCGGAATAGCCGAACTGGCGCATGGCGGCCAGATGGCTGAACGTCGCCTTCGGACCGAGGAACGCCACCTTTATGGGGGCTTCAAGGGAAAGTGATGCGGAAATGATCTCGCGGAAAACACTCCGCAACCCTTCATTGGGGAAAGGGCCGGGGTTCCGGGCGGTCAGGCGTTCGTAGATCTCACGCTCCCTGCCGGGGACATGGAACTCTTCCTGCCTGGCGGCCTTCAGCCTGCCGACGTCGACAACCAGTGCTGCCCGTTCATTCAACAGGTCCAGAATGCGGTCGTCGATGGCATCGATAGACTTGCGCAATCCGTGCAGCGTCTTCGCTTCGGACAAGATATCTCCTGGGGAGGGGGGATGGTGACACCGTGGAGGGAGCTAATCTATAGCATGGAACCGCAAAATGCAAACGTTTTTTCCGGCATTACCGGCGCAGACGGGGAGCTCTACCGCATGCAGACGCGCCTGATTTCATGAATATCCGTCATCCCCTGCAGAACCTTGAGGATACCGTCCTGACGCAGCGTTACCATGCCGTCGGCAACGGCCTGCCTCCGCACCACCTCGGTATCCTCCCGCCTCTTGACAAGCGCCTTGATCGTATCGGTACATTCAAGAAGCTCGTGAATACCGACACGACCACGGTAGCCGGTACCGGAGCACCGACCGCAGCCGACGGGGCGTGCGAGGGTCAGCTCGGACTTTCGTTTCGCATCTCCACCGAACAGCGTTCCACCATATTCCAGCTCAAGGTCTTCCAGCTCCTGGGGGGTGGGACGATAGCTCTCCTTGCAGTCGTCACACAGGGTCCGCGCGAGCCTCTGGGCGAGGATGCAGAGGAGCGAATCGGAAAAACTGAACGGATCGATCCCCATCTCCAGGAGCCGGATGATGGTTTCCGCGGCCGAGTTGGTATGCAGGGTCGACAGTACCAGGTGACCGGTCAGGGACGCCTCGATGGCGATGACCGCCGTTTCCTCGTCCCGCATCTCCCCCACGAGGATGATATCGGGGTCGAGTCGCAGGAAGGAACGGAGCACAGCCGGGAAGGTAAAGCCGATGCGGGGGTTCACCTGTACCTGCCGGAGCCCCTTCTGGGTGATCTCCACCGGGTCCTCGGCGGTCCAGATCTTCACTTCGGGCTTGTTGATATTTGCGACGGCGGAATGGAGCGTCGTGGTCTTGCCGGACCCCGTCGGGCCGACGACGAGGATGAGTCCGTGGGGGTTCCGGATGCACCGGTCGAATATCTGTGCATTCCGCTCCGTGAATCCCAGCTTGTCGAAGGAGACAGGCTCTCCGGAATTGAGCAGACGGATGACCACATCCTCCAGATTCCCCGCCGTCGGCATGGTGGCGATACGCAGCTCGACGTCCACCGGTGCAAACTTCTTGAAGTTGATCTTGCCGTCCTGCGGCCGCCGGCGCTCGGCGATATCCAGGTCCGCCATGATCTTGATCCGGGACGGAATGGCATACTTGTACTTGTAGGGGATGCGCTGGTAGACCTTGCACCGACCGTCCACCCGCATCCGCACCACCACGTCCGCCTTGCCGGGATACGGTTCGATATGTACGTCTGACGCGTTGTTGCGGTATGCGTCGTAGATGATCTTGTTGACCAGCTTGACGATGACACTGTCCTTCTCCGTTACCTTCTTGACCTCTTCGTCGATATCCGGTTCGTCGAACACCGATGTTCCGCTGAGGATCTCGCCGATACTGTCGGCGATCTCCAGGTCGAGTTCTTCCGGCTGTGCGGGCGCCGCCGCAGCCACCTTGTACAGGCGCTGCTGGGCAAGGACAATTTCACTTTCCGGGGCGATGACCGGAATGATGCGCATCCGGATCGACGCACCCAGGTCCCGAAGCTCGGTGTGGGTGAGCGGCGAGACCATGGCAAGGGTCAGGGTACTGCCGATCTTGGAGATGGGAACGAGGCGCTGCTTCTGGGCGTAGCTCGCATTGATGTATCGGGCAAGCTCCGGCTCGATCACGAGGGTATTGATATGGACGAAGGCGAGGTCGTACTGGAGGGCGATGGCCTTCGACAACTGCTCTTCGTTCAGGAACCGCAGACGGATCAGCGCCTTTTCGAAGGAGATGTTGTCGCGCTGGGCGGTTTCGCGGGCCTGGGCGATACGCCCCTCTTCGAGCAGCTTCTCCTTGAGGAGGATCGACGCCAGCTTCTGCCGTTTCCCCTTCCGTTCGAGCACATCGCTGAGATCGACTTCCCCCAGGAAACCGAGCTTGCACAGGAGCTGCCCAACCGTCTGATCGGGAAACACCTTCTGCAGATCAAGCGCTTCCTGCAGCTGTTGCGCCGTTATCAACCCCTGCTCGATGAGTATTTCGCCAATCCGTTTTTCCTGCATCCGTTCCGTTCTCCAGAGAATCGGGATCAGTTGGCCTGCACGGTGATGCCGTTAAAATCGACGAGGTCGCGCACGAGCGGGCTCATATCCCGGTCGGTGAGAAATAGCCGGGTGTCCGGATGGTGGCGGTCACGCAGCATGATCCCTGACATCCGCACACTGTAGGGTATCTCGGAAGAGCTCCACAGCGGCTGTTTGGTGTACGTCCCAGGAATGCGCAACCGCGACAGCAGCTTCTCCGCGACCTTCTTGAAGGTATCGGTACTTTCCAGCATGATGATCCGGTACCCGCGGGTCTCCAGTAACCGCATCAGGGTATAGTTGACCGGATCGTTGGCAAAGCTGCTCACCACGAACTTCTGGCCGCCCTCCTCGAAATATCGATCCGCTTTCACGCTGAGGGAAAATCCGGTGTCTTTCTGGTCGAAGACGGCGATTGAGCGGTCCGACTCGTACGGAACGGAGAGGGCCTTCAACAGATGGTCGGCGATGCGGCGCGGGTCCCGCTCCGTTATCAGACAGAGCTGCTCGTGGTCCCCGGCTGAGGGGCCGCCGACGGGAAGCGACGTCTCCACGACGCTGAACCCCTCCTTCCCAAGAAACCGGGTGAGGCTTGCGGGCATGCCCCGCTGGTTTTCCTCTGTATTCAGCAGCACGACATCCTGCTTCAGGACGCTGTCGGGGCTCTTCTCGATCTTGTAATCGGCCGTGACGGTCAACTGGGGATCGCTGCCGAACGATACGGCAAAGTTTTCCTCTACGGAGTAGAACTTCGCTGCCGAGAGTACCGCCGAGAAAAACCGGTGCCGGTTCGACGGGCTCTCCGATACGACCCTGATCCGGTGGTCGCTGTCCTGGAGAAGCGACCTGACCAGGGGAGGGAGGGACCGGTCTGCATCAATGAGAATCTTTCCGCCGTCGGCGGCGGGAAACATGGGAAACTTCGCCGGGTCGATCGAGAGGGAGAAGTTGCGACCGGAGATATCGAGGGGGGCCTGCTCCGCCGGACCGGTGCGGACGAGCCGGTCCCAGACGCGCCGTACCGGCTCGATGCCGGCGTCCGCCGCAGGAGCCCCACCGCCCGATGTCGCGTTAAGGTGCATGATAGGGGACGGAGGGACCGTGCCGTCCGTTCGTCCTTTTCTGTCGAGGACCTGCCGAACCGGTGCCGGCAGGCCGGAACCGCCGCTGCGGCTTCCGGGGATCTTAAGCCGGGTTCCTACCTGCAGCGCATGGATATCCGTCACGCCGTTCAACCGTTTCACTTCGGGAAGAAGCGCTTCCGCCTCGGCATCCGTCATTCCGTACTGCCGGATAAGGATCTTGTAGATGTTGTCGCCGGGCCGCACCGTATACAGCTCCGTATGTCCGGCGCGCTTCCGGTGAACCGGCACGCGCGGCGTAGTTGCATGCGGCACGTGCGGTTCAGTATGGACAGGAGGTGGAGCGGATATTCCCACCTTTTTTGCCAGTACGTCCGGATCGAGTTCAAACCGGGAATCGATTGCATACGTACGAACCGGAAAAACGATGAGATACCAGCAACAGGCACCGAATAAACAGGCGATAATATGCCGCATCAAGCCTCCAGAACCAGAATTGAATCGGTCGCGTCCATGGTTATGGTATGGAAATGACAAGTGCCACCGGGGCGGACGTCGAAACTTTTCGATACACCTCCAGCTCCACCCTGCCTGCGACAGAGCCGGATTCGATGAGGAACCCCTTCGTCTCCCTGCTGCTCGTCACCCGGTACACATCGCTGCCGGACAGGTCGCGGAGTGCCGTGCGGATGAACGCGTCATCCATTACGGCGTCCTTGAGGGCAATCATCTGCAGCGCCTTTATCGCGCCTTTTTCACGGAAGACGAGATACTCCATACTGCCGGTCATCGACCGGTATCGCTCCCACCCCGGATGCGTGGCACCATACTCATAGTCGACGGTAGCCGACGTGATGAAGGACGGCAGCTTTACGAGCCGGGCGGGTTCCTGCGGTGTCCGGGGTGAACCGGCAGTCGTCGACGACGTGCCGGGGGCACGCCTCACCAGGGTACGAGAATAAAAAAACAGTGCGATTGCCACGGCAACGACAAACCCTGCGCCAAAAATCCATACCCTGCTCCCCTGAAGGGACCGTCCGTTGAGCGACTCCCCGCGGAGAACGGGTTCATCCCATGCCAGCAGATCTGGTTCCGGAACGGCAGGCTGGACTACGGGGTGATAACGCGGAGGAGTGACCTGTACCGGAGGAGGCTGCTGCATTCCATCTCCGGTTGGTTTAAGGGTACCGGGAGTGAGCAGTTTTGCACGTGCCTCATCGAGTGCTGCCCGTTTCAGTTCCGGTGCGGACGGAGCGATGACCTGCGGGTGCCCCGACACCTCGGCGTCGGGAAGCGGCGGAAATTCGGTAGGAAACGGCTCAGAAACCACCTGTTCACTGTTATCATGAAAAACGGGAAACTCTTCTGATTCCGCCGGCTCACCCTCCGCCGGGGAGTCGCTCCCGACATTGCAGTCCTTCCAGACGAGACCGCCCGTGGCATCGAGATGCCGTTTGAACGCATCATACAATGCCTGCTCGGAGCCGGAAAGCCGCAGGATATCGTCGAACCAGCTATTGGCGACTTTACTGCTCGATTCGTCGTCGGTAACCAGAACGATCCGGGGAGATCGTTCGCGCAACAGCGTCTTGATATGGCGCGCAACCGTGGCACCCGACACCCCGTTGATATCGTCCTGAATGAAGACCGTCGCCGGGCGCTTTTCGAATACCTCCTTCAGGCCGAGATCGAAATCGTTGACCATCAGAATGAGCGTACCGAGGAGCGGCTGGAACCGGCCACGCAGCTCCACCATCCTTCTGTCGCTCGCAATAATCAGCACATTGGTCATAAACATCCCACGGTTCGAGAGCCTCGTATCTGCGCACAGAGCGGTACCACGCCAGTACCGATGTATCTACACCAATACTGCGGGTAATGCAACTCTTGCAGAGTGAAATTATTACAAAAGATGCAAATGTATCCCCATATTATACAAGCCAGATCTCCTGAATTCACGGAGCAGTCGGACACCAGATGCACACAGCAAACAAGGCGGAGATATCCGGCAGGCACATTCCGGACACAGTCGCCAGTCCGGACGGATACCTCTCCGCAAAAATTTTCTTGACCCACGACACTTCATTAGATAGTATCGTCTCAAAATTCAGCTTCATTAACGCCGATACGCGACACTACTAAACCACCTGCGAAGGTGGGGCGGAAAGCCCACGGGTCTCCTGAAGACAGCCGGGTTGCCGAACTATCATCCCCTGATACTCGGCAACCCGGTTTTTTCGTTCGGGGAGGAAGAAGCGGTAACAACAGACGGACAGTCAGGCAGGTATTACGCTCCAGTAACAAAATGGAATCTTTTTATTGACAGCCGAAATATTTACCGGTAAACTCAACCTCACAATATCGATCTAAACATATTTAGATACACGACAATACTAAACCACCTGCGAAGGTGGGGCGGAAAGCCCACGGGTCTCCAGCAGACAGCCGGGTTACCGAAATATCCCAAACAGATATACGGTAACCCGGCTTTTTTTTGTAGTGCAGCAGCCAGACTGAAAGGGCACTGGAGCGTACCCGAATGGCAGAATCACTGCCGGATGCCCGGTTGATCCGTCGCTCCTGACACCTCACGACAACCCAAAACACGAACGGCAGTCTAACCCGAACAAACGGAGGAACGCATGACCAGAAAGTCAATTACAGTCGCAGCAGTGTGCCTTGCAGCAATCAGCCTGATGATTGCCGGATGCGGCGGGAGCGGAGGATCGGCCGGAACCGGCACATCCGCCCCCCTCACGACAACCGGCGGGACAACGGGAACAACCAGTGGGACAACCGGAACCACGGGGACATCAACAGGATCAACGTCATCAAACGGTGCCGCACTGTACACTGCAAACTGTTCCGGCTGTCACGGCCCCCTCGCCACCTCCGCCAAACTGGGACGGACCGCCACCCAGATCCAGAACGCCATCAGCAGTAACACCGGCGGCATGGGATTCCTCAGCAGCCTGAGTGCGACCGACATCCAGGCCATAGCTACCGCACTCGCCCCCGCACCGACCGGTACAACCACCGGCACGACCGGCGGCACCACGACCGGCTCTTCAGGCGGCACCACTACCGGGACGACCGGCGGGACCACGGCTATCGATGGCGCAGCGCTTTACACCTCCAACTGCTCCGGTTGCCACGGTCCCCTCGCCACCTCGGCCAAACTGGGGCGCACGGCAACCCAGATCCAGGCCGCCATCAGCAGCAACACCGGCGGCATGGGCGCCCTCAGCAGCCTGTCAAGCGCTCAGATCCAGGCCATCTCGACCGCACTCGCCCCTGCGACGACCGGAACGACCGGCGGGACAACGACCGGCACCACCGGCGGGACGACCGGCGGGACGACCGGCGGGACGACTGGTGGTACCACAGGCGGAACAACCACCATCGACGGGGCAACGCTCTACGCTAACAACTGCGCCGTATGCCACGGCCCCCTGGCCACCTCCGCCAAACTGGGGCGCACGGCAACCCAGATCCAGGCCGCCATCACCAGCAACACCGGCGGCATGGGTTCGCTCAGCAGTCTGACAAGCGCACAGATCCAGGCTATCGCGACCGCGCTCACCCCCGCTTCGACCGGCGGCACGACGGGAGGGACAACCGGCGGTACCACCGGCAGCACCCCGACATGCGGCAGCTGCCACGCCATTCCGCCGGCAACCGGCCAGCACTACACCCATGTCAATGAAGAGCAGATCAGCTGCGCCGTCTGCCACGGCACCGGCTACAGTTCCACAACCGTGAACGCGACGACTCATGCGAACGGTACCGTCAACCTGACGAGCACCATCGGCTGGAACCCGGCGAACCAGACCTGTTCGAACTCCTGCCACGGTACGCGCACCTGGTAACGGCGCGCATCGTCTGCATCCGGAGATAACCGTTACCTTACAAAACAGCAGTGACGCCACAAAACAGAAAGGGCCCCGCACGCGGAGCCCTTTCCGTTTTTCAACTGGTTGGACATTCAGACGTCACAGCCGGATCAGATCCTCGTGCTCCTCATCGTGGGGATTGATATGTATCATCACGTCCCCCACGTTGGCAAACCGGCCGAAGATCAGGCGCTTCACCTCGGTGGCGATATCATGGGACTCCTTGACCGTCATCTGCGGGTCCATGTCCAGCTTCAGGTCGACAATGACGTACTGCCCCGACCGGCGCCCCCTGATTTCATGCACATGTTCCACCCCCGGCACCGTTTCGGCCAGCGCCGTTATGGCGGTGAGCAGCTCGCGCGGCGGCTGGCCGTCCATCAGGTCGTGCGCGGCCGACCGGAACATCTCGAACCCGATGTGAAAGATGAACAGCGCCGTCAATCCGGCGGCAATCGGGTCCATGAGCGTGAACCCGCAGTACGCACCGGTCACGCCGATCAGGGTCGCCACCGACGTCAGGGCGTCCTTGCGGTGATCCCGGGCGATGGCCATGACCGCCGGGCTGTCCAGCGCTCCCGCTTCATGGATCGAATAGCGGTACAACCCCTCCTTGGCAAGGATCGTGAAAAGTGCCGCCAGAACGGCAACGAACTGCGGCTCCTCCGGGTGCCCTGCAGAAATGGTCTGCCAGGCGCTGTAGAGGATACCCGCCCCGGTTCCGAAGATGACGAGGGATACGAGGATCGCCGCGATGCTCTCCGCCTTTCCGTGCCCGTAGGGGTGTTTGTCGTCGAACGGCTTCCGGCCGACGGAAAGTGCGATCATGGTGGTGGAGATGGCGATGAAGTCGCACGCACTCTCCACCCCGTCGGCAAAGACCGCCTCCGAACCGCCGTAGTACCCGGCCAGGAGCTTCACGGTCATGAGCACCGCATTGAACCAGAAGCCGACCTTTATCACCCGGTCGGCACGGTTGAAACGCTCGTTACGCTCCATCCCGCCTCCCCGTTTCCATTCCGGTACCAGACAACATCAGTCGACCTCGTTGAAATCACGCAGCCGCAGTTGCAGCGACCGGCGCCCGTTCCATTCGTTCATCTGCAGGGTACAGACACAGTCGATCCGGTCCGCCTGCGGGATACGGTCCGCCATGTCGAACCCGATCGCGTCAACACGCCGTGTTCCCGAGACCAGCACCATCTTCAGATGTTTCTCCTTCAGCACCCGCTTGTCCGCAATCCGCAGATCACGGACCAGGAGCGTCGGTTCGGGATTCCCCGCGCCGTACGGCCCGAGCTGCAGCAGCAGATCAGCCACATCGGGAGTAAGGTCGTCAGGGAACAGCTCCGCATCGATGAGCAGTTCGGGTATCAGGTCGTCCGCTTCAAGGCGGTCGGCGGCGACCCGTTCGAATTGTCGCGCAAACTCATCCACGGCATTCCCTTCCAGGGCAACCCCGGCCGCATACCGGTGCCCGCCGAACTTCCGCAGCGTCGGGGCGCATGCACAGAGGGCATCATAGAGATCGAAACGCGGGATACTGCGGGCTGATCCCTTACCGTCGCCATCCCGAAGCGCGATCAGGACGGTGGGGAGATGGAACCGCTCCACCAGACGGGATGCCACGATGCCGATGACACCCGCATGCCATTCCTCGGAGGCCAGCACGATGCTCCTGCGCGCCGTTTCCGGCGGGATGGCCTCCGCACGTTGCTGCGCATCGGCAAGTATATCACGCTCGATGGCCTGACGTTCCGCATTGCCGGCATCCAGTTCGGCGGCGAGCAGCAATGCCTGGTCCCGTTCCCGGGAGAGGAGAAGTTCCACCGCTCGGGTGGCGTCGTCCAGCCTGCCGGCCGCGTTCAGGCGCGGCGCAAGCCGGAACCCCACATCGCCGGAGCTCACCTCGCCGGCGATGCCGGATACCCGCTTGAGGGCATCGATGCCGCAATGGCGGGAACCGGTCAGTTCCCGCAGCCCGTAGGTCACGAACAGTCGGTTGTCGTCCACCAGCGGCACGATATCGGCGATAGTCCCCAGTGCGACGTACTGCAATCCCCGTTTCAGGTCGGGCTCGGGGGTCCGGTCGAACCGCCCGTACTGCCTGAGGCGCGACCGCAGGGCGACCAGCAGGTAAAACGCCAGCCCCACCCCGGCCGGCTGCTTGAACGGAAAGGTGCAGCCGGGCTGCAGCGGATTGATGACCGCCCGCGCGGCGGGGATGGCCTTCCCCGGCGTGTGGTGATCGGTAATGATGAGATCGACGCCGAGTTCGGCACAGAGCAGCGCCTCGTCGCAAGCCGTAATGCCGCAGTCCACGCTCACCACAACCGCGGCTCCGCGCCCCGCCACGGCGCGCAGTCCGTCGGCCGACAGGCCGTAGCCGTCCTCCATCCGGTTGGGGATATGGTAGAAGCAGTCGAAACCGAAGTCCCGGAACGCCTCCGTCAGGAGCGCCGTGGCGGTCACGCCGTCCACGTCGTAATCGCCGAAGATGCAGACCCGTTCGCCGTCCGCAAGTGCCCGGCACAACCGCTCCACCGCCTGTTCCATCCCCAGAAGCAAAAACGGGTCGCGCATGCCGGACAGGAGCGGGTTGACGAACCGACCTGCAGCGACGGGATCACTGATGCCGCGATTGAGCAGTATCCGCGCCACCAGCGGATCGATACTGAGCGTCCTGCCCAATGCGGCGACCTCCCCGGCGTCCGCCTCGCGCATCCGCCACCGTTTCAAGCGCTGTGGTTCCATCCCGTTGCCATGCCCTTAAGCCGGCCGAACGACAGCCGGGTAAAAAAAAACCCCGCCGTAGGCGGGGTCAAACGTCTGCCGGGGGTTCTATTTCTTCCCCGGCAGGTTGGCCTTCAACTGTACCAGCTGGGCCTTGATCTCCTGTGCCGCAGGGCTGGTGGAATCGAGCTTAAGATACCTCGTCCATGCCTCGATCGCCTTGTCCGGTCTGTTCAGGTCGTCCCGATAAACGATGCCGATATTGTACAGGCTCTGCAGATGGGTCGGATCGATCTTCTGGGCCTTCTCGAAATTTTCCAGCGCCCGGTCGGACATCCCCACCTTGCGGAACATGACCCCCTGGTCGGTCAGGACATTCGTATCGTTGGGCTTCAGCTCCAGCGCCTTGGCGTAGGCGTTGATCGACTTCTGTGGCTGGTCGGTATCGAAGTAGTCGTTGCCGAGCATGATCCATGCCTTCACATTCGTCGGGTCCTGGGCAACGATCTTCTCCCCCTCGGCGATCCGCTGCTGGTAATCGGTGGGAGAACCGGCGCCCGGCGTCATCGTCACCTCACTGGGAGCGGCGGTCCGGTTCTTGGTGGAAATCCCGACGACCAGCACGGTGCCCAGGATGCCGACGAGCAGGGCGATGATCGCGTACATGATGTTTTCTTTGTTCATGAAAATTCCTCTCTACCCTTTGTGAGCGGCACGCTCCTCCCAGACCGCAACGATCGGACTGGCCACGAAGACCGAGGAATAGGTGCCGACGACGACCCCGATGACGAGCGCAAACGCAAAATCGTGGATCACCTCGCCGCCGAACAGCACGAGCGACATGGCTGCCATGAAGACCGTCAGCGAGGTGACGATCGTACGGGACAGCACCTCGTTGATGCTCCGGTTGAAGATGGTCGGCATCGATTCCTTGGTGTTCTTGTGCATGTTTTCGCGGATCCGGTCGAAGACGACCACCGTATCGGTGAGCGAGTAACCGGCGATGGTGAGCACCGCGGTGATGAACAGCAGGTTGATCTCCTTCCCCATGATGAAGAAGACCGCAAACATGGCGAGCACGTCATGGACCGTCGCCAGGGTGGCGCCGATCCCGAACTTGAAGTCGAACCGCCACGCGATATAGATGATGATGCCGATGAGGGAGATGGCGACGGCTTTCAGCGTATCCACCCGGAGCTTGTTGCCGATGGAAGGGCCGATCTCCGTGGAACTCTCCACCGTGAACGAGTCGCCGGGGAACGCCTTCATGAACACCTCCTGGATCGCGTCGGCGACCTTCCCCTGCGCGGAGGTATGCCCGATCTTGACCAGCAGCTTGTTGCCGTCCTTGATCTCCTGGAGGTTCGCCTCCTTCATGCCGTATTGGGCAAGGGCCGCACGGGCCTGGTCCATGGGAACCGGTTTGTCGAACTTGAGCTGAACCGCCGTACCGCCGGAAAAGTCGATCCCCATGTTCGCCTGTCCCCGGGCGATCTGGATGATGCCGAGGATGCCGGTAATCGCGATGGCACCGGAGATCACGAACGCGACCATCCGCTTGCCGATGAAATCAATATTCGTCTTGCCGATCAGTTCCATTACACTCTCCCTATATGCTCAGCCGTTTGACGTTGAAGCGGCTTAAGACGAAATCGAACACCACCCGCGTCCCCATCAGCGAGGTGAACAGGTTGATGATAACCCCCAGGCTGAGCGATACGGCAAACCCCTTGACCGGGCCCGTACCGAACTGGAAGAGCACCGCCGCGGTGATCAGGGTCGTGACGTGGGCGTCCATGATGGTGAGAAACGCCTTGTCGTATCCGGCATCCACCGCAGCCTTCGGCGTCTTGCCGAGCCGCATCTCCTCCCTGATCCGTTCGAAGATCAGCACGTTGGAGTCGACGGACATACCGATCAAGAGGACGATCGCGGCGATGCCCGGCAGGGTGAGGGTCGCACCCAGGGCAGCCAGGGCTCCCATGAGGTAGACGACGTTCAGGACCATGCCGAAGTTGGCAACAATTCCGGACATCTTGTAGTAGATCCCCATGAACACGACGACGAGGATGACCCCCACCAGACCGGCCATCAGCCCCTTGTGGATGGAGTCCTGACCGAGGGACGGTCCGACCGTCTCGTTCTGGATGATCTTGACCGGTGCGGGGAGCGATCCGGCCCTGAGCACGATCGCCAGGTCGGAGGCCTCCTTCTCGGTGAACGAACCGGAGATCTGGGCACTGCCGCCGGAAATCCGCTCCCGGATGACCGGTGCGGAGTAGATGGTGTTGTCCAGCACGATGGCGAACCGTTTGCCCACGTTGGCCGCCGTGATCTGATCGAACAGGCGGGAACCGGTGGAGTTGAACTCGATGGCGACGTACGGCTGGTTGTACTGGGAATCGATCCGCACCTGGGCATCGGTCAAAAGGTCGCCGGTGATGAGGGTCTTCTTCTTCAGCACGAGGGGGGTTTCGGACACGGCGCCGGTCGTGGGATCGGTCCGCTTTTCCGTCAGGATCTCGTCATCATCCGGGATCGTCGCCGCCGACGGGCTCACGTTCTCGTCCACCAGCTTGAACTCCAGCCGGGCGGTCTTGCCGATCAGCTCGATGGCCCGTTTCGGGTCCTTGATCCCGGGCAGCTGCACGACGATGTCGTTGATCCCCTCGCGCTGGATAACCGGCTCGGACACCCCGAACTGGTCGATGCGGTTGCGGATGGTCTCCAGCGCCTGGGAGACGGCCCGGTCCTTACGGGACTGCATCTCCTTCTCGTCCATCCGGAGCTGGATATTGATGTAGCCCCCCTCGTCGTAGGGGGGGATCAGTTCGAGATCGGGGTACTTCTTCTTCAGGAGCTTCTGCACCTCGTCCGCGCTGGCACGGTCGTAGAGGGTCAGGCCGACCCGGTCGCCACCGATGCGTGCAATCCGCTTGTAATGGATATTCTGCGAGGTGAGACTGTCCTCCAGGTCGGTGGCGATGAGGTCGAGCGAACCTTCAACCGCACGCTGCGTTTCCACCTCCATTACCAGATGCGTCCCCCCCTGGAGGTCAAGACCGAGGTGGATCTTGTCCTTCGGCAACAGGCTGGGCCACCACGACGGGAGTTGCGGCATCAGCGTCGGGGTCAGGAAGATCGCGGAGAATAGCACGAAAGCCAGGATCAGGCCTGCGCGCCAACTAAGCCCCTTGGACATGGATAAAGCTCCTTTCAGGATGGTAAATCAACTCATGAGACGGCAAGTGCTATCTATTACCAGCTCACGACATGTTATGCAACGCAATTAATCTTACTTGGCGAGGTTGGAGATGAACCCCTTGCCGATCTTGATGTTCACGCCGGTAGCGATCTCCAGGGTGACGATATCGCCGTCGATGGCGCTCACCTTGCCGTATACCCCCCCGGCGGTGATGACCTGATCACCCTTCTTGAGGGCGTCGAGCAGCGCCCGGTGCTCCTTCGCCTTTTTCTGCTGCGGCCGGATAAGTAGAAAGTAGAAGATGCCGAACATGAATATCAGCGGGACAAGGTTCATGAGTGCGGACTGCGAATTTGCCATTGGTCGTACCTCCAGGGGTTTAGTTGAATGCCGGCACTGCGTGGTCCATCCGTCCGTAGAACTCCCGGCGGAACCGTTCGAAACGGTTTTCGGCTATGGCCCGCCGGGCCTCGGTCATAAGATTGAGATAATAATACAGGTTGTGCCATGAATTCAAGCGGGATGAGAGGATCTCGCCGGTCTTGAAGAGATGCCGGAGATAGGCGCGGCTGTAATTGCGGCAGACGTAGCAGCCGCAGGCGGGATCGATCGGTTCCCGGTCTTCCGCATAGACGGCGCTCTTGATGTTGATCCGGCCAAACGAGGTAAAGAGCATGCCGTTGCGCGCATTGCGGGTCGGCATGACGCAGTCGAACATGTCGACGCCGGCGGCAATCGCCTCGACCAGGTCCTCGGGGGCGCCGATCCCCATGGTGTAGCGGGGCCGGTCCGCCGGCAGGAGCGGGGCGCAGCCGGCGAACATCTCGTACATGAGCGGCTTTTCCTCGCCGACGGAGAGCCCCCCCAGGGCGTACCCGTCGAAGCCGATCTCCTGGAGGTCCTCGATGCTTTGCCGGCGCAGCTCCAGATGCATCCCCCCCTGCACGATGCCGAAGAGCGCCTGGTCCTCACGGCGGTGGGTATCCTTGCACCGCCGCGCCCACCGCGTGGTCATCTCCATGGAGCGCCTGACATACGCGTAGTCCGCCGGGTACGGCGCACACTCGTCGAAACACATGATGATGTCCGCGCCGAGCGCCTCCTGCACCTGGGTGGCCCGCTCCGGCGTCAAGAGGTGGTACGACCCGTCCAGATGGGACTGGAACTTGACCCCGTCTTCCGTGATCTTGCGCAGCTCACCGAGACTGAACACCTGAAACCCGCCGCTGTCCGTCAGGATCGGACGGTCCCAGTGCATGAATGTATGGAGCCCGCCGAGCCGGGCGACGAGCTCGTGCCCCGGACGCAGGTAGAGATGGTAGGTATTGGCCAGGATGATCTGGGCGCCCACCGTCTCCAGCTCCTCCGGGGTCATCGCCTTGACCGTCGCCTGGGTCCCCACCGGCATGAAGATGGGGGTATCGATGCTGCCGTGGGGGGTGGTGATCCGCCCGAGGCGCGCGTTGCTGCTGCTGTCCTTTTGTACTACCGTAAAATCAAGTGCTGGCACAAATACCCCATAAAGCACAATGCCCAAATCCCAAAACACAAAGGTGTTCCCCTTGCGCCCTGAGCCCTGCGCCCGTGTCTAGAATATCATCATGGCGTCGCCGTAGCTGAAGAACCGGAACCGCCGCCGCACCGCCTCGTCGTAGGCGTGCAGGATCTGTTCTCTCCCCGCAAAGGCGGCGACGAGCATCAGCAGGGTCGACTGGGGAAGGTGAAAGTTGGTGATGAGGGCATCCACCGTCCGGAACAGGTAGCCGGGACGGATGAAGATGTCCGCCTCCCCTACCCCCGCCGGCACCGTGCCGTCGGGAGCCGCGGCGTGCTCCAGGGTGCGTGCCGTGGTGGTGCCGAGGGCGATGACCCGACCCGAACCCTCCCGTTTGCGCGCATTCACCGCCGCCGCCGTCTCCGGCGGAATCCGGTACCATTCCCGGTGCATCCGGTGCTCGTCCAGGTTCTCGACCCGCACCGGCAGGAACGTCCCCAGCCCCACGTGCAGCGTCACGGGAAGAATCTCCACCCCGCGGCTCCGCACCTCCTCCAAAAGTCCCGGGGTAAAATGGAGCCCGGCGGTGGGGGCTGCCACCGCGCCCGCCTCACGGGAAAATACGGTCTGGTACCGCTCCCGGTCGTCACGGCCGGCCGGCCGCCTGATGTAGGGGGGGAGCGGCATCTCCCCCGCCCGGTCCAGCCGCTCGGCAAACCCCTCCGTCGGGGTGAAGGAAACGGTCCAGAGGTCGTCCTCCCTCCCGAGGACCTCCGCCGTCAACCCCTCCGGCAGCAGGATCAAAGAGCCGGGACGGGGCGGCTTGGACGCCCGGATCAGACAGCGCCAGCACTCGCCGTCGACCGGCTGGCGCCGCACGAGGAAGAGCTCCACCCTGCCGCCGGTATCCTTGCGCCCGAGGAGCCTGGCGGGGATGACCCGCGTGTCGTTCAGGACGAGCAGGTCGCCTGGACGGAAGCAGTCGGCGATCCGGGAGAACTCCGTCTCGCCCAACCGGCCGCTGGCTCGCTCCAGCGTCATCAGGCGGGAGGCGTCCCGCCGGACCGCCGGTTCCTGCGCGATGAGTTCCGGGGGGAGATTATAATCGAAATCCGACAGCCGCATGCTCATTCGTGTGAATACTGCTCCACCTTCGTGCCGGGATAGTAATAGGAAAGGATCTCGCGGTAATTGAACCCGTCTCCGGCCCGCTGCTTGGCACCCCACTGGCACAGGCCGACCCCGTGGCCGTACCCGGCACCATTGAACCGGACGGCGTCATCGCCGTTCACCACGTCGAAATTGGTGCTCTTGATAACCCCGTACCCGATCGCCTTGCGGAACGCAACCGCTTTCAGGGAGAATCTCCCCCGATCCGTGATCAGGATCACCTCGTTCAGCCGGCCGCTCTGGTTGCGGGTCCCCGGTTGAATCTCATGCAGACCGGAGAGCTGGTAACCACCCGCCTTCAGGAGCGCCTCGATCTTTTTGTACGGCAGCGTCAGCTCCCACTTCACCGACGGGGCGTTCTGGCAGTACTTGCAATCCACCCCCCGGAGATACGGCACATCCGTCCCCCACACGTCGGCGGCCGACTCCGTATGTCCGCCGCAGCTGGAATGGTAGAACGCCTGGATAATCTTCCCCTTGTACGTCAGCACCTCGCCCGCGGTATCCCGTACCCCGCGCACCGCCCGGCTGTCCTCGATGCCGCACCCCTCGTACACCTGATCGAGGACGCTGCTCTCCAGGTGGTACAGGGCGTTCTTCCGGTTTTCCCGCTGATAGAGGGCGTAGGTACGGGCGATAACCGCCTGTGCCTTGACCGCCTCGATCGGCCACTGGGAGGAGATCTCGCAGTTGATGAGCCCGACCAGATAGTCTTCCAGCGGCAACTGGTTCACCACCAGCAGGCCGCGACCGGCGGGAAACACCTCGATGAGGCCGCGGTATTTCTTGCCGTTGACCGTGATGAACGACGCGGCCGCGACCGCCAATCGACGCACGGGCCGGCCGTCCACCAGCACGGCATCCTTTGACGCCATGACGGTGAGGGGAAATCCGACCCGCATCGGCTCTCCCCGCTCGTCCGTCGCAAGCAGTCCCGCACCGTCCAGCCGGACGCTGTCCCCCCCCTTTACCACGGCGATGCGGATCATCTCCTGCGGTGGAGGAACCGCGCCGGTCAGGGCCGGCGACGGCACCAGCAGCATGACCAGCAGAAGCAGTGGCAGATAGCGTAGGGGCTGCACGGGTTCGGCTCCATCCTTTATCCGTTGCGTAATGGATAAAGGTGTTATACAACCATAGCAGCTACCGCAAAGTCAAATCCATTTGCACGGCGGCACATGTCCCACAATTGGCAAGCGAATTGCTAAAGTATTGTGTTGCCTTGTCATCATTCCGACACGCCCCGGCCCTGCACGGGTTCGCCGGTCGGAACCGGAGAAACGTTTTCGACCTCCCGTAGACGGGCCGATACGCGGCAGGAGCGCCAGCGGATGCAACAGACGAATTGGTGCGCATGCGTAAAAATACTTAACGATCAAGCGCAGTTAAACACCTCTAACCGCCATAAGACACCGGTTGCCCGGTCAAATGGAGCACGTCAGGCGACAACCTGACAATTACTGTCACTGCATGCGGAATTCGATCAAGGTAAAAATACTCGGGCTTATATCGGTGATCGTCGTCGCGATCATCTCGTGCCTGTCGTATTTCAACTTCAGCCAGCAGCAGAAGCTGTTCTACCGGACCACCGAGCGCAGCAACCATATCCTTACCCAGACCATCAACAACAGCATCGCCGGCGCCATGCGTGCCGGCCACTCGGAAGAAGTCGCCCATATTCTCGCCCAGTTGAAGTCCGAAGACATGATCAAGGGGCTCAGGATCGTGGCGGAGTCCGGCAAGATACTCAACTCCGCCGACGATCGGGAACTGGGAAGATACATTCCGAAGAGCGAGGTCGTTGAACTGCAAGTCGGGGGCAGCAACGGGGTGCCGTTGCACATAACAAAGAGTGAAGGGATCTTCGAGAGCTTCACCCCCATCTTCAACGACCCCTCCTGCCAGGGGTGCCACACGGCGTCCCAGAAGGTACTCGGGTACCTGGAGACGGAACTCTCCACCCAGTACGTTAACGAGTTTCTCAGCGCCCAGAAGCAGTGGAGCTTCATCTCGACCACCATCATCATCCTGCTGACCATCGTCGCCATCTCCGCCTTCCTCATCTACTACATCGACCGGCCGCTCCGCACCATCATCGCCTCCATGCAGCGGGTCGAGCGGGGCGAGTTCGACGGCATCTCGCCCATAACCAGCAGCACGGAGATGAAACTCCTCTCGGACAACTTCCGCCGCATGGTCGAGCGGCTGAAGCAGCTGCTCGACACCACCATCCTCCACGAACGCGAGCTGGCGATCGCCCAGGAGAAACTCGATCACCACAAGGAAATTCACGTCATGAACGCCCGGCTGGAGGAACAGCTGAGCGAGATCGAGAACCTCAATATCGACCTGGAGGAACGGATCGAGGAGATCGAAGAGGCAAACTACAAGATCGCCGACCTGGCAGGTGAACTGGAAGACAAGAACACCAACCTGGAAACGGCCGTTTCCCGACTGTCGACACTGTACAAGGTCGGGCTGGCCATCAACTCCACCATGGAACTGGAGCGACTCTTCAACCTGATCGTGACGACGACCATGGAGACGCTCCACGCCCAGATCGGCTACATCTTCCTCTACCGACCGGAAGACCAGTCGTTCGAGGTCACCACCCTCATCGGCCACAAGACGGAAAAAGTGCGGAAGCTCGAACTGAGCCCCTCCAGTGTCTCCGGCTGGGTCGTGTCGAACCGGCGGCCGCTCCTGATCTCCGACATCAACGCCACCCCCCAGTTCGACCGGTTCAGCGCCCTGGGATACGAACGCAAATCCCTCATCTGCGCACCGCTTACCTCGAAGGGCGACGTCATCGGCACCATCACCGTCGTCAACAAGGTGGATGACACCACCTACACCAGCGAGGAACTGGAACTCCTCTCCACCATCGCGGCCCAGGCCAGCATCGCCATCACCAATGCGAAGCTGTACGACGTCCAGCAGAAGACCTACCTGAACACCATCCACGCGCTCGTCTCCGCCATCGAGGCGAGCGACAGCTACACCCGCGGTCACTCGGAGCGGGTTACCCGGTACAGCCTCGCCCTGGGGAGAAAGCTGAACCTGCCGGAGGAGCGGATCAAGATCCTCGAACGCGCCGCCATCCTGCACGACATCGGCAAGATCGGCATCAACATCTCCCTGCTGCACAAGCAGGACCGGCTCACCCAGGAAGACATCACCTTCCTCCAGCAGCATCCGGCCATCGGCATGAAGATCCTGGAGCCGATCGATTTCCTCAACGACGTACGGGCCTGTATCGGTCAGCACCACGAGCGGTTCGACGGTCGCGGATACCCCGCCAGTATCCCGGGGAGCAAACAGCTCCTGGAGTCGCGCATCCTCGCCATCGCCGATGCCTTCGACGCCATGACCTCGGACCGCCCGTACCGCAAGGCGCTCTCCCTCGACATCGCCGTCAGCGAGCTGGTGAACAATGCAGGCACCCAGTTCGACCCCACACTGGTACCGCATTTCGTGGAACTGGTCGAAAACGGCACCCTGTTCAATGCCCATCACCCCGGTGCGCGGCCGTACCAGTCGGTCGAAATGGCCGTCGCCAACCTCGGCGCCTGATCTCCCGCCCCAAACCGGTTTACCCCGCCGCCCAATCGTGCTATACACTACCAAAGCCCGTTCCGGCCGCATTCAACCCGTTTCCCACACCGCGATGACACCTCTTCTGGAAATCGACAACCTGTCCGTCCATTTTCCCGCCGAGTCCGGCATTATCCGGGCCGTCGACGGGGTCTGTCTGTCTATCGAAGAGGGGAAGACCCTCGCCCTGGTCGGCGAGTCCGGCTGCGGCAAGAGCATGACGGCCCTCGCCATCCTCCGGCTCGTCCCCTCCCCCGGCATCGTCCGCGGCGACATCTGTCTCGCCGGCCGCAAACTCCCCGACTCGGGAGAGGCGATGCGGTCCATACGCGGCAACCAGGTCTCCATGATCTTCCAGGACCCGATGACCTCCCTGAACCCGGTCCTCCGGATCGGCTACCAGATCGGGGAGAGCCTTCGCCTGCACCGGTCGCTTTCCCGCAGGGAGTCCCGCGACCAGGCGCAGGAACTGCTCCGGATGGTCGGCATCCCCGCCCCCGGAACGCGGCTCGACGACTACCCGCACCAGCTGAGCGGCGGCATGCGCCAGCGGGTGATGATCGCCATGGCGCTCGCCTGCCGTCCCCGCCTGCTCATCGCCGACGAACCGACCACCGCCCTCGACGTCACGATCCAGGCCCAGATCCTCGACCTCCTGGCGGAGCTTCGGACCAGTCAGAAGATGGGGCTTCTGCTCATCACCCACGACATGGGGGTCGTGGCGGAGCAGGCGGAACATACCGCCGTCATGTATGCGGGCAAGATCGTTGAATACGGAACAACCGCCGAGATGTTCCGCGCCCCGCTTCATCCGTACACGGAGGGGCTCCTGAACTCCCTCCCCCAGCGCGTGACACCCGGCGCCCCCCTTCCCGCCATTCCCGGCAGCGTTCCCCCGCCGGGCACCATCCCGGAGGGGTGCGGGTTCTGCAGCCGCTGCCCCGGGAAAGGATGGCGTTGCGCGAAGGAAACGCCACCTCTCAAGGAGATCAGCCCCGGCCGATTCGTCCGGTGCTGGAAATACGCGTGACGACGCCACTTCTGGAAACGACCGGACTCACCCGCCACTTCCTGGCGAACGCAGACCCCTTCGGGCAGAAGACCGTGCTCAAGGCGGTGGATGGGGTGGATATCCGCCTGCAGGAGGGGGAGACCCTCGGAATCGCGGGGGAGTCCGGATGCGGCAAGTCGACGGCGGGGAGGCTGATGACGCGGCTTTTGGAACCGACGGGCGGCACGGTCAGGTTCCGGGGTACCGACATCGCCACCCTGAAGGGACAGGCACTCCTCGCGTTCCGCAGGCAGGTCCAGATGATCTTCCAGGACCCGTTCTCGTCGCTCAATCCGCGCATGCGCGTCGGCGAGATCATCGGCGAACCGCTGAACATCCACAATCTCGCGGGGCGTTCCGACTACCGTAACCGGGTACTGCAGCTCATGGAACGGGTCGGCATCGACGCCGCAATGTACAACCGCTACCCGCACGAATTCTCCGGCGGACAGCGTCAGCGGATCGGCATCGCCCGCGCGCTCGCCGTCTCCCCACGCCTCATTATCGCCGACGAACCGGTCTCCGCACTGGACCTGTCCATCCAGGCGCAGATCATCAACCTCTTGCAGGAACTGAAGCGGGACCTCTCCCTCTCCTACGTCTTCATCGCCCACGACCTCTCCGTCGTCCGCCACATGAGCGACCGGGTCGCCATCATGTATCTGGGGAAGATCGTGGAGACGGGAAGCCGGGACGCGGTCTTCGACCGCCTGCTCCACCCCTACACGGAGGCGCTCCTGTCGGCCATCCCGAATGCGGAGCCGGGGAGGCAGCCTCACCGTCTCGCCTTGCGTGGCGACCTGCCGTCGCCGTACGACCCGCCGTCCGGCTGCCCGTTCCACACCCGCTGTCCCTATGCGGAGGCACGGTGTGCAACCGAACCGCCCCCCCTCGAAGAGAAGGAACCGGGCCATCACGCGGCATGTCATTTCAGCGACAAGCTCTTCCGCAGCGAGTTTATTGTTGACAAGCCCGGTCGAATATAATTAAATCCATATATAGTTTTTTCATACCCCACCGAGCAACACAAGGTACTGCCCCATGGAATTCGACAAAAGCAGGAACTTCGTCCAGGAGTCGGAGATACTGAAGGTCATCGGCCACCCGATCCGGCTCAAGATCGTTGCCGGACTCTGCACGAAGGAGTGCAACGTCAAGCATATCTGGGAATGCCTCAACCTCCCCCAGGCAACCGTTTCCCAGCACCTGGCCCTCCTGAAGAACAAGGGGATCATCGAGGGGAAACGGGAAGGGGTCGAGGTGCACTACAGCGTCATCCACCCCCTCGTCAGAAAACTCATCGACATCCTCGACTGACCGGACAACCGACATAGCCCCCCCGATCCCCTTCCTGCGAAGGGGATTTTCATTTCCGAGAGACGTGCCATGCTTACCATCATCCTGAAAAAACACGAGGACCGCCGGGTCCGCAACGGCCACCCCTGGGTATTCAGCAACGAGATCGCCGAGATGCGTGGCGACAGACAGCCCGGAGCCGCCGCCGAGGTACGCGACGCCGGTGGCAGCCTCGTGGGGTACGGCCACTTCAACCCCCGCTCGCTCATCGCCGTCCGGCTCCTTGCTACCGGCACGGCCGACCTGGACGACGCAGTGCTCTACCGGGAACGGATCGGACGGGCCGACACCCTGCGCCATGCACTCTACCCGGGGCTCGACTGCTACCGGGCGGTCTACGGCGAGGCGGACTTCCTCCCCGGTCTCGTGGTGGACCGCTACGGCGACTACCTGTCGGTCCAGTTCCTCTCCGCCGGGATGGACAGCCGGCGGGAGATCATCGTCCCGCTCCTTAGGGAGCTCTTCCAGCCGAAGGGGATCGTCGCCCGCAACGACGTGGCCGTCCGGTCCCTGGAGGGGCTCGGCGAGGCGGTCGAGGTCCTGTACGGCGAGATCCCCGAGATTATCGAGATAAAAGAGAACGGGCTCAAGCTCGCCGTGAACCTCCTGCAGGGACAGAAGACCGGACATTTTCTCGACCAGAAGGAAAACCACCTGCTCTTGCGGAATATCTGCGCAGGGAAAGAGGTGCTGGACTGCTTCTGCTACAGCGGCAGCTGGGGTCTGCACGCCGCCTCCTTCGGCGCCGCATCGGTCACCTGCATCGACGTCTCCGAGCGGGCGATCGGCCTCGCCCGGCAGAACTTCGCCCTGAACGGCCTGGGAGGGCGGTTTCGCGGCGAGGCCACGGACGCCTTCGACCGCCTCCGGAGCCTGAAGAGCGAGGGGCGGCGGTTCGACGTCATCGTCCTCGACCCGCCCGCCTTCGTGAAGAGCAGGAAGGCGCTCAAGGAGGCCCAGAAAGGGTATCTCACCATCAACCGCCGGGCGCTGGAACTGCTCGATGAGGGGGGCTTCCTCATCACCTGCTCCTGCTCCTACCACATGGAACGGGAGATGTTCCGCGACCTCCTGACCACGGCCGCCCGGCAGGCGGGCCGCCGGATGCGGCTCGTCGCCGCCCGTTCCCAGGCGCCGGACCACCCGGTACTCCTCGGCCTCCCCGAGACGGAGTACCTCAAGTGCCTCGTTCTCCAGGCGGTCTGAGCTCTACCCGGAAGTTCATCCCCTCTTCCCCATCCATCGATTTTTATGCGACTGCATAACTGCAGCACCACCCATCTGCCTTAAACTTATCTCCCCTCTTTCGGACCGTCTACCGACTCCTCGTACCGCACAGCCGTGCCTAGCCCGCATATGCACTTACGCCTTGACTTTTACGTATCACATGCTACAAAGTTGTAACACATGTTACACGCACAACACGACCCTCACAAAACGCAAACGCCATGACGACAGACCACTCCCCCCCCCATGAATGGCTTCTCTTTTTCTACACGGTGCCGTCCAAACCGGTCAGCAATCGGATGAAAATCTGGCGCATGCTTACCAAGGCCGGCGCAGTTCAGTTCAAAGGGTCTGGGTACATCCTCCCCGCCAACGATGACCATTATGAACTTTTACAGTGGTTGGTATCCACGGTTGCGGCTATGCAGGGAGAAGCGGCTTTCGTCAAGGTACCGGCGATTGAAACAATGAAAGAGGATGAAATAGTCGGCCTCTTTATCCAGCAACGGGAAAAGGATTATTTCGACCTTGGCAACCGGCTCGATGCGTTAGAGAGAAAAGTCGGCGTTACCGGTAAACCTGCCACGTTAAATGACAACAAGAACTTTGAAGAGGATTTGCAGAAGCTTGTGAGGGAATTTCAGGACATTGGTCGAATCGACTTCTTCGCCACCAAAGGACGCAAGGCAATGGGAAACAGGTTAAACTCACTATCGTCTGCAATTGCCGGCACAAACCGTAGAGAAGCAACTGTGACAGCCGTCGAGGTCCCGAGAAGGCGCGCCGCAGAGTTCCAGGAGAAGATGTGGGTCACGAGGAAAAGACCATTTATCGACCGGATAGCCTCAGCATGGCTGATCAAGAGGTTCATCGACCCGAATGCCCGGTTCGGTTTCATAGATGAGCGCGAGGTCGGCGGCCTTGACAAGAATGCAATCGCCTATGACATGGTTGGCGGAGAATTCACCCATGTAGGCGAAATGTGTACATTCGAGGTGCTGCTAGCGTCGTTTGGATTGGGAGACAAAGGGCTCGATGTCATGGCCGAGATCGTTCACCAACTCGATTTGCTGGATGACAGATACCGCAATCCCGCTGCAGAGGGATTGCGGGAAATTCTCGATGGTATCAGAAAAACGGCCAAGGACGATCACGAGTCCTTGGAGACGGGAATGAGCATTATTGAAATGCTCTATGCGGCGAATGCCTGATTTGCCACGGGCGCAACTACAAGGAAGGGAGTACTGGATGAGGAGTACGACAGCACCACGGATCATGCCCATCATGGTGGCAGTTTTGGCCACGATCACTTTGTCAACCGTTGCAGGAGCGGAAGGGATGCAGTTCCCGCTGGGTACCGCCACACCGTCAGAAACCTGCGGCGCCTGCCATAAGGCGATCTACCGGGAGTTTGCCTTCGGCTTCGGAAGCGACAACCACTATCAGCCGACGACTATTCTCCAGAAGGAGGGGGAAGCGCTTGCCATGCCGGCAACCGTTTCCGCCACGGCCACGGCCCATGCCTTTGCCGGTGCCGAGCCCTACCCCGTCCATGCCCGGGAGGCGGAGGAGGGGGGAAGGTCGTGCAACGTCTGCCACTTCCCGGAACCGTTTGCCATCCCGGACATCAGTGCGGAGGGGATGACCAAGCCGAAAGGCCGGCCGAAGACGCAGGAGGCGGGCGGGCTTACCTGTGCCAGCTGTCACCTGACGCCGGAAGGTAAGATCAGGGGGCCTTACGTGGTGAATGCGCCCCACGAGACGGTGGCTGATCCGGCCATCCAGACCTCGGCGATGTGCGCCTACTGCCACAGCATGGGTAAACGGGTGATTGGCAAGCAGACCCAGACCTTCCTGGAATGGCGGGATGACTTCAACAGGCCGGGACTGGGCAAGCAGCAGTGCCAGGACTGTCACATGCCGCGCACCATGCGCAAGGTGGCGGACGAGCCTGGCGCGCCGGAACGGGCGGTGGCGCGTCATCTCTGGACCGGCGGGCGTTCCAAACAGCGGCTCGCCTCCGCCCTCAGCATGGTGGTCACCCAGCCGGACGCGGGGCAACCGGGGCTGACATTCCATGTGATCAACATCGGCGCGGGACACTCGGTGCCGACCGGCTCCAATCGCCGGGCCATCTACCTGGATGTGCAGGTGCTGAACAAGAAGGGGAAGACGGTGGCGACGAAGGAGTGGATGTTCGCCCCCTGGTTCGGCCCGCGCCCGGACGACCGGAAGTATCTGGAAGAGGACAAGAAAAATCCCGACGCCGTGGCCCTCATGCAGGCCGACGCCCAGGGACCTCACGAGCCGATAATCCGGGCCGGAGAGGAACGGCTGCTCTCCTGGACTCCGTATCTCAAGCCGGGGCAATACACGGTGAAGGCGCGGCTCGTCTACGATCTCAATCGCTACAATGCCAGATCGTTCACCGGGGACCAGACGGAGATCAACGGCACCACTCTCGCCATCAGGGTAAAAAAGGGGTAACAGAAAGGGGACCTGCCAAGACAGGTCCCCTTCTTCTTGCGACAACAGATGCTGGCCGTGATTCCGGCCTCATTCCATCCAACTGGCCGGCACGCGGGTGTGCTCATTTCTCCCCGCTGAGGTCGATCTCCCGGACCTTCCCGAGGGTCGAAAGCGGCTTGTCGAACTTTGCCCCGTCACCCACCACCACGATCGTCAGCTTCTCCGGCTGCAGGTACTTCTTCGCGACGCGGAGCACGTCCTCCTTCGTCACCTTGGCGATCTTCTTCCGGTAGTTCTCCAGGTAGCCTTCCGGATAGCCGAAGAACTCCAGACGGGCCCGCTGGGTCACGACCATCTCCGGCTTGGTGAACCCGAAAACGAAGGAGTTGATGATGTAGTCCTTGGCGAGCTTCAGCTCCTGGTCGCTCACCGGCTTCTTCGTCATGCCGGCGATGATCTTCTTCATCAGGCCGATCACCTGGACGGTGGTATCGGTCTTCGTCTCCGTATCCGCCCGGAAGGTGCCGGTAAACTGCCGCCCCACGTCGAAGTAGCTGTAGACGTTGTAGGCGAGTCCCAGGTTCGAGCGGATCTCCGTCGTGAGCCGCGAGGTGAATCCGCCGCCGAGGATGTAGTCCATCACCCGGATCGCATACAGGTCGGGGTTGTCCTTGGTGATCCCCAGGTGTCCCATCCGGATGACCGTCTGGCTCACATCCTTCGGGGCGTACAGGATGGCGGGCTTCACCGCAACCGGCTCACCCACCGCCGGCAGCGGTTCCGCCGGCGGCTCCCACCCGGCGAAGTCCTTCTCAAGCGACGCCAGGAACGCCTTCCGGTCGAAGTCGCCGGACACGGCGAGGATCATCCCCTCGGGCCGGAAGTACCGGCGGTGGAAGGCCACCAGGTCGTCGCGGGTGATCGCCGAGATCGATGCGATGGTGGGATACCGTCCCAGGGGGTGCCCCGCATAGACCGCCTTCCCCAGCTCCCGGTCGGCAACCGCCTTCGGATCGTCGTTCTGGCGGCGCAGGGCGTCGATCGCGCCGTTCTTCGCCACGTTCAAACGCTCCTCGTCGAATGCCGGATGCATCAGCACCTGGGCGAACAGCTCCATGGTCCGGTCCAGGTTCTTCGTCAGGCAGGAGAAGTTCGCGGACCCGCTCTCCGGGCCGATAGATGTCTCGATGGACGACGCCATGAACTCCAGCTCCGCATCCAGCCTGTCCGGCGGGATTGCCTGCGTGCCGCCGCTCCGCATGACCTCGCCGGTGATCCCCGCGAGCCCCGTCTTGTCGGCGGGGTCATAGATGGAGCCGGTCTTCACGTAGGCCGTCACGTTCACCAGCGGCAGCTCATGGTTCTCCAGCATGTAGACGATCATGCCGTTTTTCAGCTGGACCCGTTCCGCCTTCGGAATCTCGAAGGAGAGCGGCGGGAAGGTCATGGTCCGGGGATTCGCCAGGGGGGCGGCCAGGGCGGCGCACGGCATCAGAAGCGCCAGTGCGAGGACCCATATTTTCAGCAGGTTCCGTCTCATTTCGCCACCTCCCGCTTCACGACAACGCCCACCGTCCGGTTCGCCCTCGTCAGGTATGTACGCGCCACCCGCATCACATCCTCGGGGGTCACCTGGGCCACCTTCTGCCGGTGCTCCACCAGATAGCGCCAGCTGCCGGCCACCGCCTCGTACTCCGTCAGGTAATAGGCCAGCCCGCCGTTTGAACTCATCTTGCGCGCCTCATCGTATTCCAGCTTGTTGAGGATCTGCTGCAGGTCGTGCCTTTTCACCGGCACCGTCTTCAGCTTGTCCAACTCGGCCAGGATCGCCTTCTCCACCTCGTGGGCCGTGTGGGGCAGGCGGGGGGTTGCGGAAATGACGAACAGGTTGGGATAACGGCTCCCCGGGGCGTTGAATGACCCGACATCCGTCGCCAGCTGATCTTCCAGCACCAGTTTCCTGTAAAGCCGGGACGTACGGCCGCTGGTGAGGAGCATGTCGATCACGTCGAAGACGTAATCATCCTTTGACGGCAGGGTCGGCTTGTGATAGCCGATCAGAAGCTGCGACTCCGCATCGCCGATGATCTCCACCCGCCGCTCGCCGTCCTGCTCCGGCTCCACCGTCGCCACCGGCGGTACCGGCGTACCCGGCTTGATGTCGCCGAAGTACCGTTCCACCAGGGCGATGGTCTTCTTCGGATCGATATCCCCCACGATGGCGACGATGGCGTTGTTGGGGGCGTAGTACCGGTGGAGAAAGTTCTCCGCCTTGGTCCGGGTCAGGTTCTCGATGTCCGACATCCAGCCGATGGTCGGCTGGCCGTAGGGGTGGGCGAGGTAGGCGGTATCGACGAAGGCCTCCCAGAGACGCCCTTCCGGTTCCGCTTCGTAGGAACGGCGCCGCTCCTCCATCACCACGTCCCGTTCCGTATAGAACTCGCGCAGCACGGCGTTCTTCATCCGGTCCGACTCGATGGCCGCCCAGAGTTCCAGCTTGTTGGACGGGACATTGATGATATAGGTGGTGCCGTCCTTGCTGGTGAAGGCGTTGTAGCCGGTGGCGCCGTTCTTTGCATAGATCTGGGCGAACTCCTCCTTCACCACGTACTTCTCCTCCTCCGCCTGCAACTTCTTCAGCTGCGCGGAGAGCTGTGCTATCCGTTTCGGATCACCCTTGGCCCCAAGCGCCTTCTCGCGCATGATCGCCTGGGCGGTGGTCTCGATCCGGTCGAGGATCGGTTTCTCGGCCGCGTAGTTCTTCGTACCGAGGGTCTTCGTCCCCTTGAACAGCATATGCTCCAGCATATGCGCCAGTCCCCGCTCGTCGCTTCGTTCGTCCACGCTCCCCACCTTGAACCGTATCCAGGCGGCGATCGTGGGAGAGTCATGCCGCTCCACCATGAGGAGCTTCATGCCGTTTTTCAGGGTATGCTCCTGCACCCGGTCTTCCAGACCGGCCGCGGAGGCAGCAACGGCCGACAGCAGACAGGCCGCTGCGACCATGAACAGGGTGAGACGCTTCATCCGTTCCTCCTTTCGTTGAAAACCCCGGACATCCTAGTCATTCCGGCGGCACAAATCAACCATTCAATGGTCCGCACCCGCCATGCCGTCGCAGGCGTGCTCCTGCATATTCGACGGCACCCCGCATTTTTTGTAAACAACGTTATACGAATATGGTATACAACTCCAAACCCGCGATCCATGCGGTTGTCGGCAACGGCAACCATGTCCGTCAATCATGATTATGCTTACAATGGGGTAACAATGCACGACCTGCGCTACCGGAACTGGCCGATCCTCCTGAAGATCATGATAATCCCGATCATCAGCCTCCTCCTCATCATCATGGGGACGGAATTCGTCATCATGCCGCGCATCACCTCCTGGCTCCTGGAACAGGAAAAGCTGAAGGTCAAGAACGTGGTGGAGGTCGCCTACCAGCAGATGGAGCAGACCGCCAGAGAGGCGGAGGCGGGGCGCATCACCCAGGATGCGGCGAAACAGCAGGTCATCGAGCGGATCAGGCAGCTGCGCTACGGAGGCGATGAGTATTTCTGGATCAACGACCTCACCCCGCGCATGGTCATGCACCCCACCAAGCCCGAGCTGGACGGCACCGATCTGTCGGACAACAAGGACCCCAACGGCAAGTACCTCTTCCGCGAGTTCGTCAAGGTCTGTACGGACAAGGGCGAAGGGTTCGTCGATTACATGTGGCCAAAGCCGGGCGAGTCGAAACCGTCCCCCAAGATCTCCTACGTAAAGCTGTACAAACCCTGGGGCTGGATCATCGGCAGCGGCCTCTACGTGGATACCTTCCGCGACAAGCTCCAGACCCTTCACCACTTTGCACTCATAAGCTCGCTCCTCTTCTCCGCCGGTCTCATGCTCCTCGCCTGGTCCGTGGCGCGCGGGCTCAAGCGCTCCCTCGATCAGGGAGGACGGTTCGCCGCGGCAGTGGCAGCGGGCGACCTGACCGGCCGGCTTGAAGTGGACCGCAGGGACGAGGTCGGCACGCTCTGCACCTCGCTCAACGACATGGTGGACGGGCTCAGGCCGATGATCGCGCGGCTCGGCGATACGGCCATGAACCTGGCCGAGACCGCCAAGGAAATCGGCCAGGCCTCCCGCACCATGGTGAGATCGGCCGAGCAGCAGACCGCCGACGTGACGGAAACCTCCACCGCGGCGACGGATATCCACAGCCTGGTAGAGATCGTGGGGAGAGGGGTCGACGGGCTCAACCACTCCGCCCAGGACAGCTCCTCGGCGGTCACGGAACTGGCCGCCAGCATCGAAGAGGTCGCCCGCAACATGTCGAGCCTCGTCGCCTCCATCGACGGCATCAGCTCCTCCATCACCGACATGGCCGGGTCGATCAAGCAGATCGATACCGGCGTCCAGTCACTCACCGAGACCTCCACCACCACCGCCGCGTCGGTGCTGGAGTTCGACACCTCCATCCGCCAGATCGAGGCCTACGCCAAGAACAGCGCCGCCATCTCCGCATCGGCCCTCGGCGACGCCGAGACCGGCAAACGCGCGGTGGACGAGACCATCGCCGGGATCAGCGACATCACCAGCGCCTCCCGCATCGCCGCCGGTTCCATCGGCTCCCTGTCGGACAAGGCGCAGAGCATCGGCTCCATCGTCACGGTCATCGACGAGATCGCACAGCAGACGAACCTCCTCGCCCTGAACGCCTCCATCATCGCCGCCCAGGCGGGGGCAAACGGCAAGGGGTTCGCCGTCGTCGCCGCGGAGATCAAGCAGCTCGCCGAGCGAACCACCCGCTCCACCCGGGAGATCGCCGACACCATCAAGGGGGTGCAGGGAGAGACGGACCGTGCGGTGAACGCCATCGCCGCCGTGGAGGAGAGCATCCACAACGGCGAACGGCTCTCCCTCAAGGCCGGAGAGGCCCTGGGCAAGATCGTGGCAGGGGTGGAACAGACTGCCCGGCAGATGGACGAGATCGCACGGGCGACGCGGGAACAGGCACGGGGAAGCGAGTTCATCCGCAGCGCCATGGACCAGGTCGCCGCCATGACGACCACCATCGCCGAAACGACCCGCAGGCAGCGGGACGGCAGCGCCATCATCTACGCCGAGGTCGGCAAGATGCGCGAGTTCTCCGCCCAGGTCATGCGCTCCATGCAGGAACAGGCAACCGTCGGGGATACCATCAGCACCATGGCCCGCCACGTCTCCGACCTGAGCGGCCAGATACAGGAGGCGTGCGTCAACCAGAATAGCGGCAGCCTGCGAATCCGCCATGCGGTGGAGAGTATCCGCAACTCCGCCACCGCGGTGCTGGACGAAACGATGGTCGTGGACAAGGGGGTCGGGCACCTGGTGGTAACGACCAAGCTCCTGCGCAAGGAGATGTCCGTCTTCAAGCTCTGACCGCACCCGTCCAGGTATGACAAAAGCCCGGCTCGGCCGGGCTTTTCCATTTTCAGGAGAGAAACGGTTCCGCCGAGCGGGGACTAGTGGGCAGGGGTACTGAAGACGAACCGTCCGACCTCGGGCACCACGTTCGACCGGGGAAGCACGCCGGGCACGAGCGGCCGGCTCCATACCGTTATCCGGGGGCCGTCGGCGGTAGCAAACACGGCCCGGACGGTCCAGAGGTAGCGGGTAGCCGGCTCCAGCGGACGGTCGATCCGGTGTGACGGTTCCGTCAGCCCCGTCCGCTCGTACACGAGCAGGGGGGGTCGTCCCGCAATCGCCGCCCGCCAGATGCGCAGGTCGTAGGTCACCGGCCCCGTCAGCGCCGGCAGCAGGTCCCGTTCCCTCTCCCCCGGCACCGGCTGTGCCGTCCAGGCCAGCATCGGCCGCAGAGAGCCCACCTCCGCCACTACCATTTCGCCTCCGCCGGTTACCCGCGCCTCCGGTTGCAGGGGCTTAAGGCCGTACACCGTCGCCTCGTGGGAACAGGCGGCGGCCGCGAGACAACAGAGTCCCAGCACGGCAGTCCTGAGACGACCGATCCCGGCACCGGTGACAGGCGCAGCGTCACTCATGGCCCGTCCCCCTTCGCCGGCTTGCTTCCGGGCGACAGTATAACCAGCAGGAAGAGCTCATCGACGATCTTCTCGGACAGGGCCGCATATGCCCGCTCCAGGTCGGTATTCAGAGGGCGGGCATTGTCGGCGGCCCACGCCACGAACGTCCGCTCCGTCCCCCGATAGCGGAACGACGCGTCATACAGGAGTCTGGCGTCGGCAATCCGCACGACCTTCACCTGCGCGTCGAGGATCAGCCGGAGCGGCGGGTTGGTCTCCCAGGGTGCGGCGAGGACCAGATCCGATATCCCGACCTCCAGTGCCGTGTCGACTCCCCGCGCCGCAAGGGCACGGAACAGCTCCGTTTCGCTGCCGCCGTTCGCCGGCACCGCCAGTTCCAGATGCCGTTGCGTCCGCAGCACCGCCTGCCGTACGATCCGTTCGCCCAGCGTCTCCTGGACCCTTCGGGCGGACGCGGCCTCCGTGAGAACCGCCTCTGCCGCCTCCACCTTTTCCTTCGACTCCGCAGTAATGGCCCCGGTCACCCCGCCCGCCACACCCCCGAGCGTACCGCCAACCACCGCCATGGAGAAGAACAGCGGAACGCACACCACCGCCTCGTTGCCGCGACAGACGGTGAGCCCCTCAAGCGGACCCCAGAAACCGGATGACGCCCATTCCGCCGATTTCCGGCCGGCCCCCGCCAGGGCACCCTTGGCGGGCAAGGTGAACTGCGTCCGCGGCGCATACGGGAGGGGAACGACCGCGATCGTACCGAACCGGCTCCGCACCGCCTCTGAAGGCGGAGAGGGAAGTTCGTAGGGAACCGGACTGCTCGCACATCCCGCGGAGTGCGCCAGCACAGCGGCACAGCACAGGGCGATGAAGGTTCGGAACAGCCGTGACACGGTACGGCACCTCCTCGCGCCGCCGGACATCGACGACATCTGACCGGAAGTATATCGACGCGCCGGCATATTGCCAGCGCCGCATGCGGCACCGTCACCACGGGCTCCTCCCGCAATAATCCGGCAGTATCGATCTGCACCGGCAACCACTCAGTTTTCTAACGTTCAGGCCGGTTCGTTTTGACCTCGCTCCATGCTGCAACCGCTCAATCGCACATGCGCTACCGATTACGCGCATTCAGGCGACGCAAGACACCGCTACTCGAACAGCACAGACCGTGTGTCCATGCAATTCCTCCAGAGGTACAGATCAGAGGGTCTCACCCTCTTCCGTTTACTTGCGATATACTTCTTGCAGAGGGAGCGGCTTGTCAAATATCGTTTGCGAGATGAATCGATGACCGATGGATTTCAGATAGTGCTCGAATTTGCCGGGGACGGACAGGAGGAGAGTTCCTCACCGCTGCATCGGGGAAGATTCCGCCGATCGAGTGCTGGCCGCAGTTCGGCGTCGCCGATGACGACTACCCGGCGGCGAGCCGCATCGTTCAGGAAGCGCTGAAGGGACATGAGTCCCCTTCTTGGCGGTGTGCCGTCTAAGGCAAGAAGATCGGGGGCAGTTCGGGGCGTGCTGGAACTGCGGAACCGGACCTTCATAGAAATTCAACGACCCAGACGCTACTCATCAAAGCCGTCGCCCCTCATTAAACAGGCCTTGATAAAATAATTTCCTTCATATACGTTAGCAAGTGAGATTTCGAAGAACGG
>JAJYBI010000004.1 GCA_021779095.1 Deltaproteobacteria bacterium
GTTTTATAATCGCGTGCTGCTCAAGCTTTCCGGTGAGGCGTTGGCCGGCGAACAGGGGTACGGGATATCGCCGCAGATCATTACCGCCATTGCCGAGGAGGTCAAGCAGGTGGTGAAATGCGGCACGCAGCTCGCCCTGGTGATCGGCGGGGGGAATATCTTCCGCGGTCTCGCCGCTTCTTCCAGGGGGATGGACCGTGCCAGTGCGGACTACATGGGGATGCTCGCCACCATGATAAATTCGCTGGCGATGCAGGACGCGCTGGAAAAGGTCGGGGTGGATACCCGCGTCCAGTCGGCCATTGACATGCAGGAGGTGGCCGAGCCCTATATCCGCCGGCGTGCGATGCGGCACCTGGAAAAGGGGCGCGTCGTCATCTTTGGCGCCGGCACCGGCAACCCTTACTTCACGACGGACACCGCCGCCAGCCTGCGGGCGATGGAGATCGGCGCGGATGTCATCCTGAAGGGGACGAAGGTGGACGGCATCTACACGGCAGATCCGGTAAAGAACCCCGACGCCGTCCGTTACAAGAGCCTCACCTATCTGGAGGTGCTCAAAAAAGGGCTGCAGGTCATGGACGCCACGGCGACATCGCTTTGCATGGACAACAACCTGCCCATCATCGTGTTCGATGTGACCCGTCCCGGCAACGTGAAGCGCGTCGTCTGCGGCGAGGATATCGGCACCATCGTGAAAGGAGAATAGACATGACCAAGGATGTCATCGCCGCCATGAATGTGCATATGGACAAGACCATCGATGCTCTGCGCCGCGAATATCAGAAGGTCAGAACGGGACGCGCCAGCACGGCGCTCCTGGACGAGATAAAGATCGACTACTACGGCAATCCGTCGCCGCTCAACCAGGTGGCGACGCTGGCCGTTCCCGAGCCGCGCACCATCACGCTGCAGCCGTGGGAGCCGAAGATGATCCCGGTCATCGAAAAGGCGATCATGAACTCGAATCTGGGGCTGACGCCGGCCAACGACGGCAAGACCATCCGCCTCTGCCTCCCCCCGCTGACGGAAGAGCGCCGCAAGGAGATCGTGAAGAACCTGAAGAAGATGGCGGAGGATGCCAAGATCGCGCTGCGCAATATCCGCCGGGATTCGATCGACGAGCTGAAGAAGCTGGAGAAGGATAAGCAGATCACCGAGGACGATCTGAAGCGTGCCGAAAAGGACGTGCAGGATGCGACGAACAGCCATTCCGCCAAGATCGACGAGGTGCTTGCCCACAAGGAAAAGGAAGTGATGGAGGTCTGACGGACCTTGCAACCGCCGGCGGTGATACGCCGCCGGCCGGCCATTTATTTCCTTGCGGCGAAGCATGAAGTATGGTTAAATTCAAAACCCCTTGCCACAAGGGGATTTTTTGTCTCTAGGGATGTCATGAAGGGACTGATACGGGAGAACCTCCCCCGGCATCTTGCCATCATCATGGACGGCAACGGCCGGTGGGCAAAGGCGCGGATGTTGCGGCGCATCGTCGGACACCAGAAGGGGGTCGAGACGGTGCGGATGATCGTCGAGGAGTGTACCCGCCTCGAGATTCCGTACCTGACGCTGTTTGCCTTTTCCGCCGAAAACTGGCTGCGCCCCAAGACGGAAGTCTCGGCCCTGATGACCATGCTGAAGAAATACATCATGGCGGAGACGACCAAGATGATGCGGAACAACATCCGCTTCAACGTCATTGGCAATCGTTCCGAGCTGCCTGCCGACGTGAATACCGCCCTGGTGAACGCCTTGGAACAGACGGCGGGCAATACCGGGATGACGCTGACCCTGGCCCTGTCGTACGGCGCGCGCCAGGAGATGCTGTCGGCGGCCTCACGGTTGGTCGCCGATGCGGTTGCCGGCAAGATCCGCCCGGACGAGATCACCGAGGAGATGTTTGCCCGACATCTGTATACCGCCGATCTGCCGGACCCCGATTTCCTGATTCGCACCAGCGGCGAGATGCGTATCAGCAATTTCCTCCTCTGGCAGCTCGCGTACACCGAGCTGTATTTCACCGAAGTCAACTGGCCTGACTTCACCAAAGAGGAACTCCATCGCGCCTTGCGGGATTTCCAGACCCGGGAACGACGCTTCGGAAAAACCAGTGAACAGCTGGTCGCAAGGAGTTAACCATCAAACGGCTCGCAACGGCGGCAGTAGCCCTGCCGCTCCTGATACTGCTCATCCTCAAGGGGAGCCCGGTACTGTTTGCCAGTCTGGTGTTGCTGGTGTCGTTTATCGGCCTGACCGAGTACTACGGCATGGCGTTGCCGGAACGGAAGCACGAACGGCTTCTGGCTGCCGTTACCGGTGCGTTTCTCCCCCTGGCTCTCCTGCCAGGCGCTGATCCGCTGCTGTTCCCCGCAAGTCTTACCCTGCTCCTGATCCTGTTCGCCCTGCATTTCCTGTTCCGGTTCCGGGATATCCGGCTCGCCGCCGGCGAGACGGCGCAGGTCTGCTTCGGATTTCTGTACGTCCCCTTGCTGCTGTCCCATCTTCTCCTGCTGCGCCTCGCCCCAGACGGGATCAAGTGGATCTTTCTGCTCCTGGTGATCGTCATGACCGGCGACAGTGCGGCCTATTACACCGGCAGCAGTTTCGGCCGGCGCAAGCTGTACCCGGCGGTGAGCCCGAACAAGAGCGTCGAGGGCGCCGTCGGCGGTCTGGCGGGGAGCCTGGTCGGCGCACTGCTGTTCCGTCAGTTCGTGTTTCCCGAACTTTCCCTGCTGCACTGTTCCGTCATCGCCCTGCCCGCCGCGGCCATGGGACAGCTCGGTGACCTGTTCGAATCGCTTTTGAAGCGGAGCTGCGGCGTGAAGGATTCGGGGACGATTTTCCCCGGGCACGGCGGCATCCTTGACCGTCTCGACAGCATCCTCTTTGCCGCGCCGGTACTGTACTACTATCTGCGGTTCGTCATCCTGCGCGGCTGACAACCGTTCGAGGTGAATCCATGAAGAAGCTGAGCATACTCGGTTCGACCGGTTCCATCGGGGTGAGTACCCTGGAGATCGTGGCCGCCCACCCGGACCGGTTCCAGGTGGTGGCACTCACTGCCGGCAGCAACCTGACCCTGCTGAAGCAGCAGATCGAGGCGTTCTCACCCAAGGTTGCGGTGGTGCTGGCCGATGATGCGGCGAAACAGCTCCGGGAGCAGCTCCCGGGGGCGAAGACCGAGATCTTGAGCGGCGTGTCCGGTCTGATCACCGCCGCCACCATGCCGGAGACCGAGATGGTGGTTGCCGCCATCGTCGGGGCCGCCGGGCTCGTCCCCACCGCCGCCGCCGTGCAGGCGGGGAAGGATGTGGCGCTCGCCAACAAGGAGACGCTCGTCACCGCAGGCCATCTGTTCATGCGGATGGTGGCGGACAAAGGGGTGAAGCTCTATCCGGTGGACAGCGAACACAGCGCCGTGTTCCAGTCCATGGAGGGGCACCGGAGCGAGGATATCGAGAAGATCATCCTGACCGCATCCGGCGGGCCGTTCCTGAATACGCCGGCGGCTATGCTTGAAAACGTCACCGTGCAGGATGCCCTGAACCATCCAAACTGGAGCATGGGGAAAAAGATCACCATCGATTCGGCCACCATGATGAACAAGGGGCTGGAGGTGATTGAGGCCCGCTGGCTGTTCGACGTCCCGCCGGAGAAGATCGACGTCAACATCCATCCCCAGAGCATCATCCATTCCATGGTAGAGTATATCGACGGCTGCGTCATCGCCCAGCTGGGAACGCCTGACATGAAGGCCCCCATCGCCTACGCCCTGTCGTATCCGGAGCGGGTGGCAACGGGGGTGAAGCCGCTGGACCTTACGGCGCTCTCCGGGCTCACCTTCTTCAAGCCCGACCTGGAGCGGTTCCGGTGCCTGGGGCTCGCGTACCGCGCCATGGGCGACGGCGAAAGCATGCCGGCGGTCATGAACGCCGCCAACGAGATCGCGGTGGAGGCGTTTCTTGGCGGAAGGATCGGATTTACCGGCATCGCCCGGCTCATCGAGCGGACCATGGATGCCCACGTCCCCCGCAACCTTGCGCATATCGAGGACGTGCTGCTCGCCGACCGATGGGCGCGGGATGCGGCGCGGGAGCAGCTTGGCAAGGGGCAGGTGCAATAGCTTTCCGCGTATTTTGCCGTGCTCGTCCGACGGACGTCATCCCAAAAAGGATGTGAGCCATGATGATAAGCATACTCTCCGCTGTAGTAGTCCTCGGTGTCCTGATCTTCGTTCACGAACTCGGACATTTCATCTTTGCGAAACTGTTCGGGGTGGGGGTCGAGAAGTTTTCCCTCGGGTTCGGCCCGCGCCTCGTCGGCAAGCGTATCGGCGATACCGAGTATCTGATATCGGCGTTCCCTCTGGGGGGGTACGTCAAGATGGTGGGTGAGGACCCGGACGCCGAGGTGGAGGATGTGGACCGGAGCAGGTCGTTCATGCACAAACCGCCCTCCCAGCGGATCTGCATCGTGGCGGCGGGACCGGTCTTCAATCTCCTGTTTGCCGGCCTCGTATTCATCATCGTATATATGCTCGGCGTGCCGGCCATGACCACGAAGGTCGGTGAGGTGGTGAAGGACAAACCGGCGGCACGGGCCGGAATCATGGCGAATGACGTGATTACTGCGGTGGACGGTAAACCGGTCGACCGTTGGGACGCTTTTGCCGGCATCGTTGCGGCGAGCAAGGGGCGGCCTCTGGACGTACAGGTCCGCCGCGGCGACCAGAGCCTGACCTTCCGGATGACCCCCGAGACGCGGACCGGGAAAAACATCTTCGGCGAGACCGTTTCTTCTCCCATCGTTGGCGTCGTTGCGGCAGGAGACGTGGTCATCGACCGGTACGGACCGCTGGACGCGGTGGTGAAGGGGACCGCCCAGACCTGGCGGATGATTGACCTGACCGTGCTTTCGCTGGTGAAGATGGTGGAACGGGTGGTCCCGCTGGACACCATCGGCGGACCGATCATGATCGCCAAGATGGCCGGACAGCAGGCGGCTGCCGGCGGGGTCAGCTTCCTTGCCTTCATGGCGCTTCTGAGCGTGAATCTGGGGGTCCTGAATCTGCTCCCGGTTCCGATCCTCGACGGCGGGCACCTGTTCTTCTACTTCTGGGAACTGATCTTTAGGCGGCCGGTGAGCGCGAAGGCCCGGGAATACGCCCAGCAGATCGGCCTCATGCTGCTGATCGGTCTCATGGTGCTGGCATTCTACAACGATATCGCCCGTTACTTCCTCACCCAGGCGCAACCGTGAAGCTTCTGACCGTCGATACCTCCACCTCGTGGTGCGGGCTTGCCCTCTCAGATGACGGGACGATCATCGCCGAAACCCAGGTGAACCTGGGGCGGAGGCTCGCCGCGGATATCGTCGGGCAGATCGATGCCCTGCTGGCGTCTGTCGGTCTCCGCCCGGCCGAGCTGGACGGATTCGGGATTGCCATGGGTCCGGGGTCGTTTACCGGTCTGCGGATCGGGGCCGCGACGGTGAAGGGGCTTGCGCTCGCCACCGGCAAGCCGGTTGCCGGTTTTTCATCCCTCGCCATGCTTGCCATGAACCTCTCCCACGCCGCACATCAGGTCTGTCCCCTGTTCGATGCGCGGAAGCAGGAGGTGTATGCCGGCCTGTACCGGTGCGGCGAGCAGCCCGATCCGCTGATCGACGACTGCGTGATGCCCCCGGAGAGGTTTATCGAAAGGCTCACGTCGCCCACCCTCTTCGTTGGGGAGGGGGCCGTGCGCTATCGGGCGCTCATCGAGGAGCGGCTCGGTGCCAACGCCCTTTTCGCCCCCGCGTACCTCAACCATCCCCGTGCCGCTGCCGGTGCCCATCTTGCCCATACAGCCTTTTCGCGCGGCGAGTCGATTCCGCTCCCCCTGCTTTCCCCCCGCTATCTGCGCGCCTCCGAGGCGGAAACCGCCCGGCAGAATGCACTCCGCACGATCGCATAGCTGCCTATAACGCCATTTTAATGATGTTGACAGCCGGATTCCGAATATAGTATTTTCACCATTCTATCTTTTTCGACGCACCCATTCACACCCGCGCGGCGCTGCCGTCGATACACGAGGATAACCATGCGAAGCGATACGATTACCAAGGGGCTGGAGCGGACTCCGCACCGCGCCCTCCTGAAGGGGACCGGCGTTCCCCAGAGCCAGATGGACAAGCCGTTCATCGGCGTGGCGACCAGTTTCACCGATCTCATCCCGGGGCACGTGGGGATGCGCGACCTGGAACGGTTCATCGAAAAGGGGGTGCACTCCGGCGGCGGCCATTCGTTCTTCTTCGGCATTCCCGGCGTCTGCGACGGGATCGCCATGGGACACAAGGGGATGCACTATTCCCTGCCGACCCGCGAGCTGATCGCCGACATGGTGGAGTCGGTGGCGGAGGCGCACCGGCTGGACGGCCTGGTGCTCCTGACCAACTGCGACAAGATCACCCCCGGCATGCTGATGGCCGCCGCACGGCTGGACATCCCCTGCATCGTCGTCACCGCCGGGCCGATGATGAGCGGCCGCGGGACCGAAGGGCGCAAGTACTCCTTCGTCACCGATACCTTCGAGGCGATGGCCCGCTACAAGGCGGGGGTCATCGACGACAAGGAGCTGCAGGTGTGCGAGGACAACGCCTGCCCGGGAATGGGATCGTGCCAGGGGCTCTTCACCGCCAATACCATGGCGATCCTCACCGAGACCCTGGGAATGAGCCTCCCCCGCTGCGGTACCGCGCTCGCCGTATCGGCGCTGAAGCGGCGCATCGCCTTCGCCTCCGGGGAACGGATCGTGGAGCTGGTACGCCAGAACATTACCCCGCGGTCCATCCTGACCCGGGAGGCGTTCGAAAACGCGATCCGGGTCGACCTCGCCCTGGGCGGTTCGTCCAACACGGTCCTGCATCTCCTGGCTATCGCCCATGAGGCGGGGGTCGCGCTGCCGCTGGAGATCTTCGACACCCTGGCGGACGATACGCCGCAGCTCGCCTCCATGAACCCGGCGGGCAGGCATTTCATGGAGGACCTGGATATCGCGGGCGGCGTCAGCGGGGTGCTGAAGCAGTTGGGCGACAAGATCAAGGATACGCCGACTCTCATGGGGCTCACGACGCGGCAGCTCGCCGAGAGCGTGAAGAACGTGGACGACGAGGTGATCCGTCCCCTGGATAATCCGTACAAGCCGGTGGGGGGTATCGCCGTCCTGTTCGGCAACCTGGCACCCAAGGGGGCGGTGGTCAAGCAGTCCGGCGTATCGGACAAGATGATGAACTTCGAGGGGACGGCCCGCTGTTTCGACACGGAAGAACTGGCCATGGCGGCCATCATGGAAGGGAAGATCGTTGCCGGCGACGTGGTGGTGATCCGCTACGAAGGGCCCAAGGGGGGGCCGGGAATGCGCGAGATGCTCGCTCCCACGGCGGCGCTCATGGGGCTCGGGCTGGGCGATTCGGTGGCGCTCATTACCGACGGCCGCTTTTCCGGGGGTACCCGCGGTCCCTGCATCGGCCATATCTCCCCCGAGGCGGCCGAGGGTGGTCCGATCGCGCTGGTGGAGGAGGGTGACCGCATCCTCCTCGATATCCCGAACCGCCGCCTCGAGCTGCTGGTGGACGATGCGACCCTCGCCGCGCGGCGTGCGAACTGGCAGGCCCCGCCGCCGAAGATCAGGAGTGGCTGGCTGGCGCGGTACGCCAAGGTGGTGACGTCGGCCAATACGGGGGCGATTACGACGGCGGAATGATTATCCGGGTCGGTTGGTGTGGCGCGACGAAGCGCCATCCCGCGTGACCGGCCGTTTCTGGAGGCTATTATGAAAATGAATGGTGCGAGAATCCTGCTGGAGTGTCTGAAAAGGGAAGGGGTCGATACCATGTTCGGCTATCCCGGCGGAACGGTCATCAATATCTACGATGAACTGTTTTCGTTCAGGGAGATCCGCCACATCCTCCCCCGCCACGAACAGGCCGGCGTCCATGCGGCGGACGGCTATGCCCGTGCAACGGGGAAGGTCGGGGTCGCGCTGGCGACTTCGGGCCCTGGAGCGACGAACACGGTCACCGGCATCGCCACCGCCTACATGGACTCCATCCCGATGGTCATCATTACCGGCCAGGTCCCGACGGCGCTCATCGGCAACGATGCGTTCCAGGAGGTGGACATCGTCGGGATCACGCGTCCCTGTACCAAGCACAATTTCCTGGTGAAGAACGTGAAGGACCTCGCTCCCATTCTGAAGAAGGCGTTCTATATCGCCCGTACCGGGCGTCCCGGTCCGGTGCTCGTGGATATCCCCAAGGACGTGCAGATCGCCCAGACGGAATTCGATTATCCCGAGACGGTGGAGATGCGCAGCTACAAGCCGACGGTGGAGGGACATCCGCGCCAGGTGGAAAAGGCGATGACCATGATCCTGGCCGCCCGCAAGCCGGTCGTGTACGTGGGGGGTGGCGTCGTCCTCGGCGGGGCGTCGGAGGAGTTGACCTCGCTTGCGCGTATGCTGTCGCTGCCGGTGACCACGACCCTCATGGGGCTCGGCGCGTTTCCGGAGAGTGACCCCCTGTCCCTCGGTATGCTGGGGATGCACGGTGCCTACTGCGCCAATATGGCCATGACGGAAAGCGACGTGATCGTTGCCGTAGGTGCCCGGTTCGACGACCGGGTGACCGGCAAGATCGCCACCTTCGCCCCCCATGCGAAGATCATCCATGTGGACGTCGATCCTACCTCGATACGCAAGAACGTGCGGGTCGACCTGCCGATCGTCGGCGACGTGAAGGACGTTCTCGGCAAGATGATCCGCGAGGCGGAAAAACAGACCGCCAAGGGGGGCGTGGAGCGCGACCTGTCGGGCTGGCTCGGGGAGATCGCGACCTGGAAGGAAACCCACCCCCTTTCCTACAAGGAAAGTAAAACGGCGATCAAGCCGCAGTACGTCATCCAGAAGCTGCGCGAGCTGTCCGATGCGGACGCCATCATCGCCACCGACGTCGGCCAGCACCAGATGTGGACGGCGCAGTTCTTCCAGTTCAACAAGCCGCGGACGCTGCTGTCATCGGGGGGGCTGGGGACCATGGGATACGGCCTGCCGGCCGCCATGGGTGCCCAGGCGGCGTTCCCGGACCGTCAGGTCATCACGGTCTGCGGCGATGGCGGGGTGCAGATGAACATCCAGGAAATGGCGACCCTGGTGCAGAACCGGTTGCCGGTCAAGATCGTCATCCTCAACAACAACTTCCTCGGGATGGTCCGCCAGTGGCAGGAACTGTTCTTCGACAGGCGGTACTCCTCGACCTGTCTCGAACTCCCTATCGACTTCGTCAAGCTTGCCGAGGCCTACGGGGCCAAGGGGTTCAGCACCGCCAAGCCGGACGAGGTCGAAGAGATCATCAAGCAAGGGTTTGCCGAGGAGGGGCCGGTGATCATGGAGTTCAAGATCGCCCGCGAGGAAAAGGTGCTCCCCATGGTGCCGGCCGGGGCGTCACTGAACGAGATGGTGTTGAACGCATAGAGGGTGTCATGATCTGCTGACGCGCTGTACTGCGGTGAAGGTACCTGGCCGGAGGGCCGGGTCTGTCAATGACCACTTTGGAGGTTTACCCATGAAACATACCATTTCCGTTCTGGTGGAAAACGAGTTCGGTGTCCTTTCCCGCGTTGTGTCGCTGTTCTCCGGGCGGGGGTTCAATATCGATTCGCTCACCGTTGCCCCGACCAACGAGGAAGGGATGTCGCGCATGACCATCGTTACCGGTGGTGATGAGAATATCCTGGAACAGATTACCAAGCAGCTCAACAAGCTGATCGACGTCATCAAGGTGATCGACTTTACCGACGGCAGCGCCATCGATCGCGAACTGGCGCTCATCAAGGTGACGGCAGAGGATGAAAGTCGTGCCGAGGTGCTGCGGATCGTCGACATCTTCCGGGCGAAGGTCATCGACGTGACTCCCAAGTCGTATACGATCGAGGCGACCGGCTCCCCCCTGAAGATCGATGCCATCCTTGAACTGCTCCGTCCCCTCGGCTTGAAGGAGCTCGTCCGTACCGGAGCCGTGGCCATCGGCCGCGGCGCAAAGGGGTGGAAGGGGTAGCACCGCTGGGGTGCTGCTTGCCGCGTCCCCTGAAAAACACAACAGTGCCAGAATCTAATCTGCGCAGAACATCATACGGAGGAAGAAAATGAACGTTTATTATGACAAGGATTGTACGCTTTCCATCATCAAGGGGATGAAAGTTGCCATTGTCGGCTATGGTTCCCAGGGGCATGCCCACGCCTGCAACCTGAATGACTCGGGCGTTGACGTGACCGTGGCGCTGCGCGCCGATTCGCCTTCAGTGGTAAAGGCACGGAACGCCGGTCTGAAGGTGGCGAGCGTTGCCGACGCCGTCGCCGCAGCCGACCTGGTGATGATCCTCACTCCGGACGAGTTCCAGTCCCGACTCTACCGCGACGAGATCGAGCCGAAGCTGAAACAGGGGGCCACCTTGGCCTTTGCCCACGGCTTTGCCATCCACTACAACCAGGTCGTGCCGCGCGCCGATCTCGACGTCATCATGATCGCCCCCAAGGCGCCGGGCCACACGGTTCGCTCCGAATTCGTGCGTGGCGGCGGCATTCCCGACCTGATTGCGGTCTTCCAGGATGCCTCGGGCAAGGCGAAGAACGTGGCCCTTTCCTATGCCAGCGCCATCGGCGGCGGTCGTACCGGCATCATCGAGACCACTTTCAAGGACGAGACCGAGACCGACCTGTTCGGCGAGCAGGCCGTACTCTGCGGCGGCGCCGTGGAACTGGTCAAGGCCGGTTTCGAGACCCTGGTGGAAGCCGGTTATGCCCCGGAGATGGCCTACTTCGAGTGTCTGCACGAGCTCAAGCTGATCGTCGACCTGATGTACGAGGGTGGCGTCGCCAACATGAACTACTCTATCTCCAACAACGCCGAGTACGGCGAGTACGTCACCGGGCCAAGGGTCATCAACGACGAGAGCCGCAAGGCGATGCGCGAGTGTCTGAAGAACATCCAGACCGGCGATTATGCCAAGCGCTTCATCCTCGAAGGGCAGAGCAACTATCCGGAAATGACCGCCCGGCGGCGCCTGAATGCTGCTCATCCGATCGAAGTGGTTGGTGAGCGCCTTCGGAGCATGATGCCCTGGATTAAGAAGATTGTCGACAAGAGCAAGAACTAGGAACGTTTTGCAGCAGGTGGCTGGGACGAGGGGACCGTTGTGTCTTCCGTCCCGGCCTTCTCGTTTACAAGAAGGTATGACTATTGATGACTAATAATAATTCCCCAATCGCAGTCGAGGGGGTTCCGTTCATTGCCGTGGCGGGAGGGCTCACCCTCCTCTGCGCCGCGATCCACTGGCAGGCGGCGGCCATCTGTCTGCTTGCAATCACCCTTTTTATCGTCTTCTTCTTCCGCAATCCACGCCGCAACACCCCGGCAGACGAACGTGCGGTGATCGCGCCGGCCGACGGCGTGATCGTCTACCTCGGGCCGGCCAGCGAAGAGCACCTTGCGCAGGAATGTCTGAAGATAAGCATCTTCATGTCGGTATTCAACGTGCATATCAACCGTGCTCCGCTGACCGGTACGGTCGTGGATGCGTTCCATGTCTCGGGGAAATTCCTCGATGTGCGTGACGAGCGGGCGACGTTCGAGAACGAACGGAGCGGCATCGTGCTTGAGACCGTGGATAAGGCCCGGATCGTGGTCGTCCAGGTGGCGGGGCTTGTGGCGCGTCGTATCGTCTGCTATCTTCGTACCGGCGATTCCATTGAGCGTGGCCAGCGCTACGGTCTCATCAGGTTCGGCTCACGGCTCGATGTGTACCTGCCGCCGGGAACGGACCTGAAGGTGAAGATGGGGGACAAGACCGTATCCGGCGAGACGATTCTCGGTTATCTGGCGTGATGGAGATGGTATAACATGTCGGAAAACATGAAAAAAGGGATCTACATCCTTCCGAACCTCTTTACGACCGGCAGCCTCTTTGCCGGTTTTTACGGCATGGTCTCGACCCTCAACGGCGATTATCGCACGGCAGCATTGTGGATCCTCGTGTCGTCCATCTTCGACGGCCTCGACGGAAAGGTTGCCCGGCTCACCGGCACCTCCAGCAAGTTCGGTGTCGAATACGATTCCCTTGCCGACCTGGTGTCGTTCGGCGTCGCGCCCGGTCTGCTTATGTATTCGTGGGCTCTGAAACCGTTCGGCCGGCTCGGCTGGCTTGCCGCCTTCCTGTTCGTCGTCTGCAGTGCACTGCGCCTGGCGCGGTTCAACGTGCAGGTTGAAACCGTGGAAAGCAAGCGCTTCATCGGACTCCCCACCCCGGCAACCGCCAGCATGGTCTCGGCGACGGTGCTGCTGTTTGACCATTTCGGCTGGCCGAGTTCCTACAAGCATCTGGCAATTCTCGTCCTCATCTATTTCCTCGCCATCCTGATGGTGTCCAACGTCAGGTATTATTCATTCAAGGATCCGGAGCTGATCAAGCGTCAGCCGTTCGGGTTTCTCGTGCTTGCCGTCCTCCTCCTGATCGTGATCGCCGCCGAGCCGGTCATCATGCTGTTTGCTCTCTTTTCCATCTACATATCCTCGGGGCCGATCGGCTTTCTCATGACCTGGCCGCGTCGGCGGCGTCTCGAGAGGGCGGTGCACAAGGGGCACGAGGCGGCACACCGGCATAACGGATGATTGCCGGTTGTGTAAACGAAACCACTTGACATCCGCACCTCCCATGCATACAATCCTTTCTAATTATAAAGGCTAAGAAGAGGAGTAGTAGTCCTCCCCCTTTTCCAGAGAGAGCCGGTGGGTGGTGTGAACCGGTGTAAAGGAAGGATGAACTCGCCTCGGAGCCGCTCAGGTGAACGAACAGTAGCCTGGGCCGTTACCCGCGTAAAGGGGTCAACGAGGTCTGCCGTCTGGCAGATGAATAAGGGTGGTACCGCGGAGCTAAGCCTTCGCCCCTTACGTGGGGTGGAGGTTTTTTTGTTTTCAGGCAGTCGGAATCCTGTGATATCAGGCATATAAACCCAGGAGGTGTGAGTAATGGCGACCAAGAAGAAGGAACTCAAGACGATCAAGATTTTTGATACGACCCTCCGGGACGGCGAACAGTCGCCGGGCGCGAGTATGAACATCGAAGAGAAACTGCGGATTGCACGGCAGCTTCAGAAATTGAAGGTAGATGTCATTGAGGCGGGGTTTCCCATTGCATCTGAGGGAGATTTCGAGGCGGTAAAACGCGTGGCACAGGAGATCAAGGGGCCCGAGATCGCCGGCCTCTGTCGTGCAAACTCAAAGGACATCGACAGGGGATGGGAGGCGCTGCAGTATGCCGGCGAAAAGGGGCGCATTCATACGTTCATTGCCACCTCCGACATCCATATGAAGTACAAGCTGAAGATGAAACCGTCGGAGGTGCTGGACGCCGCCGTGCAGGCGGTGAAGCGGGCCCGGTCGTACACTCCGAACGTCGAGTTTTCCTGCGAGGATGCGGTCCGCACCGATCTAAAGTTCATGGCCGAGGTGGTAGCTGCGGTCATCGATGCCGGGGCGACGACGGTGAACATTCCGGACACCGTCGGGTACACTATCCCGTTCGAGTACTTCAATATCATCCGTTATCTGAAAGAAAACGTCGCCAATGTCGAACAGGCAATCATCTCCGTACATTGTCACAACGATCTCGGCCTTTCGGTAGCGAACTCCATTGCCGCCGTGCAGGCAGGCGCCGGCCAGGTGGAGTGCACGATCAACGGCATCGGCGAGCGCGCCGGCAACTGTTCGCTTGAGGAGTTTGTCATGTCGCTCAGGACCCGCAGTGACATCCTGCCGTTCAAGACGAACGTGGCGACGGAATATCTCACGCCGGCAAGCCGCCTGTTGACGACGGTCACCGGCATCGTGGTGCAGCCCAACAAGGCGATCGTCGGGGCCAATGCCTTTGCCCATGAAGCGGGGATTCACCAGCATGGCGTGCTCATGGAAAAGTCTACCTACGAGATCATGACGCCCGAATCGGTGGGGTTGAAGGAAAACCTGCTGGTGCTCGGCAAACACTCCGGTCGTCATGCCTTCAAGAAGCGTCTGGAGGAACTGGGGTACGACCTGGACGATGAAAACCTGAACAAGGCATTCGAGCGTTTCAAGGCGCTCGCCGATCTCAAGAAAGAGGTTTTTGATGAGGACCTGGAGGCGATCGTTGTTGATGAGGTGATGCGGTCGACCGATCAATACAAGCTGACCCATATTACGGTCAGTTGCGGATCGTGTGCCGTAGCCACTGCCACCGTGCAGATGGAGATCGACGGCAAGCTGGTCCGTACGGCAGAGCTGGGGGACGGTCCGGTTGATGCCACGTACAAGGCGATCAGGAAGCTGGCCAAGTCAAAGGCGAAGCTGCTTCAGTACAACGTCGGCTCGATCACCGGCGGTACCGATGCGCAGGGCGAGGTTTCAGTGCGGCTTTCAGAAGGGGACAAGACGGTGACGGGTCGCGGTTCTTCAACGGATATCATCGAGGCGTCGGCTAAGGCGTACATCCATGCCTTGAACCGGCTGCATTTCAAGACGGCGCGGGTAGCGGAGAGTCTCTAGGTTCGTTGCAAGGTACATGAAACAAGAAAGCCCGCCGAACCGGCGGGCTTTCTTGTTATGCAGATTTTTTGAAAGCGTCTTAGCCTTTTTTTACGTTGGCTGCCTGGAGGCCTTTCGGACCATTGACAACATCAAACGTTACGGCTTCGCCTTCTGCGAGGGATTTGAAACCTTCCCCGAGGATTGCTGAAAAATGTACGAATACATCTTCACCATTATCCTGCTCAATGAAACCAAACCCCTTCGCGTCGTTAAACCACTTCACCTTGCCCTGTGCCATTACCCTACCTCCTTGTTGTTACCTCCGGTGTGCCCGGTACCCTTGGAATACTGCAGTTTCCGGAGTCTTGAGGCGGGAAATATGACGGAGCACGGTGACTCGCGTATATTTCCAGGATCTGCAAAAACTTCCGAAACTTGCTTCAGCGTAAAATTAGCATGCGATAATAGGGGTGTCAAGGAATTATTTTTCAAACGACATCCCTGATGTGTGAAAGTATAACGCTGTGTCATGGGGAGCGATGCACGTCTAGTAGGTGTTGATCTTTCGAATGAACGCAACGAGAAGTCCATAATGCTTATGGTCGAATTTGAGAACCATTCGCGGGAGTTTCATGAGGTCGGGTTCGTCTGATTCTTCCGGTAAGGCCAAACAGCATTCTATCTCTGTGCCGGGAACACGGATTTCCGGAAACTCACTTTCGAGTTCTTCGATCTGTGAGCGGGTCAACGCCTTGTTCAGCCTGATGACCAGATTCTCGCCGATGAAGCGTGAGGAATGGAAGTTGCGGTAGAAATCATCGATGATCTTCACCGCTTCGTGTTCGTCTTTGGTGATGGTGAAGATGGAGAAATCGTCTGCGGAGACGAGCCCTTTTCCCAGAAGGCTGAATTTCATGAATTCGAACCAGCTCTCCCAGTAGTTGTCGTCGTCATCGATGAGTACCAGCGGCTTGGGGGACGTCTTGCCGGTCTGGATGAGGGTGAAGACCTCCATCGCCTCGTCCAGGGTGCCAAATCCGCCGGGAAAGACGGCCACGGCATCGGTTTCCTTGACGAATGCCACCTTGCGGTTGAAAAAATACTTATAGGTGATCAGTCGCGGGTTTTTCAGCATGACCGGATTCGGCATCTGTTCGAAGGGGAGGCGGATATTGACGGCAAACGAGTTCTCGCTGCCGGCCCCTTCGTTGCCTGCCTGCATGATCCCGGCTCCTCCGCCGGTAATGATCATGTAGCCATGCTCCGCGAGAATCCTGCTGAACCGGACGCACTTCTGGTACGCCGACTCCTGGGGTTGCGTGCGTGCAGATCCGAAGATGGTGACCTTTTTCCGGTGGCGATACGGCGCGAAGACCTGGGTCGTGTACCGCATCTCCTTCATGGTGTTGCTGAGGAGTTTCAGATCGGCGAGGTAGTCCGTATCCTGGCCCGCCTTGAGCGCGGCAATGATCATCTCGTGGATGAGATCGGGATGATGGATGCCGCCTGCCTCATCGATGAGGTTTCTGATGTTGTCGTCGATAGTGCCGTTGCTCTTTTTGAAACTCAGTTTCATTGCGGTCCCTGTCCTGTCGATTGGTGTGCGGATTATAGCATCAGCTGGTGCCGTGCGCAAACCGGGATTGCACATGAATTTGTGTTTGATTTATTATAGTCATTTGAGTAGAGTAGACCGATTACTAACAGCAGTTGGCGGGAGGCCAGTCAATGGGTAAGACAACGGCAGAAAAGATTTTTGCAAGCCACCTGGTGGACGAACCGTTTGCGGGGACGAAGGTCCTCCGGATCGATGTGGTGATGTGTCACGAGATCACGACTCCGATCGCCATTGCCGACCTGATGGAACGGGGCAAGGACCGCGTGTTCGACGGTTCGCATATCAAGGCGGTCATCGATCACGTGACCCCGAGCAAGGATTCCAAGACGGCGACCCAGGCGAAGATTCTGCGTGACTGGGCGCACCGGCACGCAATAAAGGATTTTTTCGACGTGGGGGCCAACGGTGTCTGCCACGCCCTGTTCCCTGAAAAGGGGTTCATCCACCCCGGTTACACGGTGATCATGGGGGATTCCCATACCTGCACCCACGGCGCTTTCGGTGCCTTCTCCGCCGGAGTCGGGACCACCGACCTGGAGGTGGGGATACTCAAGGGGGTCTGTGCCTTCCGTGAGCCGAAGACCATCCGTTTCAATCTGAATGGCACCCTGCAGAAGGGGGTGTACGCCAAGGACGTGATCCTGCACATCATCGGCCAGATCGGCGTCAACGGGGCGACGGATCGCGTGATGGAGTTCCGCGGGCCGGTGGTGGACGCCATGACCATGGAGTCCCGCATGACCCTCTGCAACATGGCGATCGAAGCGGGGGGGACGTCCGGTATCTGCATGCCCGATATGACCACCGTCGATTTCCTTTGGGAGTTCATCAGGGATGAATACGCTACAAAAGAGGCGGCACTGGCGGCGTTCTCCCGGTGGCGTTCCGACGACGACGCGGAGTACGACAAGGTTATCGATATCGATATCTCGGCGCTGGCGCCGGTGGTGACCTTCGGGTACAAGCCGGATCAGGTGAAAACGGTGGGAGAGCTGGCCGGCACTCCCATCGACCAAGTGTACCTCGGTTCCTGTACGAACGGCCGTCTCGAAGACCTGCGGATCGCCGCCCGGATTCTCAGCGGGAAGAAGCTCGCCCCCGGTGTGCGCGGCATCCTGTCGCCGGCAACCCCCAAGATCTACAAGGACGCCATGAACGAGGGGCTCATCGACATCTTCATGGATGCGGGGTTCTGCGTGACCAACCCCACCTGCGGTGCCTGCCTCGGCATGAGCAACGGGGTGCTGGCGGACGGTGAGACCTGCGCCTCAACGACCAACCGGAACTTCATGGGCCGGATGGGCAAGGGGGGTATGGTACATCTCATGTCCCCGGCCACTAGCGCAGCCACCGCCATCGAGGGGAAGATCGCCGATCCCCGGAAATACCTGTAACGGCACCGCACGTTCTGATTACTACCATCGCAAGGAGATTCCGATATGAAAACCTTTGGCGGACCGGTGCTCTTTCTCGACCGGTCGGATATCAATACCGACGAGATCATCCCGGCCAAGTACCTCACCGAGATCACGAAGCAGGACCTGAAACCGTACATCCTTGAGGACCTGAAACTGCCCGGTTTCGACCCGAAGGGGGAAAAGACGAAGGCTGCGCGGGTGATCGTATCCCGGGCGAATTTCGGCTGCGGGTCGTCACGAGAGCATGCACCGTGGGTGTTCGAGGTGAACGGGATTACGGCGGTCATCGCGGAGTCGTTCGCCCGCATCTTCCGGCAGAATATGTTCAACTGCGGCATGGCGGCCATCGAGCTGCCGAAGGAGCAGCTCGACCTGCTCTTCTCCCATGCCGGTAATGCGGATGCGGCCATCAGTATCGACATCGAGGCCCAGACCCTGACGGCGAGCGGCGGCGGAAAGCAGAAGGTGTTTACCTTCGATATCTCGCCCTTCGACAAGGCGCTGGTGCTCGCCGGCGGCTGGGTGGATTACGCGGATTCGAAGTACTGAGCGGAACGGAAGCTTGATGAAGCCGGTAATGGCGCGGGAGACCGCGCCATTTTCGTATGGAGGTGTCCATGCACGATGTGATGCAGCTTGCGGTCGGGACGATTACGATGCGCCCGTACGTCTTCGCCTTCCTTGTGGTTTATCTCGTGGCGGCGGTGACCCATCTCGGTTGGCGCGCGACGATCTGGTTCACGGTCGTCGCCTATCTGATCTCGTTTGTTTCCGAATACGTTTCCATCAACTACGGGTTTCCCTACGGCTGGTACTACTATATCGATACCACCAGCAGCCGTGAGTTGTGGGTTGCCGGCGTCCCGTTCTTCGACTCCCTCTCCTATGTGTTCCTCGCGTACTGCAGCTACGCCACGGCGCTCTTTGTCGTGTCGCCCTTGAAAGGGTGGCGCTGGAATCTGGCGACGCTGGAGACCCGCAAGATCAGACGGTCTCTGTCGGTGCTGCTGCTCGGCGCGCTGTTCCAAATGTTTCTCGACATCATCGTCGATCCGGTGGCGCTCCAGGGGAGGCGGTGGTTTCTCGGTCAGATCTACGGGTATCGCGAAGTGGGGGTGCATTTCGGGGTGCCGCTGTCGAACTACCTGGGGTGGCTGCTGGTGAGTCTGTTCCTGGTGCTGGCGCTGCAGCGCATCGATGCCGGCACGACCCGGAAGCGCACCGAGCCACCGGCGGGCGTTGCGAACCTGCCGTTTCGCTCGCTGCTCGGGCCGGTCCTGTACCTGTCGGTCATCGTCTTCAACCTCGCCGTTACCCTGCAGATCGGCGAGAAACTGATGGCGGAGACCGGAATCTTCATCTTCACCCTGCCGATCGTCATGACGGTGATCCTGGCGGTACGTCGCACCAACCGGTACGGCAAGGAGGAACTGGCCGATCACCTGACGGACTTTCCCTGGTCGGCAGCGGCGGGACGCAGGGGATAACGGTCTGCCGATTCTGTCCCGTCAGGGGTGTGACGGCACGTCCTCAAGGATGTCGAGCAGTGCATCGGAAAGGGTGTCGCCGGCCCGTTTCACGTTTCCGGCGAGCCGGATCATCTGGGGAATGATCCACGGCTTTCTCGCGATGGTCGTCATGACCCGCCAGGGACGGACAGTCATGGTTTCGTCCGTAAACTCGTCGATGGAGAACCCCAACTCCTCATCTGCAGCATCGCTGATGGCACGTATCGCCATCGCCGACAGACCCGCCTCACGTGCCTCGGCCACGACGGCGGCCGTCTCCATGTCGAGTACGTACTCGCCGGAACCGCTGGGCAGACCGTCGGCCACCTCATGTTTGTTGAGGATGTGCTGGGCCGTGATGAAGGCTGCGCTGGCGGCGCGATAGCGGCCCGTATCCGGCAACTGCGGTTGTGTCAGAGCCGGCTCTGCTCCGTCGGCTGACCCTTCATGTGTGCTCCCGCCCTCATTTTCGTAATCTAATATCCGGTTGGCGATGACGACATCGCCGACGGTTAGGCCGCCGGTGACCGCTCCTGCGAACCCGAAGCTGACGATCCGGTCCGGACTACAGGTTTGGATGAGTGCCCGGGTCGCCGCAGCTGCGCGCCGGGCCCCCATGCCGGATTCGATGAGGCAGAACTGCCGGCTCCCCAGGGAGAACCGGTAGAGGTTGAACCCTGCGTATCTGTCTTTCGAAAACCGGCCGATCTTCTTCAACAGCGGCTTGATCTCTTCCGGCATGGCGGCAATGAGACCGATGGTCTGTGGCATGGTTCCAATCCCTTTCCGAGTGGTCCGGCTGTTATACCAGAGCGGCGGGGGGAGGGCAACGGGAATGACGGATGGTGTGGTTCCGCAGCCGCCCCCTTTCGCCTTGACAAACAGGACGTTACCTTCTATTGTACGAGTTTATTTTGACCGGTATCCGTACCGACAGGAGCAGCGATGAAACCGCTTTTTTTGAACCCCCCCACTTTCGAGGATTTTGACGGCGGTGCCGGCGCGCGTTACCAGGCATCCCGTGAGGTTACGTCGTTCTGGTACCCCACCTGGCTCTGCTATCCCGCGGGGATGATCGAAGGGAGCCGGGTGGTGGACGCACCGGTCCAGCGCCTCACCCTGGATGACTGCCTGAAGATCGCCCTCGACTTCGATATGGTGCTCATGTACACCTCCACCCCGACCCTCGCCCTGGACGTGGCCACCGCCCGTAAGATCAAGGAGCAGAAGCCGTCCACGGTGACGGTGCTGGCCGGTCCGCACGTCTCTGTCCTCCCCGAGGAGTCGCTGCGGTTCGCCGCCGGCGCGGTGGATATCGTCTGTCGCGGCGAGTTCGACTACTCCACCAAGGAGCTGTGCGAGGGGCGCGAGTGGGAGAAGGTGGACGGCATCAGCTTCCTGAAGGACGGCACATTCGTAAGCACCCCGGACCGTCCGCCGATCCAGGACCTGGACGCGCTTCCGTTTGCCAGCCAGGTGTACAAGCGCGATCTCCCGATCGCGGAATACATCATCCCCCATTTCCTCCATCCGTACGTCTCCATCTACTCCAGCCGCGGCTGCCCGTCGAAATGCATCTACTGTCTCTGGCCCCAGACCTTCTCCGGCCGCACCATGCGCTGCCGCAGCCCCCAGAACGTCTACGACGAGGTGAAGTGGATTCTGGACAACGTCCCCGGCGTCCGGGAGATCTCCTTCGACGACGATACCTTCACCGCCAACCGGCAGCATGCCCGCGAGGTTGCCACGCTTCTGAAGCCGCTGGGGATATCCTGGACCATCAACGCCCGGGCCAACTGCGACTACGACACCCTCAGGATCATGCGCGAGGCGGGACTGCGTCATGTAGTCGTCGGTTTTGAATCGGGAAACGAGCAGATCCTCAAGAACATCAAGAAGGGGGTCACCAAGGAGCAGGCGATCCAGTTCACGAAGGACTGCAAGAAACTCGGGCTCTCCGTGCACGGCGCCTTCATCATGGGGCTCCCCGGCGAGACGAAGGAGACCATCTGCGAGACGATCGAATTCGCAAAGAAGCTGGACCTGAACTCCATCCAGGCGTCGCTCGCATCTCCCTATCCCGGCACGGAGTTCTGGGACCTGTGCAAGGCGGAGGGGTGGATCGCCTCCGAATCGTATATCGACGACACCGGCCACCAGACCTGCGTCATCAACTATCCCCACCTTACCAACGCGGAGATCTTCAATTCCGTCGAGGAGTTCTACAACAAGTTCTATTTCCGCCCCAAGTACATCGCCCGGAGCGTCATGAAGATGGTCACCGACGGCGAGGAACGGAAGAAGCTGCTCAAGGAAGGCAAGCAGTACCTCGCCTACATGAAGAAGCGCAAGCAGGTCAAGGCCTGACGTGCGGAACTCCCGCAGGTCCGGATCAGATCAGCAGACATGAAGCAGCTCATTATCAATGCCGATGACTTCGGCCTTTCGCCGGGCGCCAATCGGGCCATTATCGCCGCCTGGCAGCACGGTATCCTCACGAGCACCTCGCTCATGGTGGGCGGTGGTGCCTTCGACGAGGCGGTGGCGCTCGCACGGTCGAACCCCGGGCTGCAGGTGGGACTTCACCTGACGCTCGTGCAGGGGAGGGGGATCGCGCCGGTTGCCGGCGAGCCGTCTCTCCTCGATGCCGCCGGAAACTTTACCGACGATCCGGTCCAGGCCGGGATGCGCTACTTCTTTTCCACGCCGCTGCACCGCCAGCTCGCCGTCGAGATCGAGGCACAGATCCGGCGGTTCCTGGATACCGGGCTTCCCCTGTCCCACATCGATGGCCACCTCAATATCCATATGCACCCGGTGGTGTTTTCCATCCTGCAGGAGCTGATGCCCAGATACGGTATCACCAGCTTCCGCCTGACCCGGGAGCGGCTGTTCTGCAACCTGGCCATCGACCGCAACCGGCTGATGGGAAAGATACTGGACGCCTTCATTTTCGGCCGTCTCGCCCGTCACTGCCGACCTAAGCTCGACCGTCTCGGCATCGCCTGCACCGGTGAGGTGAAAGGGCTCCTCAACTCCGGCGCCATGGCCGAGGAGTACCTGCTGAGGGCGCTGGACAGCGTGCAGGACGGCGTCACGGAGATCTATTTCCACCCCGGCTGCCTGCCGTGCGACGAACTGCAGCGCCGGATGCCCACCTATCACCACGAGGGGGAACTGGCCGCCCTCACCAGCCGACGCGTACGCGAACGGCTGCTTGAGTTGAAGATCACGCTGAGAAACTATCGGGGAGAGGTAAAGAGCTATGTTTAAGACCATTGTCTTCATGGTCCTGGCGATTACCGCGGGCGCCGTGGGAGACATCTTTCTCACGCAGGGGATGAAATCGGTCGGCGACCTCTCCGCAAAGAGCTTTCGGGAGATCCTCAACGTGGCCGGGCGCGCTTTAACCTCGCCCAGTCTCATCGTCGGCACCGCCCTCCAGGCGGTCTACTTCGGACTCTGGCTCGCGGTCCTCTCGTGGGAAGACCTCTCCGTCGCCCTTCCGATGCAGGCACTGAACTACCTCATCGTCGCCTTCCTCTCCCAGTGGTACCTCGGGGAGTCGGTCACCCCGATGCGCTGGGCCGGCATCGTCATCATCTGCATCGGCGTGGCGCTCGTCACGAAGAGCGGCGGGGCTTGAGAGCCGATACGACGTAAGGGGGAGCGGTGGCATCGCGCATCAGGATACTTCCCGAACAGCTGACCAACAAGATCGCCGCGGGCGAGGTGGTGGAGCGCCCGGCGTCCGTCGTGAAGGAGCTGGTGGAAAACGCCCTCGATTCCGGCTGCAGCGAGGTGACGGTGGAGATCGAGTCGGGCGGCCGGAAGCTCATCCGGGTCACGGACGACGGCTGCGGCATGTCCCGCGAGGATGCGCTCCTGTCCCTGGAACGGCACGCGACGAGCAAGATCGGGACGGACAGCGACCTGTTCAATCTCTCCACCCTCGGGTTCCGGGGTGAGGCGCTCCCATCCATTGCCTCCGTCTCCCGCCTGACCCTGGAGAGCCGCGAGCGTGACCGGGACGAGGGGGTCGAGATCTACGCGGAGGGGGGCCGTATCCGCGACGTGAAGCCGAGCGGCATGGCCACCGGCACGGTCATCACGATCCGCAACCTCTTCTTCAACACCCCGGCCCGTCTCAAGTTCATGAAGAGCCGGGAGACGGAGGCCGGTCACGTGGGTGACCTCCTCACCCGGCTGGCCCTCTCCCGACCCGAACTTCGCTTTGCCTATACCAACGACGGTCGTACCGTATTCCGGCTCCTGGAAGGGGACCTGACGGCGCGTGCCGCCGCACTCCTCGGCCCCTCGCTCGCCAAGTCCCTGTATCCCGTATCCTATGCGGACGGCCCGCTGACCATCACGGGGCTCGTGGCCGCCCCGGATTCGAGCCGCTCCGCCGCCACCCATCTCTATACCTACATCAACGGTCGGTTCATCCGCGACAAGGTGGTGCAGCACGCCGTCCTCCAGGCGTACCGCAACTTCATGGAACGGGGCCGGTATCCGATCGTGGTCCTGTCCATTACGCTCCCCCCCGGTGAGGTGGATGTAAACGTCCATCCCACCAAGCACGAGGTACGGTTCCGTGAGCAGGGGCGCGTGCACGACGCGATCCATGCCGCCGTCGACACGGTGTTGCGGGCGACCCCCTGGCTGCGGGAGTCCGCTGCCGTACGGCCGTCGGCCGCACCGGGGCGCAGTGTCGCCGAGGCACGGAGCAGCGTACGCGAGGCGCCCGCCTCCTACCGGCCGGCGCCTGCACTGCAGCAGCGGTTCGCTCCGGTAGCGCCTGTGGAGCGGCCGCGTGCGGAGGTTGTCGAACGTCCACCGGCAGAGGCTTTATCGGTTAAATCCTCACCTGTCAAAGAGGAAAAAGCAGACGGTTCCACCGCCGGCTACTTCTCGTCACTCCAGGTGATCGGTCAATACCGGGCGATGTATATCCTCTGTGAGGACGGCGAGGACCTGGTGCTCATCGACCAGCACGCCGCCCACGAGCGGGTGGCGTTCGAGCGGCTGAAGGGGGAGTACCGGCGGGGAGCCATCGAATCACAGGGGCTCCTCTTCCCGGAAACCGCCGAGTTCTCGCACTCCGAGGCGGCCATTCTCAGGGAACAGGGAGAGGAGCTGCGGCGTCTCGGTTTCGGCATCGAGCATTTCGGCGGCGCGTCCTGGCTGGTAAACGCGGTGCCCCGGCAGCTCGCCGGAGCGAATCCCCTGGAACTGTTGCGCGATATTCTGCAGGAGCTGCAGACGACGGGGCGAAGCCGCGGTTTCGCGGATGCGGTGGAGGATATCCTGACCCGTATCGCCTGCCACAGTGTCGTGCGCGGTGTGCATCACCTATCTACCGCCGAGATCCGCGAGCTGTTCCGGCAGATGGACGCCACCGACTTCTCCACCAACTGTCCCCACGGTCGGCCGGTCTGCCACCGGTTGACACGCGGCGAGATCGAGCGCCTGTTCAAGCGGGGCTAGCCATGGCAGCCGGCAGTGGTGAACAGATCCGGGTGGTGGTGATCGCCGGCCCGACCGCATCGGGCAAGACCGAGGCGGCGATCCGGCTGGCGGAGCGGTTCGACGGCGAGATCGTCAATGCGGACTCGATGCAGGTGTACCGGGGGATGGATATCGGTACCGCCAAGCCGACACCGGAGCAGCGGGGGCGTGTGCCGCATCACCTCATCGATATCGTCGCCCCCGACGTGAACTTTACCGCCTCCGACTTCCGGCGTGAGGCGTCAGCTGCCATCGCGGAGATCCATCGCCGTGGCAGGAGGGTGTTCATCGTCGGAGGAACGGGTCTGTACCTGCGAGCGCTTTTGGAGGGGCTCGTCGATGCGCCGGCGATGGACGATGCGGTCCGGCGAGAGCTGGAAGAACTGTCCGCACGGATCGGGGGGGAGAGGATGCTGGCGCAGCTCGCCGCGGCGGACCCCGCTACCGCCGCCAGACTCCATCCCAACGATCTGGTGCGTATCGTCCGGGCGCTGGAGGTCCACCGCCAGACGGGACGCCCCGTCTCGTCTTACCGGGAGGAGCACGGATTCGGCGGAAGGTATTTCAATGCGCTGAAGTTCGGTCTTCAGGTGGAACGACAGGAGCTGTACCGCCGGGTAGAGGCGAGGGTGGACCGGATGCTGGCGGAGGGGTTCATCGATGAAGTGCGCCGGCTGCTTCATGCCGGTTACGGACCTGGACTCAAGGCGATGCGCGCCATCGGCTACAAGGAGATCGCCGCATTCCTGCACGGCGACTGTCCACTGGACGAGGCGGTCCGGCTCATGAAGCGTGATACGCGGCGCTACGCCAAGCGTCAGCTCACCTGGTTCCGGGCGGATCGCGAAATTATCTGGCTTGAATATCCGGATAATTTTGCTACTATGTGTTCGCATGTAATTGAATTTTATTGATTAGAGGAGAACCCCATGGCAAAAGCACCGTTCAATATCCAGGATCAGTATCTTAACCAGTCCCGCAAGGAGCGGGTAAAGGTTGTGGTGAAGCTCATGTCGGGCGACAAGCTGGAGGGGTACATCAAGTCGTTCGACAATTTTTCCGTTCTGATGGAAGTGCAGGGGGATTTTCTCATCTACAAGCACGCCATCTCTTCCATTACCTCCGCCGATGGCACCTTTCGACTGCACCAGTAATCGAATCCAGAACTGAACGAGAAGGCAGAACAAGGGTAGGGGCGTATGCAGATACACCCCTACTTCTGTTTCCGGCGAACGGGACCCCATGGATTTTATGCAGAAACATACGTCCGCAATCCTGATTGCGGCGTGCGGCATGGTGCTGATAGCGACGGCATACTTGCTCGGATCGATCTTCGTGCCGCTCCTGCTTGCACTGATCCTCACCTACCTGCTGGACCCGCTGGTGGAAAGGCTGGTGGCAAGGCGCGTCAACCGTTCGCTGGCCATCTGCCTCATCTTTCTGACGGTGGTGACGGCGCTCGTCCTGGTGACGGCGTTTCTGTACCTGAGGTTGCGCTCCGAACTTGCCGACATTCAGATCAATCTGCCCGAGTATGCAAACCGGATGTACGACGCCATCCCGCAGGAGATAAAGGCCCGACTGGATATCGAGACCCCCGACAAGGTGTCGCAGCATCTGAACCTGCTTGCGGGAGAGCTGCGCAACGGTGCCCTGGGTATCGTCAGGGAGTCGTTCGGCCTGTTGACGAAGGCGTTCGCCTCGACGCTCGGCCTATTGCTGGCCGTCGTGGGATATCTGATCACGCCGGTCTACCTCTTCTATCTGCTGAAGGATCTGCCCGAAATCAGGGAGAGGGTGACGGGGCTGGTTCCGCCGCGGTTTCACGATCCGCTGAAACGGAGGCTGCGGGAGATCGACGATGTCCTTTCCGCGTTTGTGTGCGGACAGCTTCTGGTCTGCGTGTTCCTCGCGGTCATGTACAGCCTCGGTTTTATTCTCATCGGCATCGACCTGGGGGTCTTCATCGGCGTCCTGTCGGGGTTTGCCTTCATCATTCCCTACCTCGGCACCATCATGGCGATCGTCCTCTCCCTGGTCATGGCGGCATTGAAGTACCATGATCTGCTGCATCCGCTTCTCTGTGTCGGCTGGGTTGGGCTGGTGCAGGCGCTGGAGGGGGGAATCGTCACCCCGCGCATCGTCGGGGACCGGGTCGGCATCCATCCGATATTCGCGCTCCTTGCGCTGCTGGTCGGCGGGCAGCTGTTCGGCATTCTGGGGATGCTGCTGGCCATACCGACCGCCGCCGTCGTGAAGGTTTTCCTCGTCTCCGTGTTGGTTAGGTACCGCCAGTCCGCATACTTCGGGGGGAGCGCATGAATGGGCTGCGTATCGAAGCGGTTGTGCCCGGCAGCATTGCCGAAGAGATGGGAATCGAGCCCGGGTTTACCCTGGTGGCGATAAACGGTCGGCAGATTCGGGACATCGTCGATTACAACTATCTTGCGTCGGACTGCGAGCTGACGCTTGAGGTCGAGGACGTTTCCGGCGAGCTGTGGGAACTGGAGATCGAGCGGGAGGAGGATGAGCAGCTTGGTCTGATTTTTCCCGCACCGCATCCGGCGCAGTGCGGCAACAAGTGCGTGTTCTGTTTCGTTCACCAGCTCCCCCGCGGTCTGCGCAGTCCGCTGTACGTCAAGGACGAGGATTACCGTTTATCTTTTCTCTACGGCAACTACGTTACCCTGGCAAACATAGACGAGTCGGATCTGCAGCGCATCATCGAGCAGCGTCTTTCCCCGCTGTACATCTCCGTGCATGCCACGGACCCGCAGCTGCGCGAGGAACTTCTCGGGACGAAAGGGATTCGTCCCATCGCAGAGATCATGGAACGGCTCGCCGCCGCGGGGATCACCATGCATACCCAGATCGTGCTCTGCCCGGGGCTGAACGACGGCGCGGCGCTGGAGCGCACGGTACGGGAGATGGTGTCGCTGTATCCGCGGGTTGCATCGCTGGCGATCGTCCCCGTGGGACTGACCATACATCGCCGCGGCTTGCCACGTCTCACCCCGGTGGACGCCCACTACGCCCGGGAGTTTCTTGAGGCCTGGCAACCCCGCTGTGGCGAACTCGCCAAACAGCTCGGCGAACCGTTCCTCTATCTGGCCGACGAATTCTTCATCAAGGCGGGGATGCCGTTTCCCCCCCTTGCCACATATGGCGATCTCCCCCAGATCGAGAACGGCGTCGGCATGATCCCCCAGTTCCTCGGTGAGGCGAAGGATACCCTCCGCCGGGTGCGGCGCATTACGTCCCGGCCCGAGGCGACGATCGTAACGGGGGAGTCTCCCTATCCCTTCCTGCATGAGTATGTTCAGCGCCTGGCGGAGAGAACCGGTGCCGTCCTGCATCTGGTGCCTGTTCCCAACCGTCTGTTCGGCGCAAGCGTCACGGTGACGGGTCTCGTATCGGGAAGGGATATTGTCGTTGCGCTGAACGGAAGAGTGCTGGGGAATGCGGTGATCGTGCCGGACGTGATGTTGAAGGAAGGGGAGGGGGTCTTCCTGGACGATCTGTCGGTGGCAGAACTGCAGGATGCACTGGGGGTGCGTGTCCTCGTGGCGGAGGCAACTCCGGCAGGACTGTACCGGGCGGTCCGGGAGGCCGGGAGCAACCGTAACCGATAGCGGTAGAGGTCGAACAGGGGGGATGAAAAAAGGCGGCGCCGGATATCCGGGCCGCCTTTGTCGTATCGACGATCAATGCGTCGTTACATCTTGTGGCACTTGTCGCAGTCGCCCTTGACGCTGAAGGCGTCGTTGCCGTTGTGGCAGCCGCCGCAGGCCTTGCCTGCCTCCATCTGGGACATGGTTGCCACGGAGACGCCGGCCTTGAACGGGAACCGCTTGGTGTGACACTCGTCGCATTTGTACATCCCCGTGTGGAATTCGTGGCTGAAGGTTACGTCGCCCCCGTCGGTCTTGAAGGTGACGGCAGCCGGTTTGAACCCCTTGTGGCATCTGTCGCAGTTACCGGCGGTGGTGAATGCCTCGCTGCCGTTATGGCAGGACCCGCACGCCTTGCCCTTGTTCATCTCCGCCATGGTGGCTACGGATACGCCGGCTTTGAACGGGAAGACCTTGGTGTGGCAATCCTTGCAGGTGAACATGCCGAGGTGGAAGGTGTGGCTGAAGGTGGCGTCGCTGATCCCCTTGATCTTGAAGGTGACGGTGCGCGGCGTCATCCCTTCGTGGCATTTGCCGCAGTTGCCGGAAACGGTGAAGGCGGTCTTGCCGTTGTGGCAGGCGCCACAGGTGCGACCTTTTGCCATTTCCGCCATGGTAACGTTTTTCTCCTTACCGGTGATGATCTTGCCGTTGTGGCAGCTGGTGCACTTGAGACCTGCTTTGGAGAGATGGAAATCATGGCTGAAGACCGCGTTGCTGACGCCCTTCACTCGGTAGGTTACGTTTTGTGGTTTTCCTTTATGGCAGCGGGTGCAGTTCTTGTCAAGGGTGAGGCTGAAAGCCACCATACCGGTATGGCAGGCACCGCAGGAGCGGGTCTTCTTTGCCATCTCCTCCATGGTGTAATGCTTGAGATGTTTGAGGTTGAACAGGGTGTTGTGGCAGATTCTGCAGTTATTGTTATAATGCGCCAGATGAATGTCGTGGCTGAACACCACCGGGCCGGCGTTCTTGAAGGTGAACTTGATGTCCTTCGTTTCCTTGGCGAGAAGTGCCTGCGGAAGGAGCAGGACGATGGCAGCTACTACAATCAAACGCAATTTCATGAGACTCTCCTTGTACGTCAAATCAGCAGATTGCACGGTATCCCGTGCACTATACACATGCGGGTAATGATCGTCAATTCCAAATCGTGCCGATATTGAACTGTTTTCCGGCGGTGGTACACTCTCTACAGCATGGAGGAGGTGTCATGAAATCGATTGTTGCTGCCTGTCTGCTGGTACTTTTGTCCTTTTCGTTCGCGTACGGCGAGATGTATCAATGGACCGATGACCACGGGGTCGTCAACTTCACGGATAATGCGGAGCGGATACCGAGGAAGTACCGTGAAAGAGCCCGAAAGGTCGAGGTCGGGCCTGTGACGACGATCCCGTCTGAGTCCCCTTCGACACCGAGCCAGTATGCACCTCCTGCCCCGGTCGGCCAGGGGCTGTATGGGGGACACGACGAAGATTGGTGGCGCGGCAGGTTTCTGGCGGTGAGAAAGCGGATCGAGGCGCTTCAGGGCGGTCTGGCGGGAAAACGGAACAACCTCGAACAGATTTCCCGGAAAAGGATCCTGTATCAGCGCCCTCAGGACCGGGTTGCCTATTACAATCTGAAGGGTGAGATCGAGCAGGATGAAAAAAGTGTGGCGGACCTGCAGAACGAGCTCCAGGTCCTTGACCAGGAGGCCACCACTGCCGGCGTACCGTTTGACTGGAGAAAGTAGGGTGGGTTGTGATCAGCGGCTCTTGCGTTCCAGTTCCAGGTCCGCTGCCTTGAGCCTGTTGAGGGTCTGCTGCAGGTCCCGGTTCTGACGGATGAGAGACTGGTTGAGCCCCTTGATGTTTTGCAGCTCGCGGTAACGGTTGGCAAGCCTCAGATTCTCGTTTTCCAGCCCTTCAAGCTCATTCAGCAGACCGGCGAGCGGCGATGAAAGCGTCGTCCATTGACTGCGGGGGAACTCCGTCTTGAGCCGTGCGAGCAGCTGTCTCGACTCCTCGTATCCCGCAGGCTCATCTTCTGACAGTTTGAGAAGTGCAAGCCGAAAGAGCGCTTCATCCGTAACGCCCGTTACGGAGCTGCGCGCGCAGACCTCCCCCAGCAGTGACGCGGCCTTCTGTGAATTCCCCTTTGCAAGCGCAGAAGATGCCGCATCGAGCCTGTTACGTAAACCGTCCGTACTCTCGTTGCCAAAGCCCCTGAACGGGAGCGTCGAGCACCCTGCGAGGATCAGGCTGATGATGATTGTGCCGGCAATACGTTTCATCTCGATTCCTTGCGGCGGTTGATGTGGTAGTTGCTGCCGGGGGTCCCCTTGACGAAGTCCTTGATTTCCGCTGCATCCCGCGCAATTTCGACGGCCGATTCGTATTCTCCCTGACCGCAGAGCAGGACCGCTATGGAGATGGTCATAATGGGGAATGACCGAGGGACCCCGTACCGATCTATCCCTTCGATCGCTCCCGCGGCAAGGTCTTCCGGGGTGTAGTTGTCGCGTATCATCCGGTCGAACCGGTTGATCACCGACTGGCATATCTCTTCGACCCGTTCCTGAGACACGACCATGACGAAATCGTCCCCGCCGACATGTCCGACGAAGTCGTCCGCCCGCTCCAGGTAGCTTACGGTCTCACTGATGATCTGGCCGGTCAGCCTGATGACCTCGCTCGCCTGGATATATCCGTAATGGTCGTTGTACGCCTTGAAATTGTCCAGATCGGCATAGCATACGGCAAAGGGTGCAGATGACAGGAGCTTCCGGTTCAGGATGCGTTCTATGGCGATATTCCCCGGCAGACGGGTAAGGGGGCTCGCGTCGAGACTCTGCTGTTCGAGTTCCTTGAGCCGTCCCGCCATTTTGATGAAATCCTGTGCCAGGCTTCCGATCTCATCCCCTCCCGGGATCTGCGGGTCGTAGTCAAAGTCCCCTTCAGCGATCCGGTGGGTCGCCTTTTTCAGCTTGTTCAGCGCGTTCGAGATGTTGATCGTTACGAAGGTGGCGATAATGACGGCGAGTGCGAAGCCGCCGAACGACAGTGCGAGGGTTGCCCCGACGGTCGACCTCTCCCGTTCATCCGCACTGTCGAGCCGTTCGTTGACCATCTTCTGCTGGCTTATTTCAAATGCATTGATGGCGGAGGTAAGCGTTTCCGCCGTCTTTTGCACGTTCGGCATGATGCCTACATTTCCGCTGAAGAGGACGTTGGCCTGCCCGACGTACCGGTTGTGGAGGGTTTCGATCTCTGCGACATCGGCGGATTGGCGCTGGTGTCTGACCAGATCGAGTATGGCGGCGAAATCCCTGTCCCTTTGACGGAACAGTTCGATATACTCTGGCGTCATGAGGATGGAGAATTTGCTCGTGGCCCGTTCCTGCGCCTGCAGGGTGTCGCGCATGGAGTCGGCGGCAGTGAGCAGGACGAGGTCATGTTTTGCGATGTCCCGAGCGGTTTTGTGGAGAGAATACAGGCCTGTGATGGCAAAGAGCATGGCCGATATGGAGAGGATGGCCATGGCAGCGAAGCCGGCTATCATCTTCTGTACAAGCGTAAGCTTGTTCCGGCGCGGTTTGTCGAACATGCATACCCTATACGACGCGTGGATTTGATCGAGGTTGATTGTATTGCAACGCTTACGGTATGTCAATTACCGGACCTTCGACGCACCCGGTTCCCTTCGGTCGCGTTCCCCCTTGCCGGGATGGTCCCGACATGGTAATAGACTGAGACCTCACCGCGACCTCACATTGATGCACAAGGAGATTCCCCATGTACGTTGTCATCCTCGCCGGTGGTTCCGGAACCAGATTCTGGCCGCTGTCACGCCAGCGTTCGCCCAAGCAGCTTTTGTCGGTATTCGGCGGGAAGTCCATGCTGCAGCGGACCGTAGAGCGGACACTCCCGCTTTCCCCCAAGCGGATCATCGTCGTCACCAATGCCCTGCAGGCGAAGGAAACCGCCGCACAGCTTGCATATCTGCACGATCCGCCGGTGGATGTGGTGGTCGAACCGGTGGGGCGCAATACCGCGCCTGCCATCGGGCTCGCCGCCACGCTCATCGCACAGCGCGACCCACGTGGGACGATGGTCGTGCTGCCCGCGGACCATTACATCCGTGATGAGGAGGAATTCTGCCGGAAGGTCTGGACCGCCCGTGAATCGGCGCTTAACGGCTACCTCGTTACCCTCGGTATCGCGCCGGACCGTCCGGAGACCGGCTTCGGCTATATCGAGGCGGATCGAGGAGGCCGGGGCGTGGCCCCCTATCCGGTGACCCGGTTCGTGGAAAAACCCCCCCTGGAAACGGCACTGGAGTTTCTCGCTGCCGGCAATTTCTACTGGAACAGCGGCATGTTCGTCTGGCAGGCGCAGGTCATTCTCGAAAAGATGCGTGAACATATGCCGCTTTTGTCCGCTTCTCTGGCAAGGCTGCATTTTACCTGCGAATGCTGGGAACTCGCCGATCTGAGACCGCAGATCGAGGCTCTTTACGGGGGGATTGACAGCGAGTCCATCGATTTCGGGGTGATGGAAAAGGCAGACAATGTGCTGGTGGTGCCAGCCTCGTTCGGCTGGAGCGATGTGGGGAGCTGGAGCGCGCTGGCGGATGTGTGTGAACAGGATGAATGCGAAAACGTATGTCTCGATGCCCCGGACCCGGTCGTTATCGATGCGCACCGGTGCACGGTCCATGGTGCGGGCAAGCAGGTGGCGCTTGTCGGGGTGGACGATCTCATCGTCGTCGAAACGGCCGATGCCCTGCTCGTCTGCCGGCGGGACCGTGCCCAGGACGTAAAAAAGGTGGTCGAGGTACTGAATCGTCGCGGGCGGCAAGAGCTGCTGTAGGGAGGGGCGGCCGCTGACGGCAGGACGTGCAGCACCGGAGCGGCACGGTGTAGCCGTGTGACGGCGCCGGCTAACACGGTTTGTCGCGACCGACACGTCACGTCCGACCAGCTATGTTTCCGGAGTCGTCAATATGCCGGAAACCGGCATGATTAGCGGTTGCTGCAGGGGGGGACCTGTGCTATAACGTGACCTAATCTGCTGCAGACGGGGAGAGCATGGACGCAATAGACAGAATAATCGGACAGGCACTTGAAGAGGATATCCATACCGGTGATATCACGACCCTGGCGGTAGTGCCGGAAAGCCGGCCGGCGCGGGCACGTCTCGTTGCCAAGGAAGGTCTGCTCCTTGCCGGTATCGATGTGGCGCGTCGGGTCTTTTCCTGTGTGGACCCGCAGGTCGTGTTCATCCCCCGGTTCCGTGACGGCGATCGGCTTGAGAAGGGGGACCTGATCGCCGAGGTGACGGGTGATGCCTTTCTGCTCCTCCAGGCGGAGCGGGTGGCACTCAACCTGATGCAGCGGATGTGCGGCGTTGCGACCCTGACGGCCCGCTATGTCGAGGCGGTGGCGGGCACGAAGGCGCGCGTCGTCGATACCCGCAAGACGACACCGGGGCTCCGGGTGCTGGAAAAATACGCGGTGCGGGTCGGCGGTGGTACCAATCACCGGACCGGCCTGTACGACGGCGTGCTGATCAAGGAAAACCACATCGCGGCGGCCGGCGGCATTACGGCGGCCGTCGGTCGGGCGCGCGGCTACATCCCCCATACACTCAGGATCGAGGTCGAGACGGAGACGCTGGAGCAGGTACATGAGGCGCTGTCGGCCGGCGCCGATATCATCATGCTGGATAACATGGACTGCGCCACCATGCGCCGGGCGGTCGAGATCGTCGCCGGCCGGGCGCTTCTGGAGGCGTCCGGCGGCGTCAACCTGGAGACGGTTCGTGCCATTGCCGAAACGGGGGTGGATATCGTCTCCGTGGGGGCACTTACCCATTCCTTTCGTGCCATGGATATCTCCATGCTCCTGGAGACGGCGTGACCGGCGCCGACCCGCACGGTTCCCCACTCAGGAATACCGTTACGGGCCAGCGGATTCTGGAGCTGTTCCGTGCCCGACGGGACCGGCCGGTGTCGGGAGAGGAGCTGAGCAGCCTTCTTGCCATCTCCCGAACCGCAGTCTGGAAACATATCAAGGTGCTGCGGGACCTGGGATACCGGATCGAGGCACGTCCCTCCCAGGGGTACCAGCTGCGTGCCGCCCCCGACCTGTTCATCCCCACCGAGATAGCCGACGGTCTCAACACGCGCCGTATCGGCGGCAACCTGATCTGCTACCGGCAGACCGCTTCGACCAATGCGGACGCTTTCCGGCTCGCGGAGGAGGGGGCGCCGGACGGGACCGTCGTCATAGCCGACTGCCAGACCAGCGGCAAAGGGCGGCTCGGTCGGAGCTGGGAGTCCCCCGCCGGTGTCAACCTGTACTGTTCCGTCATCCTGCGTCCGGGGATACTGCCGCCCCAGGCGTTCCATCTGACTTTCCTTTCCGCGGTGGCGGTCGCCCGGGCGATCGAGGAGACGACGCATCTCGTCCCCGCCATCAAATGGCCCAACGATCTGCTCCTGAACGGCAAGAAGGTGGCAGGACTTTTGAATGAGATGAGCGCCGAGACGGAACGGATCAATTTTGTCATCCTCGGTATCGGCGTCAATCTGAACATGCGTGTCGAACAGTTCCCCGCCGATCTCCGCTATCCGGCCACATCCCTGCTGCTGGAGGGGGAGTCGGTCGACCGCACCGCATTTGCCCGTATCCTGCTGTCGTCTCTCGACCGGCTGTACGATGCCTATCAGCACAACGGCTACGAGCCGGTGCGGAAGGAATGGCTGGCGAGGTGCGGCATCGTCGGCTGCCGGGTGCGGGTCTCGGTCCCATCGGGGGACCAGACCGGCATCATGGAGGGGATCGATGAAAACGGTGCCCTCTTGTTGCGGCGTGACAACGGGACGCTCGAACGTGTCTATGCGGGTGACGTATCACCGCTGAAATGAATCTGACGGGGGTTGTACGTGCTTCTGGTAATCGATGTAGGCAACAGCAATATCGTGCTCGGTATCTATGACGATGCCCGGCTGGTGAAAGACTGGCGCATCTCCACCGACAAGGCGAAGACCACCGACGAGTACGGCATCCTGATCCACGACCTGTTCCGGCTGTCCGGTATCGACTTTTCCGGTATCCGCGGTATCATCATCTCATCCGTCGTCCCGACCCTGACGGGCGTGCTGGAGCAGCTGTCCCGCACATACTTCAACCTCAAGCCGTACGTGGTGGGGCCCGGCATCAAGACCGGCATGCCGATCCACTACGACAACCCGCGCGAGGTGGGGGCGGACCGGATCGTCAATGCGGTGGCCGGCTTCGAGCGCTACCGGACGGCGCTGATCATCGTCGATTTCGGCACGGCGACCACCTTCGACGTCGTGAACGCCAGGGGGGAATACTGCGGCGGCGCCATCGCGCCGGGGCTTGCCATCTCCATGGAGGCGCTGTTCCAGAGGGCAAGCAAGCTCCCCCGGGTGGAGATCCTGAAGCCGCCGTCCGTCATCGCCAGGAATACGGTCAACTCCATGCAGGCCGGCATCTTCTTCGGCTATGTGGGGCTGGTGGACGAACTCGTTGGGAGGATGAAGCACGAGTGCCGGGACAACCCGAAGGTTGTGGCAACGGGGGGACTCGCCCGGCTGATTGCACCGGAATCGCGGACCATAGAGGACGTAAACGAATTTCTGACGCTGGAGGGATTGCGGATACTGTATCAGAGAAACCAGGTATAGCCTCGGGGCGACGTGGCCCCTATCATCTCTGCGACGGGGGGAATATGGGAAAGTATGATACGGCGAAGGTGAGAAACATCGGGATCGTGGCCCACGGCGGCGCGGGCAAGACGACCCTGTCCGAAGCGATCCTGTTCGATACCGGGATGATCGACCGTCTGGGGCGGGTCGACGACGGCACATCCACCATGGACTACGAGCCCGAGGAGATCAAGCGGAAGATCTCCATTACCTCGTCGCTTGACCACTGCGAGTGGAACGATCATTCCCTCCACATCGTCGATACCCCCGGCTACGGCAACTTCATTGCCGATACCCGTGCCTGCATGCGGGCGCTGGGAGGCGCCGTCATCATACTCTCCGCCATCTCCGGGGTGAAGGTGCAGACGGAGGAAATCTGGGAATGGTCGAACGAGTTCGAGCTGCCGCGCATCGCCTTCGTGAACAAGATGGACCGGGAACGGGCCAGTTTCCTGCGCGCTATCGATGATATGGAGACCGCTCTCGGGGCACGTGGCGTGGCGATCCAGATGCCGCTGGGTGCGGAGGAGCATTTCGAAGGGGTCATCGACCTCATCACCATGAAGGCCTACCGGTACGCCAGGGATATGTCGGGGGAGTTCACCGAGATGGAGATCCCCGCCGAGTACCGCGCCGAAGCGGAGCGTCTGCGGGAGCAGATGGTGGAGACGGTGGCCGAGGCGTACGACTCCCTGACGGAGAAATACCTGGAAACGGGTGAGCTTACCGAGGACGAGATCCGGGACGGCCTGCGGGTCGGGACACTGCGGTACACCTTTACGCCGGTCCTGTGCGGATCTGCACTCCTCAACATCGGGGTGAAGCAGCTCCTGGACAACATCTGCCTCTGTCTGCCGTCGCCCCTCGACCGGGGGGGCGTGGTGGGAACCGATCCCGGCACGGGCGAGGCGGTGGAGCGTAGGCCCGACGAAACGGAACCGTTCTCCGCCCTCGTCTTCAAGACCACCTCCGATCCTTACACCGGCAAGATTACCATCTTCCGTGTCTATTCGGGGGTGCTCAACTCCGACTCCGTCGTCTACAACTCCTCCAGAGGGGTAGAGGAGCGGGTCGGCCAGATCTACGAGCTGGAGGGAAAGAAGCAGAAGCCGGTCAAGCAGGCGGTCGCCGGCGATATCGTCGCCGTTTCCAAGCTGAAGGAAACGGTTACCGGCGACACCCTCTGTGATCCCGCCAGACCCATCGTGTACGAGCCGGCCAGACCGCTTCAGCCGGTCATCTCCTACGCCATCGAGCCGAAGACCAAGGCCGACGAGGACAAGATCCACGGCGCGCTGCACCGGATGATCGAGGAGGAGCCGACCCTGGAGTCGCACCGCGACCCCCAGACCAACGAGCTGATCATCTCCGGGATGGGACAGGTGCATCTTGAGGTGCTCGTCGAAAAGCTGAAGCGGAAGTTCGGGGTCGATGTGCTCCTGAAGACGCCGAAGGTACCGTATCTGGAGACGATCAAGGGGAACACCAAGGTACAGGGCAAGTACAAGAAGCAGTCCGGCGGACGTGGACAGTACGGTGACTGCTGGATCGAGATGGCGCCGACCGGCCGGGGCGAAGGGTACCGGTTCGTCGACAAGATCGTCGGTGGCGTCATCCCACGCCAGTATATCCCGGCGGTGGACAAGGGTGTCCAGGAGGCGGCGAACGAGGGGTTTCTCGCCGGCTATCCGGTGGTGGATTTCCAGGTGACGTTGTACGACGGGTCGTTTCATACGGTGGACTCGTCCGAGATGGCGTTCAAGGTCGCCGGTTCCATGGCGTTCAAGAAGGCGATGGAGCAGTGCAAGCCGGTACTTCTCGAACCGATCGTGAACATGAAGATCACCGTGCCGGACGATAACATGGGGGACGTCATCGGCGACCTCAACTCCCGCCGGGGCAAGGTCGTGGGGGTAGAGCCGAAGGCGAACTCCCAGATCATCCGGGCGGTGGTTCCCATGAGCGAAGTGCTTGCCTATTCCTCCGATCTTCGCTCCATGACCAGCGACCGCGGGCTCTTCACCACCGAATTTTCCCATTACGAGGAGGTGCCGACGCATCTTGCCCAGAAGGTCATTGCCGAGGCGACATCCGAAAAACAGAACAACAAGCACTAATTATATTCATACAGGGGGCTCGTACGACATGACTCGTGAACGGAAGGGTGGTACCGACGGATCCACTCCGCTGAAAGGTGAGGCGGGAAACGCCCGGCAGGTCGTTCTGCTGGTAATCCTCGTCCTCGTGATGGCATTTGCCTATCTTTACTTCTTTACCGGCTTGATCAAGCCCCACGAGGAGGCGTCGCCACCGCCCCCGCCGGTTGCTGTGAAACAACCGATGCCGCCGCGCCCCGAACAGCCTGGTGCAGTAACGCCTGCCCCTGCCGTGCCCGCCAAAGCCGAGGCACCGCAGGCGAAGCCGGCAGCGGCTCCGCCCGCCAAACCGGCGGTGGCTCCGACAGAAGCCCACAAACCGGCGGTGGCTCCGACAGAAGCCCACAAACCGGCTCCTGCGAAGGCACAAGCGGTGCCGGCAAAACATGCCGCCGTGGCAAAGGTCGCAGTACCGGCAAAGCCCGCTCCTGCAGCCGTCAAAGCCGCAGCGGCAAAACCGGCGAAAAAGACGGCCGCCGCCAAACAGAAGCCACAGCCGAAAAGGGAGGTTGCAAAGACCGCCGCCACGAAAACTGCGGGTCGCTATACGCTGGCTGTAGGAACCTATGTGCTGGAAAAATCCATGGCCACCGACAAGGTCAAGGTGAAGAAGGCGGGGCTCTCCCCGGCGGTGCACAAAGGCGAGGCGACGCAGGAACCGATGACACGGCTGTACCTTGCCACCTATGCCAATTACGACGAGGCCGCCGCTGCGCTGAAAAAGCTGCGGAAGTCCACCGGTGACGGATTCTTCATGCCGGAAGGGGATCGATATACGGTATATGCCGGTTCGTATTATCTGGAAGGGCGTGCGGCGGGTGAACAGGACCGTCTCAACGCCAAGGGGATCAAGACCGTTATGAAGAAGGTGAACGTGCCGGTACCGACCTATCGCATGACGGCCGGCAGCTTCGCGACCCGCGAGGATGCCCGGCAGGCACTGCTCCGGCTGAAGAAACTCGGTATCCGCGCGGCGATGATCAGGCTCAAGTAGTCGGTACATGAGTGAGAAGATCCGGCTGAAAATATCCGCGACGGCCGCCCGTTTTGCCCGCGGCGAGGCGTCGCGCGAGGAAAAGCTGCGGGTCGTGCGCGGTGAATTCGGACTCGATCTCAGGGACCGCAGTGCCGTCCTGCTGTTTCTCTGTCAGGACAGAGACCCGACGGTAAAGTCGGGGGCGATAGCCGCGTTGCGAGGGTTACCGATGGATGCGGTGCTGACGATGGTGCAGGACCCGGATATACATCCCAAACTGCTCGATGTCTTTGCCCGGTTGCATGTCGATGATCGTTTCGTTGCCGGGATGGTTGCCGCAAACCCCAGCTGCAGCGACACAACGAGGGCGTTTCTCGCGCAGCGCGGAGTATCTTTCGATGATTCAGCTGAACCGTCAGGTGGCGTGGATTCGGAAGAGGATGAGCCCCGTGACGAATTCGAAGAGGAGGAGTTCCCGGAAGAGAGCGAGGAGTTCCAGACCAAATACCAGATGGCCCAGAGTCTGGGCATCGCCGAGAAGATCAAGATCGCACTCACCGGTGACAAGGAGTGGCGGAATATCCTGATCAAGGATGCCAATAAACTCGTTTCCGGATCGGTGATCAAGAATCCGCGTATAACCGAGGCTGAGGTCCTCGCGATCTGCAGGTCGACGGTGCAGAGCGATGAGATCATCCGGATCATCTGCGCCAACAAGGAATGGGTCAAGAACTACCAGATCCGCAAGGCGTTGGTGGAAAACCACAAGACGCCGTTGCCCAATGCCCTTCGTTACCTGGCAACCCTTACGGAAAAAGATCTGGGATTTCTGGCCAAAAGCAAGAACATCTCCACCGTGATCGTGACAAATGCACGTAAAATTCTGATGAACAAGAAGAGAAGCTAGGGAGGCTGAAGATGGCGCTGGTCAACCATGCAAAGAAGGAAATAAACGTAAAGCTCGTGTTCTTCGGTCCGCGCTGCGCGGGAAAGTCGACGACGCTGCAGTTCATCTACAAGAAGCTGAAACCGGATTGCCGCAGCCAGCTGAAGACCCTGCAGACCCAGGGAGGACGGATGTTGTTCTTCGACTTCATGCCTGCCGATCTGCCGTCCATCGAAGGGTACCGTGCGCGATTCCACCTCTATACCCTGACGGATGAGCCGATCGACAGCCCCACCTGGAAGATGGTCCTGAAGGGGGTGGACGGGGTGATGTTCGTTGCGGACTCCACCTTTGAAGGGATGGAGGGAAACCTTTCCGGCATCGCACAGCTGCGGTCGTTTCTTGGTGAAAACGGCAAGGAGTTCTCCTCGACCCCCCTCGTGCTGCAGTGCAACAAACAGGACCTGCCGGAGGTCTCCCCGGCGCCGGATATTGCCAGTACGCTCGGTCTGGAGGGAGAACCGGCGTTTGCTACCAGGGCGGCCAGCGGCGAGGGGGTGTTGCAGACCCTTTCCTCACTGGTGAAGCTCGTCATGAAGGATCTGCGGGAGAAAGGACCCGGGGTGCCCCCCGAGGATGCGGCAGAGGTGGAAGAAGGGGGAGATGCGGAGGCGGAAGTCTCTCCCGATACCGACTCTGGAGTTGCCGGCGAGGGGGACGAGTTGTCCTGTCGGCCGGACGAACCTCCCGTTGACGAGGCGGAAGATTTCGCCGGGGCGGCTCCCGCCGGCGGAGAGGTGAGTGTGCAGATTGCCGGTTCCATCGTGACGGAGGCCAATGTGGTGAAGATACCGGTAATGGTGCGGAATGCGGATCGGGAGCAGTTGGTAACGGTTTCTCTGGCGATTACCCTGGAGCCGTAACGGCAAGACCGGCGTCGGATGCTGCCGGAAGCCCGCTCGAACGAGCGGGCTTTTTTTTCGGCAGTGGCCGGAAACCGGGTTCCTTTGTGGAACGGTTCGTGCAAAATTAGAATATTGTGGTATGAATGCGCCCATGAAATATGCAGGACCCGTCCGAACTGATTGCCGGGTATCGTGGATACACTGTCCTGACGGTGGTTTGTACGACATGGCGGATGCCGGTATTGAAGCGTCGACCGCCGCGTACACCGGCTGTCGGGCTGGAATTCGTTACCCGTATGCGGCGAAATGACGTAACCTTCGGAGGAATGGTGAAACAATGCGCAGGCTGATACCGTTACTGGCGCTGATCGCAGTGGCATTCTGCTGCGGGTTTTATGCCGGTGGCAGGAAACGGGTGGCACGCCCCCTTTTCCACGACATGATCGTGGAACATCCCCATGAGTACTCGGCGCTCGTAACGCCGACGGATAAGCGGGTCAGGCGACTGGCCGCTCAATTGACGACGCCTGAACATGCGTATCTGTATGTACGAGACCGGATTGCGTACGATCCTTCTCTGCCGGCACAGACTGCGGGGGTGATACTCGATGAGAAACGGGCGAGTTGTCTCGGTAAGGCGGTGCTGTTGTGCAGCCTGTACCGTGCGATGGGAATACCTGCTTCTGACGTGCGCGTCGTCACCGGCGAGGTGGTCAGTTCTCCCGACAGCATTATCGATCACGCCTGGATAGAAATGGAGCACGACGGGATCTGTATCCAGCAGGACCCGACCAGTCTGCTGGGGTTTTTCGATTTCGACCAGTTCCGGGGGATGGCGTACACGCGCGCATTCATCCGACGGGAAGGGTTTACCTTCAACGACAGGCATTTCGCCATCGTTTCCCGGCTGAATATGCTGAGGGGGAGCGGGCACCCGTGACGCAACGGTCGGCAGTTCTGTTCTCCGCGGACATGGTGGTCGGCAGTACACTTTTTGTGATTCCGAGATGACGGGAGGAGACGTATGCGCATGTTCCGTTTCATTGCTGTTTACGCACTTTTTATGAGTATCGCCTTTGCAGGTTTGGCGTCGGCACGGTCAGTCTATCTCAAGGACGGCGCCATCCTTGACTGCGAGTCGTTCTGGCACAAGGGGGATTCGGTTATCGTGAAGGTGAACCGGGATACCATCCTGAAGTTTGCCGACAGCGAGGTGAATCTGGAGAAGACCTTCATGCGGTATACGAAACGGGTGACTCGGCACCGGGCCCGCCGCACCTCGGCTTCCGGGAATGCCGTTGTCGTCAAGCCGCAGGGCTTGGCCGCTGCGGCGGTTCCGTCGGTACAGGAACCTGCGATGACGCACGAAGTTAAGACCGTGCCTGCGCCTGTCCCGACGGCTCAACCGGCTGAAAAGGCCGCTGCCGGTAAGGTGAACCGGGCTGGCGGTCCAGGTGCAACCGGTACGATACCGGCTAAGCGCCCCATCCCGAAGCTTATTACGGCCCCGAAGGCTAACGTGACACCGGCCCAGGCTGCTCTGCTGGCCAAGCTCGGTACGACAGGCGTGATGATAATCCTCGTGGTGCTGCTCATTTTTGCGCTCGTCATGATCGTCGCTCAATGGAAGATCTACGAAAAGGCGGGGCAGGCGGGGTGGAAGTGTCTGGTCCCGCTGTACAACATGTACGTTATGGTCCTGATCTGCGGGAAGCCGTGGTGGTGGTTCCTGCTGTTGCTGATTCCCGTGGTGAGCGTTGCCATCTACCTGCTGATGATGCTCGCCCTGGCGGAGCGGTTCGGTAAGGGACCTCTGTTCGGGGTCGGTCTCTTCTTTCTCCCCTTTATCTGTTTCCCGGTTCTCGCCTTCGACGGCTCCGTGTATCTCGGTCAACCGGTTGCGGCATGAAGCAGCACCGGGAGTGCCACGTAACTACTGGCAAACATCTCAGGCCCGCGGGTATTCCGCGGGCCTGTTTGCTTTTGTCCGCTAAGGCGGCATTGAGGTCGATTGCGAGTCAGTGTCGGCGTAAGGTAATCCGTTTGTCGCTGACGATCGCCGCCCCGGCAGCGGTAGTGCAAAAGAGGGGAATATCCTCTTGTATACACAATGCGTCCATGGTACTATCCGGTCCTTCAAGGAGGTGCGGATGCCGATCATTACCATGTCGAGGCAGATGGGAACCGGCGCGCATCAGGTCGCCCGGGACCTGGCGAAGAGGTTGAAGTATACCCTGGTGGACGGTGACAAGATCGCCGAACTGGCCCCCCGGTATGGCCTTACCCGCGAGACGCTTGAGCGGGTAGACGAGAAGCCGCCGGTATACAGCACCGCGGAAGACCGCCAGCAGGCCGCGCGGTTGAATACCATCGAACTGATCCTGCTCGATTGCGCCAAGCAGGGTAACGTCATTCTGTACGGACGGGGGGGGCAGGACCTGCTGTCGGGGTTGCGAAACGTGCTGCGGGTACGCTTTATCGCCCCCTTCGAGGAACGGATCGAGCGGTACGCGGAGAGCGAGTGGATGGACCCCGATCTCGCCCGGGAGATCATCCGGAAAAGCGATCATCAGCGGGGCGGGTTCATTCATTACTACTTCGACCGGGACTGGAACGACCCCCTCGGTTACGATCTCCTGTTCAACACCTCACAGCTGTCCGGTGCGGCGATCGTAGAGTCGATTGTCGCGGCAGCCCGCGACGCGGAACTTGCACAGGCGGACCAGGATGCCGATGGACTGCTGGATGACATGATCCTGCGGAAAAAGGTGGAAACGGCACTTCTCTTGTCCGACAAGGTGGAGTACCTTCATTTCAGGGTCCTGGCGGAGAACGGATTCATCAGCGTATCCGGCCACGTGCACAGCGAGCAGGAACGATCCCATGTCCTGAGCATAATCGGTACGGTCCCTGGGGTCATCGATGTGGAAGAAAAGCTGCAGGTCGTAGCGATAAAATCGTATCGTGAGTAGCCGGCAAAAAAGTTTGCCGTCGTAAAGGAAAAGGCCCGCTACGGGCCTTTTCCTCATTCAGATTGTTATGTGTCGGCGATGTTCAGTCTCAGCTTCAGGTGCTGAACGCATCGGTACGGGACGGAGAGGGACCCTCTGCCGACCCCCATCTGGATGTCGCTTTCAAAACCATGATAATCCGACCCGCCGGTGACGAGCAGATCGAGATCGTGGGCGATCCGTTCGAGATAACGGCAATCTTCTTCCGTACCGAGATTGTTGAACGCTTCGATGCCGTCGAGCCCCATACCGGCAAGTTCCCTGATCAGGGCGGTGAGAGTCGGTCTTTCCGTAGTGATGCTCGTCGGATGGGCCAGAACGGCGAGTCCGCCGATGCGGTGCACTTCATCGAGAGCCTCCTGCATCGGGATGAACAGCTTCGGAACGTCGCAGGGGACGAGGTATCGCTGGAATGCGTCCTGCGTGTTCTCGGCATGACCGTGTGCGATCAGGACCCGTGCGATGTGTGGTCTGCCAAGCGCCCCTTCCGCACCCTCCAATACCTCTTCCAGTGAGATGGGGGACCGGGTTTCCGATGCGAGTTTGTCGTTTATCCGGTCGATGATCGCCTTGCCTCGCGCATCGCGCCGTGTCCTGAATGCACCGAGCATCCCCCGGAATGTTTCGTCCCGGTAATCGATGAAGTACCCCAGCAGATGCACATCGTGATACGCGTGGAACGACACCGAGAGTTCCACGGCGGGAATCACCTCGACTCCTTCGGTTGCCCCGGTTTTCCGTGCTTCTTCAATGCCGTCCACCGCATCGTGGTCCGCCAGGGCGATGGCCGCAAGCTTCTTTTCGGCCGCCATCCGGACGAGTTCCGTCGGGGTGAGTACGCCATCGGACCAGCGGGAATGAAGATGAAGATCAACGCGTCTGTTCACATATGCCTTTCCTGTTGCGGAGGGTAGGGGCATTATTCCCGAAACTGCGATCGATTTCAATCAAAAGCGGGTTTCGTGCATCGGGCGGGTAAAACGGTTGTCTCGATCATACACATCCTTTAAAATGCCGTCGCAACAGAGTGATCGATACAGGAGGGAATCTATGGGAGCCAGGAGCGGCCTGATCCTGCCGATTACGGCACTTGCCATCTACGTCCTCGGCGGGGTGGGGGCATTCGGCGGTATCGCCCTGATTGTTTTCATGAAAGGGCGGGACCTCTTCGGATACGGTGACGGTCGCAGCATCGGGTTCCTGTTCCTCTGTACCGGGGTCTGCCTGTCGCTCCTGGGCGTCATCCTCATGCGGATCTTCCGCAACCGGGGGTGGTAGGTGCGTGACGGCGATATCCACCGGGTCGTTTCCCTGGTCCGCGATGCCGTTACGGCATGGAAGAGGCCGGCGGTGACTGTGGTCGCCGGAAGCGGCAGTCCGTTCAAGGTGCTGGTTTCCTGCATCCTGTCTCTGCGCACCCAGGACCGGACCACGGAAGAGGCGTCGGAGCGGCTCTTTTCCCTGGCCGATACCCCTCCCGGCATGATGGCCCTGCCGGTGGAGGCCATCGAACAGGCGATCTATCCGGTGGGTTTCTATCGAACCAAGGCGGCGCAGATTCGTGACATCTGCCGAAAGATCGCGGAGGTGCACAACGGCGACGTGCCTGACGACATGGATACGCTGCTGGGGTTTAAGGGGGTGGGACGCAAGACGGCGAATCTCGTGATCACGGTCGGTTTCGGCAAACCGGGGATCTGTGTGGATGTGCATGTGCACCGCATCTGCAACCGCTGGGGGTACGTGAGGACCGAGACGCCGGAAAAGACCGAAATGGCGTTGCGGGCGAAGCTGCCGCGCGAATACTGGATTGAAATCAACGACCTCTTGGTGACATTTGGTCAGAACCAGTGCAGTCCGGTTTCGCCCCGGTGTTCCTCCTGTTGTCTCACAAAATTCTGCGACCGGGTTGGGGTGACCAGATCCCGATAGCCCGGTGTTAAAAATTATCAGAAAATCGTTGACAGTCCAAAACGGCTCTGCTATAAAGTTGCTTCTTGAATGGGGCTGTAGCTCAGTTGGGAGAGCGCTTGAATGGCATTCAAGAGGTCGTCAGTTCGATCCTGATCAGCTCCACCATTAAGAAAATGAGGGGTTACGCGGTTAGCGTAACCCCTTTTTCCGTTTCAAGCGCGCTCTTCGACCCGCTTGACGGTGACGCCGGTCCAGGGGGAGGCTTCGGCCGTTCAGATGGTGGGAACCAGATGCAATTCCTGCTCGATGTCGTAGCCGTTCAGCAGGACCATCCCCACCGTATCTCTTTCCGTACGCACCAGCCCCTCCTCCACCCACTTCATGAGCTGTTGGGAAGTGATGCCGTATTTGGATGCTGCCTCGTCGACGGTGAACCACCCTTTGGTCAATGACATGGCACCCTCCTCATGGGCAGGATAACTGCTGACAGTATACCATCCCCTCCCTGAATTGCAGCGAACCTGGCCGCCTGTGCCCTTCAGGCATTCCACCGCAACCACACGTCCGTGACGGTTCCGTTCTGCCAAAGCCATTTCACTGCCGTCCATGTTTCCTCCGGTTGGCCGAAGCCGTTACGGCGTCTGTTTCTGCGGTTCTTCCGCCTTACGAGATGCGGTTTCCATGTCAGGGGGACGGGATAGTTCGGGAACGACCTGGATGCACCGTACGACCCCGCTTCTGTCGGCAATGACGACTTTGCGGGCGAGCAGCATGCTTCCGTCTACGAGCAGTCCCGTTGCCCTGCCGAACGTCCCTTCCTTCGTAATGATAACCCGCGATGGACCGGTGCGTACGTCAACGCACGCAGCACTCTAGTTAATACGCCGGGAGACGGTCACATGGCGCGTATCGGGACTGCTGGCAGGTGGCAAAGTGCACGGGCAAAACACAAGATATGTAATTTCTAATATTTAGTAAAGTCAACCAATTATCACGTCTTGAATGACCGGTATCACAGAACCCTGTGAAAAAAAATGCAGGTGGTGTGCTTTTTGCTTCTCAACCTCAACCCTCGGAATGTATCCGTGCCAGGAAGAGAGGGGGGCGTTTGAAACGCATTATTTTTGCGGGATTTTCGAAGCGATGCTCACAAACCACAGGAAGTTTGTGCTAATGAAAAGGAGACAGTGTATGGGGGAAAACAGGTTAACACGATGGCATAGTCTGCCGATGTTCCTGGGATGTCTGGTAGCCACGCTGCTGGCGGGAGGTGCTGTAACGGCGTATGCCGCACCGCAGTACAGCGTGAACTGTAGCACCTGCCACAGCATGCCGCCGCTGGACGATACGACCAGAAATGTCGCCACCGGCGGGTTCGTTGGAAATCACACCCGGCACGCAAACAGTTCGGCTACGTCGTGTGCCAAGTGTCACGGCTCCGGCGTCACCAGCTACACGACGTCGCATCGGTCGGGAACGATTGATTTTGCGGCGAACATCAACTCTTCACCGGCAACGGGGCAGTACAAGGTGGGGGGGACGGCCATCACGTTCAAGAACCAGACCTCGGTCCCGGTCGTCGGTTCCTGCTCCAGTGTTAACTGCCATTTTGAAAGCGTCACGCCGACCTGGGGTGCCGCGAATTTCAGCTCCACCGCGGACTGCCAGCAGTGCCATGCGTCGCCGCCGACGACCGTTGCCGTCGGTCACAGCAAGCATGACACCTATTTCCCGCTGTCTGCCAACGGCTGCAAGAACTGTCACCCCGACTACTCCTCTTCGCCGATCTTCCAGCACGCAACCAGTGCCGGTGAACGTCCTCTGAAGGTGGTGCTGGCGGAAGGTACCTACTCCGGTACCGGTCTGAACTACCTGCCGAGCCAGAGCGCATCCCGGACCCTGGGGGGCTGCACCAATCTCTATTGCCACTCTCCCGGCGACCGGAACACCAGCACCTACAATGCGCCGAACCAGGCCGCCAACTGGGGTGGTTCCTCCCTTGCCTGTAACGGCTGCCACAAGTATGACGTTGCCTCCGGCGATCCGATCGTGACCCCGGCGGCCGGCTTCGGCCATACCAAGCATGTGAACTCCACCATTACCACCAAGATCGCCTGCTACAAGTGTCACTCCGGTACAGTGAACAGCGCCGGCGTCATCATCAACAAGGCAAACCACGTCGATAACGTCAACAAGCAGGTGACCATCAAGTTTGCCAATACCACGTCCGCCGCAGCCGGTCTCTACAAGGGACAGGCGGCGGCAACGGTCGCCTTCAAGACGGCGGCCGGTTCCTACGGTTCCTGTACGAATGTCTACTGTCACAGCGACGGTACGAAGGCGACGGCACCGTTCACCAACATGTCCACCCCTAAGTGGGGTTCCGCGCTGGCCGGCAACTGTGCCGGCTGTCACGGCGGCAACGGGACGACCGTGAAGAAGATGGCCACCGGTTCCCACACCAAGCATATTGCGGGCGGCGGCGCTGCCGGTTACACGCTGGGTTGTGTGGAGTGCCACAGTGCAACCGTCTCTAACGATACGACCATCTCAAACCCCGCCAACCACCTGAACTATGCGATCAACGTCGTACTGAACAGCGGCGGTACGTACAGTGCCAACGGGCATCAGCCCGGAGGGGCGGTCGGTACCTGTTCGGCCACCTTCTGTCATTCCAACGGGGCGGGTACCTATACGACCCCGACCTGGGGCAATGCCGCCACCGGCGCCTGCGGTAGCTGCCACGGCGTCGTGGCGGGCACGCCCCCGGCATCCGCCTCCCATACGAAGCACGTCGGCACGGCTTACAACTACCTCTTCTCATGCGCCACCTGCCACGTACGGGTTGTCAAGAATACGACGAACTCCACAATCCAGGCGACCATGTCGTCGGCCAAGCTGCACATCACCGGTACCCACAGCGTGAATTTCAATACCGCCGTTACCCTGGCCGGTGCCTACACCACCGCCACCAAAACCTGTACGAACATCTACTGTCATAGCAACGGTACGGTTACAGCCGGGTCGACTTTCACTGCCATCTCCACTGCGACCTGGGGCCGGTCGAACACCGCCGGTTGCGGCGGCTGCCACAGCTATCCTCCGGCATACGCCAACGGCAGCCCCAAGGCGAACAGCCATGCCAAGCATGCGTCGTTCACCTGCAACAACTGCCACAACAACACGACCACCAACGGTACCACCATCAGCAACACCGCAAACCATGTCAACAAGGTATACGACGTGGCTCCGGGGGGGACCACCACCTTCACGTTGAGCAATACCCCTGCCCCTGGCACGCCGGCACAGTGCAGCAACATCAGCTGCCATGGTGGTACCGGCTCCAGCGCCACCTGGGGAGCTACTCTCAACTGTCAGGACTGCCATGGCAACGGTTCGACGGCGTCCTTCCTGACCTACAGCGCCAACTTCTGGAGCGGTACGACGCTCGCCAAGATCCAGATGACCGGTAGCGGCAGCTGGGCAACCAACGGACACGGTCTGGCGTCAGGCACCTATCCGGGCACCAACAACCCTGCGGCGGCATTTACCGCCACCGCGGCTTGCGAATACTGTCACGATTCAACCGTCCTGCACAAGGATGGCACCAACCCGTTCCGTCTGCGCAACCAGGTCGATGCCATCTGGGGCAGGAACGGTGTCTGTCAGAGCTGCCACGCGGTCGGTTCCGCAGGGGTAACGGTTGGCGGCGTGCTCCGGAACGGTACCGTCAAGGTCGGCTCGACGCACCATGGCGCCAAGCACCTGACGGCAACCGCCGGTGGCCAGTACTGCTGGGACTGCCACAACGGCCATGGCGCCAACGGTACCAACCACGCCATGATCCGGACCGCCGTGGCGGTTACCAACGACGGCGTGTACGGCATTCCGCAGACCTTTGCCACTGTGGCCTTCACCCTGTCGGCGACACCGACCGGTACGGACTTCGTTCAGGCGACGAACGGTGCCTCGACGAAGATTTGTCAGGCCTGCCACAGCACGACCAACCACTATACGGCCACGACTTCCGACAGTCATAACATCACCTCGAACTGTATCGCCTGTCACAGCCACACCAACTCGAGTAATGTAAATGGCGCATTCGCACCTGCACAGTGCGACGCCTGCCATGGCTACCCGCCGATGCCGAGGAACGTTGCGGTGACCTTCGGCCGTATGAACAACTACACCAGCGCCAAGTTCGAGGATTACTCCGGCGGCGGCGGTGCCCACGCCACGGCGGCGCACGTGAAGCTGACCGCCAAGGCATCCGACGGATGGACCAACTGTACGCCGTGTCACTACAATCAGTCAGCGACGCACCAGATGATCACGCCGGTACGGACCCATGTGTCCAATATCAACGTGACCATCAATCCGAAGCTGCGTTTCAACAACGTGACCTTCGGTAAGTACTCGGGTGCCAAGCTGGTCAACCCGTACGCCAACAAGACCGGCAGCTGCTACAGCGTTGCCTGTCACTTCAGTCCGTCTCCGAAGTGGAGCACCGAGAAATAGGCAGTATAACGGAGGGGGCATATGCCCCCTCCCTGTAATGTCGGCCGGGCCTTGCGCCCGGCCTTTTTTTATCTTGTGAGGCTCCGACATGCACTGCGGCAGGTACCGGTTGCATGGTAGATGTCACGCATGTCGGGCCGTTTCGCGCTAATAATCGTTTACACAACGCAAAAACAATGGGAATATGCATCACTTCCGGAAACGAAAAGGAGGTTGCCATGACCCCGAATATGCGGGCCTGTATTGCGTTTGTCGCGGGAAGTATCGTTATGAACAAACCGTTTTCGGCGGTTTACGACCAGGCCGATGGGGGGGGGCGGAGGATGGACGGCAGGTTTGCTGCCGGCAATATCGACGTCGTCGACCAATCGGACGGCAGCACGCTCATGGGGATGATGTCCGGACAGACCGCCTCGTTTTACCATTCGACGGCCAACTGCTCCATCTCCCTCCAGTTCAACGGGACGCAGTTCACCGGCCACGATGGCGGGACGGGGCGGAATTTCAACGGCTCCGTCCAGAATGACGGGGTGCGGCTGTACGACTACGATGAAGGGAAGTATTTCAGCTACGTACTGGCGGCGGGTTAGGGCGTGAGGGTAGTACCCTGCAGGTGAGCGGCAGTGCGGTCAGGAACGGCAGGATTGCGCCATGATGTTCGGTCACGTGTGGGGGTAGTGTGAGGCAACCCGCTGGCTGACCCGGACGAACTGTCGGTAGGCATCTTCCGCAAGGAACGCCTCCGGCGAGCGGGTGCCGGTGGGGTGGACAAGCAGGGTCGCGTCCTGCCTCAGCTGGCCGCCGTACCCCGACAGTGTTTCGTTGACAAGCGCATGCAGCCGGTTGCGCTCCCGGCGGAGCAGGCCCCCGTCGAACTCGCGGAACGGCAGAGAGGATTCGGACTGGAGATCGCCGGTGAGCCCGAAATGCATGAACTTCACCTGGGGTTCATGACCGGCTGCATCGGGCCGGAAGACGAACAGAGACTGCCGCGCAGCATCCTGCAGGACGAGCCGCGCCGGATCGTCGTCCCCAAGGTCTCTTCCCAGGTTGTAGACCGTCGTCAGCAGAAAATCCACGAAACAGTCTTCTTCCATGAACCCGCTGCTCCCACCGTCCGACGCTTCACAGTAGAACGCCGGCCGCTCATTCCCCATGACCGGTTTCCCGCAGAGCAGGCAATGTGGCCGAAGTCCGCTCAGGCGTGCCTGGAGTTCATCCCGCTTTCGCTGGTCTTCCGCCTCCAGCCACTGGTGGAACAGCTGCGCACGGGGTTCAACGGTGACGGTGTATTCGTCCAGGATGGTGCGCGACAGCTGCATGAACTGGCCGTACACCTCGGTACCGCGCGCATAGCCGAAGATGGGATATACCCGTCCGTCCGGGTTGGTGTTGAGGCTTTCCACCTTGGGGCTCTTGGAGATATAGGTGTCGAGGCAGCGGTAGCCGCGGTTGATTGCATATGCCTTGAGCAGGGTCTTCTGGTCCTTGAACGGCCCGTCGAACTTGATCCGCTCATCCACCAGGCAGGGGATGAGGGTCAGGCTCTTCCGGTCGAGGCCGCGTTTGTCGAACAAGGCAAATATATTGCGGCAGTTCTCCATGCTCGCCATGTCCTTTACCGGGATAATGACCCGATCGGCTGCATAGAGGGCGTTCTCCGTCAGGATGTCCAGGTCGGGACGGGTATCGATGATGACGACACCAGGAATCTGGGACACGGCCATGAGCTGTGCCAGTACCATCGGTCCCTTGACGGTGCCCCTCAGCCTGTGGAGATCGGTGGATGAGGGGATGAAATTCACCCCGTACTGCCCGGTATGAATCAGGTCGGCACCGGGAGCGCCGTGCAGGAGGTCGGCGACAGTGCCGCGCACCGTCTGCCCCTTGAACTCGAACATCCGGTCTACGGTGAAGTGGTTGTCGAAGGAGAAGATGGATACCGGCAGGTCCTCGTGCAACGCCTTGAGGAAGATTGCCAGGTTGGTTGCCAGGGTGGTCTTGCCGACCCCTCCCTTTTCGGAGGAGATGGTGATGACGTAGGGGAACGGATGCATGGCCGGCATCATAATATGATTCGTCTGACCGGTCAACCGCTTTGACAGGCCGGTGCCGGTGTGGTAGAAACGTCGCGCAGTCAGATGGTTACGGAGGTTTCGATGGATATTCTGGCGGAACGGCGCATCCTGAGCGTCAGTCAGTTTACGATGTTGGTGCGGGGGCTCCTGGAGGAGAACTTCGCCCATGTCTGGGTGAGCGGTGAGGTGTCCAACCTGGCGACTCCCTCGTCCGGGCATCTCTATTTCACCCTGAAGGATGCGGGGGCCCAGCTTCGGTGCGTCATGTTCCGTGCCTCGGCCCGCGCCAGCCGGTTCCGTCTCCAGGACGGGATGGGGCTCTTGGTGCGTGGGCGGGTCTCGATCTACGACCAGCGTGGGGAATACCAGCTGATCGTGGAGTACCTGGAGCCCCAGGGTATCGGCGCCCTGCAGATGGCGTTTATTCAGCTGAAGGAGCGGTTGGCGAAAGAGGGGCTGTTCGACGAGGCCCGCAAACGATCCCTGCCTCCCTTTCCCCGGCGGGTCGGGGTGGTCACCTCGGCGACCGGCGCGGCGCTCCACGATATCCTGACGGTGCTGCGGCGGCGCAGCGCTGGGGTAGAGGTGCTCGTCTGTCCGGTGAAGGTGCAGGGGGAGGGCGCCGCCGCAGAGATTGCCGCGGCCATCGCGGACCTGAACCGTTACGGACAGATCGACGTCATGATCGTCGGGCGCGGGGGTGGCTCCATGGAGGATCTCTGGGCGTTCAACGAGGAGGTGGTAGCCCGGGCGATCCATGGGTCGAAGATACCGGTCATCTCCGCCGTGGGGCACGAGGTGGACTTCACCATCGCCGATTTCGTCGCGGACCTGCGGGCGGCGACTCCGTCGGCGGCGGCGGAGCTGGTGGCGAAAAGCACGCTGGAGATGGGGATGGCGCTCTCGGCGCTCGTCCACCGGCTGCAGATCTCGATCCGGCAGCGGCTGGAGCGGAGCCGCAGCGACCTGCGGGGGCTGTCCCTGGCGCTGAAGGACCCGTTGCTCCTTGTGGGCCATATGGCGCAGCGAGTGGATGACCTGACCGGCCGTCTGGAGAGGACCGTGCAGACCGGCATGGCACGACGTGCCGAGCGGCTGGAGTCGGCCCGCAACCGGCTCCGGATACTGAACCCGCTTCTGACCGTGGAACGGGAACGGGAGAAGCTCGCCGCACTCCTCTCCCGTGCCGAACTGCTCCTGCACCGGTCGCTGGTCGCCGGCCGGGAGGCTGCCGCCCTGCAGAGCGGGAAGCTCCATGCCCTATCTCCCCTGGCCACCCTGGCCCGCGGCTATGCCGTGGTCACCATCGTCCCCGACGGCCGGGCAGTGAGGGACGGCGGGACCCTGCGGCCGGGTGACCGCCTGGATATCCGCTTTTCCCGCGGGCGTGCGGTCGCACGCGTCGAGTCCGCGGATGGCGGAGGCAATTCTTGACGCCTGTCGGCATTCGGTATAGTATAACACCCCATTTTACCGGAGAAGGATGGTCCGCATGGCGGGAGACAAGTTCGAGACATCGCTGAAGAAACTTGAGGAGGTCGTCCGCCGGCTGGAAAGCGGCGAGCTGTCGCTGGAGGAGTCGCTGAAGGCGTTCGAGGAGGGGGTGAAGCATGCCGGTGTGTGTGCAACCCGTCTCAACGAGGCGGAGCAGAGGGTAGAACTCCTCCTGAAGCGCAAGAACGGCGCCTTCGTACGTGAGGAGTTCCATCCGGACGAGGAATCCTGAAACCGGCAGACCCTGCCATTTACGAAAGCGAGAACAGAAATGGATCTGAAGACATATCTGAAAGAACGGTGCGCGCTGGTGGATGCCACGCTGAACGGCTACCTCCCCCCCGAGAATGAACTCCCCTCTTCCCTGCACAAGGCGATGCGCTATTCGGTATTCGCCGGCGGCAAGCGGGTACGTCCGATCCTGATGCTGGCCGCCTGCGAGGCGGTGGGCGGGGCGATCGAACAGGCGATGCCGGCGGCGTGCGCCATGGAGATGATACATACCTATTCGCTCATCCACGACGATCTCCCCGCCATGGACGATGACGATTTCCGGCGGGGGACGCCGACGAATCACAAGGTATTCGGCGAGGCGACGGCGATCCTGGCCGGCGACGCGCTCCTGACCCAGGCGTTCATCCTGCTCGCCGATGCTGCTGCCGCAGCTGACGTGGACCCCGAGCGGCGGCTGCAGGTGATCCGTGAGATTGCCGGCTGTGCCGGCTCCCGCGGCATGGTGGGGGGGCAGGTGGTGGACATGGAGAGCGAGGGGCAGCCGGAGATCGATCTCGCCACGGTCCAGTACATCCACACCCACAAGACCGGTGCCCTCATCAAGGCGGCGGTGAAGGCGGGGGCGATCCTCGGCGGGGCCGACGAGTCGGGAATTGCCGCCATCACCCGCTACGGCGAGGCATGCGGTCTGGCGTTCCAGGTCGCGGACGACATCCTGGACATCGAGGGGACGACGGAGGAGATCGGCAAGGACGCGGGGAGCGACCAGGCGCGGGGCAAGGCGACCTACCCGGCGGTGCTGGGGCTCGCGGAGTCGAAACGGCATGCGGCCGACCTGACGGATACGGCGATCAACGCCCTGGCACCGTTCGGCGACAAGGCCGAGCCGTTGAAGGAGATCGCCCGCTACATCGTGTACCGGAAGAACTAGAGGACCGTTGCCTATGGCATTTCTCGAAACGATCGAATCTCCTGCGGATCTCAGGCAGCTCGCTCCCGCCGATCTCCCCGAACTGGCGGCGGAGCTGCGCGAACTGATCATCTCGACCTGTGCGGCGAACGGCGGCCATCTGGCACCGAGCCTCGGCGTCGTGGAGCTGACCATCGCCCTGCACCGGGTGTTCAATACGCCGGAAGACCGGATCGTCTGGGATGTGGGGCACCAGGCCTATGCCCACAAGATCCTCACCGGACGGCGGGACCGGTTTTCCACCCTGCGTACCCGTGGCGGGATCAGCGGGTTCCCCAAGCGGGCCGAATCCCCGCACGACGCCTTCGATGTGGGGCATTCCTCCACCTCCATCTCCGCTGCACTGGGGTTTGCCGTGGGGCGGGACCTGCGGCAGGAACGCTCCAAGGTGGTGGCGGTCATCGGCGACGGTTCCATGACCGGCGGGATTGCCTACGAGGGGTTGAACCACGCGGGCCATCTGAACCGCGACCTCGTGGTGATCCTCAACGACAACGAGATGTCCATCGCCGAGAACGTGGGGGCGCTCTCCAGCTTTCTCAGTCGGACGATTACCAGTGAATTCGTGCACCGGGTGAAGAAGGAGACGGAACGGTTCCTGGGGGGGCTTGACGGCGTGGGTCGGAACGTGCTGAAGGTTGCCCGTCGCGCCGAGGAGTCACTCAAAGGGCTCTTCACCCCCGGCATGCTGTTCGAGGCGTTCGGTTTTGAATACGTCGGCCCCATTGATGGACACGATCTGCAGCGGCTGGAGGAGACCCTGCAGAATGTCCGGAGGTTCGACGATGCGGTACTCATCCACGTCCTGACGAAGAAAGGGAAAGGGTACGAGCCGGCGGAGAAGAATCCGGCACTGTTCCACGGCGTCGGACCGTTCGACCGGGAGACCGGCAAGATACTGAAGGGAAAGGGGGGTGCCGCATCCTACACGGCTATCTTCGGTCAGGCGATCCGCAAGCTCGCCGTCGAGGATGAGCGGATCGTCGCCATCACCGCCGCCATGCCCGACGGCACAGGGCTTTCCGGTTTTGCCGCCGATTTCCCGAAACGGTTCTTCGACGTGGGGATCGCGGAGCAGCACGGGGTGACCTTTGCGGCGGGGCTCGCCACGGAGGGGTTCCGGCCGGTGTTCGCCGTCTACTCGTCATTCCTGCAGCGTGCCTATGACCAGGTGTTTCACGACGTCTGTCTGCAGAACTTGCCGGTGACCTTCGCCATTGACCGTGCGGGCGTTGTCGGGAGCGACGGGCCGACCCACCACGGCCTGTTCGACCTCTCCTACCTGCGGCATCTTCCCAACATGACCCTCATGGCGCCGAAGGACGAGAACGAACTGCAGCACATGCTGAAGACCGCCGTCGAACTGGGGACCCCCGTTGCGGTGCGGTATCCGCGCGGCAACGGTTACGGTGTCCCTCTGGATCAGGTTTTTCGTGCACTGCCGGTGGGAAGGGGAGAGGTGCTGAAGGAGGGGAGCGCCGGTACCCTGATCGCCATCGGCACCATGGTCCACCCCGCGCTGGAAGCGGCTGAGACGCTTGCGGCAGAGGGGATCGATGTGGGGGTGGTGAACGCCCGCTTCGTGAAACCACTGGACCGCGAACTGCTGACGGAACGTGCCCGACGCGGGCAGCATCTCTTTACCGTGGAAGAGAACGCACTACAGGGGGGGGTCGGTACGGCGGTCCTGGAACTCCTGGAGGAGGAAGGGATTTCCGGGGTGTCGGTGACGCGGCTCGGGTTCCCCGACCGGTACATCGAGCAGGGGGAGCAGGCTGACCTGCGGGCGATGTACGGACTCGATGCCGCGGGGATCGCGGCGACGGTCCGGAACAAGGTCGTCAGATAACGAAAAAGCCGGGGCAACCCGGCTTTTCCCATTTGTACGTCATGTCAGGGGGGGGCAGCCGTTCTCTTCCATCCTTCTGTCCGGCAGCTCGCGGCTGACCGGAAGCACCACCGTGAACTGTGAACCTTTGCCGGGGCTGCTCGCAAGGCTGATCTCGCCGCCGTGGCGCTTGACGATGGTGTACGAGATGGCCAGGCCGAGGCCGAGCCCCTTGCCGGCATCCTTTGTCGTGAAGAACGGGTCCCATATCTGGTCGATGATGTCCGGCGCGATGCCGCACCCCGTATCGCTGACCCGGATGGATATCTCCCGGTTGTCATCTGAATGTTCCGTGCAGATCTTCACCGTACCACCCCCGTCGATCGCCTGGTGGGCGTTGATGAGCAGATTCATGAGCACCTGCCTGAGCCCCGACGGATCACCGTGGATCGACGGCAGGGTCTCCTTCAGGTCGGTGACGACCTCGATCCGCTCCTCGCTTGACTGGTGTCTCAACAGTTCGAGGATCTCCCGAATGATCTCGTTGATGTCCACGTTGTACACGAAGCCGGTCGACTTCCTGCCGAAATTGAGGAGGCTGTCGATAATCCCCTTGCAGTGGTACGACTCACGGACGATGACGTTGAGATACTTGGGGAATACTTTCAGCCGGTCATCCTGTGCCAGTTTTTCATCGTCGCGAAACCTGCGCAGCAGCGCTTCGGCGTAACCGGCCACCGAGGTGAGGGGGTTGTTGATCTCGTGGGCCACCCCCGTCGCCAGCACCCCGATGCTCGACATCTTGTCCGACTGGATCAGCTGCAGCTCCTGGAACCGTTTTTGCGTAACATCACGAAGGACGACGAGCGCACGGTTCTTTTCCCCCAACGCGTCTTCGATCGGTGTCGCCGTAATGTCGATGTACCGGATCTTGTGCCCGTCCCGCACCGAGACGAGGGACGTTTCCACCCGCGAGCCGCGCAGGGCGCGCTCCACGGCACAGTGCTCCGTGCCGGTTGGGGTCTCCGGGTGAAGCAGGTCCTGGCAGGTCTTTCCCGGCAGCGATTCATGGGGAAGCAGTTGGAGCGAGGTGTTGTTGTAATGCTGTACCCGTCCGTCATGGTCGAAGACGATCACCCCGTCGTTGACCGAGTCGAAGATGGCCTGCAGTTCGTTTTTCTGGCTGCGCAGTTCAACTTCGGCCTGTTTGCGTTCGGTGATGTCCTGGGTGGTGCCATACAGTCTCACCACCTTGCCCGAGGCATCCACCGACGGCTCGACCGTCGTGTAGACCCATTTGAAGGTGCCGTCCTTCAGCAGCAGGCGGTGTTCGATCTCGTAGTTCTTCCCCTCCTCCGTGGCCACGCGCAGATGCCCCATGACGGACTGGAAATCCTCCGGATGAATCACGTCGGCAAACGCCTCCTGCGATACCTCGTTGCGGCCGAGGTGCAGAATGCGCAGCATCTCGTCGGATACGATCAGTTCGCCGGTCTGGGGGTTCGACCGCCAGGAGCCCACGTGGGTCATGGTCTGGGCTTTTGCCAGATTGTATTCGCTTTCCCGTAACGCCTCGTCGGCCTGCTTTCGCTCGGTGATGTCGATCAGGGCGACATGGCATTCGTCTCCCGTTGCGGTTGCCATCGCTTCGATGCGGACAAAGTGAGGTGGGGCATCGTTTGAGAGCCGCAGCCGGCAGGTGTGTTTTTCGCGGTGCGCAAACACGGTGGCCAGAAACAGGGTGAACGTGGGACGGTCTTCCCGGGCAATGAACGTTTCGAAACGTTTGTGAACGAGTTCGGCCCGGTCCGTGAGGAGCATGTTGCCCCCCGTCAGATTTGCCGTGCGGACTTTTCCGCTTCTGTCGAGCGTGAAACAACCGACCGGCGCGAAATCGTAGAGAAGGGCGTAGGCGTTCCTCGATGCAAGAAGCTCTTCATTGGAGCGCTGCACCGATTCCAGCAGTCGTTCCAGTTCGGTAAGGCGGGGACTGCTGTCCCGGCGGGAATGGGGTGGCGGTTGATCGGTATCGTCGTGACCTGTGCCGTTCGCGCCGACGGAATGTCCCGTTGCCCGGCCGTGCAGTTCGGTAGCGTTGTCAGACCTGTTCATTTGCATACTCATGGATGTGCTGCATCTGTCGTGATGTTGTGATCGTATCTGGCAGGGACTGGTATCCACCGGACTGCCGTCATCCCGTAACATGGTTATGTCGCGGGAACTTCCGTTTGGTAGCCTTATAATGAGACGATGAGCACGAAGATTAGAAGTGTATACCAACTGAATTTCGAATGCAATTCTGATATTTATGAATTCCGGCGGCCGAGATGTATTCGGTTCGATCGGTGTACTCGTGGGGGCTCAGCGATCGGTGCGTGCCCGCGTGCCGACCCGGTCGCCGGCTTTTTGGGAATTGCCCTGGAATACGATCTCGACCCGGAACGTACAGTCAAGGGTGGCGGGATATCTGCCGTTGTTGTCCCGGGGCCAGGCGATCTCGGGTTCCAGTTCGTAGAAAAGCCATGGACGCAGGAAATTGCTGCGGTATCGGACAAGAAACCGGTAGTTGTCTGCCAGCGCGGGGAAGGTCGTGTTGCCGTAAACTCCGCCTGTCAGGGTGACGGCGCTGTTTTCTCCAATCTCCTTGATCAAGGAAAGTTCCGAACCCCATTCGAGACCGCGTATCTCTTCCGAGGCGGTGCCGGCGCTTGCCCAACGGAGGATGGTCTTCTTGTCCAGTTGCTGTTCGATGTTGATCTCAGTCGTCTCGCCAAACAGATCCGTATTCTTGACGAAGAGCGTTTCTGCGGTCCGCATGAGCGACGTATCGCTGAAGTTATGGGTGTACTGAAACCTGCTGCGCACGAACGCCTCAAACGGCAGGTTGAGCCGCACTCCGGCACCGAGAAACATGTTCAAGCAGGGTTTTCGGATCAGATCGTACCTGAGTTCGGTGTTGGCAAAATGGGCAGCCGGCGTGGTGCGGTCGAACCCTGGATTCCCCGGGTCCTGGGGAAGGGCCTGAGTGAAGGGGGCGGGCTCGTCTTCTCCCGCAATGACGAGACGCAACCGTTCGCTGATGCGCGACAGGACGAAGTGGGCACGGACGCTGGTGCCGTAGGCGATGCTGCCGCCATCTTCCAGACGGAAGGAATTCCGCCAGCGGAGTTCGTAACCGGTCTGGCGCAGTCCCTCCGATCTGACATCGCCGAAGAAATTGTCCAGCCGGACGGTCTGGTCGAGTATGTCCTGCTGAATCCGCTCGTGGGCCGCGTCCATGGATTGTTCAAACGCGGCGGCGTACGTCGTTTCAGTCTTTGGTGGCGTCGCAGATACATCGCCGGCATATGCGCTGCCGGCCAGTGCTGGCAGCAGCAGGTGCGCGGTCAGGAGCAGTGTCCGGACGTCTTGTCCCGATAAGATTCCTGGGGACATCGTTTCCTCCGGTTACCGTTATTGAAGACTGCGTTCCGGGGTGGCTGCGCGGTAATCGGTATGCATGCGTAACAGAAACTTCGGATGGATCTGGTATAATATTCATTAAGTCTAGGGGGTCCGGTACGTATTGCAAGTGAAAATACCGGGTGTGTACTCCCTGTCGGTTTATTAATAAATTGGAATTTACGGCATTGACAAGAAAGCCGATTCAAGGGTATACCTCCAGTTTGATGTGCGATTTGCCATGTTCAGGAGTTTCAGATGATGACCAGAAGGACTGTGGTAGCGCTGTTTGTGATGATGCTGATGCCGTTGTCGGTCCAGGCAGGGGTGACGGAGACGGCAACGGTGGCCGGTACGGAGAGGGCGGCCGTATCCGTTTCCAGCACCGGTGTCCAGGGAGTCAAGGTTCAGCCGGCGGTTGCCGATGCCAACGTCGATCGGCAGAAACAGGTCGTGGCAGATACGGAAGGCGTAAAGTCTGCCCCTGTGGAGGCGGCTAAGCTTTCCCGTGTCGGACGATCCGACGATGCAGTACCCGGTGCGACCACTTCTGCTGCGACGGATCGTACCGTGTTTGCCCAGGCGGGTGAGGGGGGGATACCGTCGACTCCCGCAGGTGAAGGGCTTAATAAGCCGGAGACCTCCCACGACGAGGCAACGGCCAACGAGTATCCGGCGGAAGAGGAGGCGCCGAAGATCTCCGATCCGTTGGAGCCGTGGAACCGTGCGATGTTCACCTTCAACGACAAGCTGTATTTCTGGGTGCTGAAACCGGTCGCCCAAGGGTACAACTATGTGGCTCCGCAGCCGGTGCGGGTTGCGATGAGGAACCTGTTCTCCAATGCCGCCGCCCCGGTCCGGTTCGTCAACGCGCTCCTGCAGCTCAAGTTTCGCGTTGCCGGAACGGAGCTCGCCCGGTTCGGACTGAACACGACGTTCGGCCTGGCCGGTCTGTTCGATGTGGCGGAAGACCAGTTCAATCTATACGGACAGAACGAGGACCTGGGGCAGACGCTCGGCTCGTACGGGGTCGGCTCCGGCGTCTATATCGTCTGGCCGGTCTTTGGTCCCTCGTCCCTCCGCGATACCGTTGGTCTTGTGGGGGACGGCTTCCTCAATCCCCTCAACTACATCAGTCCTACGGCTGCGATGTTCGGGGTACGTTCCTATGAGACGGTCAACAAGACGTCCCTTTCCATCGGCGAATACGAGGATCTGAAGGCGGCGGCGGTGGATCCGTATGTTTCGGTGCGTGATGCCTATGTGCAGCACCGGAACTACCTGATCAAGGAATAGACCGGCCGCTCGATCGTTTCGATTGTGCTCCATTCTAAAGCCCCGACGGAATCCCGCCGGGGCTTTTTTGTCGACATGCATTTCGCATGACGGTCCGATCCATTATAATAATGCTGTCGGAGCCCTCACGCCGGGATGCAACCGCGCTACACGACGGACAAGGAGTTGAACGAGATGACACAGAACGCATTCCATCGATTCACCGGGGCCAGCCGGTACGTGCTGGACGAGGAGCTGGCCAAGATCGTCAACGTTTCCATGGCGCTGGAGATGCCGCTCCTCCTGAAGGGGGAGCCGGGGACCGGCAAGACGATGCTGGCCCACGCCATCGCCGAGAGCCTGCAGATGCCGCTCATCGTGCTGAACGTGAAGTCGAGCATGAAGCTGGTGGAGGCGCTGTACCAGTACGACACCCTCACCCGCCTGAACGACAGCCGGTTCGGCGACTCCACCCGGGACGTGAGCAATATATCCGAGTACATCCGGATGGGGAAGATCGGTCAGGCGTTCGTGGCGGACCAGCGGACCGTCCTCCTCATCGACGAGATCGACAAGGCGGACACCGACTTCCAGGACGACATGCTGGATGTGCTGGACCAGATGCAGTTCGACATCCTGGAGATCGACCGGACCGTAAGAGCACGGCACCGTCCGGTGGTGATCATCACCTCCAATGCCAAAAAGGACCTGTCCGACCCGTTCCTCGGCCGGTGCAACTTTCACCACATCGCCTTTCCGGACGAGGAGATGATGCGGCACATCGTCGCCGTGCACTTCCCCGACCTGAGCGACGACATCGCGAAAGCGGGGATCAAGGCCTTCTACCGGCTGCGCGCACTGGAGGGGATCGAGAAGAAGCCCGCCACCCGCGAACTGCTGAACTGGCTCCGGGCGCTCAGGGCCGATCCCGGATTCCGGTTGGAGGCGCTGGCGGACGAGGCGCTGCCGTACCTGGGTGTCCTGTTCAAGAAGAGCGGCGACCTGGAGCGGGCCAACGTCTTGGCCAACGCCTAAAGGCACGGGAGGACCGGTCATGTTCGCCCCCTTCTTCTATACGCTGCGGTCCCGCGGGGTCCCCGTCACCCCCACCGCCTTCCTGCGGCTGCAAAAGGCGCTCTCCCTCGGCCTCGTGGAGTCCCTGGGCGATTTCTACACCGTGGCCCGCTCCATCCTGGTCAAGAGCGAGCGGGACTTCGATACCTACGACCGTGTCTTCGCCGAACAGTTCGAGGGGGTGGCGGCGGAAACGGGTGGGGCGGTGGAGGTGGACGACGCCATCCGTGCGCTCCTGGATGAATGGCTGAAGGAGCCCGATGAACTGGCGAAGGCGATGGGGTTGAGCACGCAGGAACTGAAAAGGATGAGCGCCGACGAACTCCTGAACTACTTCCTGGAGCGGCTCATGGACCAGAAGGGGGTCCACCGCGGCGGCCGGAAATGGATCGGCGTCGGCGGTATTGCCCCGGTGGGGCACAGCGGGAGCCGGCCGGGGGGTATGCGGGTCGGCGGCGTCTCCCGCAACCGCTCCGCCATCGTCGTCGCCCTGGAGCGGCGCTACCGCGACTACGCCCAGGATGCGCCGCTCACCCGCGCCCAGACCGGCGAGGCGCTCAAAAGGCTGCGGCACATGCTGCCGGCAGGTCCGAAGGATCGGCTCAACGTGGAGAAGACCATCGACCAGACCATGCGCAACGCCGGCGAGATCGAGATCGTCTTCGACCGGCGGCTGGCGGACAAGCTGAAGGTGGTCCTCCTCATCGACAACGGCGGCTGGTCCATGGACCCCTACGTGGAGACGGTCCGCTCCCTGTTCCACCATGCCCAGACCCAGTTTAAGGAGCTCTCCATCTACTACTTCCACAACACGGTCCGCGACCGGGTCTGGCGCGACGCCCAGCGCCGCTCCCATCCGGAGCTGGTGGACATGCTCGTTCGCCGCGACCCCGAGACCCGGCTCATTGTCGTCGGCGACGCCTCCATGGCGCCGGAGGAGCTGTTTCAGGTGAAGAGCATCGTTCCGTTCGAGGACCGGCAGAAGATGCCGAGCATCGACCGGCTGAAGCAGCTCGCCGCCGCCTTTCGCCATGCCGTCTGGCTCAACCCCGCCCCGGACTACCTGTGGGACAGCCGGATCTCCATTCGCGGCATCCGCCAGGTCTTCCCCATGTTCCCACTGAACCTCACCGGCCTGGAGAGGGCGGTCGCCCACCTTACTGCCCGCTGACCCTTCCCCCCGCGCTTCCTTCTGCTATACTCCTGAGAACGCCGGTGCACTGCCGGAACCGGCACGACCGCGGAAGGAGGAATCATGACGGCACCGAACCTGGCCATCGCCGGCGCAGGGATGGCCGGGGCGTATCTCTACCGGCTTCTGCGGCGCGCGGGATACCGGGCCCATCTCTATGACCGTCCTATTTCGACTCGCTGCGGACTCTCCCCCTGCGCCTGGGGGACCACCGCGGAGTTCGTCTCACTTGTTGCCGCGACCGGACTTGACCCGGAGAAATACGTTCTGCAGCGTCATGATTGTATCGTGATAGACGATCTTTGCCTGACGGCGGAGCTCATCACCTTCGACAAGCCACGGCTTATAGGTGACCTGCTGGAGGGAGCGGAGGTCCTTAATGCGCCGCTGACGGCGGACCGTTACGACCGGGTCATCGACGCCTCCGGAGTAAGCCGTGCCCTGCTGCCACCCGTGGCATGCGATCTCGTCCTCGACTGCTGCCAGTACCAGGTGGAGAGCCTGACGCCACTGGACAACCGGGTCAGGCTCGGCGGCATCGGTTATGCCTGGTGCTTTCCCCTCTCTGCGCACCGCTACCATATCGGCTGCGGCAGCCTGCTCGCCGATCCCCGCCGGATACTTGCGGAGCTCCGCTGGTTGCGGGATGTCGGGACTGATGCCGACGGCACGGTCCGCTGCGGCTGTACCGGCCGGATACGGCTCACGGGCCCGCATGCCTCACTGCCGTTCGTGACCGACGTCTGCCGGGAGGGGGTCTGGGGGGTAGGGGAGGCGATCGGCTGCGTGGCGCCGCTGGCAGGAGACGGCATCGTGCCGGGGATGCGCAGCGTGCAGCTCCTCCTGGAACACTGGGACAGCCCGGAACGGTACACGGCCGCCATTCTGAAGGAATTTCGCTGGATGAAGGGGGAGCGCGGGGTGGTGGAGAGGCTGCAGCGCGGTGAGGGTGTCGGCCTGCGGGATGCGCGGGTGCTCCGGAAGAACTCGCAGCGGATGGGGATGCGGGTGGGGCTCGGCGCCGCACTTCACCTTTTGAGGCATGCGCGGTGATAGATTCAACGGCGTGCGCAGAGGTCATCCCTCTCCACACTCCCTGCGCATGTTGAACCGGGCAATAAATCCGTTCTGTGGTATTGACAAGCTTGGTTCAGATGGTAGGGTTGTGGGCACTGTGTGTCGGGCGTGTTTTCATGAGGATAGTCCTGCACCGTATCACCGGTAAGGACCGTATGCGTGTCACACCGGCGAGAACATGTCCCGACGTGGCAGAGGAGGTGCGCATGCTCAACAAGGTGGTGCTCAACTACAACGGGAAAGGGGTCCGGAAAGGTACGACGGACAACTTCTTCCCCAACAAGGATGTATTCCATGTAAAGGATCACGAAACGGGTGAGGTGTTCGAGGTGGCCTTCTCGGCGCTGAAGGCGGTGTTTTTCGTGAAGTCCTTCGAAGGCAATGCGGGGTATGCGGAACGGAGCGATATCGAGCGGACCGGGTTGGGGCGTAAGATCCGCGTGATCTTCAAGGATGGCGAGACCCAGATCGGCTACACGCAGGGGTTTACCCCGAACCGGCCGGGTTTTTTCGTTTTTCCCGTGGATGAGACGAGCAACAACCAGCGGGTCTTCGTGATCACCGCGGCGACGAAGGAGGTTCAGTTCGTCTGATCAGTGGCCGCATGAACGGTGAACGGCCTGTCGGTTAACACGATGGTGCCGTCTGGCCGGTACCCCGCTGGTATCTCCCTGCATCTTTTTTGTTTTTTCCGGCATTTTCCCCATTGCTTCCCCGTCACGGCACGTGGTATATAATGGACGCATAACCACAGGGCATAGTCCCTGTGGTTTTTTGTGTGCCAGGTTCGGGCATCGTTTCCGAAAATGTATATCCTGCGAGGTGTTTTACATGCGTGGTCGCGCCGTAATCGGCAAGCCGTTAGCACTGTTTCTGATGTCGGCCTTTTCCACTGTGGTCTTCATGTCGGGCTGCTCGACCCGTGGCTCCAACGAGTCGGCGGTGCAAAAGGCCGTATCCAGCGCGTCGTCCCGGACGACCGGGTTCATGTCGGTGTCCGCTGCACGCGCGGCAGCGTTTGCGGCCCGTTCCTCGTCGGCACGCAGTGCCGCGTTCGCAAAGTCCACATCTGCCGCCGCGAAGAAGGCTTCGAAGATCAAATATCTTGCCGGCGAAGACCCGGAGTTTGCCACCCAGTGCGGCTGGCCGGTGAAGTTTCCGCCGCCGCTGCCGGGCTCCATCCTGCCGAAGAAGAGGATCGTCGCCTACTACGGCAACCCCCTGTCGAAGAAGATGGGGGCATTGGGGGAGTACCCGAAGGACGAGATGCTGCGCCGGTTGAAGGCGGAGACGGCCAAATGGCAGGCGGCGGACCCGGCGGTTCCGGTGCAGCCAGCCCTCCACCTGATCGCCGTGGTTGCGCAGGGGACACCGGGCAAGGCCGGCAAATACCGGATGGTCATTCCCGACGCCATCATCAACCAGGTTTACGGCTGGGCGAAGGAGGCGCACGCGATCTTGTTCATCGACATCCAGACGGGACACGACGACATCCGGGCGCTTTTGCCGCGGTTCGAGTGGATACTGAAGAACCCCGACGTGCACCTCGGGATGGACCCCGAGTTCAATCTGGGTGCGAGCGGGAAGGTGCCGGGAACGAAGATCGGGACCTACGACGCCAGGGACGTGAATTTCGCATCCGCCTATCTTGCCGGTCTCGTGAAGAAGTACAGCCTCCCCCCGAAGGTGCTGATCGTCCACCGGTTCACCAAGAAGGGGGTGACGAACTGCCGGAGCATCCTCCTGCACCCCGAGGTGCAGATCGTCATGAACATGGACGGCTGGGGGGCTCCCTGGCTGAAGCGCGATACGTACAAGGCGTACATCGTCTCCGACCCGGTCCAGTTCACCGGCTTCAAGCTCTTTTACCACAACGACACGAAGAAGGGTGAAGCACTCCTGACGCCCAAAGAGGTCCTCAGGCTGAACCCCAGACCGTTGTACATCCAGTATCAATAGTCGCTGACTACGGCACGGATGGAAAGAGCCGCTTCCTTACGGAAGCGGCTCTTTTGGTTGCCGGATCTCCGTCGGGGAAGGCGGATCGCAGACCGGGACGGTTTCCCCTTTGGGAGGCTCCTCCAGGCTGATCCTGCCGAGCTTTCCCGCCCGCATCTCCCGCAGGAACGCCTCCGCGGCGCGGTTCAGGTCCACGACACCGCCGCCTGCCAGGCAGCCGAGACGCCGGCCGGACGCCTCAAGCAGCTCCGCCGGCGAACCGGGCAGGCCGTCCGGCACGTAGCGTTCGACGAGCCGGTCCGGGTAGTGTTCCATCAGGTATGCGGCGGCAAAGAGTCCGACGTTGGCGTAGTCCAGGGCGCTGTCGCCGATGGCGCCGCTGGCGGCAAGCCGGTACGCCCCCGTCTGGTCCTCCATGTCCGGCCAGAGGAGCCCCGGCGTGTCGGAGAGCACGATGCCGTTCTTCAGGTCGATCAGCTGGGGCGTGACGGTGACGGCGGGGCGGTCGCCGGACTTCGCCACGTTCCGCCCCGCCAGCGTATTGATGAGGGTGGATTTCCCCACGTTCGGAATTCCCACCACCATGGCGCGCACCGGCAGTCCCGGCCTGCCGCGGTGCGGGGCCAGCGTCCGGCAGAGCTTGAGCAGCTGGCTCGTTTCGCGGTGCTGCTTCGCCGAGAGCGGCAGCGGCCTGACCCCCGCCTGCTGCTGGAAGTGGCGGACCCAGGCCCTGGTGATCGCCGGGTCGGCCAGGTCGTTCTTGTTCAGTACCTTGATGCACGGCTTGTTGCGGCGCAGCTCGGCGAAGAGGTGGTTGGAGCTGGCGTCGGGGAGACGTGCGTCCAGCACCTCGATGATCACATCCGTTTTTTTTATGAGATCGGCGATCTGCTCCTTCGCCTTTCCCATATGGCCGGGATACCAGCGTATCGTCATGGCGGTCCGTTCCTTCTCGTTTGGTGAAATGTTCGCTGCAGGTTAGCACAGCCGGCGGAACGTGTGGGCGATAATCTGGCGGAAAAATGGGGTGAAAATGTAAAAGGTCCTCGCGACGGCCCTTCGGTTGGAGGTGAGATCGTTCAGGCGGGGGGCCGCGATGACGTCCGCCAGCTGCCGGACCGGCGGCAACGTGGGGTCGATTACGGATCGGATATTTCACGAATGCCGGCATAGCGCCGTCTTTACTTCACTACCCCCTTGGGGTAGAATCCCCGAACCATCGAGGGGAGGTAACCCGTGCAGACAACCGTTTCGCAGGTCAGATCTCTTGGAATGAGGATCGTCGTCAGACTGCTCGCTGCCATTGGTGCGCTGGTGCTGGTGCCGGGATGTGCAACAACCTACCGCACGGCGGTTTCCGGGTTTCGGGATGCGCCGGTCTGTTGTTCCTCCCTGGCGGAGATTCCGGTAGAGCCGCTGAAGATGGGGAATTCCACCCATTTTACCCTGGGAAAGGGTGCACCTGCCTTCCGGTTCGATACGGGGAAGAGCTATTTCCGGGCATTTGCGCTTCCCGACGGGCCGTACCCCTACCGGGTGACGATCGACAGCTATCTCGTGGGAGGGTATCTGAAGTCGGCCTACCTGTTCCGGCCGCTGCTCATGACGCTCGATGCGGGCCGCAGGCCGGTCAGGATCATCGATGGCCGGGACTTTACGGTGAACCGCGCCGGGTTCGTGGAGGCGATGTGGCAGGCGGGGGGGCTGAAGCAGAAGCTTGAGGGGAGCGTTACGTTCACCGATGCGAACAACAACGAGCGCTATCTCGTGGTCCTCACCACCGATGCGCTCCTGAAGGGGACGACCGCCGTGCCGGTGGGGGGAGAGTCGACCATGTTGCTCCTCGGGCAGGGGGGGGCGACGAAAACCGAGTATGTGCAGGTCCCCAACGCCCCCACGGGGCGGCTGGGGATTGCCGTGGCGCGGGTGGAGACGGACGTCCCGGCAGAGACGGCCGCTGCACCCGTCCGGACCGCGGCGCCGGTTCCGGCAGCTGCGCCGGTCGTTGCGGCCACACCGGTACTGCATGAAGCGGCTGTGGACCTCTCCGGACGGCCGGAGAGCGTCCGGCTGCACCGGAACGACGGCAGCGAGGCGGGATCGCTGGAACTGGGGAGTTCGGACCTCGCCGGAGCCCGGGAGCTGCTGGCGGCCGCCGGCATCGATGCGGGTGCGGAGCGGACGGTCACGTCCACGTTCCTCGTGGGGCCGACGACCCTTGCGCCGACGCGGGAGATGGTGCCGGCCGGTACCCCGTACATCTTCTATTTCAACGCTGCCGGCAAGCTGGTCCTGGTGGTGGACCGGGCCCCCGCCGGCATCCCCGCCACCATGGATGCGTTCAAGAGCCGGTTCCCCTCCAGCTGGGAGACGGGGCGCACCCTCGCCTCCGTGGAGCTGCAGACGCTCCTGTCACCCTGCGTTGCACTTACGGCGGTCTATCGCACCGCTGACGACGGGCTCGACCTGGCGGCTTACGGCTACGCCTGCACGCCGCGCTAGCGGCTACAGGTCCCCGGTCATCTCCTGCAGCAGGTAGACCTTGGGGTTCACCCCCTTTACGCAGAGGGCGATCTCCCGGAGCCGATCTTCCTCCACCCCTTCCTCCTGGTCGGTCCCCTGGAAGAAGGGATACCCCTTCGGCAAGGGAGTATAGGCGCCGTCCCGGGTGAGCGAGACGTCCACCAGGTCGTTCACCCGCCCCTCCGCTTCCCACGGGTCGCGGTAGTTGAACTGCCGCGCCACCACGTGCAGCCCCAGTCCGTTTCCGAACAGCCCCTTCACCTCGAAGGAGAAGTCCCGCGGCGCCCCGTAGTTTTCGCTATGCCCCGACCGCGACATGGTCCGGGCCCCCGCCTCTTCCAGCATGGTACGGACCGATTCCTCGGTCATCGGTGTCAGATCTACCATGATCCCTCCGTCAGACGCAGTTCCACACCCCATGGTACCGGTCTCTCGCCGTCGCCGGTGAGGACCCAGAGGGTGGGGAATTCCATGGTTGCCGGCGCCTCGCCCCTGCCGTCGGTGAGATATATCACCGCCGCCGGTGAAGGCTGCATGGTGCGGGCAAAGTCGAAGACCGGCCGCAGGTCGGTGAACCCGCCGCCGTGGTAGCTCTCGATAGTGGCGGTGATGCCGGTGAAGGAGTCGATCCGCTGGATCCGGCTGTTGGCGTACAGCACGGTGATGCGGGCCTCGCGCCCGCGGGAGATCTGCATCAGCTCCCGGGCGAACGCCTCCCTCAGCGGAACGCTGTCGGTGGATTCGCTCACGTCGATCCCCACCAGGAGGTTCAGGAGCTGGCGCTTCCGGATGCCGGGGGTCCCCTGGCCGAACCGCCGGTGGCTGCGGCTCCAGGTGGTGCGGCGGCCGGTGCGGCCGGCACTGCCGATGAACTGGCGCAGGATCTGTCGCCACGGCAGGGCAGGGGGGGCGAGGAGCCCGTCGACAACCGTCCGCAGCTCGCCCGGCAGGTCGCCGGCGCTCATCCGGAGGGCGTCCCGGGCCAGCGACCGCACCATCTCCTCGGCGAACTTTAAGGGCGTGCCGTCCGCATCCTGCCAGACGAGATGGTCGTCGGCCACGGCGGCCTGTTCCCGCTGCAGTTCCGGGGAGGTCCCCCGGTCGGCGTGGTGGCCTGCGTCCCGCACCCCGTCCCCCAGGCCGTACCCCTCCAGGTTACCCGTGTCGGGGCGGGCGGCCAAAAGGTCGTAGTACTCCTCGGCGGCCAGTCCCGGCGGCAGCTTGTACCGTTCCGGCCGGGGCGCCTCCCCGTCCATCCCCGGGATGGACGGATTGATGGCGACGTCGCAGCTCGCATCCCAGAGCCAGCCGTTTCTCCCCTTGCGGCGGGCCATGTGCAGGCGCAGGAGGTGGTGGATGCAGTGCTCCAGGAGCGCCTCCTGGTGCCGATGGTCCAGTGCGGCGAAGAGCTCTTCGTTCAGGCAGAGGGTGGGGACGCCGCCCCGGATGGTGATCCCCAGCGGGTGGCCGGTGGAGAGTGTAGCCCGGCGGAGGTTGACGAGAAGGTTGCCGTAGAACGGCCGGTCCCGCAGAAGCCGGATGACGGCGTCCTCCAGGCTGCGGCGCATCTCAGGCGATTTCACGGGAGATCTGGCGGATGGCGTCGAAGACCACCCCGTCGTAGCAGTCCTTGGAGATGGCGCCGGCGACGGCGGGGAGCCGCAGGAGCGACTTCACCATGGCGAAGCGCATATCTCGCGGCAGAATGGCGAGGTAGGCCACCAGGTGCTCCTCGTGGGGAAGGGGAAGGTCGCGGGCGGCGGCGAGGGCGTTCACCAGCTCGTTCATGGTCATCGCCTGCAGGTCGTCGCGCTGGGCGGCGCAGCGTGCCTGTACCTCGTCCCATCGCTCCAGCACCTCGTCGGCGGTAACCGGTCGAATCCGGTTCTCGGCGCACCAGTGCAGGAACATGACCGCCGCCTCGCGCCCGACGATCCCTGCGTACACCTCCATCTCCAGGCCGTCGGGGAACCGGCAGCTGCGGCGCAGCAGGCTCACCATCTCCCAGCCCCGCTCCGTCGGTTCCACCGGCATCTCCAGCGGTGCCCCCCGGGCGGCGAGCATCCCGGAGTTCGCGACGAGAAACCGGCGCACACTGTCGTCCAGGCCGCGGCTCCTGGCGTACCGGTCCCAGCAGGCGTGGTCGCTTTCCACGTACAGCATGACCATCCGGTCGATGAGGGCACGGTCGAGGCTGGCCACCTGGTAGGTGCCGTCGGGGGGATTGATGGTGACGATCACCCGGTGCCGGGGGGCGAGGGTGTGGGTGTGCAGGGCGCGGGGCTGGCCTTCGGCGGGAGGCTCCACGAACTGGAAGATCGCCTGGAGGGTGTCCTCCTGCTGGGCGCGGTTCAGCTCGTCGCAGTGGACGACGACTCCCTCTTCATCGGCGGCGGGCCACCAGGACGGCCGGGACCAGTGCATGGTCTCGCCGTCACGGTACGGGATTCCCACCAGGTCCCCCACCTCCATCTGGCCGAGCCGCAACGGGATGTACCGCTTCCCCAGGTCACGGCAGAGCTGGATGATGCCGGCAGTCTTTCCCACCCCCCGGTGTCCCACCACGCAGGGGGTGAGGTCGGTCCTGGTGATGATCTCCGCCAGCACCCGTTTCATCTGTTCCACGTTCATGGCGACCTCTTCCTACATCTCCCGCAGCACCTGTTCGTCGTAGATGGCCTCGATGCGCAGCTTGTGCCCCTTCTCCACGTCGGCGAACAGCTGCAGGGTCTTTTTCAGCCGGGGCTCGTCCGTCGCCTCGGCGGCAGCCAGGTACAGCTGGTAGGCATGCTCTTCCGCCTTCATGGCGAACATGAGGATCTCCTGATAGGTCATGTCTGGGCGGAACGGGATGTCAGTCATGTACTCGGCGATCTTCATATCGGGTATCGCGCGGAAACGGTGCTGTTCGCTCTTCGCCAGGTCGATCCTGCTGAAGACCTCCTTGTGGCCGGCCTCTTCGGCGGCCAGCTCCTCGAACATCTTGCGGGCGGCGATGCTGGTGGTCTTCTCCGCCGCGCTCTTGTACAGCCGGTAGGCGGTATCCTCGCGCTGTACGGCGAAGTCGATGATCTCTTCCAGTGTCCTGTGGTCCTTCATGTCTCCTCCTGTCAATGGATATCATCCTCCACGTCCGGGCGTGGAGCGGATGCGGTACGATTACACCTCGCTGAAGTTGATGCGTGTCTCGCCGCACAGCGGACAGACCATAGGTGGTTCGTCACCTTCGTGCTGATAGCAGCAGAGCTTGCATTTCCATTTCTTCATATCCGGGCTCCTTGGTAAGGATGGATGCGGTCAGACGCCCCGTCGGTTATCGACCTTTCCGGCGCAGCGGGGGCAGCGGCCGGTGAAACTGATGGTGTAGTCGTGAATCTGGAATCCGTTGTCCACCGGTGTGGGGAGCGGTAAACGGTCGAGGGAGGGGTCATGCAGATCTACCATCACGTCGCAGCCGGTGCATCGCAGGTGATGGTGCCGGGCGGTATCCGCGTCGAACCGGGCCCGCGCCAGCGGGCTGTTGATCTTCTGGACGATGCCGTACTGCACGAAGGTTTCCAGGACACGGTAGACCGTGGTGCGGGAAACGCCGGGGATACGTGCCTGGACCGTTTCGAATACCTGGTCGGCGGTGGGGTGGTCCTTCCGTACGGCGAGCGATTCCATGATGGCCCGCCGTTGGACCGTCATCGGCAGCCCCTTGCTGCGGCAGACCTGCTCCAGTTCGTGCATCTTGCTGATGTGAAAGTCCGGATGCAATGACATGTTGTTTGGTAAAATATTGCAAACGCATTAGTGTGTCAAGCGGTTTGCTGCAGGTGGGGAGGGAAGGCGGTGAGGTGGGGATAAAAAAGGGGCGCCCGGAGGCGCCGCATCACAAGAAGGAGAGTACTGCGTTGTGCGGGTGTTGCACTGGTGCGAACCGGCCGGGCCGGACGTGTGGTGTCCGCGGCCGGGTGAGCTCAGTTCCGTCCTCTGGAGGAGATGAGCGTGGAATCTCTGCCCGGCGTGCGAGGTGCATCGACAGGAACTGCCGCTTTCTGCGGATGATTTCCTGTCAGGCGCCAGGCGATGGCCCACAGGGTGAAGCCGATAACTACCGTGATAAGGTCTTTCAGCAGGTCCATGGGAATCCTCCTTCCGTTTTCGCGCAGAAAACAAAAAAGCCGGATTGCCGAAATCTGATGACATTTCGGCAACCCGGCTGTCTGCGTGAGACCCTGTAGGCTTTCCGCCCCATCCTCGCGGATGGTTTAGTATTATCGTGTATCATTTCTGTTTGGAAACATATACCTCATTAAATCCGGTGTCGCAACATAATGTGTTTTAATTACAATATTCCGGTTCGGTGGTGAAGCGGCATCGCGCAACCCGACCGAGCCGGTTGACAAGGAGGCGGTGGCTCCTATATGCTTCTTCATTACTGAAAACGATTTTCCGTGAAAAGAGGAAGGGACAATGGACCAGGACAACCGTGACACCATGGACGACACCAACGAAGAGAGTTTTGCCGAGCTGTTCGAGCAGAGCTACCGGCAGACCGAACGGCTGAAGCCGGGGCAGAAGATCGAGGCGCGCATACTCTCTATTACCCGCGACTGGGTGTTCCTGGATACGGGGAAGAAGGGAGAAGGGGTGCTGGACCGCCGGGAGCTCTTGGACCCGGAGGGGAACCTCACCCTTGCCGAGGGGGATACCATCACCGCCTGGTTCGTGGGGATGGTGAACGGCGAACTCCGTTTCACGACAAAGATGGGGACGGGGAGCAACGCCCAGGGCCAGCTGGAGGACGCGTGGAAAAGCGGCATCCCGGTGGAAGGCGTGGTGGAGAAGGAGATCAAGGGAGGCTTCGAGGTGAAGGTCGCCGGTACGATACGCGCCTTCTGTCCCTATTCCCAGATGTCGCTGCGACGGGTGGATGACAGTGCGGCGTTCGTCGGCCAGCACCTGTCGTTCCGTGTCGCCGAATACGCGGAGAGCGGGCGGAACATCGTCCTCTCCCGCCGGGAGATCCTGGAGGAGGAGCGCCAGCGCGAGCTGGAGTCTCTGAAGGAGAAGCTCGCCGTGGGGATGACGGTCAACGGCACGGTGACGTCGCTGCGGGACTTCGGCGCCTTCGTGAATGTCGGCGGCATCGAAGGGCTGCTGCCGGTGTCGGAGATCGGCTGGACCCGGGTGAAGCATGTCTCCGACGTACTTACCGTGGGGCAGCAGGTGCAGGTGGTGATCAAGGCGATGGACTGGGATGCGGAGCGGTTCTCCTTCAGCCTGAAGGATACGCTGGCCGACCCGTGGGAGAGCGCTTCGGTGAACTTCCCGGAAGGGTCCTACCATACCGGCACCGTGTCGCGCCTGGCCCCCTTCGGCGCCTTCGTGACCCTGGCCGAGGGGATCGACGGTCTGATCCATATCTCCAAGCTCGGTGCCGGCAAGCGGATCAACCATCCCCGCGAGGTAGTGAATGAAGGGGAGACCGTGGAGGTGAAGGTGGAGGGGGTGGACCGGGACAGCCGGCGGATCTCCCTGACGCTGGCGGCGGTCAGCCGTGCGGCGGACGAGGAGGAGCAGTCACTGGAGAGCTTCCGGAAACAGGCGACAACCACCGCCTCCACATCCATGGGGTCGCTGGGCGACCTCCTGAAGGCGAAGCTGGAACAGGGGAAGAGGTAGTTCGTTCCCTTCCTCTCCGTGTGCGATGGTGGACGGCGGGGCGGAGGCTCCCCGTCCGTTTCGCTGGTGCATGGCTGCGGACCGGTTCGGTACCGGTTCCGGCAGGACCTCCGAGTTTACCGGTTTCTCCCGGGTAACATTGCCTCTACGGGGTCCTTTACCGCCGCGCCCTGGCGCTTCACTTCCGGAGAACCTCCGGCCCGCCTGGCGGCGAGGCACCGAACCACCCAAAACAATATATGCAAAGCCACACAAAAAAGGGCACCCCGATCGGGGTGCCCTTTTCATGTTCACTACCCTTCCGCCACGAGCCCTTCCAGCTCGGACACCAGGTCGGCCAGGAAGTCGTACCCCTTCTGCCAGAAACCGGGCTCCGTCAGATCGATTCCCGCCAGCCGGGCCGTATCGATGGGGGAGCGGGAGCCGCCGCTTTCGAGGATCGCCTCGTAGCGCGGCAGGAAGGCGTTCCCTTCCTCCCGGTATTTGCGGTACAGGGCCAGCACCAGCAGCTCGGCGAAGGTGTAGGAGTAGCAGTAGAACCGGGTGTGCACGAAATGGGAGATATAGCTCCATCCCCACCGGTACGGCGGGATCATCTCCACTTCCTCGCCGAACAGCCGGGCGTTCTCTTCCCACCAGAGGTCGCAGATCCGGTCCGTGGCAACGAGCCCCGTCCGTCGCTCCAGGTGCAGCTTCTGCTCGAAGCGGGTGAGGAGGTTCTGGCGCATGGTGGTGGCGATGATGTCCTCGATGGTGGCGCAGAGAAGGGATATCCGCAGCGACCGGTCCGTCTCCCGCTCCAGCAGCAGCCGGGTGAGGAGGATCTCGCCGAAGACCGAGGCGGTCTCCGCCAGGGGGAGCGGGGCGTGGTAGTTCACCATGGTCTGGGTTTGGGCGAGGGTGAAGTGCAGGCCGTGTCCCAGTTCGTGGGCGAGGGTCGCCACGTCCCGCAGGCTGCCGGTGAAGTTCATCAGCACATAAGGGGGGAGCACCGGCGTCATCCCCATGCAGAAGGCGCCGCCGGTCTTTCCGGGGAGGGGCGGGGTGTCGATCCGCCCCTCGTCGAAGAAGCCGGCGATGATCTCCCGGTAGGCGGGGTTGAAGGCGCCGTACGCCTCCAGCACCAGTGTCTTCGCCTCGTCGAAGCTGTACTTCCGGGCCGTCCCCGGCACCGGGGCGTACAGGTCGGTGTTCTTCATCCGCTCCAGCCCCAGGAGCCGTGTCTTCAGCCGGAAATAGCGCCGGGCGAGGGGGTAGTTCTCCTCGCTGACCGACATGAGCTGCTCCACCGTCTCCGCCGACAGCTCGTTCCCCAGGTTGGTCGCCTCCATGGGGGTGCGGTAGTCCCGGATATCCATATCCTGCCGGTGGTCCAGCGCCAGGTTGTTGAACACTGCACCGTAGACGATGGCGTGTTCGCCGTGCCGATCCAGGAACATGCCGAAGGCCCGTTCCCTGACATCCGCATCCGGGTGGTGGAGGAGCGCCAGGAGCTCCTCGCCGGTCATCTCCCGCTCCTCCCCGTCCAGTTCGAAGGTGTACCGGAAGGAGGCGGAAATCTCGTCGTACAGGTGGGTGAACGCCTCCATCCCCGTAAGCGCCTTCCGGGTGAGGAGACTTTCCTCCCGTTCGTTGAGGGTGTGGGGCTTGAACCGCCGCACCGCCTCCATGAAGTGGCGGTAGGGGGCGAGCTGTTCGTCGTCGGACAGCTCTGCGAACCTCTCGTCGGGAATCTCCATGATCTCCAGTTCGAAGAAGAGGAGCGCCTGGCTCATCTCGTTGCCGAACTCGGCGGCCCGCTGGTACAGCGCCTTGTGCGCGTCGTTCCCGCTGTCGGTGGCAAGAAGCAGGTGGGCGTAGAGCTGGGGTTTCACGATCCGCTCCTGCAGCGCCTCGTAGGCGGTGAGGGCGAAGTACAGGCCGTCGGCGTTCAGATGCGCCAGTGTGCCCCGGTAACTGTCCCGGAACACCCCCGTCAGTTCAGGTCCGGCGGCGAAGTCCGCCTCCAGTACGGCATCGTCGGGGCCGAGGTACAGGCGGGTCGTGTCCCAGCGGGGGAGGGGGGCGGTTTCGGTCATGATCGTCTCCTCAATAAAAACGGGGGCATGGTCTGCCCCCGCGGGTGTGATGGCGGTCCGCCGTGCTGCAGCGGGCATACGGAGGTTATAGTACGTTTGCCGCCGATTTGCAACGGCGGGTCGAACGCGTCACTGCGCGAGCCGGACGCGGTAGAAGGCGGCGGCGTTGTCGTACAGCACCCGGCGGGCCGCCGCTTCCCCCAGGAGTTCAACCACGAGGGAGAGGTCAGCATCTGCGTAGGGGCGCGGGGCCCGGGTGGAGGGGAGGTCGGTGCCGAACATGAGGGCGTCCGGACTGGCGGCGTACAGCTTAGTGAGGGCGGTGCGCACGTCGAAATCAATCCGGCCGAACCCGGTCGCCTTCACCCGCACCCCTCGCTCCGCCAGCCGGAGCAGGGTGGAAAACCCCGCCCCCGACAGCCCCAGGTGGTCGATGCTCACCGCGGGGAGCGCGGCCAGGGTCGGATAGAGCCGTTCCAGCTCCCGGGAGTCCACGTACAGCTCCACGTGCCAGCCGCAGAGTTCGAAGACCCGTCGCGCCAGCCGGTCCAGTTGCCCCACCTCTTCGGAGCCGCCCCGCCGCAGGTTGAACCGCACCGCCCGGACCCCCGCCGCGTCCAGTGCCAGGAGCTCCCCGTCCGCTACCGTCGCCGGCAGCTGGGTCACCCCGACGAAGCCGGGACCGAGTTCTGCCAGGGCGGCGGTCAGGTAGGACTGGTCGAACGCCTGGAACGAGCCGGAGACCACCGCCCCGCCGGCGAGGTCGTACCGTCCCATCCGGCGGCGGTAGTCGTCGCAGGTGAACGGTTCCGGCAGGTAGCCGTTGTTGGGGACGAGCGGAAAGCGGGGATCGATGATGTGCAGGTGGCTGTCGAAGATGCGGTATCCCTTCAGCTGCATGACAACCTCCGTCAGGGATTGACCACGTTGATCGGGCTCCCCGCCAGGAATGCCGCCACGTTGCGGGCGGTTTCTTCCATGAGCCGCCGGCGGGCGTCCAGGCTCGCCCAGGCGATGTGGGGGGTGATGATGCAGTTCTTCGCTCCAAGGAGCGGATTGTCCGGTGCGATCGGCTCGGCGGCGACCACGTCCAGCCCGGCCCCGGCGATTGTTCCCTCGTTCAGGGCGGCGGCCAGGTCGGGCTCGTTCACCAGCTGGCCCCGGGCGGTGTTCAAAAGGATCGCCGACGGCTTCATGGTCCGCAGGACGTCACCGTTCACGAAGCCTTCGTTCGTCGCCGTGAGCGGACAGTGGAGGCTCACCACGTCCGCCGCGGCGAACAGTTCGGGGAGCTCCCGCCAGGTCACCGGCACCCCCTCCGGCGTATGCCGGCTTCGGGTGGGGACGGCGGCAACCTCCATGCCGAAGGCGCGGGCGATCTGGGCGACCCGGGAGCCGATCCGGCCGAGCCCCACGATCCCCATGGTCTTTCCCGCGAGCTCCGTGAGCGGCGCCAGCCAGAAGGAGAAGTCGGGGGCTGCGCTCCAGGCTCCATTACGCACCGCCGTTGCGTGCCGGTCCGCCTGGTTCGTGAGTGAGAGGAGGAGGGCAAAGACGTGCTGGGCCACGGAGTCGGTGCCGTACTCCGGCACGTTGACCACCGGGATACCACGCTTCCGGGCGGCGGCGATCTCCACCACGTTGTAGCCGGTGGCCAGCACGGCGATGCACTTCAGCTGCGGCAGCGCCGCGATGGTCTCTTTGGTCAGGGGGGTCTTGTTCGTGAGGATGATCTCCGCGTCCCGGGCACGCTCCGGGATCAGCTCGGCCGGGGTGCGTTCATACACCGTCAGCTCCCCCAGCGCCGCCACGGCGTCCCATGGGTTGTCCCCGGGGTTGAGGGGATGTCCGTCCAGCACCACGATCTTCATGCGTCCTCCATCTCGTGTCGTAAGGTCTGTCGATCAGAACAGGTCCGGCAGCGGTACGATCTTCCAGCCGTTCTCCTCCAGTCCGGTGCGGATGAGCCGGGCGGACGCCACCGCCGCCGCGTTGTCCCCGTGGAGGCAGATGCTGTGGAACGGTGTGGGGATGCACCCTCCGGAGACGGTGACGATTCCGCCACGTTCCAGCATGGCGGTTGCGTGGGCCAGTGCCGCATCAGGGGCGTGCAGTACCGCGCCGGGCACGTTGCGCGGAACGAGCTGGCCGTTGTCCGTGTAGGCCCGGTCCGCGAATATCTCCAGCGCCACCTTCAGTCCCGCCGCCTTTCCCGCCGCCGCGAGGGCGGAACAGGCCGGGGCCAGGAGGATCAGACCCGGCGCGTAGCTTTTCACCGCGCGGACGACGGTCGTCGCCAGGGCGGCATCGGCACAGGCCATGTTGTTGAGGGCGCCGTGGGGCTTTACGTGGGTCACCCGCATCCCCCGGCTCCGGGCGATGCCGTCCAGTGCCCCGACCTGGTAGGCGATCTGCGCCTCCAGCTCCCGCGGCGGAACATGCATCTCCCGCCGGCCGAACCCCTGCAGGTCGGGGAAGGAGGGGTGGGCGCCAACGCTCACCCCTCTTTCGCCGGCGAGCTGCACCGTCTTCGTCATCACCAGCGGGTCGCCGGCGTGGAAACCGCAGGCCACGTTGGCCGAGGCGACGCATCCTATCAGCTCCTCGTCCTGTCCCATGGTCCAGCTGCCGAACGATTCTCCCATGTCCGCATTGAGATTGATCTTCATGGTGTCGGTTGCTCCCGGGTATCGTTGGTTGTGCGCCGTGACTGCGCGGTGCCGAACAGCGGGGTCAGGTCCACCCTGTCGCCCACCAGGGTCAGCGGGGCGATGCTGGCGATCTGCGTAGCCAGATGCCGGCGGCGTTCGAGCAGCAGGTCGGCCCCTTTCTCGGCGGTAACCGCGTGGAAGCGGACCCGCCGTCCTTCCTCCAGCGAGGCGAACCTCGGCAGGTCCACGGAGGCGACCGCGGCGATCTTCGGGTATCCCCCCACCGTGGGGCCATCCGCCAGCATGACGATGGGGGCGCCGTTGCCCGGCACCTGGATCGCCCCCGGCACCATGGCGTCGGAGACGATCTCCGGCGGCAGGTCCTTCCGGTGGAGAAGCCGCGGTCCCGCAAGGCGGCTCCCCGTCCGGCCCGCATCCCGGGTCACCGTGAAGACGCCGGTGTAGAACCCTGCCAGCGTCTCATCCGTGAACCGGTCGACCTGGGGGCCGGGGATCACCCGGATCGCCACCGGGTCGTCCGGACCGCACCCCGGGTCGGGCCCGCCGTAGCCGTCCCGTCCCGGCGGCCGGGGCAGATAGCGCTCCGGCCCGGCGGGGGGATTCGGCCGGCCGACGGACAGTACCTGCCCCTTCCGGAGCAGCAGGCCGCCCAGACTTTTGTCCCTTCCCAGCAGGCAGGTGGAACCGCTCCCCATGATCTTCTCCAGTGCCAGTCCGCCGCTCACGGCGAGGTAGCCGGCCCGGCCGGTGAATACCATGCCGAGCCGCAGCAGGTCCCCTTCCTCTAGGGTGACGGTGCGCCAGGGGCAGAGCAGTGCCCTCCTGCCGTTCCGGGTCAGTACGATCTCCACGTCGCCGGTGCAGGCGACACGCACCGCCTTCCCCGCGGCCCGCAGGGTCGGGCCAGACCGGCAGAACTCCAGGAGCGGTGCGTCCTCACCGTTGTCGGCGAGGGCGTTGGCGATGCGGGCGAGGTCGGGGTGGAGCGCGCCGGAGACCGGCACGCCGTAGCGGCGAAAGCCGCGTCGCCCCAGGTCCTGAACCGTGGTGAACGGCCCGGGGTGCGTGACTATCAGGCGGCTCGTCACCGTGTCACCCCTCTCGTCACGAACTGGCGGAGGTCGAGGCCGTTGTTCCGGCCGGCGGCGGCAAGCGCCTCGTACCGTTTGACCGTGACCGGTTCGAATGTCACCCTGTCCCCCGGGGAGAGGAGCGCCGGCTGCGGCCGGCGGGGTTCGAACAGGGGGAGGGGACAGCGGCCGATGATGTTCCAGCCTCCGGGGCTCTCCGCGGGGTAGACCGCCGTCTGCTGCCCGGCGATGGCGACGGAGCCGGCGGGGACCCGCACCCGCGGCTCGGTGAGACGCGGCAGCCGCAGTTCCTCGGCCACGTCCCCCATGTAGGGAAATCCGGGGAGAAAGCCGATCATGTACACCGTGTAGGTGCGACCGGCGTGCAGCGCGACGATCCCGTCGGGCGAGAGCCCGCGCTCACCGGCGATCCGCTCCAGGTCCGATCCGTAGCCGGGATCGTAGCAGACGGGGAGCCGCCAGCAATCCCCCTTTCGCGACACCCTTCGGGGCGGCGCGGAGAGCAGTGCGGCGACCTGTCTCTGAAGTGCGCACCGGGAGACGACCTCCGGATCGAATATCAGGGTGAGGGAGCGGTAGGTGGGGACCGCCTCAACGATCCCCTTCATCCGGCCGGCGTCGATCTTTGCCGCGATCCGGGCGTCCAGGTCGGCGACGGCGGCCACCAGCTTGCCGTCGATCCGGTCGCCGATCTCAACGGTGAGGGCACTGTCCCCCAGGGGGAGAAAACGCGGGTAAAGTGTATCGATGGGGCTGCTGTTCATAGGGACTCAAGCGCTGTCGGTTCCGGAAATCGAAGGGCCGCCGGATATCTTCACGGCGGCCCTTGCGGGACTATTGAGCGGACGCGGCCGTACTACCCCTGCATGATGTACTGCTGCAGGTTGGTGATGACGAAGTTCTGCTCGGAGATGATCGTCTTCACCGCGTCCCCGATGGAGACGAGGCCGACCACCTTGCCGTCCTCCATGACCGGCAGATGGCGCAGGAACTTCTCCGTCATGATCGCCATGCACTCCTCCACGGAGGTCTCCGGGTGCACCACGACGAGCTCCTTCGTCATGACGTCTCTCACCAGTGTCTCCCTGGATGCCCGACCCGCCAGGATGATCTTCCGGGCGTAGTCGCGCTCGGAGATGACACCGATCAGTCTGTCGCCGTCCAGCACCAGGAGTGCCCCCACGTTCTTGTCGCACATCAGTTCGATCGCCTCATACACCGTGGCGTCGGGTGAGATGGCGATGATGCTGTTCGACTTCTTGGCCCGAAGTACCTGCATGGCTGATTTCATTGGTTTCCCCCCTTGTGGATGGTTCGTCGGATACGACGATGCATTGCAATACGGTACGCCCATGCCCTGCCGGCGAACATGACGGTCTCGCTTTAAGGGTGCGACAGGTGTTCCAAATATACCACGGAAATAAACGTCCGCATGCGACGGCGTCCCTTTTTGCGGTTCCGAAACGCAGAGGGCCGCCCTCACGGCGGAGAGCGGCCCCGACCTTCACGGCGGACGGTTGTCCGGTCAGTTGGTTGTCGGCGTCGGGGTCGTCGGGCCGTTGGCCGGCAGGATCGGATATGCCACCCGCGGCTGCCGGCCGGTGAGGGTGCCGAGGAAGGCGACGATCTGGTCCGTCTCCTCGTGGCTCAGGGCCGCCCCCAACTGTACCGACCCCATGACCGCCACCGCCTCATCCAGCTTCCAGACCTTGCCGGTGTGGAAGTAGGGGGGGGTGAGGACGATGTTGCGCAGGGAGGGGGACTTGAAGGCGAACCGCTCGCTTTCTGCATGGGTTACCTTGAACCGTCCCGTGTCGGTGGCCGGACGCAGATCGGCGTCCGGCGCCTTCACCACGCCGAAGGTGTAGTAGCCGGTTCCTCCCAGGTTGATCCCGCCGTGGCAGGCGGCGCACCCCTTGTCCATGAAGAGCTTCAGCCCCGTCCGCTCCTTCGCTTTGAGCGCCTTGGCGTCCCCCTTCAGGAATCTGTCGAACCGGGCATCGGGGGTGACCAGGGTCGCTTCGAACAGCTCGATGGCCTTTGCCATGTTGTCGAAGGTGACCGGGTCCTTCTCGCCCGGGAACGCCTTTTTGAACAGTGCGTCATAGGCGGGGATGCCTTTCAGGGTCGCCACCACCCGTTCCGGCGTGTTGTTCATTTCCACCGCGGCCTGTACCGGTCCCTTGGCCTGCTCCGCCAGGTCTTTCGCCCGGCCGTCCCAGAACTGGGCGATGTTGTATACCGCGTTCAGTACCGTCGGGGCGTTGCGCGGTCCCTTCTGCCAGCCGTGGCCGATGGAGGTCTCCTGCATGTCGCCGCCTCCCATCCCCACGTTGTGACAGCTGTTGCAGCTGATCAGGTACGATGCCGACAGGCGCGGCTCGAAGTAAAGCATCTTCCCCAGTTTCACCCTGGCCGGACTGGCCGGATTCCCCTTCTGGGCCGGTGCTGCGGCCGGAATCGGCTTGAACAGCTGCCGGGCCTGCGACAGCAGGTCGTCACTGCCCCAGGCCGGGAGCGCGGTCACCGCCAGCACGACCAGACACCCCGTCACGCTTCTCCTCATCATTGTCGTTCTCCTTTCGCGCTGTGACGCCTCATGCGCCACCTGTGAATGTATTAGGCAATACTAACACATGTTGCCGGATTTGCCAGCGCCTGCCTGCGCGCCGACTGCATCCGCAAAAGCGTGCGGAGCCACCCGGCCACGATCCTTGCACCCGGCCGGGACGTACGGTCTGCCTATGAAAAAGGGGCCATGAACATGGCCCCCGGTTGAACGGCATATGCTGCGAGGTTGCGCTAGACGCGGATCACCTGCAGGTTGAACGTGCCGACGATGGACTTGAGGTCATCGGCCATGCGCGAGAGCTCGTCCGCCGCCTGGGATGATTCCTGTGCTCCCCGGGCGGTCTGCTGGACGACATCGCTCATCAGCTGGATGTTGCTGCTGATCTCCGCGGTGGTCGCGGTCTGCTGCTCCGCTGCGGTGGCGATCTGGCTGACCTGCATGGTTACGTTGCCGATTTCGTTGAGGATCTCCTGCAGGGCCGTTCCCGAGCGGCTCGCTTCCCTCGTGCCGGTTTCCACCTCTCGTACACCTTCCACCATGGTCTGTACCGCTTCCCTGGTCTCGTTCTGGATATTCTTGATCATTTCCCCGATCTCGCGCGTCGCCTTGGTTGTCCGCTCGGCGAGGGCGCGGACCTCGTCGGCGACCACGGCGAACCCCCGTCCCTGTTCCCCGGCCCGGGCCGCTTCGATGGCGGCGTTCAGCGCCAGCAGGTTGGTCTGGTCGGCGATGTCCTCGATGGTCCCTACGATCTCACCGATCTGGTCGGAGCGCGCCCCGAGACCTTCGACGCTTTGTGCCGACCGCTGGACCTTCTGCGTGATACGTTCCATGATCTGGATGGCGTTGTTGACGACGGCGGCCCCTTCCTGGGCAACGGTCCCGGCATGTCTGGCGCCTTCCGCCGCCTGGTTGCAGTTCCGCGCGATATCCCCCGAGGTGACGGCCATTTCCTCGCCGGCGGTCGCCACCGTTCCCGATTGCGCCGCCACCTCTTGTGATGCCGTGGCGAGCTGTTCGGACGTGGCGTGGAGCTGGGACGATGCCGTCGCCACATGTGAAGAGGTTTCCGCCAGGTGGGTGATGATGCTTCTCAGCTTTTCCACCATGTATTTTGCCGTGGTGGAGAGTTCACCGATTTCGTCCCTGCGGGTCACCTCGAACGTAATGCCGAGATTGCCGTCCGCGATGCACCGGTTGAGTCCGACGATCTGTCCCATCGGAATGGAGACGCTGCGGGTAAGGACCAGCGCGATCAGTACCGCCAGGAGTATGGTAACCAGGAGCACGATGCCGATCTTGATCTCGGCCGAGCCGATCGTCTGATCCACCGTTTTCCCTGAGAGGACGACCTCGTTTCCCTGGTATGCGATCATCCTGTCCAGTGCATCGATGTAGGCGGTCTGGACCGGACGGAGTTTCGTCACCAGCGCCTCCGCCAAATCTGCCCTTCTGCCCGTTTCGATCATGCCGGCGATCTGCTTCTGCACCGCGAGGTAAGCGGTGCTGCGGCTTTCCAGCTCCTGGAGCAGCTCCTTGCCCCGGTCGTTCCAGGCTGACTTCTCAAGCCGGTCGAACAGGGATGTGATTTCGTTCCGTGCCCGGTCGATGCGCGCCAGCTCCTGTTTGACGTCCGCCGGATTCGTCAGGATGACAGCATTCCGGAGGGACCTGGCCACCACGTTGATCTGGTCGTCCATCCGGTTCAGCATGGCAGTTTTCGGCCACATATCGCTGGTTACGACAGTGACCTTGGAGTTGACCCTGGAGAAGCTGCTGACCGCAACATAGGTGATGATGACCATGAACAGTACGAGAACCGAGAAACCGCATGCCAGTCGGGTTCCAATCTTCAGATTAGATAACATAAATAAAACCTCCTGATTTCACCATGTTGTGAGCAGTTATCTTCTCGTATCGTCACGCGGGACGGGATGATTAGTTAAATTATGCGGTATACGCGAAAATATTAAAAATATATGCAATCGGAAAAGCATCAGGAGGGCGGTTGTCCCGAACGTGCTGTGTCCGGGGCTGCAGGAGGCCGTCGTGTGGCGACTGGTCAGGGTTGACGCGGTATGCCGATCTGCCGTGTACGGTGTCGGTCAAGGTGCTTCATTCAAAACTGTTTCCGCATTCCGTGCCGAGCGTATTTGTTTCAGTCCGCACACCGTGGAGAACCTGGCGTCGTCGCAACAGAAACGAAATTTTCACATTTGTTCCACAATTCCTCCTTATTTTGCCGGTATAACTACAGACAGGTACGACGCGATACCATCGCAGCTACACACGTAGTACCTCTCTCCTTGATAGACCCCTTGGCAACAAGGGGTCGTTTTTTATCCGAAACGCAGGATGGAGCCGCTCTCCGGTATCAAGGGGGCTGGGAATACGGTTACGGCTGGTGTATGATGGCGACCGGGCGTACCGGGCCGACGGTCCCCCCCGCCTGGCGAAAGTCCGTCGGTGTCTGTTATAATGAGAATGTCACGACACATTAACAACGGGAGGTTGAAATGAGGTACGGCAGGATGTTCGTTCCTATTGTGGTGATGGCGATGGCGGCCGGATGCGCGACGCTCCCCGCCGGTCCGGCGGTGGAGGTGCTCCCCGCACGGGGCAAGTCGTTCGAGACGTTCCGGTCCGAGGATGCCAGCTGCAGACAGTGGGCGCAGCAACAGGTGGGGAGCTCGGTCCAGGAGACCTACCAGCGGGATGTCACTACCGGTGCGGTGGGGGGGACCGCCATCGGTGCCGGTGTGGGCGCGCTGTTCGGCTCGGCCTCCGGTCATGCCGGAGCCGGCGCCGCCATCGGTGCTGCGACCGGTCTTCTGGCCGGTTCGGTGATCGGATCGGGGGCGGGCGAGGCCACTGCCTCCGAGGCCCAGCGCCGGTACGACAACGCGTATGTCCAGTGCATGTATTCCCACGGGAACCAGGTGCCCGGCTACAGACCGGCGTCCGCTCCGCCTCCGGTAGCTGCGACGCCACCGCCGGCGCCCGCACCGCCTCTCGTCGCTGCGCCGGAGCCGGAATATGCAGCGCCCGAGCTTGACCTTGCCGAGGCACCGCAGTTCATCTATGCGCCCGAACTGAACATGTATGTCGCCGTCGGCGTGCCGTACGATCTCGTCTACTCCGGGCGTGACTACTACTGCTTCTACCGGGGCCGCTGGTTCCGGGGGCCGTACTACAACGGTCCGTGGGAGTATGTCCCTCGGCGGAGCTACCCTACGGTCTTCCTGCGGTTCCGTATCGGTGACTTCCGGCACTATCGCGACCGGGAGTATCGGCGTTACGAAGACGAGGGGGAACACTACCGGGGGCGCTTCTATCGGCCCGAGTACCGCCGTGAATGGCGGGGCAGGGGGCGAGAGGACGATTGACCGGTGCATCGGGGGCCACGGCTCCGCCGTGACGTCAGGATGCGGGCCAGTTCCGGGTCCGTAGAGGCGTGCTTGTCGGGCATGCCCGGTACCACCAGCCGTTTCGCCTTGAAGGCGTCCGGGAACCGGGTGGTCGGCTTGTTCCGGTGGTACCGTTCCAGGACGAACGCCACATCCACCCATTCGATCAGGTCGTGATACGGGGCAGGGTTGTCATCAGAAATCAGGCGGTGCGCCCTCACTTCCTGTCTTTCTCCCCGGGGACGAGGGGAATCTCGCGCGTTTGGCTGCAGGAAGAGATGGGCCGCGCTCGCCGTCGACGGTTTTCATGCATGCGTGTGAAGGCAGACTTCGTCGACAGGGTTCCGTCATGGGCAAGCCGTTTCTGCGCCAGGGCGTACGTGGAGATGGCCGGGATCTCGTTGTCCTCCGGTACCACCTTGCGGTACGCCTCCATGGCCGCCCCCGTTTCCCCGTACTGTTCGGCGATCCGTCCCAGCACGTACCAGTGCCGCGACCGGGGTTCATGGTTCTGGGATACCTCCAGCGCCTTGAGTATCGTCTCGCGGGCCTCCGCGAGCATCCCTGCCTCCGCATACAGTGCGGCCAGCGTATGCAGGGAGCTCTCATTCCTGCCGCCGGAGAGGGCGACGGCCTGCTCCGCGATCGACAGCGCCTCGGGAGAGACCGTCGGGCTGAAGAGGTCCAGCCAGGCCAGGTTGTTGTATTCGCCGGCCGTCCCCTTTCCCGTATCCACGATCGTCTGGTACAGCTCCCGTGCCCGTTTGATATCCCCTTTCTGCTCGGCGCACAGGGCGAGCATCCCGAGCGCGGCCGGGTCCTTCGGCATCGTGGTGAGCCGCTGCCGTGCCGCGGCGGCGACGTCGTCCCAGCGGTTCATGGCGCGCAGGGCATAGGTGTAGCCCATGAAGGCCATGGCGGAATCCGGATAGCTCTTTTTCAGCCGTTCGCTGATCTTCAGGAGTTCCGGGTATCGCTTCTCCTCGGCATAGGCCCGGGTCAGGGCGATGTCGATGGCCGTAGCGAGCGCCCCTCCGGCGGAGTCCCTCCCCTCTTGCAGGATCGGTACCGCCTTCTCGTACCCCATCCGGGAGAGCAGGCAGGCCGCGGCGATCTGCATCCGTTCCGGAGTGTCCGGGGCCGTCTGTCCCCATATCCGCAGGAACGGCTGTCCCGAGAGCGGGTCGTCGTCCTGCGTGCGCGGGATCTCCTCGCGCGCCCAGTCGAGCCAGGTCCTGGCACCGGCCAGATCCCCCGACGCGATTCGGTCGAGGACCACCAGCCCGATGGGGGCCAGGTTGTCGCTGCCGGTCACGAGCCGGTAGCGTCCCGCCTCTTTCACCACATAGACCCGCATCTTCTCCTGCCCGAGCAGGGCCGGGCTGGTGGCGTCGATCCGGTATCCCACGGCGTCGTTCCCCTCGGTCCGGAACTGCAGGGCGCTGAACGCGATGTCGGTCACCGCCTCCCGCGGGGGATCACCCGCCCCCTTCATGACATTCCCCATGATGGCATCGAGATTCCGGAGATCCTCGTCGGCCCCGTCCTTTTCCGCCTCCTCGCGGATGGTGCGGGCGAACAGCGACAGGAACGTATCCGGGGCGGATTCGGGAACGAAGAGGGACAGGAACATCCGTTTCACCACGGTCGTCGGCTCCCCTTCCGGGAGGGGGAGCCGTTCGAACGGTCTCATCCCTTTCAGGATGGTGACCCGCCTCCGAAGCGCCGCCGTGTTCGGCGCACCTGAGGCCGCTTCCTCCAGCAGTCCGGCCGCTTCCTCGTAGTGACGGACGGTGACCAGACTGGAGACCACCGACTCCAGTGCCTGCCTGCGGCTGGCGATATCCGGTATGAGCCGGCGTGCCTCTTCAAGGGCGGCGGGAGCCCCCTTTTCACCCGCGATGGCGAGGATGAGGTAGAGGGGACCGTTGTCGGTCCCCTGGAGAGAACGCGCCGTCTCTTCCAGCTCCTGCCACCGTTGCGCCCGGTACAGGCAGACGAGGAGGTTCTTGTCGAGGTCGTCCCGTTTCAGGTCGGTCCTGATGCCCCGGTATTCGGCGATGGCACCCGCCAGGTCGGCGTGCCGGCCATACCGCTCGCCGTCGTCGCCGTATTCGAGGAGGATCGCCAGATCGCCACGGGCGACGAAGTCGGTGGGGTCCAGCTCCTTCGCCCTGCGGTACTCAGCCACTGCCCGTTTCCGGTCGATCCCCTTCGCCAGCCGTCTCCCGATCTCGTCGTGCTGGAGTATCCAGGCGGCCGTCCGATGCGCCAGGGCCGACCTCGGTTCGAGGGCGATGGCGCGGTCGGCCTCCCTGAGGGCCGCATCGCGAAGCCCCATCGCGAGGAGGGTGTCGGCGATCTGCAGGTGGTGCAACGCCTCGCCGGGGTGCAGCGCGGCAAGCCGGCGGAACTCGGCGAGCGCCCCGGTGAATTTGCCTGCGGCGAGGAGCGCCCGCCCCACCTGCTCGAAACGGATGAGCACCGACTTTTCGTTCTTGAGATCCCTGAGGGCCGCCTTTACCGCCTCGAACTCTTCCGGGGAGAGGCGTCGCCTGCCGGTATCGAACCGCAGGAGTGCCGAGACGACGCCGTCCTTTCCGATGGTGAAGCTCCGTGAGAGCGTCATCGGCCCGAGATGGACGGTCTTCGCCTCCGGTACCGTTCTCGCCCTGAACCCCGGCGGCGGCACGATGCGGTACCGCATCTCGTAGCGGTACGGCTCCGGGAGGAGGTAGTCGTGCGTCCGTGTCTCCCCCCGGTCCTTTCCGTCGCCGGTCAGCTCGGCGGGGAGCCGTTCCGTCAGGGAGGACGGGAAGATCGCCACCACCGCTTCGTCGTCGTCGGTCGAGCCCCGCGCGGCCCCTTCCATCTCCAGGCGGATCGTGAACGGTTCATCGACCTTCCCCGGGTCGGAGACCTCCATCGCCGTGAGCTTGTCCGCCAGGTACGCGGTGCGTGCGTATTTTTCCAGCGTCTGGCGGATCGCCTGCCGATCGGTGGTCGCGTATTCCCCGCGGAACGACGACCCGATGGAGCCGTACATCTGCGAGCTCTCGATCACCCGCGCCTTCCCCTTTTCCGCGAGGTGGAACTCCCTCGTCTCCACCTGGAGGTTGTCGCCGGACGGCGCCTCCGGCGTGACGAGCAGCGAGGAGTAGCTGCCGCCGGTGACCAGGGCGCGCCTTCCCTGGTCAGGGATCGGGAGTTCGCCCGCGGGGCGGGAGCTGGCGGTCGGGTCGATCCAGATGGGGGGCGATCCCGGCAGGTAGACGATGGCGTGGTTGAACCGGTCCAGCCCCGGCAGCTCCGGATCGGGCTCCACGCCGCCACCGCTGCGGAGCAGCGCCACCTGCGCCGGGACCCCCGCACTCCTGAGCATGCCGACCAGGAGGGCAGCCTGGTCCTTGCAGTCGCCGTATTTCTGCCGGAGCGTCTCCTGTGGCGGCTTGGGGACGATGGTGGAGCTGCCGAACTCGATCCCCGTGTAGCGCACGTCCCGCGTCAGGCTCGCCAGCAGCCGTCTGGCGATCTCCATCCGGGTCGTCGCGTTCCCCACGGACTCCCGCACCCGGGCCGTCAGGTCCGACGTCGCAAGCTGGCGGTCCACGATCTCCCCGTAACGTGCCCCCACCTTGGCCCACGACCGGCCGGTGGTGAAGGCGATGGTGGGCCAGCGTTCCAGATCTCCCGGGATGCCCGGTTCCGTCTCTCCCGGCGGCTCCAGTCGGCCCGCTTCGAAGGTGAGCCGCACGCGGCCGTCCGCCTCGTCCCGGGTCTTCACCAGGTTGGGGAGGAGATGGGTCCGGTACAGGATCGGGAGCGTCGCCGGCGCATCGATGACGACGCGGCTTGCGATGGTCCGTGCCCCGTTGCCGATATAGTACCGGTGCAGGTTGCCGGCGTCGAAGAAGGGGGAGGTCTCGGTGACGACGACCTCCTGTTCCACCACCGCGCCGACGGTAACCGCCGGCAGCGGGGCCCGGACCACCCGCTGGTCGGTGTACAGATCGGAGGAGCTCTGCCGTGCCGGCGCGACGCTGATGGTTTCCGGCGACAGCATGTGTCCGGTCCCGTCGGGCGTGACCACCCGGGCCCGCAGGCGTGGTCGTTCCTGGTACCAGGGGGACCATCCGGCGGAGATGGTATCCCAGTCGTCCACGCCGGCCTGCGTCAGGATGCGGTACGTCAGTCGATAGCGGGAGGTGCAGCGACCTTCCGCGTCGAGGGTGAAGGTCGCCTCGTCCAAGAGGACGACAACGCTCCCCTCACCAGGCGCGGGTAGTGCGTTCGCGGCCGCGAGGAGTACCGCGGGTGGGGTGTCGAAAAACTGCCAGTTCCAGCTCCCCCAGGCGTCGTCCGCCATTGCCGTGCCGGTGAGCACCAGGCAGAGCAGGGCGGCACTGGGAAGATACGCACGCATACGTGATGCAAATCCGTTCATCACAGTCGACTCTCCTTGTTCGATCGTTCGTCCGGCCTTCAGAGGGGGGAGGGGGGCGGCCCGGCTGTCCGTAGGACTAGTTGAAGAACCCCTTGTCGACGCACCGGTCGCGGGCCTTCAGGGTGTCGTCCACGCTCTTTTGCTGCTCTGGCGTCATGGCGTCGTAACCGAGTTCATCCTTCGTGGTGACCAGGGTGTGGACGTACTGTTCGAAGGTGACACCCGCGGGGAGGTTCGTGCCGATGCAGCCGCAGAACTTCTCCTCTCCGATCGCCTTCATGCACTGGTCTGTCTTCTGCTTCCCGACGTCCTGCCGGGCCTTCAGCGCCTTCAACTCCTGGATCTGCTGCTCCAGTTGCTGGATCTTCTCCTGCATGTCGTCCTGGCCCGCATACAGCGGGGCGGCCAGCAGCAAGCAGCCGAGGAACAGGATCGGTACGCGTCGTGTCATAAGGCCTCCGGTATGAAATTGATTGCACAAGCTTAACAACTTTATCGGATTCTTCCATATTGCTCACGGTGCAAGCGCGAAGCGCCCTTCGTTTTCGTCGGGAAATGGTTACCCCATCTGACGGGCCGTGTCGATCCCCGTGGATATTCCGGCGCGACTGACCAGATTGCCGTCGTCTACCAGACGTATGAGGCGGGCCGTCGTCGCCCGGGGGAACGCTTCAGTTACGCAGGAGTCTGGTATCGGGCAGGGACCGGCGTCCGCACTGAACGTACCTCGTGCCTGACGTCGTTCCGACCCCTGTCTTTTGTCCGAGATCACCCCTTCGATCTACCGGCGAGTATCGTCTCCCACTTTTGTTCGCCGGTGAAAACGCCTTCGATACGCCTCGCGTCCGCGAGCGGCTTGACATGCTCCTTTCCTTCGATTGGAAGTATCGTGCACATATTTCACCGAACGCACGATTTTCACGTGCGCGTTACCGCTCTGCACACGAGTTTGATAAACCGCTGTTCAACTCTTGAACAGGGTAAATGTGTCGTCATTCCGGAAAGTTGCAACCGATTGTGCCTGGGTGTGTTCAATGGCTGAACAGGCGTGCGGGATGTGACCTCGGTGTAAGTTTAATAATATTGATAAGTTACGTGTGGCATGGCTTTGGCTTTGATGGTTTTCAGAGGTGAATGCCATGAGGTCCAGCTATATAGTTTGTGTTCTTGTCGTCATCAGCATGCTATCCGCCGTATCCTCTTTCGCTGCGACGTCGGCCAGGCTTTATGTGTCGGCCACGGTTCTCCCCTTTGTCAGTTTCAATGCGGTTCAGCATGTGACGACCTATCGGGTGAGCAGTGATGACATCAAGAGGGGGTATGTCGACCTGCCGAATTCAATGACGGTCAACGTGCGGACAAACCTGGACGCAGGGGTCCCGGTAACCGTGGAAAATGCAGAGAAGGAAAGGGTGCTCGTCAGGGAGAGCGGTACCTCTGCATATATCGGCAACTCCTTTATGGTGAATACCAATGCCCATCTGCCCAATACCCGGATAAGCAAGAACCTTGACCTGCGGATAATTCTTTCTGCCGACGAAAGCGAAGGTATCCATGCAATTTCGGTGTCGATGACCCCGTCGATCTGAACCGCAGACGTGCCGTCAGACATCGGGTGGTTTGCGATCAAGTATGGCATATCCCTCGAAGGTTAATCGCAGAATCCTCGCTTGACCCCTCCTGTTTCCTAGATCGCCCGCAGACCCCGCCAATCAATTACCGGTTATATTTTTTATTGTTTTGAGGTAAGGTACATCCCCTTGGTACGTGGGTATTCGCACGTCGGGATGAGTTGATTCAAACCAGACGTTTGAACGGTACTAACGGAGGTATTGTGGCGTGAACGTTATCGTCGTCGAAGATACCGCGACTGTAAGGGCCATGCTTGTGGATCTGTTGAAGGCCAACGGCAGGCATAGCGTGGTTGCAGCCGTGGATCGGGTTGAAGATGCGCTGACGTACCTGGCAGGCGATAGTGCGGATCTGATGATCCTTGACCTTTGTCTTCCCGGACTTTCGTACGAAGCGGCTGTCAGGGCCGTTAATAATGCCAGCCCTGACCTGGAAATTCTGGTTTTTACGGTTTCGGAAGAGGAAGAAACGGTTTTTTCGGCGCTGAAAGCCGGTGCTACCGGGTATCTGCTGAAGACGGCCCGGTCCGCCCAGATTATCGCCGCCCTCGACGAAATCGAGGCCGGTGGCTCGCCCATGTCCCCCTCCATCGCCAGGAAGGTGCTCCGTGAATTCCAGGGGGTGCCGGTCCATGAAGAGCTGCAGGGGATGATCTCTCCCCTTTCGGACAGGGAGACGGAGATACTGGAATTGCTGTACCGTGGGCTTATCATCCAGCAAATTGCCGACAGGCTGTTCATCAGCCCCCTCACCGTTCATACCCATATCAAGAATATCTATGCGAAACTGCAGGTCAACTCGCGCTCCCAGGCCATATACGAGGCCGTACAGAAAAAATTGATCAAGGGATAGGCATCAGAATACCCTCTTTAGGGTATTGAATAATCTGTTGATCAATGCGAAATTTGCGACACGTTCAGCTAGTTTTATGGGGCTGTCCGTGGCTCCGCACAAAATCACCTCTCCGATACGAGCAAAACCAGGGTGACCTGGTGACGCAAAATCACGGATCCGCAATGGAAAGCGCGGATGGCCGGATCGCCGAAGAGAGAGTCGTTATCAGTCTTGTACATTGGTAATCACTCCTGCACTTCGCGAGAAACTGCAGGATTTTTTTTGCCATCTACATGAGAAACGGTGATGACCGGACGGAGGACGGCAGGAAGAGGCACTGTAATCGGTACAAAACAACAACCTAACTCCGATAAAGGCAAAACCGGAGTAATCCGGCGACGCAAAGCCACGGGTCCATAACTTCACTAGATAGGGTGTGGATAGCCGGGTTACCGAAGAGACTGAGGAGTCGGGTAAGTTCGGACATCGGGAGATGTCCAACGAGGCAAAACGTTCGACTCCGCGCGAGAGGGTTGAACGTTTTTGTTTTTCTGCACGCGACGGCAGTACGAACGACGGCACAGGAGGTGACTGCACCGGAGTCTGCACGGCAGCCTATTTCATGTTGATATGCTGGAATCAACCCACTTCACCATCACGTAGTTAACCACCAAGGAGGGAAACGCAATGAAAAAAGTAGTGGCAATCTCGGTAGCAGCAGCAATCGTCGCCATGGGTGGCACGGCAATGGCCGTTACCGCCGATCTCAGTGTCTCCGCAACTGTCGCCAGTGCCTGTTCCGTTACCGGTGGTACCCTCAGTTTCGGCGCATTGGATACGTTGAACGCGCCCGCTGTGCCCGCAACATCATCCGGGGTAACCGTTACCTGCACGAAATCAGATCCGTACACGGTACAGGTCAACAACGGGCTCAACGCTGTCAGCAACCAGGCGTATCTGAAAAACGCAACCAATACGGACACCATCCCGTATTCTTTGACGGTCCCTGCGTTATCAGCCGGCACCGGCAACGCGCAGACTATCGACATCGCGGGCAACATCGCCGCCGGGTCGTATAAGACCGCATCGGCCGGCACGTACAACGATACCGTGGTTATCACCGTCACCCCGTAGAGATCATTTCCATCAATGAGAGGGGTGACCCGATAAGGGACACCCCTCTCGTATAACGAGCCAGATGATGCTGATGGTTGGGGTGTGATGGTTCTCGTGCGCACATTCATATGCATTGCCTTCATCCTCGTGACAACCGGTATGGGGCATGCCGCATCAACCACGGGGAATCTGGCCGTCTCGGCGTACATCACGGGGGTCGGCTATTGTGCCGTCAACCATACCCAGGATATTGCATTCGGTGTCCTTGATCCACTTAACCCTGCGAACGTTCAGTCATCAGGCAGTGTCAGCGTCGTGTGCCTCGGATTCGGCAGCGGTTTTACCGTCGGCGTGACCCAGGTGACGCCTTCCCCCCTCAGCCTGAAGAGCGGCGCCAACGAGATCCCCTATCAACTCGAACTCCCCACCAGCGCCACCCGTACGTCGGGAGGTGTCATTGCCAGGCTTACCATCCCGATCACGGCAGACATCCGGGGGGCTGACTACAAACAGGCACCGGCCGGCTCATACACGGACAGGGTGACCCTTCAGATAACGCCGTAACCGGAATCTGGCGTGCAAGAACTATGGCTTGCCGTCGATGACTCCTCTCTGATATGTTCCTCGCGGTGCGGGTGTGCCGCCCCATGCAGTTTCGGCTATGAGGAGAAGAATAAATGACAGAAACGCTTTCCCATCGGCTTTTCAAAACGGCGATATCCGTTCAGGCACTTTTTTGCGTGGTCTTCATTCTTCTGGTCATGTCTCCCGTCGACGGCTATTCAGGGCAATGGCGGGTCGCCCCTGCCCGTATCTATCTGGACCGTGATCTGAAGAGCAGCGTCATTACCGTGGTAAACGACGGGGACGAGAAGATCGATCTGCAGGGGAAGGCCATGGCGTGGAGCCAGGATGAACAGGGTAAGGATATCTACCGGGAATCGAATGATCTCGTATTTTTTCCCCGGATACTGATGATCGGAAAAGGCGGACAGAGGATCATCCGTATCGGGATAAAGAACCCGGAGGCTGCGCAGGAGAAGACCTACCGACTGTTCATCGAAGAGATTCCCCCCCCGCGAAAAAATCCGCTCGACTCTGCCCAACTGACGGTTGCCGTCAGGTTCGGAATTCCCGTTTTCGTCAAGCCGCTCAAGGAGGAGGTAAAGGGGGAGATCGCCCATGCCGAGCTTAAGAAGGGCCGTATCTCCATGACCGTCAGGAATACGGGCAATACCCATTTCAGGATCACCGACATCACCATGAAAGGCCGCGACGGCACGGGAGCGGAGACGTTTGCCACGAAGCTCAACGGATGGTACCTGCTTGCCGATGCCGCCAGGGAGTATGCTGCACCCGTTCCGCAGGATAAGTGTGTTGCGACGTCCCACATTGAGATAACGGTGTCGACTGATGAGAATATTACGCTTACCGGGAACGTGAATGTGGAAAAGACGCTGTGCCTGCCGTAACGCGCATGCTGACTCCGGCAGAGCCGGCTGGTTGCATTCCTTGTTCCTTCACACCCGTTCTACTCCGGCGCTCATCCTGGTCGTGGTGCTGTGCCTGCTACCCGCGCCGGCGGCGGCCGAACAGCTTGTCTGCAAGGTCGTCCTCAATCAGGAATACAAGGGGGACCTTTTCGTCGACCGGACCGAACTCGGCGATTTCCTGGTGAAGGTCGACGACCTGAAGGAGATCGGCTTCAGGTCACCCCGTGGCACTTCTTCGCTGCATGACGGAGAAGAATACCTTTCACTGCGCTCCATGGACGGCGTCACGTTTGCGTTTGACGAAGGTGACCTCTCCCTTGCCATTACCGCAGCCCCCGCGCTTCTCGGAAAAGAAGTCATCGATTTTTTCCCCAGGCAGCGCCAGAAAATCTACTATCCCCATGATGCAAGCGTATTTCTCAATTATGGGGCCGATTATCAGGCCGGCGACGGTTTTTCATTCTCCAGCTTCAACCTGACCAATCAGCTCGGAGCACGAAAGGGCAACCTTCTTTTCCTAACCGATACCGATGTTTCCAAGGTGCCGGACCACGAACGGTTTGTCCGCCTGCAGAGCAGCTTCACCTATGATGACCGCAGGGGGTTGAGACGGTTCATCGTCGGCGACTACTTCACTCCATCCGGTGATCTCGGCAGCAGGCTCAATCTGGGAGGGATCAGCTACGCCAAGGTCTACGGCATCGATCCGTACTTCATCAACTATCCGACCGTCGGTCTTACCGGCCAGGTCGCGCTGCCCTCGGAAGCGAAGATCTATCTCAACGGCATGCTGACGAAAACGGTAAAGCTCTCTCCCGGTGAATTTGAACTGGACAACATCACCCCCAGCGGCGCGGCGGGGGTGATCGATATCGTTCTCAAGGACCCGTTCGGCAGGGAACGGCACATCCGCAATCCATACTATTTTGGCGGCGCGTCTCTCTTGAAGCAGGGGCTCTCCGAATACAGCTACAACCTCGGATTCCTGCGCGCGCAGTTCGGGACGGACAGCAACCATTACTCCGACCTGGCGTTCTCCGCCTTCCACCGGTTTGGCGTCAGCGACTTTCTGACGCTTGGTGTGAGAGCCGAGGCACGAAGAGAGCTGTATAACCTGGGGCCCCAGGCGACGTTCCTCTTGGGTACCGCCGGCCTCGTCAACCTGTCGCTGGCGGGGAGTACCGGACGGAGCTCCGATACCGGGGGGGCGGGTATCGTCTCCTACGTCTATCAGGGGCTGCACGCGGGGGCGAACCTCTCCCTTGCCGGCTTCAGCAGGCGGTATGCGAACATCGCCACCGCACCGTCAAGCGCTGCGCCGAGAACCCAGGCGAGCGCAGGCCTGTCATATACCGACCGGTTGCTGGGCTCGCTGTCGGTTGGCTACTCGACATCCAGGACCTACGGGGGGGACAACAGGGATGTGGCGAGTGTCAGCTACTTCCGGAATCTGACCAATGCATGCTCCATCACCGCGACGTTTCGCAATGTTAAAGATACCGGCACCTCCAACGAGTTTTTCCTCGCCCTGAACTACTCTCCCAAGGTCGATACATTCGTTTCGGCCGGTTACCAGACCGCGAAAGACAGCAATGATGCCACGCTGGAGGTGCAGAAGAATCCCCCCGTCGGCGAAGGACTCGGTTACCGGGTTGTCCTCGACCGTTCCGATACGGCAGGCCAAACCGTTTCCACCGCAAACCCTTCCCTGCAGTACAACGGGCGTTACGGCATCTATCAGGGTGAATTCAACGGGCAGGTCAGTGCGGGACATTATGCCGGGTACTACCACCTGTCGACTTCGGGCGCCCTGGTCTATGTGGGGCACACCTTCGGTGTTACCCGCCCGGTGTACGACAGCTTCGGACTCGTGAAGGTCGGAGACCTTCACGGGGTCAATGTACTGCTCAATGGACAGGAGGTCGGTTCAACCGACTCCTCGGGCAAGCTCTTCATCCCGAATCTCGGTTCATACTACCAAAGTCAGGTTGCGATTGACGACAAGCATATCCCCATCGACTATTACCTCGCCAATGTCGTCAAACTGGTCTCGCCACCACTTCGAAGCGGGTCGTGCATCCCCTTCGTTGCGAAGAAAATGCAGATGATATCCGGCACCCTCAAGATGAGGATACACGGAAAGATCAAGCCGGTGGAATTTCAGGAGGTCACCATTGCGGTCAACGGCAGGGAGATCACCTTTCCCACCGGTTCCGGCGGGGAGTTTGATATCGATCCCAGCCAGTCGGACGAACTCAAGAAACCTACGGAGGCGGAGGAAAACGGCTGCAATGCGGTTGTTGACGGGGCAACTCCTTTCATCCCGCCCGGTACCTATCGGGGAACGGTTGCCTACCAGGGACAGCCGCAGAGCTTTGCCGTGACGATCCCCGACCGACCGGACCAGATCATAGATCTCGGGCAGATCGTGTTCGACATGGCTCCTTCGACCGGAAACGAACCGCAGGGGACCCCTGTGCCGGAACGCAGGTAATAGTGCGCATCGGGGATGCCGTCCCGTTTTTCCTGACGGACACCTGCAGTGACAAGCAGTGTCTGGTAGAATCCTGGCAGGTTTGCCGACCGGCGAGCCGGCGCGATGTCGGCTGGAACAGCGAAGAAAGAGGTGGGTACATGGTGAAATTATGCAGGGTACTGATTGTCGCGTCGTTGGTGTTTTGTGCCGGCAGATGCTATGCGGTTCATTGCAACGTGTCCACGACACCCGTTAGCTTCATGAACTACGATGTCTTTTCGCTGTATCCTCTCTATTCGACCGGCACGATCGCGGTAAGCTGCAACAACCCCGACAAAAATCCGATGCCGGTCACCATTGCCGTCAGCAGCGGCGGCTCCGGAACGTTTAACCCGAGGCAGATGAAGGCGGCAGCCGGGACCGATCTCCTCAACTATTACCTGTATACCAGTGCTGCGCGGACGGTCATCTGGGGGGACGGCACCGGCGGCACCTCCACGGTCACCAACAACGTGTCCAGGAATTTCCCCTGGAACGCAACGATCTTTGGTGCCTTACCCCAGCGTCAGAACGTGAGTGCGGGGAATTACCACGACATAGTCGTGGTAACGGTCATGTGGTGATCTCGCCGCTACGCAGCCCTGGCGGGCGTATCCAGCCCAGTCTCCGTTCCTCCCGGCGGCTTTGATTCATTCTGCCTTTTACATAACAGGGAGCGTGCCAGCCGTGTGGATGTGTGCAACACTTTGAAGTTACGCAACAATATTGAAGTGCTACGGGCGTCGAAGGGGGGCGGCTACGGAGGCGTGTACCAATATGGTGCGTGTGTCCGGCAAAAATGCACGGCAGGAGCGGGCGGGATACGGATCAGCGGCTGAGCGCCTCCTCGAAGAAGGCGACGAGCCGGGCGCGGTAGGGTGACGCCGGGGAGACGAACGCCTCCGTGTGGCCGGCGCCGGGTATGAGCCAGAGGGTCTTGGGTTCCCGCGCCCGCGCCATGAGCGCTTCTGCGTGATGGGGCGGGATGACCTCGTCGGCGGAGCCGTGGATGATGAGGAGCGGGATCGGGGCGATCCTGTCCACGTAGTCGATGGGGCTCAAGGAATCGCCGATGAGAAGGTACGACAGCGGCGTCTTCAGGAGCGACAGCAGAGGGATGACGCCGATCTTGTCCCGCACGATACCGCGGTAGGAGGCGAAGGCGGACTCGGAGACGACGGCCCTGATCCCCTGCCGGTCGCCGCTCCCCACGGCGGTGAGCGCCACGGCGCCCCCCAGGCTCTGCCCCAGGACCAGGAGGCGGTTCTTGTCCACGTCCGGCCGGGAGCGGACGTAGTCGATGGCGGCCCGGGCGTCCGCGGCGATCCCCGCGCGGTCGGGGCTGCCTGCGGAGCCGCCGTAGCCGCGGTAGTCGAAGGTGAAGACGTTGAACCCCTCGGCGGGGAGCCAGTTGACGAACCCGAAGTGGGCGGTCATGTTCTGGGCGTTGCCGTGGAAGTGGATCACCGTCCCCTTGGCCGTCCCCACGGCGGGGACGAACCAGCCGGAGAGTTTCGTCCCGTCGCCGCTTCTGAAGGTGACCGGTTCGTACTTCAGCCCCACGTCGGCGGGACTGCCGTAGACCTTGTGGTCCGGGTGGTAGAAGAGCCGTCCCACGCACCCCTGGCAGGGGAGGAGGATGAGCGAGAGAAGAAGCAGTGTCGCGACACGACCGGTCATGGCGTTCCCTTCCGGTGGAGGTTTAACTACCGGCTGGCCGGACATGGGTCCGGAACCAGCTTTCGGCATCGGTGCGTCCCGCAGTACCCTCTGTCATGGAGATGGTGAACCGGTACAGCTCTTCCTGGGACGCTTCGATCCGGTATCCGTTTCTGCGCATGAATATGCCCGCTGCAGCGATGGCGGTACGCTTGTTGCCGTCCACGAACGGATGGTTCTTGATGATGTATTCCATGAGTGCAGCTGCCTGGGCGAACAGATCGGAATAGAGATTGGCAGCGTCGAAGGTCGCCTGAGGACGCGCTGCGGCGGCCTGCAGGGCACCCAGGTCGCGGACACCGTGGGCGCCGCCGCTGGTTTCAATGAGGCGGTGATGGAGAAACAGGATCTGCTGCGGCGTGAGGTAATCCATTATTCAGCAAGTTTCTTGAGTGCCGGACGGTACTCTTCGATGAACTCGCCGACCTGGGCGGCAAATTGGGCATCGACCCCTTCCAGGTACTGTTCCGGTCGGACCGGTTCGATCACGATCCTGCCGTGCTCCTCGTCTACCTGGACCTCCACCTCCGATCCGACCGCCAGCTTGAGCCGCTCCAGTGCTTCCGCAGGCAGGGACACCCCCCTGCTGTTACCAATAGTGCATATCTTGCGGCGCATATAGACCCCTTTGCTTGTTATAACCGAATTATAACACTGACGTGTTGGTCGGGCAATCGCTCATTGAGCCGCGGTGCGGCGGGGTAGGGGTACGATTGCCGGATGTGCATCGTTCCTGTATGCGGTTGAGACACGACCCCGAGGCTATTTTCATGACGTTCAATGGTTGCAATGCCGGATAATCAGCTTCTGATGGATGAGCCAAATAATGTGCATCATAACGAACCCCTGCAAACTGCCGTCCAGCGCCATTGCGGGCTCTTGAGCTGATTGCAGCGCAGCCAGACAACATCGCAATCAACAGGCAAAATAGCATTACTCTAAAGCAGGTTAAACGTCCCATCATCCCCCCATCGCCGCCGCGGCGATCTCCTTGATCCCTTTCAGGTCAAGCTTGCCGCTGCCGAGGATCGGCAGGCTCTCCACCTCCACGTAGCAGTCGCGCCACGGCTTCCACAGGTTGGGGAGACCGCTCTCGGCCATGTGGCGTCGCAGGGGCTCTACGTCCGGCGCATCGCGCACGAAGAGTACTACGAGCTGCTCCCCCTCTTCTCCGGAGACTGGGGATGCCGGCACGTCGTGCGTTGTTGTCTGCGATCACGTTTGGCGGCATTTTATGGCCAGTTGGACCGACTACCTGGAGAGCACCGGATACAGTTCCGGGAAAAACCACCCGGCGGCATGGATCGGGAAGCCGATCCGTACTTCTCCTTTGGGGCTGTCGGAAACGAGCAGCCCTTCGGCCAGTAGCTGGGCCAGCAGGTTCCGGCCGGTCCGTTCCTTCAGGCCCGACGCCTCGATTACCTCTCCCCGTGGCGCTTCACCCCGCACCAGTACCTCCTGCAACATCCTGGCTGCTTCGCTTCTGAGTGCACCACCATCGGGTGGGGAGGGGATCATGGCGGTGCCGCGCAGCTGCACGTACGCCCTGACCCGCTCGATCAGCCCGTCCAGCTGCAGCAGGCTGCCCATGTAATCCACCTGGTCGAGGCAGACCTCAAGGAAGAAGCGACAGAACTTCGCCAGCCCCTCGTCGGAGAGGCTGCCCCTGCCGTCCAGATCGTTGCGACGCGGCGCGTCGGCCCAGGTCAGGGCCGCCTTGTAGTCGGCATTCCGGCGGGCAAGGCCGCGACTGACCGACCAGAGGCCGAAACCGTGCACCGGAATGCGGTGGAGATAGGCTTCGGTGAACAGCCGCGCCACCCTGCCGTTGCCGTCGAGGAACGGATGAATCCACATCAGCCGGTGATGGGCCGCTGCCGCTGCCACCAGCTTGGCTGCGCCATGGTGCACCCCGGGGGCGTACGCCTCCCCGAACCGGGCCATGAATGCGGGCAGGCTGTCATGTCCCGGCGGCTCATGCCGGCCGACCACGACCTGTTCCGCGCGCAGTGCGCCCGGCACTACCCGGCTTTCACGGCCGGTCTCCGGATGCTTCATCACCCGGAACTCTTCCGGCAGCAATGCGAAGAACTCACGGTGCAGCGAACAGAGGAACTCTTCGCCGGCGATGTTGAGCGCCGGATCTTCCCGCAGCCGATGCTCCATCTCCCTTTGTACCGTGATATGGGCAACGCTTTCCAGCTGCAGATTCCGCTTGGCCGGTTCCGCGTCATACTCCTGTTGCATGGCCCGGACGATATCGTACGGATGGGTATTGTGCCCCTCGATCAGGTTGGAGTAATAGCTGTTGATGATGCGCAGGAGTTCGTGCAGGGTGTGCAGGGTGACCGGGTGCTGCCTGGTGCCGAGGGACGCCGAACGCTGGATCACCTCCAGTGACAGATCCTGCAGGTCGTCGGCCCGTTCCGGGAGGAGCGGGGTCATCCGGCTGATTGAGTCGGGCATGTCATCCCCTTTGTTGCCGATTGTTGTGCCGGTCTATGATTGCTATAACCATACGGCTACATGGAATAAAATACAAGCCAGTTTGATTTGTAATCAAAAATGTTGCCGATTGTTTTGCCGATAGTCAACCCATCATTCCCCCATCGCCGTCGCGGCGATCTCCTTGATCCCCTTCAGGTCCAGCTTGCCACTGCCGAGGATCGGCAGGCTCTCCACCTCCACGTAGCAGTCGCGGCACGGCTTCCAGAGGTTGGGAAGGTCGCTCTCGGCCATGTGGCGCCGCAGGGTCTCCATGTCCGTCGCCTCACGGGCGTACAGCACCACCAGCTGCTCCCCCCGCTTCTCGTCCGGTACGGCGGTGACCGCCACGACTCCGGTCTGGCCGAGCCGCGCGTGCAGCTCGTCCTCCAGTGCGCCGTGGGGGACCATCTCGCCGGCGATCTTGCTGAAGCGGGAGAGCCGGTCCGTGAGCCGCAAGAACCCGTCGTCGTCCAGGGTGCCGATGTCGCCGGTGACGTACCAGCCGTCCCGGAGCACCTCGGAGGTCTTGTCCGGGCGCCCCAGGTAGCCGAGCATGACGTTCGGCCCCTTCACGAGGACGAGGCCGGCCGTGCCGTTGGGGAGCTTCTTGCCCGTATCCGGGGCCACCACCTTTAGGACCACGCCAGGAAGCGGATGGCCGACGCTCCCCTCCCTGGAGCCGCGCTGCAGGACGCCGTCTATCTCCACGTCCGGGAGCGACAGGGTGCAGACGGGGGAGAGCTCGGTGGCGCCGTACCCCTCGTAGGGGCGGATGCCGAACTTCTCCAGGAAGGCGTCGGCGACCCGCGGTTTCAGCTTCTCCGCCCCGGTGATGACGAGCCTTAAGGAAGCGAAGTCCTCCTTCTTTGCCCGCCGCAGGTAGGAGAGGAGGAAGGTGGGGGTGGCGATGAGGATGGAGGAGCGTTCCTCGTTTACTATCCGGGCGATGGTCTCGCCGTCCAGGGGATTCGGGTGATAGGCGACGGAAAAGCCGGAGGTGAGCGGAAGCCAGAGGGTGCCGGTAAAGCCGAGAGAGTGGAAGAGCGGCAGGGCGGAGCAGATGTTGTCCGCCGGTCCCACCCGCATCACCATCCGCATCCCCTCCAGGTTGGACTGGACGTTGTGGTGGGAGAGCATCACCCCCTTGGGCTCGCCGGTGCTCCCCGAGGAGAAGATGACCGTGGCGACCTTGTCCGGGTCGAAACCGGCGCTCTCCACGAGCATCCGACGCGGGAGGAAGCGGGCCCGCAGGTGCGCAGACAGTTTCTGACGGTCCGAAATCTCCGCCATGATCTCCTCCAGGAACACCATACCTTCCAGCTCCGGCAGGGACTCGAGCTTCTCCAGAAACGCGCGGGAGGTGACGATGGTCCGGATGCCGCACTGGGCCACGGCGGAACGGATGCCGTCGGGGGAGGCGGTGTAGTTCAGGTTTACCGGCACCCGGCCGAGCATGGTGAGGGCGCAGTTGGCCAGCACGCCGCCGGCCGACGGCGGCAGGAGGAGCCCCACAAAGGCTTCCCCCTCCCTCGATGGGAGGGGGCCAGGGGGAGGGAGAAGGTGCGAACTGTTTCCTTCGTTCCGGCCTCCCCCCCACCCCGACCCTCCCCCTCCGGGGGGGAGGGGGCGTTCGAGTACTTTCGCCAGTTTCTCCTTCATGAGCAGCGCCCCGGTGAGCGCCTCGCCGTAGGTGAGCCGTTTCCCCCCTGTATCGGAGAGGGCGTGGCGGCGCCAGTTGCCACGGGCCGCGTCCACGAAGAGCGGCGCGAGAGATTTGCGCCGCTCCTTGCGGGCGTCGAACCAGGCGCAGAAGAGTTCCATCACCGCCTGGCGCACCTCCACAGGGGAGCTCTCCGTGGGGAGCGGCGCGCCGAAGATGATGGTCACCGGGTAGGGGAACCGGACCGGCAGGCGGGAGACGAGCCGGCCGTGGGCGTAGGAGAAGATGCTCCCCCAGGCGCCGCCGATGCAGACCGGGATGAGCGGGTAGTCGCTTCCCTTCACGATCCGCTCGAATCCTCCCTTGAACTCGCCCAGCATGCCGCTGCGGGTGATGGCCCCCTCGGCGAAGATGCAGACCAGATAACCGTCGTCCAGCGCCGCCCGGGCGGTGGCGATGAACTCCACGAGCCCCTTGCGGCCGTCCTTCGCCGAGACGGGGATGACCTGCATGAGCCGGCAGAGCCGCTTCAGAACCGGCGTGTTGTAGATGTCCCGGTCCATGACGAAGCGGATCCGCCGCTGCTGGGTGGCGATGAGGAGCAGCGCATCCATCCACGATACGTGGTTGGCGATGAGGAGCGCCGGCCCTTCGCTCGGGACATACCGCTCGTCCACGATGGTGAGCCGGTAGCAGCACCGCATGACCACGAGCGCCACGAAGCGCAGGAGAAAGTCGGGGAGGACCCGGAGGGTGATGATAGTGAGGACCAGGGTGACGGCGGCAAGCACCGAGAAGGAGCCGCCGGGGGAGACCGCCAGCGGGCCGGACAGGAGCCACAGAAGCCCCGAGGCGAGGAGCACCCCGACCCAGCTCAAGAACGTCGAGGCGGCCAGGATCTCGCCGCGTCGGTCGGCGGGGCTCTTCAACTGGATAAACGCCTGGAGCGGGACGATGAAGAGGCCGGCGCTGCCGCCGAACAGAAAGACGATGGCGAGCACCAGCGGGACGCTGGGGGGGACGGCATGGAGCACGAAGGCGCTGACCGTGAGGCCGGCGGCGCCGATGGGGACCACGCCGAACTCCACGGTCCGCCCCGAGAGCCTGCCGGCCAGCATCGAGCCGAGGCCGATCCCGAGGGCGGCGGCGAGGAACAGGTAGCCGCTCTCCTCCTGGGGAAGGCCGAGCCGGTCCATGCCGTAGGGAAGGAGGTTCAACTGGCAGAAGGCCCCCACGAAGAGGAAGTATGCCGCCCCCAGCACGGCGAGCAGCAGTTCCCGGTCTTTCCGGAGTTCCCGCAGGGTTCGGAAGTAGGAGGCCGGCGACAGCGCCAGGGGACGGCGGTGGTCGGGGACGGGGGTGATGGGGATGGCGCGGGCGAGCAAAAGGCCGGCCACGGCGACGGCGATGCCGGCCGCGGCGGCCAGGCCGTACCGCCCGTGACTCGCCCGGACGAGGAACGGCGCCAGGGCGGTGCCGCAGATGATCGCCATGAAGGAGCACATCTCAAGATTGCTGTTGGCCCGGGAGAGCTCCTCGCGCTCCACGAGCTCCGGCACGACGCCGTACTTGGCCGGGGCGAGGAGCGTGCTGTGGGTGCCCAGCAGGAAGACCGCCAGGTAGAGGAGCGGCGAGGTGCCGAGGACCAGGCCGGCGCAGGCGACGAGCGCGATGCCGATCTCCAGGCACTTCACCCCGACGACGATCCGCTGCTTGGGATACCGGTCCGCCAGGGAGCCGGCGAGGGCGGAGAAGAGAAGAAACGGGGTGACGAAGGCGGCGCTGCCGATGGCGGCGATGGTGCCTGCCGCGGCCGGCCCCTGCCGGCCAATGAGGAAGAAGACGACGATCAGCTTGATCAGGTTGTCGTTCAGCGCCCCCAGCGCCTGGGCGAGGTTGAGCCGGGCGAAGGAGCGGGGGAGGGTGGTCGTGGTGGTATCCATGTCGGGTCCTCGTTATGGTTTCATGTTGATGCAATGTCGTTACGGCATACCTGCGGTTTCGCTCCCCTTCGAGGGGAGGGGTATTGGTGGCAGGTGCAGCAGTCTCCCGCCGTTCCCCAGTATCTCTTCCGTCACCCCCAGCGCCCGCTTCAGCTCCACGTCCCGGTCCCAGGGGTTGACTATGGCCGCCAGGCGGCGGGCCTCGGCGAACGGCACCCGGCCGAGCTGGAACCAGGGAGAGGTGAGCCCCGTGGCGATGAGCGGCATGTCGCTGCCGTACAAAAGGCGCTTGTGGAGCTCCGTGTGACGCAGGACCCGTTGCAGGTGCCCGAGCCGGTTCGCTTGGGTCAGGGCGGAGATGTCGGCGTACAGGTTCGGGTAGGAGGCGAGGAGCGGCAGCAACCGCTCCAGGTTGCGCTGCCCACCGTTTCGGCCGTTGCTGGCGCAGTGGGCGGCGATGACCGTCACCCCCTCATCCAGCGCGGTGCGCAGCCTAAGCGGGTCGGCGAGGCTGTTGTCGGTGCGGGTGAACGACTCCTCGTTGCCGGTGTGGGTGAGGAGCGGGAGCCCCAGCTCGTGCAGGCGACGGTAGAACGGTACGAGCCGCCTGTCCGCCGGATCGAACCCCTGGATGGAGGGGAGCCACTTCAGAAGCAGTGCACCGTCCGCAGCGGCTTCGTCGAGTCGATCGAGGGCGTCCGGCCGGAGCGGGTTCACGCTGGCGCCGAAGAGCAGGTTCGGCAGGCGCCGGCACTCCCGCGCCAGGAACCGGTTGGGGATGTAGAGCTCCGTGCGTCCCTCGTCCAGCGCCCCACGCCCGTCCACGACGCCGTCCATGGCGAGCAGCACCGCCGCCGCGACCTGCCGGGATTCACCGACCCGTCCCGACAGCCGCTCGGTTACGAGGCCGTCCCCCTGTCGGAGGATCTCACCTTCAGTGACGCCGAACGCCCTGAGGAACCAGCGGTAGCGGTAGTTGCGGCGCAAGCTCGGCGAAACGAAGCAGCCGCTCCCCCCGGCGCCGATGCCGGCGGTGTGGCAGTGCAGGTCGATGATGGTGGAGGCATCTTTCACGGGTACGGCTCCTTCGGTTTCGTTGGCGACCGGGATGCCGGCCGATGCCGCTTCCATTTCAGGGAGCGTGCCCAGATCGTCCATAGATGATAACAGGCCGGAATCGCGTGGCAAATGCGCTGTGATGGGGTGGCAATATATCATTACCGTATCCGGGGCTTGACAATTTATGCATGACGGCTATACATGTGATGCATGAAACGTACAGCGCGCACCATCGACGATGAATGGAGCTTTTTCGAGACGGTGGCCCGCGCCGCCTTCGCCAACCCCTTCGGGGCGACCCGGGACGAGCTGGACATGGCCATCGGCGGCACCGGCCCCGACGCCTCGCCGGAGGAGGTCCTGTCCGCCATGATCGACCGGGTCCGGGAGCGGGTGACGGCGATGCAGCGGGCCGACCGGGCAGACCTGCGCCGCTTTGATGGGGGGCGGCGGGAGACCCTGCAGACCGTCCTCCTCTTCCACCTGTTCCACCGGTATGCGGAGCCGTTCGACCGGCTCATCCGGGATCAGCTCGACGCCGGCGACACCCCCTGCCGGGTCCCCTGGGCCCGGAACGTGCTGGAGGAGCTTTCCCGGTTCGGTTTTCCCGAGGACGACGCCGTACGTTTCTTCGCCATCTTCTACCAGCTGCGTCGTGCCTTCTACTTCATCAAGCACGGGCTCGTGGGGAGCTCCCCCTCCATGCGAAACCTGCGCCGGCACCTGTGGGACTGCGTCTTCACCCACGACATCCGCTGGTTCGAGGCGCGGTTCTGGAACCGGATGGAGGAGTTCTCCCTGCTGCTCCTGGGGGAGACCGGCACCGGCAAGGGAGCGGCGGCCGCGGCGGTGGGGCGCTCCGGGTTCATCCCCTTCGACCCGGTGCGCAGCGCCTTCACGGAGAGCTTCACCCGCAACTTCGTCGCCATCAACCTCTCCCAGTTCTCCGCGGGTCTGCTGGAATCGGAGCTGTTCGGGCACCGGAAGGGGGCCTTCACCGGGGCGGTGGACCACCACGAGGGGATCTTCAGCCGCTGCGCCCCCCACGGGGTGATCTTTCTCGACGAGATCGGCGACGTGAGCGTGCCGGTGCAGATCAAGCTCCTGCAGGTACTGCAGGAGCGGATCTTCTTTCCCGTGGGGAGCCACGAGCCGAAGCGGTTCAGCGGCCGGGTCATCGCCGCCACCAACCGCTCCCTGAACGAACTCTGCCGGACCGGCGGGTTCCGCGACGACCTGTACTACCGGCTCTGCTCCGACGAGATCACCATTCCCCCCCTGCGCCAGCGGTTGAAGGAGGACCCGGCGGAACTGGGGTACCTCCTGGACAGCATCCTGTCACGTCTGGCGGGGGCGGTCTCTCCCCGGGAGCGGCAGCTCGTGACAAAGGTGCTGGAACGGGAGCCGGGGCGCGACTACCCCTGGCCGGGGAACGTGCGGGAGCTGGAGCAGGCGGTGAAACGGATCATCCTCACCGGCCACTACCGGGGGCGGGCCGCCGATCGCCCGGAAGAGGACGAGGCCGGCCGGCTCGCCGCGGAGATCGGGGCGGGGACGGTGGCTGCGGAGACCCTCCTCACGCGCTACTGCGGTATTCTGTACCGGCAGCACGGCACCTACGAGGAGGTTGCCCGCCGGACGAGGCTCGACCGGCGTACGGTGAAGAAGTACGTCCACCGGTGACGGTGGCGGCGTGACCGGTGCTCCGGTCGGAGAGGGAGAAACATGAAGCGGGTGCGCATCGGCTGCAACTATGTGAAACAGCCGTTCTGGAAGATACTTTTGGGGGTGCCGCTCATCTACCTGCCGCTTTTTACGACGGTGCCGTTCATGGTCGTGGGGGTCGTCCTGGTGAAGACGCACCTCAGGTTCGTGGGGGGGATGGAGATCAAGCCGTACCGGGAATTCGTCCCCGACTGGATTTCGCATCGCTACCTGAACCGGGAACAGCCGGTCCTGAACATCCCGTGGTACCAGCCGGCCCACTACCACTGGTTCTGGGTCTTCAACTGCAAGCTCTACTGCCCCTTGAGCGTCGCGCTCTTCCGGTACATGGCCTACCTGGTGATGATCGTGGAGAACTGGTGGTGCCCCTTCGGCCACAACCGGAAACAGGACTACGCCGACGGCGCCATCGACCAATCGATATGGCACGTGGACCCGCTGGAGACGGTCAAGCTCCACCCCGCCGACCGTGATAACCCGATCTGGAACGGGGAGGGGGAGTGAGTCCGACACCACTTGCGTACGGTTGGGGTGGGTGTGCTATAGTGGTTCCATGACCCATGCCGACCTGCAGAACGCCCTGGAGCTGTTCGGGCTCACCCCTCCGCCGCCAGTTCGCCACCGACCCCCTCTGGGGGAAATCGTGAGTTGCCCATGAGAACCCGTTATCTCCTGCCGTTGCTGCTGTCCCTCTGTCTCCTCTCCTTTGTCCCCCGTCCGGCCCGCGCCGACGACCCGGTGGCCATGAACAACTATGGCCTGGAACTGCTGCAGCAGGGGGAGGTGGACCGGGCGCTGGAGCAGTTCCAGAAGGCGAACAGCTACTTTCCCTACGATCCGGTCATCAAGAAAAACCTGGCCATGGCCTACGCCCATGTAGCAAAGAAGAAGATGCGGGGAAGCGATTTCACCGGCGCCGTGGACGATCTGGACCGGGCGCTGGAGCTGGACCCGGACGAGCGGCCGTTTCTCGTCCTGAAGGGGATCGCCTCCTATTACCTCAAGCGGTACGACACTGCCCGCGACTGCCTGGAGCGCGGCATGCCGGAGTCGGGGGACGGGTGGGACGCGCTCTACTATCTGGGGTGGGTCAGCTACGATACGGACGACCTGGCGAAGGCGCTGGAGTACTGGGAAAAGGCCCGGGCGCTGCAGCCGGACAACCCGGAGCTGAAAACACAGATCGCCAAGGTGAAGCGCGAGCTGGCGGTGCAGCCCGGCAGGGACACGGGATACAGCTCTCGGTTCAGGATCACCTACGATGCTGCGGTGTCGTCGTCCCTGGCGGATGCGGTGCTGGATGAGCTGGAAAGCGCCTACAACCGGGTGGGGGCAGATCTGGATTGTTATCCGGAAGGGGACGTGGCTGTGGCACTTTATACCCTGAAGGAGTTCCGGGGGGTGACACAGGGGCCGGAGTGGTCGGGGGGGATCTTCGACGGGAAGATCCGGCTCCCCATCGGCGGAGTTACGGAGATGAACCCGCATCTGCGTGCCGTCTTGGATCACGAGTACGCCCACGTGGTGATCTTCGGCATCACGGGTGGGAACTGCCCCACCTGGCTCAACGAGGGGATCGCTCAGGTGGAGGAACTGCGGCAGGGGGACCCGTTGTCGCGGCTCCTGGAGGGGGCGGCCCGGAAGGGTGGGATCATTCCCTGGAAGGCGCTGGAGGGGTCGTTCATGTCGTTCGGCACCCAGCAGGCGGCCCTCGCCTACGAGGAGAGCTACGCTGCGGTCCGCTACCTCGTCGATACCTACGGCTGGTACAAAGTGAAGCAGGTGCTCGTGAATCTCGGGAACGGCATGACACCGGCGCAGGCGTTCGCACGTGCATTCGACGACTACGGGCTCGATTACGCGGCACTGGAGCGGGAGTGGCGGGCGTCCCTGCCGGCGGGAGAATAATTACGGATTTCCGCTTGACAACGGGCGGAGTGTACCGTATAAAAGACAAAAACGGTCCTGAAGGTAACATTTATGATGGAACTGACCCGCAAAGGGGAATATGCAATCCGGGGTATCCTGTACCTCGCCAGCCAGCCGCTGGGAAAGGTGTCGCTCATCAGCGAGATCGCCGAGGCGGCGGAGGTCCCCCAGACCTTTCTGGCGAAGATCTTTCAGAGCTTTGCCAAGATGGGAATCGTGAACTCCTACCGCGGCACGGGTGGGGGATTCACCCTGGCCCGGCACCCCGGCAAGATCACGCTGCGCGAGGTGGTGGAGGCGGTGGAAGGGCCGATCATCCCCAACCGCTGCCTGATCGAGGGGGGTGGGTGCGACCGGCGCGGCAACCTGCCGTGCTGCGTGCATGAAGTCTGGAAGGACGTGCAGGCGGGGGTCGTCAGGGTGCTGGACGGCGTCACTATAGAACAGCTGGCACAGAAGGGCTGAAATTTTTTTGTCCGTATACAGGACAAAAAAGGTCTTAATTAGAATGGTCGGCAAAGTGATTGCAATTCATGAAGGGCAATCCGGTTACACCGTTTCGTAACGGATCATTTCCCACCACTTCTCAAAGGAGGAACCGCTGTAATGGATGTCTTGACCTTGAGCAGGCTGCAGTTCGCAGTCACCGGTATGTTTCACTTCATCTTCGTTCCGCTGACCCTGGGGATCTCCATCCTGGTCGCGTACATGGAGACCCGCTACGTGCTTTCCGGGGACGAAACCTGGCTTAGGATGACGAAGTTCTGGGGGAAGCTGTTCCTCATCAACTTCGCCCTCGGCGTGGTGACGGGGATCACCATGGAGTTCCAGTTCGGCATGAACTGGGCCGAGTACTCCCGCTACGTGGGTGACATCTTCGGCGCCCCGCTGGCGATCGAGGCGACGGTCGCTTTCTTCATGGAATCGGTGTTCATCGGGGTCTGGATCTTCGGCTGGAACAAGGTATCGAAGCGGCTCCACGCGATCTCCATCTGGCTGGTGGCGATCGGCACCAACGTCTCCGCCCTCTGGATACTCCTGGCCAACGGCTGGATGCAGCACCCGGTGGGGTACGTCCTTCGGAACGGCCGCGCCGAGATGACCGATTTCCTGGCGGTGGTGACCAACCCGATCGGCCTGATCAAATTCGCCCACCAGCTCGTCTCCGGTTACACGGTCGCCGCCTTCTTCATCATGGGGATCTCCGCGTACCACCTGCTGAAGGGGAACCAGCCGGCGTTCTTCAAACGTTCGTTCCGGGTGGGGGCGACCTTCGGCGTCGCTACGGCGTTCCTGGTGCTGGTGACCGGCGACTTCCACGCGGTGGAGGTGGCGCGGAACCAGCCGGCCAAGTTTGCCGCCATGGAATCGGTCTGGGAGACCCGGCAGGGGCTGGGGATGTACCTGCTTCTCTTCCCCGACGCCGCCAACCAGTGCAACTCGGTGGAGGCGCTCTGCGTGCCCAAGCTGGTGAGCATCCTGGCCTACCACGACCCCGAGAGCACCATCAAGGGGCTCAAGGAGTACCTGCCGGCGGAACGGCCGCCGGTGCTGCCGGTCTTCCTGTCGTTTAGGGCCATGGCCGGTCTCGGCACGCTCTTCATCGGGCTCTCCCTGCTGGCGTTCTTGATGTCGCGGGGGGACAATATCGACCGGCGTCGCTGGTTCCTGCGGATCATGCTGTACGCCATCCCGCTGCCGTACCTGGCGAACCAGTTCGGCTGGCTCGTGGCGGAGATCGGGCGGCAGCCCTGGATCGTCTACGGGGTGATGAAGACCTCCGACGCTGTGTCGAAATCCATCGACATGGCCCAGGTGGTGGGGTCGCTTGTCGGCTTCACGCTCTTGTACGGGTTCCTCGGCGTGGTGGATATCTATCTGCTGGCCAAGTACGCCCGCAAGGGACCCGACGAGGATGTTTCCGCAATGATCAAACCTGCTGGGGAGGTGTAGGATGGAATTTCAGATTATCTGGTTCGTACTGTGGGGTGTGCTCTGGTCGGTCTATTTCATGCTAGACGGCTTCGTCATGGGGAGCGGCATGCTCCACCATATCCTCGGGAAGAATGACGGCGAACGGCGGGTGATGATCAACATCATCGGCCCGGTGTGGGACGGCAACGAGGTCTGGCTCATCACGGCGGGCGGCGCGACCTTCGCCGCGTTCCCCACCACCTACGCGCTCATGTTCAGCTACCTGTACACGCCACTCCTGCTCCTGCTCTTCGCCCTCATCGTGCGCGGCGTCTCCTACGAGTTCCGCGGCAAGGAGAACGGCGCCACCTGGAAGAAGGGGTGGGACCTGGCCATTGCCGTCTGCAACTTCCTGCCGGCGCTCCTCTTCGGGGTGGCGTTCGGCAATATCTTCCGCGGACTCCCCATGGACGGTGCCGGCTACCACGGCTCGCTCCTGTACCTCCTGAACCCCTACGGGCTCCTGACCGGCGTGCTGTTCGTCCTCCTGTTCGTGGTGCACGGCGCACTGTACGCCACGGTGAAGACGACCGGCGAGCTTTCCGCCCGTGCCCTCGGCGTGGCCAACAAGGTCTGGCCCGTTTTGACGGTGGTGGCCGTCGCCTTCCTGGCGTACACCTATCCGGCTACCCGGCTGTACGACAACTTCCTGCAGCATCCGGTCTTCCTGGTCGCACCTCTGCTGGCCGTCGCCGCGCTCCTGGGGATCAGGGTCCTTACGGCGCAGCAGAAACCGCTGGCGGCGTTCGCCGCCTCCTGCATAACGATCCTCATGGTGGTGGCCACGGGGGTGATCGGGCTCTTCCCGAACCTGATCCCGTCCAACATGGGGGCCGAGTTCAGCCTGACGGCGTTCAACTCCTCCTCCAGCCTCTACACCCTGAAGATCATGACCGTGGTGGCGGCGATCTTCGTCCCCATCGTCATCGTCTACAAGATCTGGGTCTACCGGGTGTTCCGGGCGAAGCTGACCATCGAGGACCTGGTGGGCAACAAGCACGCGTACTGATCCGGACGTACGTTTCGTGATGGGGGAAACCCCCGGACCGCATGAACTGTTGCGGCGCCGGGGGTTTTCTTTTATGATCCGGCCAGACGGCGTGCTAAGGAGGAGAGCCATGACGATTGCGGTGGTGGGGGCGGGGGCGCTGGGGCTCTACTACGGCGCGCTGCTGCAGCGGGCGGGGAGCAACGTGCGGTTCCTGTTGCGCAGGGATTACGAGGCGATCGCGGCCCACGGGCTGCAGGTATATTCCACCGGCGGCGATTTCCACCTGCCGACGGTGTCCGGCGCCCGGACCCCGGAGGAGATCGGGCCGGTGGACCTGGTCCTGGTGGGGCTCAAGACCTTCGCCAACGACCGCTTCGCCGAGCTTATCACGCCGCTTCTGCACGGGACGACGGTCATCCTCACCCTGCAGAACGGCCTCGGCAACGAGGAGGCGCTCGCGGAGCTGTTTGGCGCGGACCGGGTCATGGGCGGGGTCGCCTACCTCTGCGCCAACCGGGGGGAGCCGGGGTGCGTGCGCCACCTGGGGAAGGGGCGCGTGCTGCTGGGGGAGTATGGCTCGTCTGATACGACGCGTCCGGAGCGGATCGCCGAGCTTTTCCGTGCGGCCGGTATCGACTGCCGGGCGGTGAACGACCTCTCCCGCGCCCGGTGGGAGAAGCTCGTCTGGAACATCCCGTTCAACGGTCTCTCCGCCCTGACCCGCTGCCCCGTGGACCGCCTGCTGGCGACGGAGGAGGGACGGACTCTCGTCCGGGAGATCATGCTGGAGGTGATCGCCGCGGCCAACGCCCAGCAGCTGAGCCGGCCGATTCCGGATACCTATGCCGACGATATGCTCCGGTTCTCCGCCAGCATGGGGCCGTACCGGCCGTCCATGCTCATCGACCGGGAGGAGGGGCGGCCGCTGGAACTGGCATCCATCTTCGACCGTCCCATCGAACGTGGTAGGCAGCGTGGGGTGCCGATGCCGCGTACCGCCATGCTCGCCACCTGTCTGCACCTGATGACCGGACAGGCACCCCAAGACGCGTAACGTATTTTCCGGGACTGCCGCCGGCATAGAAAGCACTACACGGCAAGTAATCACGCATCACCGCAACGACGCCACGAAATCAAGGTATTGGATTTCAAAGACTATCCCCCGGCAGGTGAACGGCGCATGTTTTATACGTTGCGTTCGCCGCTTAAGGACGCATACTTTTGGTCCGGCGTTGCGTGAGATAGATTTCTTGTTTCCGGTGAAGAACGAAAAAAGGAGCCTCCATGCGGAGGCTCCTTTTCTTTGTGCATACTGCGGGTGACCGGGGATTACAGGATGAACAGCATCTCTCCGTAGGTCGGCAGCGGCCAGTGATCGGCGGCGATGATCCTTTCCAGGGCATCGCCGTCGGCGCGCAGTTCGAGCATCTTGGCGAACACCTTCTCCCGGAAGGCGACGGCCTGCTTCTCCGCGTCGTCGATCTTCAGTGCGGCGTCGAGGGCCTTCTCCAGCGCCTTGACGTTCTTGTTGGCGGAGGCCAGAGCGGTGCTGAGCTCTTCCAGCAGCTCCGTCTGGGCGGATACGTTCAGCTTGGCGGATACGGCGGTGACGGCGTTGATGGAGGTGGCCAGGGTGGTGGCGTACTCCAGGGCGGCCGGGATGATGCTCTTCTTTGCCATGTCGATCATGGTCAACGCCTCGATGTTGATGACCTTGACGTACTGCTCGACCATGATCTCGTAGCGGGAATGCAGTTCCTTCTCGTTGAAGACGCCGTGGTCCTTGAACAGCTTGACGGCTTCTTTGGTTACCAGCTGCTTCAGCGCTTCCGGCGTGTTGGGAATGTTCAGCAGGCCGCGCTTCTTGGCCTCCTTGACCCACTCGTCGGAGTAGTTGTTGCCGTTGAACACGACGCGCTGGTGCTTCTTGGCGATCTCCTGCAGCAGCTTCGGCAGGTCGGCGTTGAGGTTCTTGGATTTCTCCAGCTTGTCGGCGATCTCCTTCAGCGCGTCGGCGATGATGGTGTTGATGACGATGTTCGGGCCGGAGATGGAGAAGGACGAACCGAGCATGCGGAACTCGAACTTGTTGCCGGTGAAGGCGAACGGCGAGGTGCGGTTCCGGTCGGTGGTGTCCTTGGGCAGGGCGGGCAGCGTCGATACGCCGATCTTCATTTCACCGCCGGTGGTGGAGGTCTTGGCGCCGCCCTTCACGATCTGGTCGAGGATGTCGGCCAGCTGCTCGCCGAGGAAGACGGAGATGATCGCCGGCGGTGCCTCGTTGGCGCCCAGACGGTGGTCGTTGCCGGCGTTGGCGCAGGAGCTGCGCAAAAGCCCCGCATAGGTGTCGACGGCCTTGATGACCGCCATGAGGAAGGTCAGGAACTGGGCGTTCTCGTGCGGGGTATGGCCCGGGTCGAGGAGGTTCTGGCCGTCGTTGGAGCTCATGGACCAGTTGTTGTGCTTGCCGGAACCGTTGACGCCGGCAAACGGCTTCTCGTGCAGCAGGCAGACCAGGTCATGACGGATGGCGACCCTTTTCAGGATATCCATGATCATCTGGTTGTGATCGGTGGCGATGTTCGTGTTCTCGAAGATCGGGGCGAGCTCGAACTGACCGGGAGCCACTTCGTTGTGCTGGGTCTTGGCGGTAACGCCCAGTTTCCACAGCTCTTCGTTCACTTCCTTCATGTAGTTCAGCACCCGGTCCTTGATGGTGCCGAAGTAGTGGTCTTCCAACTCCTGGCCCTTCGTGGACATGGTGCCGAAGAGGGTTCTGCCGGCCATGATCAGGTCGGGGCGCTGCAGATAGTATTCCTTGTCGACGAGGAAGTATTCCTGCTCGGCGCCGACGGTGGAGGTGACCCGGGTGGCGGTGGTGTTGCCGAACAGTCTGAGTACACGCACGGCCTGCGTGGAAAGCGCTTCCATGGAGCGGAGCAGCGGGGTCTTCTTGTCCAGCGCCTCGCCGGTGTAGGAACAGAAGGCGGTGGGGATGCAGAGCGTGACGACGTCGCCGTCTTCCTTCAGGAAGGCGGGGGAGGTGCAGTCCCAGGCGGTGTAGCCGCGGGCTTCGAAGGTCGCGCGCAGGCCGCCGCTGGGGAAGGAGGAGGCGTCCGGCTCGCCCTTGATCAGCTCCTTGCCGGAGAACTCCATCAGGGCACCGCCGTCAGACGGCGACAGGAAGGAGTCGTGCTTCTCGGCGGTGATACCGGTCATCGGCTGGAACCAGTGGGTGAAATGCGTCGCGCCGCGCTCGACGGCCCAATCCTTCATAACCGTAGCGACTACGTCCGCAATGGAGGGGTCCAGCGGCAGACCTTCGTCGATGGTTTTCTTGAGCGTTTTGAAAACAGCCTTCGGCAATCTTTCCTTCATCACAGCCTGGTTAAACACGTTTTGCCCAAACATCTCCATGTACAGCCTCCTTTTTAGACAGCGTTGTGTAAAAAGTAAGCAAAATGCTTACCCGTTGTAACGTCATTTCCACCGTTTAACGGCACAGTGTGATAAAACTGCATAATCAAAGCAAGATAGATGCCAGTCTTTTGGCGAGGGTGGATTGTTGCAGCTGGAGTTTACATTGTCAAGAGAGCTGTTCTTGGTTGATGACTTTTTCGTTGGTGCGGTGTTTTCGGCGGGGCCTTCGTGCTCACAGAGAAACGTGTCGGGTCCGGGGTGGTAAGCATTTATACGGGCTCGTTGTGTCGATGATGCGCAGTGCCGAACGGGATATGATTGTATGCCTGTAAGGGTAAGCAGTGTTGCGGGTGACGGTTGTCTCGATCGATGACTGGCGCCAGTTTTGCTCTTGCATTTAGTCCTCAATGCACTATAATCCATACTTCTTAACTCAGCTCAGGGGGTGACATCTCGTGAAAAAGATAGAAGCAATCATCAAACCGTTCAAGCTCGACGAAGTGAAAGAGTCCCTCAACGAGATCGGCATTCAGGGGATTACCGTGAGTGAGGTCAAGGGGTTTGGGCGTCAGAAGGGACATACCGAACTGTACCGCGGTGCGGAGTACGTGGTGGACTTCATACCCAAGATCAAGATGGAGATCATCTGCAGCGACGATGTCGCCGGGAAGGTGGTCGAGGCGATCGAGCAGTCCGCCAAGACCGGCCGTATCGGTGATGGCAAGATATTCATCACCCCCGTGGAAGAGGTTGTCAGGATCAGGACCGGTGAACGGGGCGAGGACGCCCTGTAGGCAGACTGTATCCTGTTTAATTATTTATCAATTTGAAAGGAGATTGTAGATGACACCGAAACAAGTGGTTGAGTTTGCCAAAGAAAATGGCGCGGTAATGGTCGACTTCAAGTTCATGGACTTCGTCGGCATCTGGCAGCACTTCACCACGCCGATCAGCGAGTTCGGCGAGGATATCTTCGAGGACGGCCTCGGCTTCGACGGTTCCTCCATCCGCGGTTGGCAGCCGATCCACGCGTCCGACATGATCATCATCCCGGACCCGACCACCGCCAAGATGGACCCGTTCACCGCACTGCCGACCCTCTCCCTCATCTGCAACATCTTCGATCCGATCACCAAGGAAGGCTACAGCCGCGACCCGCGCAACATCGCCCTCAAGGCCGAAGCGTACCTTAAGTCCTCCGGCATCGGCGACACCGCCTTCTTCGGTCCGGAGGCCGAGTTCTTCATTTTCGACGACGTCCGTTTCGACTCCTCCGCCAACCAGTCCTTCTACGTGGTCGACTCCGTGGAAGGTGCCTGGAACACCGGCCGCGAAGAGTTCCCCAACCTGGGGTACAAGCCGCGCCACAAGGAAGGGTACTTCCCGGTAGCTCCGACCGACTCCCAGAACGACCTCAGGAACGAGATGGTCATGGAGATGCAGAAGGTCGGGATCACGGTCGAGTGTCAGCACCACGAGGTAGCCACCGGTGGCCAGGCGGAAATCGACATGCGCTTCGACGCGCTGGTCAAGATGGCCGACAAGCTGCAGTGGTTCAAGTACATCATCAAGAACGTCGCCTATCGCAACGGCAAGACCGTCACCTTCATGCCGAAGCCGCTCTACGGCGACAACGGTTCCGGGATGCACTGCCACCAGTCCATCTGGAGGGACGGCCAGAACCTGTTTGCCGGCGACAAGTACGGCGGGCTCTCCCTGATCGCCCTCTGGTACATCGGCGGGATCATCAAACACGCCAAGGCGCTGTGCGCCTTCACCAACCCGACCACCAACTCCTACAAGCGTCTGGTACCGGGCTTCGAAGCGCCGGTGAACATGGCGTACTCCAGCCGTAACCGTTCCGCATCGCTCCGTATCCCGATGTTTTCCTCCAACCCGAAGGCCAAAAGGATCGAGTACCGCACACCCGACCCGTCCTGCAACGGTTATCTCGCCTTTGCCGCCATGCTGATGGCCGGCCTCGATGGCATCGAGAACAAGATCGATCCGGGCCAGCCGCTGGACAAGGACATCTACGGCCTGTCCCCCGAAGAGCTGAAGGACATTCCTTCCGCACCGGGGAGCCTGGAAGAGGCGCTCAAGTGCCTCGAAGAAGACCACGAGTTCCTCCTCAAGGGGGACGTCTTCACCATCGACGTGATCGAAAAGTGGATCGAGTACAAGACCGAAGCGGAGGTCAACCCGGTCCGCATGCGTCCGGTACCGCTGGAGTTCGCCCTGTACTACGACATCTGATCGCTTCAACGAACTGCGTTACACCGAAAGGCGGGGGATCTTCCCCCGCCTTTTTTTATTGTGCGCCCGGCAGGGCGCGCGTGGCGAAAGCCCCAACGAATCAGCCGTGGCAGCTGATTCGTGACTTCCTGCCCGATGCCGCGCTTCGACGCCGATGCGGAGTACCTCCACGTTTCCGGTTGGGGCAATTTGTCGCGTAAACGAAAATTAACTGGACGAGACGGCGGGGAGTTGTTATTACGGAATGAACGTTCATTCCGGACGTAGGGGGGATATGCGTGGTGAAACCGGACAAGCGTGCGGAGATCGCCCAGGCCGCCCTCGACCTCATCGCCGAACAGGGATTCCATGGTGCCCCCATGGCGCTGATCGCCGAGCGGGCAGGGGTGGGGGCCGGCACGATCTACCGCTATTTCGAAAACAAGGACGTGCTCATCACCGAGCTGTACCGCGAGGTCGAGGAGCGGCTCTACGCCGTGCTCCTGGATGGCTATGCGACCGATAGACCGATCCGGGAGCGTTTTCTTCACCTGGGGACGGCGCTTCTGCGTTTTTTCATCGGGGCTCCCCTCGACTTCCGCTATCTGGAACAGTTTCACAACTCCCCCTATGGCGCGGCCTTTCGCCGGGACAAGATCCTGGGGAACAAGGGGGGGTGCAACACCTTCCGTGAACTGTTCGAGGAGGGGGTTGCCCGGCAGGTGGTGAAGGATCTGCCGCTGGTGGTCCTCTTTGCGCTCGCCTTCGGTCCGCTCCTGACCGTGGCCCGGGATCATATCCTCAACTTCGTCGAACTGGACGAGGACCTGATCGCCCGCACCGCCGAGGCCTGCTGGGATTGCGTCAAGAGGTAGTAACCGCGGCGCGGATGCGGGAGCGTCGCGCTGCCGAGGATCAACAGGAATGAACGTTCATTCGCCATGACGGGTACCCCGATGGCGGCATGACGGGATCTATTTACGATGTGAGGTGACCATGTACATCAACAGCAGAGCGAAACTGACCGTTGCCGCGGGGCTCGTGGCGGCGTTACTGGCCATGACCGGGTGCGGCAAGAAGAGTGGCGGCGCCCCGCCTTCCAGCGGTCCTCCCGAAGTGGGGGTGATGACCGTGACGCCGGAGCGTGTCGCCCTGACGACCGAGCTTCCCGGCCGCACATCCCCCTACCTGATCGCCGAGGTACGCCCCCAGGTGAGCGGCATCATCCAGAAGCGCCTCTTCACCGAGGGAACCGACGTGAAGGCGGGGGAGGTGCTCTACCAGATCGATCCCGCACCGTATCAGGCGGCGCTTGCCAGTGCGAAGGCGGCCGAGGCACGGGCGAAGGCATCCCTCGCCACGGTGCGCCTGAAGGCGGAGCGGTACCGTGATCTGGTGAAGATCAAGGCGGTGAGCCAGCAGGATAACGACGACGCCCAGGCCGCCCTTCAGCAGGCCGAGGCCGATGTCGCGGCGGCAAAGGCCGCGGTGGAAACCGCCCGGATCAATCTCGCCTATACCCGGGTGACCTCCCCCATTTCCGGCTGGATCGGCCGCTCCGCCGTGACCGTCGGGGCGCTGGTGACCGCCAACCAGGCCGCACCGCTTGCCACGGTCCAGCAGCTGAGCATCATCTACGTGGATGTAGTCCAGTCCAGCGCGGAAATCCTGAGGCTGAAACGGAGCCTGGCCAGCGGCCTCCTGAAACACGACGGCGCCGCCCAGGCGCGGGTCCGGTTGCTGCTGGAGGACGGCAGCCCCTATCCGCAAACGGGAACGCTGAAGTTCTCCGAGGTGACCGTGGACCAGAGCACCGGCTCCGTCACCCTGCGGGCCATCTTCCCCAATCCGAAGCATCTGCTCCTGCCCGGCATGTTCGTGCGCGCCGTCGTGGAGGAGGGGGTGAACGAACATGCGATCCTGATCCCCCAGCGTGGCGTTTCCCGGGACCAGAAGGGAGAGGCGACGGTCATGCTGGTGGGGGCGGACGGCAAGGTGGAACCGCGGACCATCACGGTGGACCGTACCGTCGGCGACAACTGGCTCGTGAGCGACGGCCTGAAGCCGGGCGACCGGGTCATTCTGGAAGGGTTCCAGCGTGCACGTCCGGGTACGCTGGTGAAGGCGGTGCCGTTCGGTGCCGCTCCGGAGGCCGCGCCGGCACCGGCGGTGAAGAAATCATAAGTCCTGTTGGTCTTATTGGTCCCATAAGACATACAGGGCTTATGGGACCAATAGGACACTATTTTGAGGAGCATCCATGTCCCTGTCACGATTTTTCATAAACCGACCGATCTTCGCCTGGGTCATCGCCATCATGGTCATGCTGGTGGGGCTCCTCTCCATCAAGGCGCTGCCGGTCTCCCAGTATCCTCCCATCGCGCCGCCGCAGGTCGCCATCAACGCGGTCTACCCGGGCGCATCGGCCCAGACCGTCCAGGACACGGTCACCCAGGTCATCGAGCAGAAGCTGAACGGCATCGACAACCTGATCTACATGTCGTCCACCAGTGACTCCACCGGCGCGGTCTCCATCACCCTGACCTTCAAGGCCGGCACCGACCCGAACATCGCCCAGGTACAGGTGCAGAACAAGCTGCAGCTGGCGGTGCCGCTCCTTCCCCAGATCGTGCAGCGCCAGGGGATTCAGGTGGTGAAGTCCACCCGGAACTTCCTGATGATCGTCGGGCTCGTCTCCGAAGACGGCACCATGGACCGGAACCAGCTGACCGACTACATGGTCTCCAACCTGCAGGACATCATCAGCCGCCTGGACGGGGTGGGCGAGGTGATGATGTTCGGTACCCAGAACGCCATGCGGGTCTGGGTCGATCCCGTCAGGCTGAACAACTACCATCTCACCACGAACGACGTGATCGCGGCGCTGCAGTCCCAGAACGCCCAGGTCTCCGCCGGCCAGCTGGGGGGCACCCCCGCCGCTCAGGGACAGCAGCTGAATGCCGCCATCACCGCCCGGACCCTGCTCAAGACCCCGGACCAGTTCAACGACATCATCCTGCGCACGAATCCCGACGGCTCCACGGTCCGGCTCAAGGACGTGGCCGAGTGCAAGATCGGCACCGAGGACTACGGCATCCAGTCGTTCTACAACGGCAAGCCGGTCGGGGGGATGGCGATCCGTCTGGCGGCCGGCGCCAACGCCCTGGATACGGGCAACCGGATCAAGGCCAAGATGGCGGAGCTCTCGAAATACTTCCCCGCCGGCATGAAGGTGGTCTACCCCTACGACTCCACCCCCTTCGTGAAAATCTCCATCCAGGAGGTAATGCACACGCTGGTGGAGGCGGTTTTCCTGGTGTTCGTCATCATGTTCCTCTTCCTGCAGAACATCCGGGCGACCATCATCCCCACCATCGCCGTGCCGGTGGTGCTCCTGGGGACCATGGGGGTGCTGGCGGCGGGCGGTTTCTCCATCAACACCCTCACCATGTTCGCCCTGGTCATCGTCATCGGTCTCCTGGTTGACGACGCCATCGTCGTGGTGGAGAACGTGGAGCGGATCATGTCCGAGGAGGGGCTCTCCCCCCATGACGCCACGGTCAAGTCCATGGGGCAGATCACCGGGGCGCTGTGGGGGATCGCCACCGTGCTCTCGGCGGTCTTTCTCCCGATGGCGTTCTTCGGCGGCTCCACCGGCGTCATCTACCGCCAGTTTTCCATCACCATCATCTCCGCCATGATCCTGTCGGTGCTGGTGGCCCAGATCCTGACCCCGGCCCTGTGCGCCACCATCCTCAAGCCGGTGGAACAAGGGCACGAGTCGTGCGAGCGCGGCTGGTTCTGCGCCTTCTTCCGCCGGTTCAACCGGGGGTTCGAGTTCTGCCGCGGCAAGTACGAGGGGATCGTCGGCCGCTCCTTCGGCAGGACGACCCGGTATCTCGTGATCTACGGCGTCATCGTGGTCGCCATGGGGTGGGTCTTCCTCCACCTTCCCACCTCGTTCCTGCCGGACGAGGACCAGGGGTTCCTCATCTGCCAGGTCCAGCTGCCGGCCGGCGCCACCCAGGAGCGGACCATCCAGACCCTGAAGAAGATGGAACGGTATTTCATGGATCACGAACAGAAGACGGTGGAGGGGGTCATCACCGTGGCCGGGTTCAGCTTTGCCGGCCGGGGACAGAACATGGGGCTCGCCTGGGTGAAGCTCAAGGACTGGAAGGAGCGGCAATCACCGGAGCTCCGGGCCAAGGCGATCGCCGGCCGGGCCATGGGGGCGTTCTCCAAGATCCGTGACGGCATCGCCTTTGCCTTCTCCCCGCCGGCGGTGCTGGAGCTGGGGGTGGCCAACGGCTTCGACATGGAACTGCAGGACCGGAGCGGCCTGGGTCATGAGAAGCTGATGGAGGCGCGCAACCAGCTCCTCGGCATGGCCATGAAGGACAAGAAGCTCGTGGCGGTGCGCCCCAACGGCCAGGACGACTCGCCCGAGTACAAGCTGAAGATCGATGACGTGCGGGCAGGCGCCCTGGGGGTGTCGCTCGCCGATATCAACAGCGTCCTCTCCACCGCCTGGGGAAGCTCCTACGTGAACGACTTCATCCAGAACGGCAGGGTGAAGAAGGTCTACATCCAGTCCGACGCCAGACACCGGATGCTGCCGGAGGACATCAACAACTGGTATGTGCGAAACGACAAGGGGGAGATGGTGCCGTTCTCCGCCTTCGCCACGGCGCGCTGGCAGTACAGCTCCCCCCGGCTGGAGCGGTACAACGGCATCCCGTCCGTGGAGATCATGGGGCAGGCCGCGCCGGGGGTGAGCACCGGCGAGGCGATGGCCGAGATGGAGAAGTTGGCGAAAGAGCTCCCACCGGGGATCGGCTACGACTGGACCGGCCTCTCCTACGAGGAGCAGCATGCCGGCGCCCAGGCACCCGCGCTCTATGCCATCTCGCTCCTGGTGGTGTTCCTCGCCGTGGCTGCCCTGTACGAGAGCTGGACCATCCCGTTCGTGAACCTGCTCATGCTGCCGCTGGGGCTCGTGGGGGCGGTGACGGCGGTGAAACTCAGGATGTTCCCGAACGACATCTACCTGCAGATCGGGCTGCTGACAACCGTCGGCCTTTCCACCAAGAACGCCATCCTGATCATCCAGTTCATCAAGGAACAGCTCCACCAGGGGCACGAGCTGGTGGAGGCAACCCTCACCGCGGTGCGGATCAGGCTTCGGCCGGTCGTCATGACATCGCTGGCGTTCTTCTTCGGCACCCTGCCGCTGGCGCTCACCAGGGGGGCGGGGGCCGCGGCCCAGAACGCCATCGGCACCGCCGTTACCGGCGGACTGTTGTCGGCCACCTTCATCGACCTGATCTTCATCCCGTTCTTCTTCGTGCTGGTCTCCCGCATCTTCGCCCGGAAGAAGGCGTCTGTCCCGGCCGCTGCCGTCCAGGAGGCGAACTGACATGACCCGGATACGTACCGCCCTGTTCATTCCCCTGGGGGGATGCCTTCTCTTCGCCGGCTGCGCGACGATGGCGCCGGACTACCAGCGGCCCGCCGCGCCGGTACCGGCCGCCTGGCCGACCGGTCCGGCCTATCGTAACACGACGGCAACCGCACAGAAGCCGGTGGCCGACATCCCCTGGCGCGAGTTTTTCGCAGACGAAAGGCTGCGTCGGCTCATCGCCATGGCGTTGCAGGAGAACCGCGATCTCAGGGTCGCCACTCTCAACATCGAGCGTGTCCAGGCCCAGTACCGGATCCAGCGCGCCGCGCTCTTCCCCGAACTGGACGGTACCGCCGCCGGCACCCTGCAGCGGCAGCCGTCGGGCGCCTACGGCGGCAACAACGCCGTCACCATCGAGCAGTACAGCGTGGGGGCCGGGGTCAGTGCCTACGAGCTGGATCTCTTCGGCCGGGTGCGGAGCCTGAAGGACCAGGCGCTGGAGCAGTACCTGGCCACGGAACAGGCGCGGGAGAGCGTCCAGATAGGTCTCGTCTCCGAGGTGGCCACCGGATATCTTACCCTTGCCGCCGACCGGGAGCGGCTGCAGCTGGCCACGGATACGCTTAAGAACCAGCAGGACGCCTACGCGCTCACCAAGAGCCGCTTCGATGCGGGGGTCTCCTCCGCCCTCGACCTGCACCAGGCGCAGACCAGCGTCGATGCGGCCCGGGTGGACATCGCCCGTTACACGACCCTCGTGGCCCAGGACCAGAACGCCCTGAGCCTGCTGGTGGGCGCCCCCGTACCGGCGGAGCTGCTCCCCCCGTCACTCGCGGAGACCCTCACCGCCGTCAAGGAGCCGGCGCCGGGGCTGCCGTCGGACGTACTCCTCAAGCGTCCGGACATCCTCCAGGCCGAGAATCTGCTGAAAGGGGCGAACGCCAACATCGGCGCGGCCCGGGCGGCCTTCTTCCCCCGGATCACCCTGACCGGCTCCGTCGGCACCGGCAGCGGCGAGCTGTCCGGCCTCTTCCAGCCCGGTTCCTTCGTCTGGAGCTTCGCGCCGCGGATCACCATCCCGATCTTCACCGCCGGGGCCAACCAGGCCAACCTGCAGGTGGCGAAGACCGACCGTGGCATCGCCGTGGCCCAGTACGAAAAGGCGATCCAGACCGCCTTCCGGGAGGTGGCCGATGCGCTGGCCCAGCGCGGGACCATCGACGGGCAGGTGAACGCCCAGCAGTCCCTCACCGACGCCACCGCCGAGACCTACAAGCTTTCGCGTGCCCGCTACGAGAAGGGGGTGGACAGCTATCTGCAGGTGCTGGACGCCCAGCGTGCCCTGTACGGTGCCCAGCAGAACCTGATCGGCGTGCGGCTCGCCCGGCTCGCCAACCTCGTCACCCTCTACCGGGTGCTGGGTGGCGGGGCGACGGAGCCTGTCGTTACGGCCGGCAAATAGACGGAAAGACGGCCTCACGCGACGCCGCAACGAAGAAAGGCGACCGAAGAACCGGTCGCCTTTTTTTTTACTGCTCACCAGGGGCTTTGGTCTCAGACCCGGTGGATGAGCGCCGGTCCGTGCTGCACGGTGCGGTGGTACTGCACCGCCGGCCGGCCGAACGACATGGCGTAGCCGATCAGATGCTCATCCGGGATGCCGAGGATGGGGAGCGCCTCCGGCACCAGGTCGCCGATGGCCCATTTTGCTAGCCCGTTCCAGACCGTACCGACGCCGTTGGCCCGGGCGAACAGCTCGAAGTAGGAGAGGGCGATCAGGCAGTCCGGCAGGGGCGACACGATGCTCTTCGGCGCAGAGGCGATGACGAGGTGAGGTGCGTCCCGGAAGAGGATGTCGAGCCGTTTCGCTTCCCAGACCCGGACATAGTCGGCAAAGAACGCCAGCTTTTCGGGAAGCCGCCCCTCCCGGACGAGCCGGCCCAGGCCGTCCATGACCGTCTCCCGCAGCCGGGCGAGGCTCTTCCGGTTGTCCACCACCGTAAACCGCACCTGGCGCGAGTTGACGCCGGTGGGGGCGTGCCAGGCCACCTCCAGCAACTGCTGCACAAGTTCCGGTTCCAGATCCTCGTCCCGGTAGCGGCGCACCGACCGCCGCCCCTTGATGAGGGTCTCCATCTGGTGCGGCGCGGGGAGGTTTCCGGCCAGGGGGAGGCATTTCCCCGGCGAGATCCCCAGGATCGACACGGCCCCCGTCGGGCAGACCGCCAGGCAGTGCTGGCAGCGGTAGCAGCCACCCTCCTTCTCCGGGACGATGAACGGCACGTCCCCCGCCATCGAGATGACCCGCGCCGGGCAGTCCGCCACGCACTGGCCGCACCGGGTGCAGTTCTTTTCGTCTATCGTAAAGTCGAGCATGGCATGCCTCCGTATCTCCGTATGTATTTCATGGGGAACCGTTTTGCGACATCATAGCAGTACCGCCCCATGTTCCGCTCGCCGATGGTCTCCGCCAGCTGACGGAATTTCAGGTAGCGTGCCAGTGAGGCTGTATGTGCGCAACTGCCGGATATGCCTATTCATCCGCATCGTCGTCACACACCCTGTTATGCAGGTCGCGTGTCAGTACCTCGATATGCTGGCTCAACTCCTTGACGAGTTCCGTCAACTGGGTGTTCTGCTGGAGCAGTTCCATCATCTGGCTGCTCTGCTGTGCTGCCAGTATCTGGCGTTGTTCCGCCGCCTGGGCGAGCGCTTCCCGGTGTTGCGCATCGGCGTCCGTGTGTGCCTTGTCCCGGTCGGCCTGGCGTGTCTGAGCCAGCAGGATGAGCGGGGCGGCGTATGCCGCCTGCAGGCTGAAGGCAAGGTTCAGCAGGATAAACGGATAGACGTCGAATTTGGTCATACCGGAAACGTTGAGCCCGATCCAGACGGCAACGATGAGCGTCTGGGCGACCAGGAAGACGGGGGTGCCGAAGAAGCGCGCGAACGCCTCGGCCTTCAGGGCGAACCAGTCGTTGCCGAAAACCGTGTTGAGATGCTGGTGCGGCAGATGGAAACGGTGATAGTGTTCGGCTGCGACGGGTGGTGGCGGCGGATGAGGTGCTTTGGTTTCTGTGTCCATGGATTGCCTCTTTGATCCGGTAAGGGTTACCCCTCGCCTTCGGAGAGAGGGTGGCGCAGAGCGCCGGGTGAGGGAAGTCGTTCCTGCAGTATCGTGTAGATCGCCGTCAGCACGGCCTCGGTGTCCGTCAGAAGGTCGCGGTTCCAGAAGCGGAGCACCGTGATCCCCGCTCCTGCCAGTTCCTTCGTCCGCTGCTGATCGTACACCGCCTGTTCCTCGTCACCATGGCCGCCGCCGTCCAGCTCGACCGCCAGTCCGGCCTCATGGCAGTAAAAGTCGAGAATATACCTGCCGACGGGGTGCTGGCGGCGGAACTTGTACCCGCACAGCCCCCGGTTCCGCACCAGATGCCAGAGCAGGGACTCCGCATCGGTCTGCGTCGCCCGCAGCTCGCGGGCGGCCCGGAGGATATGTTCGGGGACTTCCATGTGCGCCCTCACCCCTGCCCCTCTCCCCGAGGGCGAGGGGTAATCATATGCTTCGCGTGCGCATAGAAGGATTAATGCCCCATTCATCAGAAGGCAACCACACCAAAAAACAACCCTCGCCCCTTGGGAGAGGGTGGCGCAGAGCGCCGGGTGAGGGAGGGGGTTGACGGTGTTTGTCGTTTCTGTACGTAGTTGAGACGCGACCCCCATGTTTTCTTTTAGCACTCAAACTCTGCTTTTGGTGCGTGCACGTTCGACACACCCGTTGCGGCGTAAAACCGAGTAATCTCCTGCTTCGGGTACTTTGAAAACCGCGCTGACACAAGCTTTTTACAATTTTCAATTGCTGCAAGTGATCTATCTGGCGGAACCACTCCAAACAACTCCAGATGCTCCAGATTTGAAATCTGCGATATCGGTTCAAGTGACTCCACTTCTTGCACTTTACCTGAAGAGTCCCAACTGGGGAGTGTTTGTAAAGACAGAGATCTCAGTTGTTGTAAGCTGTTCAAAGGTGCAAGATCGTGAATTTGTGGTAAGTGAACAATGAGAAGGTACTCCAAGCCAATGCCTGAAAGAATTGATAATGGTTCGTCTGGCCACCCAGCAACAACAAGTGTACGAAGGTTGGGGAATTGCCGGATTCCTTCTAGGGTTCTGTACTTGCAGTGCCAGATTCGAAGGCTTGTGACCTCATTTTTTATGTCGATTTTGGGAAAATCAGCTGCTACTTCCCGCACAAAATCTACATGCATTTATTCATTTCCTTCTATTGGCTAACGGGGCCGGCCATGACCCGCCCGCCCAAGTTTTTCGGGCGGACGGCGTCTATGGACGTGGTTATACGTTGCCTTAAAAATCCACCGACGACCTATACTCTTTGCCTCTATCATCAACAGCTACCGACTCCACGGCGAGTTGATGATTTGGCTTTTTATATATCTCTGTTCGCAATTTACTGATGCAACCCAGCTCCACGTCATGACGGGCGGCAAGCTCAGGCAACCATTTTTGATACCTTTCAATTGAGCTGATAACGCACTGAGGAAAACCATGTTCTGATTGTCTGCTCCCAGGAATCCAAGTGATCACAAGGCGCTCTCCGCTGAGGCGACGAGCAACTTCCTTTAAATCTTCGATTACAACGCAATCATCCACTCTGTTCTCCCAACTCACGAACGAGTGCGTAAAATTGTGCGACAGCGATTTGATATTTTTATATTTCATCTTCTTTCCGTATAACGCTGAGAGCACAGCGGGTTCACCGCTGTTGCGCTTAGTTGAGGAAGGCATTGGGGTCAAACCTGCAGAGCTGCAAATATGTGTCTAACTCATTAATATTGCGTACAATCAGTTGCTTAAATGTACTTATTTTACAGTTTTGCAGGCTTGACCACAACGGGGCCCCTTCATCAGAAGGCAACCACACCAAAAAACAACCCTCGCCCCTTGGGAGAGGGTGGCGCAGAGCGCCGGGTGAGGGAGGGTTTTGCCTGCTGTACGTCATCTCCGTAGGCGGTTGAGACGCGACCCCCATGAATGTACCTGATCTTTTATTAATAAAATATGCCTAAGGTTTTTGCTTCTTATGCCGATAATGCCTATAACGACAGTCGATAATGCCTATGAAGATAATAAGTAACACAAACCAATGACTTTACTCTCCAGAGTAAGGTGAAACGTGAATCGTGAGACAGCCTGAAGGGTAAACAAGCAATGTCCCTCTGGTGCTGTGGTTGCCAGCGTCAGGCAGCAGGTTCCTGTTGGTCAGATGGATCTCGGTGTTGCTGAGAACTGCCGGTACACACTTGTAACCCCTGTCGCAGTAGGCATGTCCGGGCCGGTATCCAGCAATGGAATAATGCAAACCCTTCAGGGCGGGATGTGGACATCCCGCTTGGGACACTCGACTTAAAAGAGGGGGTCTCACAGATGAGTCTCGTTATCAACACCAATGTCACGGCATTGAATGTGGCCAGGAATCTGACGACTGCCTTCAACCGCCTCAGCAAATCATCAGAACGACTGTCTTCGGGCCTTCGTATCAACAGCGCCGCCGATGACGCCGCGGGTCTGGCTATCCGCGACAGTATGCGCAGCAACATCCGGGCGCGCAACCAGGGAGTGCGCAACGCCAACGACGGCATCTCCCTCGTCCAGACGGCGGAAGGCGCCCTGAACGAAACCAGCGCCATGCTTATCCGCATGCGCGAGCTGGCAACTCAGTCCGCAAACGGTACGATGAGCGACAACCAGCGTAACGGTGTACAAAACGAATTTTCCAACCTTATGGATGAAATCGACCGGATCGCCAACGCCACCGAATTCAACGGCACCAAGCTTCTGGACGGCAGTCTTTCCAGCAGCCCGATGGTTATCGATTTCGGAGGAAACAATACCGCCGACAATCATTATGCCATCAATATCAACGCCGCCACCTCCAGCGGCCTTGGGTTGGGAAATGGCGGGCCGAAAACAGAGGCCGCGTATGTGGCGCAACACAATTTGGTGCTTGATACAACCGACTTGCTTGGTAATTTTTTTGAGTATTCTGAAGCGCCGGCTAGCGTTCAAAGCGAGTTTGACCCGCAACAAACGTCTAATGGCTACTGGAACCAAGACAATACGACATATTATGTTTTTGCTACGGACAAGGCTGGAAGCGTTCACGTATTAACGGGCTATTTTTTGACTTTCCAAAGCGACGTCAATCTCACCGCGACCGGGAGCGCGTCCTCCATCTCCACCCAGGAGCTGGCCCAGCAGGCCCTGGACAGGATTGATCAGGCCATCCAGACCACCAACACTATCAGGGCCAATCTGGGGGCCACGCAAAACAGCCTGAACTTCAGCATCAACTATATCTCAACCCAGGTGGTAAACCTCCAGACGGCGGAGTCCCGCATCTCCGACGTGGATGTGACCTCCGAGATGTCTGAGTTCACCCGGAGCCAGATTCTCACCCAGGCGGCGGTCTCCCTCCTGGCCCAGGCCAATACTCTGCCGCAAATGGCCCTTAAGCTGTTAGCGGCAATGTAAAAATGACCCACCTCGGAAATCGAAATTTGTCCCACTCTTCCTGATACCCTTGCCGACCTGGAGAGGAAGGCATTGGGGTCAAACCTGCAGAGCTGCAAATATGTGTCTAACTCATTAATATTACGTACAATCAGTTGCTTACATGTACTTTTTTTACAGTTTTGCAGGCTTGACCCCAACGGGGCCATACAATCAGTTGCTTACATGTACTTTTTTTACAGTTTTGCAGGCTTGACCCCAACGGGGCCACCCGGATCATTGCGCCGTTTATGGTTGAATTTTGCCTTATGGAATGTTTCTCTGAATTTATTTAAGTCCCTGATGTTTTTGAAAATCAATCTGCATCCGGCAACGTCATCCATTCTTGCTAGCTGCATTCTTGGAAGACGATTAAGTTTATCAAAAATCGTATTTCTCCTCTTGTGTCTTTGCGCCACCGAGATAGTTGAGCCTTTTGTTCTTGTTCGTAAAATTGCTTGGAATGTGTTCAAAACACTTCGATGAGCGGCACGCCATTCTTCTATGACTTTTAGGTCAGCATACGTGGCATTTCCATTTCGAATATTTTCCCCTGCAATGTTAACTCTGGACTTAGAACCACCTGGAAAACTTTTAGTATTAGTCATTCTGTAACTCCAAAATATTTTGTCCAACGAACGTAGATACTGCTCTGTCATCTACCGGTAGATGCTTTCACCCGTTCTGACACTTATCCTGAAGCATCTACATGTATATGCTTTTCCAGTTGCGTACTTGCAATGTTTCAGTCCTTCGCAAACGAAATCCGCTCCGGATGTCTATAGTTTTCACCTGCCGGAGCGAAAGGGCGTATTCTTCCCCCAGCCCAAAAAAAGGCCCGCATCGCTGCGGGCCAAAGTGTTACCACCAACATCTAGGCACATTCACTGTACGCACACACCCGGCAGACCATGCATCCGCCTTCGTGCTCGACGATCCCCCCGCACTCGGGGCAGGCGCCGCGTTCCGCAACCTGGTGCTCGATGTCCAGGCTCATCCCCCGGTCCTCCATGAGCGACTGGATCGCCTTGGCCACGGCGTCGGCGCAGGAGAGCACCTTGTTGTCGCCGAAGCCGGCGGGGCAGTGGCAGGAGATCCCCAGGAGCTGCTTGACCACCTGGCGGGCCTGGACGCCGCTGCGCCAGGCCAAAGATACCATCCGGCCGATCGCCTCGCTCTGGGAGGCGGCGCAGCCGCCGGCCTTCCCCATGGTGGTGAACAGCTCGAAGAGCCCCTGCTTGTCCTCGTTGATGGTGATGTAGAGCGGCCCGCAGCCGGTCTGCATCTGGTAGGTCCACCCCTTGAGCGCCTTGGGCCGGTCGCGCTTGACGGTGTGCTTCTCCTCCACGATCGGCGCTTCCGCAACCTTCTCCTCCTTCTTGCCGGTGGAGAGGACCTGCTCGTCGCGGGAACCGTCGCGGTAGATGGTGACCCCCTTGCAGTTCAGCTTGTAGGCGAGGCGGTACACCTTCTCCACGTCCTCGATGGTGGCACTGTTGGGGAAGTTGACCGTCTTGCTGACGGCGTTGTCCGTGTACTTCTGGAACGCCGCCTGCATCTCGATATGCTCTTCCGGGGTGATGTCGTGGGCGGTGACGAAGACCCGCCGCACGTCTTCGGGGACCTCGGCGATGTCGTGCACGGTGCCGTGCTCGGCGATCCGCTGCATCAGCTCTTCGGAGTAGAAGCCACGCTCCTTGGCGATCCGTTCGAAGATCGGGTTGACCTCGACGAGGATGTTCTTGTCCATCACCTGCCGCACGTAGGAGACGGCGAAGAGCGGCTCGACCCCGCTGGAGGAGTTGGCGATGATGGAGATGGTGCCGGTGGGGGCGATGGTGGTGACGGTGGCGTTGCGGATCTCACCCTCATGCGGCGTGTCGAAGATGGACCCCGTGAAGTTGGGGAAGGCGCCGCGGACCGTGGCCAGTTCGCGGGAGGCGGCGTGCCCCTCGTCGTTGATGAACCGCATCACCTTTTCGCCCAGGGCGATGGATTCTTTCGAGCCGTAGGGGATACCCAGGAGGATCAGCATGTCCGCCCAGCCCATGACCCCCAGGCCGATCTTGCGGTTGGCGCGGGTCATCTCGTCGATCTGGGGGAGCGGATAGTTGTTCACCTCGATGACGTTGTCCAGAAAGTGGACGGCGAGCCCGACCACCTCTTTGAGCCGCCCCCAGTCGATCTGGCCGTCCTTCACCATGGTCCCCAGGTTGATGGAGCCCAGGTTGCAGGACTCGTAGGGGAGAAGCGGCTGCTCGCCGCACGGGTTGGTGGACTCGATCTCCCCCACGTGCGGGGTCGGGTTGTCCTTGTTCAGCCGGTCGAGGAAGATGATCCCCGGCTCGCCGTTGCTCCATGCCTGCTTGACAACCCGGGAAAACACCTTGCGCGCGTTCAGCGTGCCGGCCTTCTCCTTCGTGCGCGGGTTGATCATGTCGTAGTCCTGGTCCTTTTCCACCGCCTCCATGAACTTCTCCGTGAGGCCGACGGAGATGTTGAAGTTGTTCAACTGCTTCTGGTCCGCCTTGCACATGATGAAGTCCATGATGTCCGGGTGGTCGACCCGGAGGATACCCATGTTGGCGCCGCGGCGGGTGCCCCCCTGCTTGATGGTCTCCGTGGCCATGTCGAAGACCTTCATGAAGGAGAGCGGACCACTGGAGATGCCGGTGGTGGTCTTCACCTCGTCGTGGGCCGGACGCAGGCGCGAGAAGGAGAAGCCGGTGCCGCCGCCGGACTTGTGGATGAGGGCGGTGAACTTGACGGCGTCGAAGATCTCCTCCATGGAGTCGCCCACGGGGAGCACGAAACAGGCGGAGAGCTGCCCCAGTTCGCGCCCGGCGTTCATCAGGGTGGGGGAGTTGGGGAGGAACTCGAAGGCGGTCATCATCCCGTAGAACTGGTCCGCCAGGGCGTCGACCTTGGCCTTCTTGTCGAAGACCCGGTCGGCGGAGGCGATGGTCTCCGCCACGCGCCGGAACATATCCACCGGGGTTTCCAGCGGTTTTCCGGTCATATCGCGTTTCAGGTAGCGTTTCTCCAGTACGGTGAGGGCGTTCTTCGTCAGTGCCGGTATCGTGCTCGTGTTCTGTTTCATTCCTGGGCAGACCTCCTATTAAATATCTGATTACACAACGAAAATTTGCACAAAAAGCCTTACTATATCTTGTGAAGCCGCCAAAGTAGACCACAACATATATGGCGAGTCAAGGCTTTTAAGATTAAAATCCGTCGGGACGGGTGGGGGGGTGGAACTGTCGAAATGCCGGTATGCAAATTGCTACGATGAGATTCTGAAAGCGGGGCGATCCGTGCTGGATATGCGGTTTTTAATAAGCTGCGGTGCAGGTTGCCGGGGTGGTTCATGATGGAATGTGACGCGTGCAGTAAAGAGATGCTGGAGTCGCGGGTCCAGGCGCTGCAGGACCTGATCGAGGTGGCGCGCGCCGTCGTCTCCACCCTCGACCTGGATACCGTCCTGCAGGCGATCCTCTCCAGCGCCCAGAAGTTCTCCCGGATGCCGGCGGGGAGCATCGCCCTGTACGACGAGACGCTCCAGGAGCTGACCCTCCACGCCCACAGCGGCCTGACCGCAGACTTCGTCAAGAAGGAGCGGTGGGAGGTGCTCCCCGGCGGGCTCACGGACCGGGTGCTGCGGGAGGGGGAGATCCTGTTCGTGGAGGATACGGAAGAGGAGGCGTTCTTCCGCAACCCGATCGCCGTGAGCGAGGGGATCAGGTCGCTCATCTGCGTACCGCTGGTGGTGAAGGGGAGCATCCAGGGGATCCTGTACCTGGACGACTTCGTCCCCCGCCGGTTCGACCGGGAGGATATGACCCTCGTCCCGGTGATGGCCTCCTTCGCGGCCATGGCCATCGTGAACGCCAAACTGCACCGGCGGACCAAGGTGATGGCCATCACCGACGAACTGACGGGGCTCCACAACCACCGGTACTTCCGCCAGATCTACCGCCTGGAGTTCGGCCGGGCGAAACGGTACCGAAAGCCGCTCTCCCTCATCATGCTGGACGTGGACGACTTCAAGCGATTCAACGACGCCTACGGCCATGCCATCGGCGACCGGGTGCTGGAGACCATCGGCGAGATCGTCCTGCAGACGGTGCGGGCGGTGGACTACGCCTTCCGATACGGGGGGGAGGAACTGGTGGTCCTTCTGCCGGAGACGCCGCGGGACAACGCACTGCTCGTGGCGGAGCGGCTCCGGGAACGGATCGAGGAGGGGGCCACCGCGTCCCTGACGGGGGTCGTTGACCGGTCGGTGACCGTCAGCGTGGGGGTCGTCTGCTACCCCGACGACGGAGCCGGTCGCGACGAGCTGTTCAACCGGGTGGACGGGCTTATGTACCAGGCGAAACGGAGCGGCAAGAACCGGGTCTATCATCTGGGCATGGACTTGCCCGCCCCGGATGGTGTATAAAGAGGTTCATGAGACATTCCCGACAGACGACGGCACTCCTCCTGGCCGCGGCCATGCTCCTGGCATCCGGCTGCAGTCTCTTCCAGCGAAGCAAGCTGGTCGGTTATCCCGACACCGTGGGGCTGACCGGTACGACCGATCCGGTGGAACCGCCGATGCAGCCGGTGAAGCCGCTGCCGGCCCCGCAGCCGGCAACGCCTCTCCCCCCGCCGGCGGCACCGGTTTCTTCCCCCGTCGGCGAGACGCCGTCCACCCGTACCTCCGTCCCGTCCCGTCCGGCGGAGACGGACGACATGCAGGCCGCCCCCGCTCCCCTCCCGCCGCGTACCGTCGCCGCCGGCGAGCCGACGCTCCGCTACCGCAATGCGACCCTGTCGGAGGACACCCGCTGGTCGGGCATCGTGCTGGTGGAAGGGGGGGTGACGGTCGCCCCCCAGGCGACGCTCACCATCGATCCGGGAACGGTCGTGCGGTTCGGCGAGAGCGACGACTCCGACGGGACCCATTCGGTGCTGCTCGTCTTCGGGCGGCTCGTGGTCGCCGGTACGCAGGCGCAGCCGGTGCTGCTCACCTCCCGCTATGTCGAACCGCGTCCCGCCGATTGGCAGGGGATCGTCATCATGGGGAGCGAAAAGCGGAACAGCATCGAGCATTGCCGGATCGAGGGTGCGGATGCGGGGATCGACGCCGCCTTCTCCTCGCTGACGGTGAAGAACACCGTCCTGTCCAACTGCCGCGTGGGGGCGCGGTACATGGACGCGCTGGTCTCCATCTCCGGCGGCGGTCCCCTGAAGTGCGGTACCGGCATCGATGCCTCGGACAGCGAGCTGGAGATGCGGGAGGGCGAGGTCAAGGGGAACCGGCAGGGTATCTCCGCGGTCCGGACCTCCCTTTCCGTCGCGTCGGTCATGTTCGCCGGCAACGAGCGGGAGGCGCTTGCGGCGTCCGCGTCGCGGGTGAAGATCCTCAACTCCGAATTCGAGATGAACGGCGCGGGGCTCCATCTTTCAGATACGCAGGGAACCCTCTCCTACGACCGGTTCGTGGGGAACAGCGACTTCGGCGTCTCCCTGCAGAACTGCCGGCTCAAGGTCTCCGGCAACGAGATCTCCAGCAACGGCCGGTCGGGCCTCGTGGTGGACCGGTGCAACTGCGCCATCTGGAACAACGCCCTGCTCAACAACGGCACCGACCTGTACAATGCGGGGAGCGGAGACGTGCGGGCCATCGGCAACTGGTGGGGCACCGGCACCCCGGTGGAGATCGAGAAACGGATCTTCGACCGGCGGCGCGACCCGTCACGGGGGCGGGTCGTCATCACGCCTATTCTCCCGGGGAATCCGCTTTCTCCCTGAAAGCTGTTGCCAGATCACCCCATACCGTGCTAGCGTTTCCCGTTTCCGTCGTGCAAAGGGCCGGCCCGTCCGGTTCGGGATGCCGCGGTCGGTACGACTGAACCGGCAAGCGAGACCATACCTATGAACAACACAGTACGCCTGATCCTCGGCGGGATGCTGCTGGCCCTGCTCGGCTGCTCCCTTCCCCCCGAGGTCCCCGTTACCCGGGAAGAGCTGTTCAGGACCGGTGTCTATACCTACTACAAGATCAGTCAGTCACCCGAGAGCGTCCTTGCCGCCCTGAACCGCGACGGCGAGGTGGTGGTCGATGCCACCCTGAACGGAAAGCCGCTGTACCTGAAGCTGATGGCGCTCGATTCGGGGGTCCAGGCCTATGTCTACGAAAAGGCCCGGGAATGAACGAACCGTCCGGACGATCGGTCGCCGCCGGCGGCCGGCGTGCCGACGCCTCTGATGATACCGAACCGCAAGGGGGATGAGCCGTGAAGATTGCCCGTATCGTGGCTGCCGTTCTGATGCTCGCCGCAACGGCAGCCTGTTCCCTGCCGCCGGAAACGCCGGTGAAGAAGGAGCAGCTGTACCTGACGGGGATATATTCGTATTATACCATCCGCGAGTCGCCCGAGAGCGTCCTCGCTGCGCTGAACAAGGACGGCGAGGTGGTGCTGGAGGCGTTCTACAAGGACCGGCCGATCTACATCAAGATCATGGCGCTCACCAACGGGCTGCACGTCTCATTCTACGAACGCTAGAAACCTCATGAACGAAAGGGTACAATGAAATACTTCGTCCTCGACACCAACGTCATCCTGCACGACCCCCAGGCCGTTTTCAAATTCCAGGAACACAGGATCGTCATCCCCATCACCGTCATCGAGGAGATGGACCGGTTCAAGAAGGACATGAACGAGACCGGCCGCAACGCGCGGCACTTCTCGCGCCTGCTGGACGAGCTGCGCCGGGAGGGGTCCCTGGCCGACGGAATCTCCCTGCCGTCGGGCGGTTTCTTACGGGTGGTGATCAACGAGGAAGACGTCATGGGGCACCTCCCCCCCGAACTGCGGGAGAGCCGGGCCGACAACCGGATCCTGGCGGTGGCGCTGGACGTGAAGACGAAGAACGCACCGGCCCCGACGATCCTCGTGACCAAGGACACCAACCTGCGGATCAAGGCGGATGCGGTGGGGCTCACCGCCGAGGACTACGAGTCGGACAAGGTCGACATCGAGGAGCTGTACACCGGCGCCGTCGAGCTGGAGGTGGACCCGGACATTATCGACCGCTTCCACGGCCAGGGGTGGGTGGAGTACAAAAACGGCCTGATGGAAAATCAGTACGTCACCTTCCGCGACCAGCAGAACCCCTCCCACAGCACGGTGGGACGGTACAGCCAGCAGGACGGCAGGGTCGTGCCGATCCGCCGGGTCGGGAAGGAGGGGGTCTGGAGCATCACCCCCCGCAACCGCGAACAGACGTTCGCCCTGGATGCCCTCCTGGACGACCGGATCAAGCTCGTCACCCTCGTGGGGAAGGCGGGCACCGGGAAGACGCTCCTGGCCATCGCCGCCGGCCTGCACAAGACCGCCGAGGAGAACGTGTACAACCGGCTCCTGGTCTCCCGTCCCGTCTTCCCCATGGGGCGCGACCTGGGATTCCTGCCGGGGGACATCGAGGAGAAGCTCACCCCCTGGATGCAGCCGATCTTCGACAACGTGGAACTGCTCCTCTCCGGCCACGAGGCGGAGAAGCGGCACAGCAAGGGGTACAAGGAGCTGATGGCCATGGGGCTCATGGAGATCGAGCCGCTCACCTACATCCGGGGCCGCTCCATCCCGAACCAGTACATCATCGTGGACGAGGCCCAGAACCTCACCCCCCACGAGATCAAGACCATCGTCACCCGGGCGGGAGAGGGGACCAAGGTGGTCCTCACCGGCGATCCGTACCAGATCGACAACCCGTACGTGGACTCCTCCAGCAACGGGCTCACCTACGTGGTGGAGAAGCTGAAGGCCCAGCCGATCGCCGCCCACGTGACCCTCTCCAGGGGGGAACGGTCGGAGCTGGCCGAACTGGCGGCGAATCTGCTGTAGTTTTTTCCCTCCCCCTTCAAGGGGGAGGCCAGGAGGGGGATGGGGCATCGACCTGCAAAACCCATCCCCACCCCGACCCTCCCCTCGAAGGGGAGGGGAGATTTCGCAAACATGCAGAGCCCTGGGGCGTGCGCCGTACGCCCCGTTTTCAATTCATCATAACTGGCGGGTTTTCCCCGCGCCTTGCGCCTCGCGCCCGATTTTTTATCATGCTCCTACTGACCATCGAATCATCCTGTGACGAGACCGCCGCCGCCGTGGTGCGCGACGGCCGCATTGTCCTCTCCAGCATCGTCGCCTCCCAGGCGGCGGTCCATGCGGAGTACGGCGGGGTCGTCCCCGAGATCGCCTCGCGCAAGCATATGGAGGCGGTCTCCGTGGTGGTGGACCAGGCGCTGGAACAGGCGGGCGTCTCCCTGGACGCCATCGAGGGGGTCGCCGCCACGCAGGGGCCGGGGCTCGTGGGGGCGCTTCTCGTGGGGATCTGCACGGCGCGGGCGCTGGCCTGGGCCAAGGGGGTGCCGGTGGTGGGGGTGAACCACATCGAGTCCCACCTGCTGGCCGCCTTCCTGGAGCAGCCGGTTGAGTTCCCGTTCGTGGCGCTCGTCGTCTCCGGCGGGCATACCCACCTGTACCTGGTGGAGGGGGTCGGGCGGTACCGCACCCTGGGGCAGACGGTGGACGACGCCGCCGGCGAGGCGTTCGACAAGTCGGCCAAGCTCCTCGGGCTTCCGTACCCCGGCGGGGTCCTCATCGACCGGCTCGCCGCGGAGGGCGATCCCGCCGCCGTGAAACTCCCCCGTCCGCTTTTGCACGACGGAACGCTTGATTTCAGCTTCAGCGGGCTGAAGACGGCGGTCCTCACCCACCTGCGCCACCATCCCGACGCGGCCGAGGGGCAGGCGCTCAACGACCTGTGCGCCTCGTTCCAGGCGGCGGTGTGCGAGGTGCTCGTCCACAAGACCCGGGCGGCGCTCCGTGAAACCGGTGTGCGGCGGCTCGTGGTGGCCGGCGGGGTCGCCTGCAACAGCGGGCTGCGCCGGGAGATGGCCGCCATGGCGGACACGGAGGGGGTCATCCTCCATATCCCGTCGCCGGCGCTCTGTGCCGACAATGCGGCCATGCTGGGGGTGCCGGGCGATTTCTACCTCTCCGCGGGATACCGGAGCGGCACGATCGACGCGATTCCCACCTGGCCGCTGGACGCCATGGCGGCGCGCCTTGCGGGAGGGGGATGATGGAGCAGCGGATCAGGCCGAAAAAATCCATGGGGCAGAACTTCCTGACGGACCGTAACGTGGTCGCGCGGATCGTCGATGCGGTGGACCCGGCACCGGACGACCGCATCCTGGAGGTGGGGCCGGGGCAGGGGGCGCTTACGACGCTGCTCGTGGAGCGGGTGGAACGGCTCGTGGCGGTGGAACTGGACCGGCAGCTGGTGCCGCTCCTGCAAAAGCGGTTCGCCGACCGCGCAAACGTCGAGATCGTCCAGGCGGACATCCTGCGGGTGCCGCTGGCCGAGCTCCTGACGGCGCGCGACGTCCGCCGCTGGAAGGTGGCGGCCAACCTGCCGTACAACATCTCGTCCCAAGTGCTGTTCCTCTTCCTGGACTGCCGGGAGCAGCTCTCCCGGCTCGTCCTGATGCTGCAGAAGGAGGTGGGGGACCGGCTCGCCGCCCGGCCCGGGACGAAGGCGTACGGCATGCTCTCGGTCTTCTTCCAGCTCCACTACGACATCGTCCGGGAGTTCGTGGTGAAGCCCGGGTCGTTCTTCCCGGTTCCCAAGGTGGATTCGGTGGTGTTGAGCTTCGAGCCGCTGCCGGCACCGCGCGTGGAGGTGGGTGACGAACCGTTTTTCCGCAAGGTGGTGCGGGCCGCCTTCAGCCAGCGCCGCAAGACCCTCTGGAACTGCCTCCGGTCGGCCCGGATCGTGGCGGACGACGAGACCCTGCGTGCCGCCTTCGCGCGGTGTGGGATCGACCAGGGACGGCGGGGTGAGACCCTGGATCTGCCCGAATTCGCCCTTCTCGCCCGGGAGCTGCACCCCGTGTCCGTGGAACCGGAGACGGCCGGATGAGCAGGGAAAATGGTGGCGGCGGTACGGACTGGTGTGCTATATAAATCCACTTACTGAGAAGTACGTTGACTATCCGACATACCTATCCCCCCTTTCTTGAAGGGAGGGGGTGAGGGGGGGTGATCGCCGTCGTGTGCACCACCACCCCATCCCTCCCCCATCAAGGGGGAGGTGGAATGCCGGGTAGGCAGGTTTCGATTACGTAAGTGATATTCAAGGAGAGACGTTCATGAAGATATGCGTGATCGGCGCCGGCTATGTGGGGCTGGTGGCCGGGGCATGTTTTGCGGAGAGCGGCAACAGCGTCGTCTGTGTGGATGTGGACGCGGCGAAGATCGACGGACTGAACAACGGGATCATCCCGATCTACGAACCCGGCCTGAAGGAGATGGTGCTGAAAAACCGGGAGGAGGGGCGGCTTTCCTTCACCACCGACCTGGAGAGCGCCGTCCAGGCCTCGCTCATCAATTTCATCGCCGTCGGCACCCCGCCGGGCGAGGACGGCTCCGCCGACCTGAAATACGTGCTGGGGGTCGCCCGCGACATCGGCCGTGCCATGAACGGCTACCGGATCATCGTGGACAAGTCCACCGTGCCGGTGGGGACCGCCGACCGGGTGCGGTCCGCCGTGCAGGAGGAGCTGGGCCGGCGCGGCGTCGCCTTCGAGTTCGACGTGGTCTCCAACCCCGAGTTCCTCAAGGAGGGGGCGGCCATCGACGACTTCATGAAACCGGACCGGGTGGTGATCGGCACGGACAACGTGCGCACCGCCGAGATCATGAAGGAGCTGTACGAGCCGTTCATGCGCAAGCACAACCGGATGATCGTCATGGACATCCGGAGCGCCGAGATGTCCAAGTACGCGGCCAACGCCATGCTGGCGACCCGCATCTCCTTCATGAACCAGATCGCCAACCTGTGCGAGCGGATGGGGGCGGACGTCTCCGCCGTCCGGGAGGGGATCGGCTCCGACTCCCGCATCGGCTACGACTTCCTGTTCCCCGGCCCGGGGTACGGCGGCTCCTGCTTCCCCAAGGATGTGAAGGCGCTCGTGCGGACCGCCGAGGAGTGCGGCTACGACTTCCTGCTCCTGAAGGCGGTGGAGGAGGTGAACGAGCGCCAGAAGGAGGTGCTGGCCACGAAGCTGATCGACGCCCTGGGGGACGGGAGCGACACCCCGCTGGCGGGGCGGACCGTGGCCTGCTGGGGGCTCTCCTTCAAGCCGCGCACCGACGACATGCGGGAGGCGCCGTCCCTCACCGTCATCGAGCGGCTCCTGGCCGCCGGGGCGCGGGTGACCGCCCACGACCCGGAGGCGCTCCACGAGGCGCGGAAGGCCTTCGGCGACCGGATCGGGTACAGCCACAACCAGTACGAGATCCTGGAGGGGGCGGACGCCCTCGTCATCGTCACCGACTGGAACGAGTACCGCAACCCGGATTTCGACCGGATCAGGGGGGCGCTCAAGGAACCGCTGGTGGTGGACGGCCGCAACCTGTACCGCCCGGACCGGATGGCCCTGGCCGGCTTCCGCTATCTTCCGCTGGGGCGCAACGGCCGCGGCTGCGCCGTGGAGGGGAAATAGCATGCGCGTTCTCGTCACCGGCGGCGCCGGCTTCATCGGTTCCCACCTCTGCGAACGGCTCCTCGGGGAGGGGCACGACGTCATCTGCCTGGACAACTTCTTCACCGGCAGCAAGGACAACATCATCCACCTCATGGACAACCACCGGTTCGAACTGGTGCGCCACGACATCACGGAACCGATCCTCCTGGAGGTGGACCGGGTCTACAACCTGGCCTGCCCCGCCTCGCCGATCCACTACCAGTACAACCCGGTGAAGACCATCAAGACGAGCGTCCTGGGGACCATCAATATGCTCGGGCTCGCGAAAAGGGTCCGCGCGCGGATCCTGCAGGCGTCCACCTCCGAGGTGTACGGCGACCCCCAGGTGCACCCGCAGACGGAGGCGTACTGGGGGAACGTGAACCCCATCGGCATCCGGAGCTGCTATGATGAAGGGAAACGGGTGGCCGAGACCCTGATGATGGACTACCACCGGCAGAACGGCGTGGATATCCGGATCATCCGGATCTTCAACACCTACGGCCCGCGCATGGCGGAGCACGACGGCCGGGTCGTCTCCAACTTCATCGTGCAGGCGCTGAAAGGGGAGGAGATCACGGTGTACGGCGACGGTTCCCAGACCCGCTCCTTCTGCTTCGTCTCCGACCTCGTGGAGGGGATGGTGCGGATGATGGAGTGCGACCGGTTCATCGGCCCGGTCAACCTGGGGAACCCGGCGGAGACCTCCATCCGCGAGTTCGCCGAACGGATCGTGCGGCTCACCGGCTCCTCCTCGCGGATCGTTTACCGGCCGCTGCCGGCGGACGACCCCAAACAGCGTCAGCCGGACATCGCCCTGGCCAGGGAGCGGCTCGGCTGGTCCCCCGCCGTGCCGGTGGAAGACGGCTTGAAAAGGACCATCGACTATTTCGCATCGCACCTGAAGGGGTGAGCCGGTATGCGCAAGCGGATGTATGCACTTCCCGCCGGGGTGATTCTGTTCATCCTGTATTTCACCATCTTCGGTGACCGGGGACTTCTGCGCATCTACCACATGAAACAGGAACAGCAGGAGCTGCAGCAGAAGGCGGACGACCTGCAGACGGAAAACGAGCGGCTCAGGCGGGAGATCGAGGCGCTGAAGACCGACAAGCGCTACCTGGAAAGCCTCGCCCGGAAGGATTTCGGCCTCGTGCGTCCCAACGAGGTGATCTACCAGTTCCCCGGCCAGGGGACGGCTCCGGCGGCGACAGCGCAGCCCGCACCGCCTGCTGCGCTGCAGCCGGCACCGGCCGTGCCGGTTAAGGAGAAGAAGAGATGACCACGAACGGTACACGGCAGGCCTGCGCCGTCTGCGCCTGGCGGGAGAACTGCAACAAGAAATTCTGCGTGACGGACGGCGGGGCCCACTGTCCCGATTTCAGCAGGGACGTCTCGATCCGGTAGCCGACCGGAAGGACACCCCGCACGCATCGCATCATTGTCTGTGGAGGAATCATGAAGGAGCAGCTGCGCGCACTGGTCGGTGCGGCCCTGGTACGGGCCGTTGCCGACGGTGCGCTCGTTTCCGGCGTTCTGCCGGATATCGTCATCGAGACACCGGCCAACCCGGATCACGGGGATTTCGCCACCACCGTGGCGCTGGGGATGGCCCGGGCGGAGAAGAAGGCCCCGCGGCAGATCGCCGAGATCATCATCGCCCACCTGCCGGAGGGGGAGCTCGTGAGCTCCGTGGAGATCGCCGGCCCCGGCTTCATCAACTTCCGGGTTCGGAACGAGGCGTGGCGCAAGGTGCTCCCCGACATCGTGCGCGCCGGCGCGTCGTACGGCAGGAGCGACGGCGGACGAGGGCGCAAGGTGCAGGTGGAGTTCGTGAGCGCCAACCCCACGGGCCCTCTGCATATCGGCCACGGTCGCGGCGCCGCCATCGGCGACACCATCTGCCGGCTCCTTTCCGTCACCGGCTGGGATGTCACCCGCGAATTCTACTACAACGACGCCGGCGCCCAGATCGCCAACCTGGCGCTCTCCGTCCAGGCACGCTGCCTGGGGATCGAGGCGGAGGACCCCCGCTGGCCCGCCGACGGCTACCAGGGTGACTACATCCGCGATGTGGGCCGCGCGTATCTCGCCAAGGAGACGGTGCACGCCGACGGCCAGGACGTGACCGGGACCGGCGATCCCGACGACCTGGAGGCGATCCGCCGCTTCGCCGTAGCGAGTTTACGGCGTGAACAGGACCAGGACCTGGCCGCCTTCGACGTGCGGTTCGACGTCTATTCCCTCGAGTCGGACCTGTACATCGACGGCCGGGTGGACGCCGCCGTGAAACGGCTCACCGAGAAGGGGCACACCTACGAGAAGGACGGGGCGCTCTGGCTGAAGACCACCGATTTCGGCGACGACAAGGACCGGGTCATGCGGAAGGCGGACGGGGGGTACACCTACTTCGTGCCCGATGTGGCCTACCACCTGGCCAAGTGGGAACGGGGGTTCACCCGGGTCATCAACGAGCAGGGGGCCGACCACCACAGCACCATCACCCGGGTGCGGGCGGGGCTCCAGGCGCTGGACGCCGGCATCCCGCAAGGGTGGCCCGAGTACGTCCTGCACCAGATGGTGACGGTCATGCGGGGCGGCGAGGAGGTGAAGATCTCCAAGCGCGCCGGCTCTTACGTCACCCTGCGCGACCTGATCGACGAGGTGGGGCGCGACGCCACCCGGTATTTCTTCGTCATGCGCAAGCCCGATTCCCAGCTCGTTTTCGACATCGACCTGGCCAAAGAGCAGAGCAACGACAATCCGGTATACTATGTCCAGTACGCCCACGCCCGGATCTGCAGCATCCTGGAGAACGCCCGGGAGAAGGGGGCCGTGATGCCTGCGCCCGACGCGGCTCCCCTGCACCGGCTGGAGACCGCCGAGGAGATGGCGCTCCTGAAATACCTTGCCGTCTTCCCCGAGACCGTGGAGGGGAGCGCCCGGGAGTTCGAACCGCACCGGATCACCGGTTACCTGCAGGAGCTGGCGGGGCTGTTCCACGGCTTCTACAACCGGAACCGGGTCCTCACCGAGGACGGGGAGCTGACGGCGGCGCGGCTGTTCCTGCTGCAGGGTGTAGCCATCACCCTGAAGAACGCCCTGGCGATGCTGGGGATCTCGGCGCCGGAGCGGATGTAGGACGGGAGTCACGACGTGAAGGATTATCGCGAACGAAAACCGGTGGGAAAAAACCGGCCGAAAAAGAAACCGGTCGGCCTGTACGTCATGATTGCCCTGATGGCGGCGCTTCCCGCGTTCACCCTCGGCATCCTGGCGGGTTGGTTCCTGTTTCGCACCGATCCTGCCGTTTTCAACAAGATGGTGGCGGAGCAGGTAGAGAAGGAGCTGGCCAAGGCGGCTCCCCCTCCCGGTGCCCAGCCGGGGGCGGTCGATCCCGCCGGAGCGGCTCCGGAGCCGGCCCTCACCTTTTACGAGACCCTGCCGAAAGGGGGTAAGTCGGCGCTCGGTTCCGGCCTGAACCCCGTTCTGCCGGGGGGGCACCCCGCGGCGTCGGCGCCGCCGGGCGTCGACGTGAAATCGCCGGCCATGACCCCAGCTGCGACACGCGAGGCGAACATGGCACCGGCATCCGCGAAGCCGGCCGCCACCGCTCCCACTTCGTCGCATCCCGCGCCCCGAGCCGCCACACCGGTTCCCGCGGCGTCCGCACCGCCGAAGGAGTCAAAGGCCCCCCCCGCCGCCGCGAAGAAGCCGGCGACCCGGGGGACGTACTCCGTACAGACCGCGTCGTACCAGGACAAGCGTGAGGCGGAGGAAGTGCGCAACAGGCTGATGGGGAAGGGACATTCCGCCTACATCGTGGTAACCGAGGTCCCGGGAAAGGGGACTTGGTACCGGATCAGGATCGGCCGGCATCTGGACGAGGCGGCGGCCAAGGAACTTGCCGGGAAGCTGGGGAAAGGGACCATGGTGGTGCCGGAGTAGCGGCTGGTACGGGTTCGTTGGCAACGCGTCAAAAATAATTATGATATTTTTGTTGACGCGGCCGGTAGGGCTGTGGTACATACTAAAGACAATTTGACGCGGGGTGGAGCAGTCTGGTAGCTCGTCGGGCTCATAACCCGAAGGTCAGAGGTTCAAATCCTCTCCCCGCAACCAAACAAATTCAGGGACTTAGGCGATTTGCTTAAGTCCCTTTTTAGTACCCTGTCGTGGAAAGTGTCGGGACTCTGTATCATCAGGTCTTCTATATCCTTGCCAGATCACCATCTTCCCTAGCAAATTATCTCGCCAGAATTATCACGTCACCAAATTTCTCAGGTTGTCCTATTGAATGCAGACGTTCCGTCGTGCCCTAGAACATCTGTTATGATGGCATAATATGGCAGGTTCCGTACCAAGAGGTATATCCACGATAAAAGCGGGTTTCGGTCATTCAGATCATTTTGTATAAGGCCACAAAATGCTCCTCATGATCCGAGCTAAGAAAACCTGTTCAGCTGTCTTGTTTCTGCTTTTATAGGACTATCACAGCAAGAAAATTCAGATAATCACCAGCAAAATTCCCGACGTATTTGTCTAAGTATCTAAAATCATGTGATGTCCTTCGGGTAAGTAACCCGATTGTTTGTAAAATGAGTATGAACCTTACAGCGATAATTGGTGGTTGAAAATTCTTGTTTGTATGATATAGAAAACAAAAGCTGCTAAGAATTGAATTTCTTAATTGCAAGCCCCATCTACGGATGGACGAAGTGCGTTATCTCAGAAAAGGGGGTAGAGTATGAGGTTTGGGAAGTGTTGAAAAAGTTTTATGTTAGCATCTGCGGATGCAATAGGTGGTTAGTCACCTGTATGAATTCTGATAGGATTTACAAATGCAATTGACCGATAGGGCGAATTCTAAAGGGGTGATGCATGTGGTAGGTTGATGTAGCCGAATTGGTGATGAAGTGACACCATATAGCTACTGGGCCAAGCAAGATGTGTTGCCGCTCATAAGGTTAGTCGCCGTTTTAGCCGACTACAAGATTATTACGGAGGATATAAGGCCTGAAAATTATGATGACCAGTACGAAACCATCTGCCATGGTTACAATCTTCTGTTCAGTAAGAATAAAGATGAGTTCTGCGAGAACTGGTCAGAGGAGGAAACGGATTCATCGACCGTAATGGTTAATGTTGAATCCTTCGTTTCCTGGGCATATGATAAACAAATTCCTATGCCGAATGAATTCCTGGTGCGAATAGGAAAGAATACCCCCAGTGAAAATATCAAAAAGGCTGATCTGGATAAGCATGGTTGTCAGGTGATTGCTCAGACGCTGTGGTGTTTATATCCGGAAATGACCAACCAGGACATCAGAGAACATGAAACTGTTCGGCGTTATGGTCATGCAAAGGATTATAACGAAGATAGCACGGTGAGAAAATGGATAAGTGAAGTGGACCCGCGTGAGAAGCGAAGAGGTCCCAAAAAACAAAATAAGTAATTTGCAAGTAATGTACCATTAAATAGGCGCCTACCCTTCGGGGTAGGCGTTTTTTTTATTGAGACTAGTTGGGGTATAACTGGGGGCATCGAAGGTGGCCACCCGAGAAATTACCCTAAGTGAGGAAGAACACATGGACCACGCAGCAAGCACCACAACCGTAACAACTGCAAAACCATCCACCCCCAACCCGACTGACCCGGCTAAGAGCCAACCGGCTTCCCCAGTTGTCACCACAGGCAATCTTCTTGATGTTGCCCCTAGCGATCCCCAACACGTTGTTCAATTCAAGCAACACATTCTTGCTGCTCTTAGTAACGGAGATTTCCTCAAGGACATCAAGAAGGTAGAAAAGGCAACAGCGTCTATTAAGATGCCGAACCCCGAAGATCGAGTACGTGCCCAGCTTTATGTTCACGCCAAGAAGAACCTCTACGCGGAAGCGGGTATTCTTGCTGAAAAGGGGAATCCTTTCGTTGCACCTACCGAAGCCGATATTCAGGCTCGCGTCGAGGAAGGCGTGAAGACCTGGCGTAAGAAACAAGGTCTTCTGTAGTCGGGTATCGATTCCAGGGAGGTGCAATGCCTCCCTGGACCAAATCAAATCAATTGCAACAGCACCGTGGGAATCATCGTGCTGATAATGAAGAGGATATCAATATGGAAGTGACATTTGGAACTTCAAGTGGTGATTTGCAGATGAAGGTCGGTACCAGCTTACTTGAGGCTGCAATTGGATATGCAAGAAGGGGCTTCACGATCTTCCCGGTGGTTCCTGGTGGTAAAAAACCTGTATTGTCCTGGGGAGCAGAAGCAACGAAGGATGAAGTGACTATTCGCAGATGGTGGGAACAGAATCCTGGATACAATATCGGGATAGTGACCGGTGCTAAATCCGGTGTCGTGGTAATTGACTTCGACACAGAGGATGCTTGGGCAACGGGTCAGAAGATGGGATTACCCACTACTCCTCTTGTGAAAACTGGTAAGGGATATCACGTCTACTGCAAGCACCAGGATGGAGTGCGGAATTTCCAAAAGCGTGGAGATCTTCCCGGAATCGATCTGCGGGGTGAAGGTGGGTACGTTGTTGCTCCTCCTTCTGTGCATGAGACGGGTGAAAGGTACTCGTGGGTTCAGGGACATGGTTTGGATGATATCGAGCTAGGTGAAATGCCTAGTTGGATATCACCGAAAGCAGCTGATGAGAAGGTTTCATTACAGGTACTGGCTGATGGGGTATCTGAAGGTAGTCGTAATGACTCTCTTGCCCGGTTGGTGGGTTCTTGGTTACATGAAGGTTGCTCTCGTGATGAGGTCTTGCAAAAGGCTGAGCTGTGGAATCAAAAGAATACACCGCCACTTGATGGGGCTGAGGTTCAAAGAATAATAGACAGTATCTATGGGCGGGAACTCAAGAAGCTGCCTGCTAGTGCTGAATGGGGAGAGCCACACTTGTTTTCTGATATAGATGCTGAGACGGTTAAGGCTGATATGCTTCCTGGCTGGTTAGGTGATTATGCATTGGCTGTTAGTCGATTTACTCAGACCCCTGAAGCTTTGGCGGTAATGGTGGGGTTGTCTGTAGTAGCTACCTGTGCACAGAAACGGTTTGAAGTGTCTCCATATGGAGATGAATACCATGAACCTCTATCTCTTTGGACTGTAACGGTACTGTCACCCTCGGAAAGAAAGACGCCTGTATTTAGCGCGATGACCAAACCTTTGAGTGATTGGGAAGCATCACAAGCTACTCTACTTGAAACGCAGATTCGGGAAACAGCAACCAACATATGTATCCTTGAAAAACGGATTGATAAATTGCGTAATGATGCTGCAAAAGCCGAAGAGGCTGATGAGCGAGCACGTATAACTCAACAAATTCATGATCTCCAGAATGAAATGCCAGATCCTGTCTACAATCCAAAATTGTGGACTGGGGATGTTACACCCGAACGTCTGCAAGACTTGCTGGTAGAGAATGAAGAAAGGATGTCACTCCTCTCTGATGAGGGGGGGATATTCGAGATCATGGCTGGATTGTATTCCGATAACAAGGTGAACATAGATGTGTTTCTGCAGGCATATTCTGGGAGTTCGGTTCGGGTGGATCGCAAGAGTAGAAGTGTAAGTATGGATAGACCTGCAATTACATTTGGCCTAACCGTCCAACCGGCAGTGATCAACGATTTCTCGCAAGGTAGTAAAAAGAAGTTTAGAGGAAAGGGAGCACTTGCACGATTCCTGTATTGCTTTCCGGAATCGATGCTTGGGAGGAGGGTTATTGGACAGCGTACCGCTATTACTGCTGAAGTAAAGGCACGCTATCATGCTGGAATCAATAAGTTACTTCCAGTTCAGAAGAACACAGATGGGGACGGTAAGGAAATACCTCGGCTATTGGTGTTGACAAAAGATGCTCTTGCGGTTTGGGAAGAGTTCTCGGTAATGGTAGAAGCTGAACTCGGTGAAGATGGCGAGATGACTACATTCAGCGATTGGGGTGGTAAACTGCCTGGGACAGCTTTGAGGGTTGCAGGATTGATGCACTTGGTTGAAAGAGGACCTGAAATCAATGAAATTGAGAAGGGAACAATGGAGAAGTCCATCGAGCTGTGTGGAGTTCTTATTGGTCATGCCAGGGTAGCATTTGGGATGATCGGTACGGATGAGGCTGTAGTAGTGGCTAAAAAGGTATACAAGTGGATTGAAAAAAAAGGATTTGAAGGTTTTGCGAGGAATATATGTCAAAGAGATTTACACGGAAGTATACCTAAAGCAGAACTTCTTGATAAAGCACTTAGTATTCTTGAAATTAGAAATATAATAAAAGAACATGTGATACAGACGAGCGGACGACCATCAAAGTGTTACGAAGTGAATCCTGTTTTAAAAACAATGAAAGAATAGCTTTTTATACTTTTTACACTTTAAATTCTTATAAGCTATAATAAATAAAAAAAGTGGTAACACATTAATACATATAAAATAGACGCGCGCACTTCACCAAAAAATAAGTGCAAAAAGTGTAATAAGTATTGTGAGCTTACATTTCACTCAGTAAAAATGCCAATTATGCATCCAGAATATATAGCAACCATTTTGAGATGTAATTCAAATCTTTATTGCAACCGTCAATAAAATACAAACCTCAGATGAGGTATGTCTGGAGAAGTTGGGGTATATCTAGAACCGCAAGATGTCCACTGATAAGCCACAAACTCAAACAAATCAGTACGTTACATCCATGGCACACCTGATGCTCATACAAAGACAAGAACATCACATCTCCATTGGAGGCAACATCATGAAAAAGGTACTGTCCACAATCGTAGCTTCCCTCGTTGCAGTCTCCTTCGCTGGTATCGTATATGCCACCGAACCGGTAACTGCATCTACTCCTGCTGGTGCTGCTTCTGCTGGAAACGTAGCAAAGCCGGTTAAGAAGCATCACAAACACCACAAGCGCGTTAAGCACCATGTCAAGCGCCATGCCAAGCACCACATGAAAAAGAAAGCAATGGAACCTAAAGCACCGGCACCTGCTGCTGCCAACTAAGCACCTAAGTACATAGGAACATTAAAAGGCTACATCTTCGGATGTGGCCTTTTTTGTTGTATGACAATAAACTTTAGAACGGTATAAATATCGGTAGACTCGTCTAATCAAAAGTTGTATATAGTTTGTGTTGCAAAATCCCACTAGGGTGGCCTGCATGAAGATCCTACCGATCATAATTGCTCTTCTGCTCCTATCCTCCCTGGCCCATTCAGAGGTCTACAAGTGGCAGGATGAAAAGGGGGGCATGCACTTCACGGACAATCCCTTATCTGTCCCTGAGAAGTATCGTGAGAAGGTCTACGATCAGACAAGATCAGAGATCCAATCTCGTGCACCTCAAGTTTCAACCCAGGTCATTACTCAAATACCCCAGAATCCCACCATAGTCTACCCATCCGTTAATCAGAACATAGTTAATCAGGCGAATATAGAGCGTCAGCAACAGTTTCAAGAGGCCTTGAAGCTGCAACGAGATAGGGCTGCTGAACAGAGTAAACAATCACTTCAGGCTGCAACACGTTCAGTAATGAGATTCACACTGTTTTGTATTATTGGTGGTTCTCTAGTCACGGTTATCAAGAACAACAAATCTGGTTCAAGACGATCAAAGGCAAGTTCACAAACCTGGGGTAAAGGTGGTAATTCACCACCTTATCCTCAGGAGCATTCACGTTTTAAGGTCATTTCCCAAAAGCCGACTATTGACCATGAAATCATCGCACCTACAGTTGAAGTCATCAACCAAGTACATAAAACTGAGTCTCGAAATACCATTAGAGAATCGGTCAAAAATGAATCCAAGCCAATACATTCATACGATCCTTATATCCCACTGCACGTACATGAAACAACATCAAAACCTCAAATCCCAACGTGGAATGATCCAATATTAAGCATAATCGAGTGGAAGCGTTTTGAAATCGTCTGTCTGGAATTCTTCAAGATGAAGGGATTCAATGCATTAGAAACCAGAGTCGGAGCTGATGGTGGAGTAGATATCAATCTTTATTTTGAAGGTCTTGAAACCCCTGCTGCTGTAGTTCAGTGCAAAGCCTGGAACGCCTATAAGGTAGGAGTGAAGCCGATCAGGGAACTGTATGGGGTAATGGCAGCTGATCAGGTCGAGGAAGGCTTCTTCGTTACCTCAGGCGAGTTCACAAAAGATGCATTTGAGTTTGCAGAAGGGAAGAAGCTTCATTTGATGACTGGTGACAGGCTAGTGGGAAAGATAAGGAAGTTACCACAAGAGCAACAGGATCAATTACTCAAGGTCGCTTTGGAAGGTGACTATTCAACGCCAACATGCCCACAGTGTGACGTTAAGATGACGGTGCGGGAGGGTAAAGTTGGAAGAAATGCTGGAAAGCAATTCTGGGGGTGCGTAAACTACCCCAAGTGTAGTCAAAGATTTAATAAAAATGATAGGAAATTATATGGAAAGTAAGGAAAACATTAAACCTATAAAGGTATTTATAAGTTATGCACATAAAGATGAAGCATATAAGAATGAACTAATTACGCACCTGTCGATATTGAAAAGGCAAGGTTATATAACAGAATGGACCGATAGAAAGATTAAGCTTGGTAATGATTGGAAAAAAGAGATAAACAACAGTATTAATACATCGGAAATAATATTATTACTTATTAGCCCTGACTTTATTGCATCTGATTATTGCTATGGTATTGAGCTAGAAAAGGCACTTGAGTTGCATGAAGTCAATAAATCTGTTCTAGTGCCGATTGTTATACGTCCTGTTGATTGGGAAGACGAAACTATATCGAAGTTGCAAGGTCTCCCAAAAGATGCCTTGCCTGTATCAACATGGAATAATCAGGACGAAGCTTGGATTGATGTAGCAAAAGGGATAAGAAGTGTTGTATTAGACATTAATAAACAAAAACAAAGATCTGAAAATAATGTCGGGTTGATTAGTGTCAAAAATCATTTAAAGGAAGAAATAAAAAGGCTAGAAAAAAGGTATGAACAACCTAGTGCCTGTGGTGGAATAAGCACTGGTTATAAAATATTGGACAATTGTATAGATGGTATCCACGAAACAGATTTTGTTGTTATTGCTGCTCGTCCGTTAATGGGGAGAACAGACTTCTTAGTAAATTTAATTATTAATATTGGTGTTGAGCAGAATATACCGTTAGCCTTTTTCAGTATGAAATTGCCTACAGATCAAATTACAAGACGACTATTGTGCACTAAAGCAAGAATTAATCATACAAAAGTTATAAGATGTAGGTTGGTAGAATCTGACTGGCCCAAATTGACATATTCTGCAGGTGCAGTCAGTGAATCAAAAATATATATCGACGACAATACGTCACTTAATATTGATGATATTGAAACAAAGATAAGAGCAGCTAAAATTGAAAATGGTATAAAACTTGTAGTTATAGATAGCTTATATCATATAAGTTACCAGCAGCAGAATAACAATCCAAATTATATATTTGAACTTACCAGGAGGATTAAATTAATAGCAAAGGAATTAAAAATACCTATTATTGCTACTGCTCCAGTTGCAAGAGATGTTGATTTTAAAGTGAACAAATGTCCAACAATAAATGATTTAAATGAATGGTACAGTGTCATGGAAGATGCTGATGTAGTTTCATTCTTGTACTGCAACTCACCATTATATGATGACTATGATGAATATATTATTAAAGATTTAGTACTGGTAAAAAACATATACGGTAATATCGGTGCTATTAGTTATAAATATGAAACAGAATATAACTTATACCTAGAACAACATGATTCAGATGATTAATATGCCAACGACATTTAATATTCGTTCAAGAATAAAAATATCATGCATAATTCTGTTGTGTATGATCTGTACGTCTGTCTTTTCAACAACTCTTCTAGCAGACCAATTCTAGTCTACTGGCACCACATCCGTCTATTTCTCACCCAACGGAAATGCAACCAAAGCTGTGGTGAACGAAATCAACTCAGCCAAGAATGAGATCCTGGTGCAAGCCTATTCCTTTACCTCCAAGCCTATTGCCAAGGCCCTAGTGGATGCCAGGAAGAGGGGTATCAAGATCGAGGTTGTCCTGGACAAGAGTCAGAGGAGAGAGAAGTACACCTCAGCTGATTTCGTAGCCCATGCTGGTATTCCTACCTATATTGATGACAAGCATGCTATTGCCCACAACAAGATAATGATAATCGACCGGAGTACCCTGATCACTGGTAGCTTCAATTTTACCAAGGCAGCTGAAGAGAAGAATGCGGAGAACCTATTAGTAATCGAGGGTAACAAGCCATTAGTGGATAGATACATCAGGAACTTTGAGGAGCATAGGGGACATTCGGAAGGATATCGAGGTAAGTAAGAAATACAGTGATTGGTGCGGGGTAACATGATTATCGGGGAATACATAAGAGAAATGATGGTGGAGACTGCTACACTGCTTGGTAGATCTCTTGATGCATATTGGCCTGTTAATATAGGCACTTTAAACGATCTACCTGAGCGAAATTTGTCAATGCATTTTGCACACGCTGCCATCAAACGTAGTTTTCATATTTTTGCCGAAATAAATAATCATGAAAAAAACAAAGAAGAAAGACTTGATATTTTATGTATAAGTCCTGACAATAAGTATTACTTAGCCTGCGAGTTCAAAACATACGTTTACCATAGTATGGAAAAATCTCACCATAATACTGATAGCAGAAATGATATATTGAGAGTTAGTAAATTCAATCTAAACAACATGTTACCTGATGACATATTTGGTGGTAGGTTTACACAAAATATTGCTAACTGCAATAAAAGGATTGGAATTGTAGCCGGTGTATTATGGCGGAATGATAGTGATTCTATAATATTGGATAGTGCTGGCCAAAGAAGGTTTATTGATAATGTCGTAAAACTTGGTGGGGTCGTAAATGAATCACCAATTCTGGTCAAAAGATATGAACCTGTAAAAAGAACAACAGAAACGAAGCACTGGTTCGGGGCATATTATTTGTATTATGCTTTGGTCGGTGATTTAACCGTAAAGGTCGATACATCAGGAAGTATCATTTCCGAACAAAACAAAATGCCTGAAAAGGCATCTATTGTGCCGTCTTCATTTAATATCGACAAAATTCTAACGGATACTGAGGAAAGTAACTCGGAAAGTAAAACGAATGTATTCATGTCTCCTGGGAATCATTTGTCAAGTACGGGCAAGGTGATTTTACGAAAATATAAAGATGCATGCTACGGCGAAGGAATAAATGGAACCGTAAGTAAATGTAATACAACTGCGAAAAGTCAGGTTTGGTACGCCACGTATGATGTTAATGACTGCCCAATATGGCTCTGCTCTCGTTGTGGTTGTCAATGGAGTAGAAAAGAAAAAAGCAATATAAATTGATACGCTGGAGAATGGTATGGCAGAGATGCTTGGACAAGAAGAAACCGTAACGCTTGAAAGTGTTGTGATCAGTCACGCCTTCGAAATGATGGCGTTGATGACCGTCCTGGAGAAGAAGGGCATAATAACCAAGGCTGAGATCCTAGACGAGATTCAGAAGATGAGGAAGGCGTGAATATATGGCGAATGCTGAAGAATTGATCTTAGTGGCAGAAGATTGCTTTGTTTCCAAGTCATCAGCACCACCACTAGGTAAGAGGAAAACTATAGCCAGAATCGGATATGAAATCCTCCATGAACAACCTTACGTTTTCACTGAGCAGGAATTCTTTCACGAGCTACATGTGGTCCGTAGGGGTAGGACGGATCTGAAGCTAGAATCATATAATATCAAGCGTGCTGCACTGGTTAAGGAGTTTGGCTGGGGAATCCATCGTGACAAATTAGGGAAGTTGGGCTTAGTTGCTATGGAGTCAGATGAGTACAGGCGTTTGCAAGCTACCATAAGGGTTGTGAATGCGTATAGGACCAATAGGAAATAATTTCGAATAAGGAAGGGCTGACATGTCCAAACTAATGGAACTAACCGCAGAAATCGTACAATCACATGCTTCCTCAACCCCGATGACAACAGACCAGCTCATGGAAGAGCTTCACAAGGTACATGCTTTTCTCCTGTCCCTTGCGGGCGGTGTACCTGTTGCCCCTACCGAAGTACTCAAGCCTGTCTTAACCGTCAGGCAGGCATTCAAGAAGAATGAAGTCATATGTATGGTATGTGGTATGGGAGGGTTCAAGACCCTTACTCGTCATATCAAGCAGGCTCACGACCTCAAGCCTGGGCAGTATAGGAAGCAGTTCGGTATCCCGAGTTCCCAGAGTCTTGCTGCAAAGAGCTATTCTGAATCCAGAAGGCAGATGGCAATTGATAGAGGCTTAACAGATGTCCTCGCTAAGGCAAGAGAAGCTAGAAAGAATAGTAATAACTAATTGAATTCCATGCTGTCGTCAAAACTGTACTAATAAAATATTATTCAACAAAAGGAACGTTTATGAAATCAAACCATAAAGAAAAATATCTTAATACTGTTAAAACTATCGTTAATTCAAAATTGCTCGATCAGTATCTTATAGGACTGACATGTTGGGATGCGACAAAAAAGGGTGATTCATATGATAAAATAGGTTTTGAGCATTTTGTTACTATAGCATCACCGTTAACTGCCGCAGAAGCATTAGAACTTGAAGAATACTTGTTTAAAATGTGTACAAAAAATGGCAAAAATACGTTGCTTTATAAAAAGTATCATGATCAAAAACGTGATGGTCATTACCATCCGAGTCTTGGTGGTAAAACTCATCCAGATGACGCGAATATGTTGGTATATATGACGTGGTGGAATAAATAATTTTCGTAATCTATGTTCAAAATAATATCTGCCCGAAGACCTTGGTACAAGGTGAACTGGAAGTTTCTGGTAATCGCACTAGCTGTATTCCCTCTTGCCTTCTACGTGCATACCCAGACCAACAAGCCTCTTGCGGTCGAGGTTACTGGTGGGCCAGTAGGGCAGGGCAAGAGTTTGAAGAGTAGGATGATCTTCCTGGACTCCTTTGAAAGGTCGATGCGTAAGAAGGGATATTTGGCTACCCTTGATCTTGCTGGAGAGGATGGAAAGACGTTGGTTATCTTCTGGGATGGGATGAGCTACGAGTTCGCTAGGCAGATGGTTAAGAGCAAGAGTGTTGTAACTGATCTTAGGGAAATGGGATTCAAGCGGTTGATAATGAAGAATAGTAAGAAGTTGTGGGATGTAGATTTAAAGAACTAATCTTATTTAAATGTGTTGAATTATCTACAAATTCTTAAAGGTGATACAATGATAAGCACTATTGAAATTGAAAATTTTAAAGCATTTGGCAAAAGAACAAAAATAAAGCTTGCACCAATTACATTGATATTTGGTGAAAATAGCTCTGGTAAAAGTACAATACTACAATCGCTTAACTTGCTAAAACAAACAAGAGAAAGCAGGGAAGCTGGGGCAGTATTAATGCCGAGAGCAGACCATGGTATAGTAGATCTAGGTAGCTTTCAAGAGTTATTGTTCGATCATAATTTAAAAAAAGACCTCAGCATAAAAGTAGGAATTGATAAATATAAAATCAATAGTGCTTTATTCAATACATACGACATATTCAAATATAATAAAGAGATAAGTATAGAGTTGGTGTTTTCTAGGCCATCTATAGATGAAGAAGTTGTACTGAAACGTATATCAATTTTCGCAGGCGATAATCAAGATTGTTTAGTAGTTTTTGAGCCAATTCAAAAAATTGCTAAAAGAGCTCGTAGAGAATTATTTATGTTGTATAGAAGGGATAGAAGAGCGTTACATTCAAATTTTAAATTCATGAAATGTTCATGGGTAAATAAAGAATCTAAAATATGGAGCCAATTATATGAAAAAGCATTAGCAAAAAAGAATGACATTGTTGATTATTTGCTCAGAATAAAAAAGCGTGAAGGGCTTGATCAGAACTATTTATTCGAAGACGAAATGACAAATGTAGAATATAGAGATGTATATAAAAGCATAATAGATGACGCAATTAAGTTCTATAGAAAGCAATTTACACTGGACGAATATATTCAACGGATGATAACTATTGAAGCTAATACAATAATAGGTATTGATGGGTTTGTCCCATATGGTGTTACTCGGGATAGTGAATATCCTGTACCAGAAGAAGCGTTCTCACGTAGTACTGCACGTATTTCTAATGACTTTACACTTGATTCTGGACGCTTATCAGTTTTTGCTGGTCGTATCCTAGAGCAGGCTCTAGAAATGCTATTCCCACTCGGACCGTTTAGGCGACCTCCAGAGCGTTGGTATATATTTACAGGAACTAGTCCTCAGGATGTAGGTTACAAAGGAGAGCTGCTTCCTGATTATTTATTTAGAAATCCAGAACTGGTAGACGATGCAAATACATGGCTTGATAAATTAGGAATCGGTTACAGGCTAAAGATTCAGCATTTAGGTCCTAGAGTAAAAGATTTATTTGAAGTTAGGTTGCAAGATACGCGTAGAACTAAAGCAGTTGAAGTTGGGTTGTCAGATGTGGGTTTTGGAATAAGTCAAATTCTGCCTTTTATTGTTCAAAGTTTGGCATCAACAGATAAAATACTTTCAATTGAACAGCCGGAAGTGCACATACATCCAAAGTTGCAAGCAGATCTTGGTGACTTATTAGCAGAAGCTATCAAGGAACCAAGACAAAACCAATTTATTATCGAAACACATAGTGAGCATTTAATACTTAGGCTACAAAAGCTAATACGAGATGGTGTTATGTCGCATAATGATATATCTGTAGTTTATGTATCGAGGCATAAAAGTGGTGCTAAAGCTCAACAGCTTATAATAGACTCCAATGGTGATTTTTTAGACGATTGGCCTGGGGGCTTTTTCCCAGAACGTCTACGTGAATTGATATGAAAAGGAGCTGTTATCATGCTAATGTTCGCTGTTATTGCACCTGATACGTTTGATCCTGCAATATTTATTGATAATGAACATAAAATAAATGCTGAAATATTATTTAGGGGTATTAATACAAATGGGTTATTGCTGACTGATCCAACTGGTAAAATTGAACAAGATATCATTCGGAATATCAGTTCGCTACCAACAAGTTTTGGCCAAAAATTACAAATATGGATGCAAGAATTACTAAAAAACAAGCGAAAGAGGATTGTAAAATGTAATGAAGTCTTATTTAAATCGTATGTCTCAGCTAGCTGCGGATCTGATTGTGAAGCTGTTGTTTTGTCATGTGATGCTGATGCTTTAATTACTGGTAAATGCTTTATCGCAAAGCATTATCCACAGAATAAAATTATTGAAATTTCAGATTATGTCAATTCTTCTTTTGAATCAGAAAGATATAAGTTTGCAGATAATTTTCCACCAATCGATACTATACCGTTGTCTAGTGTTGATGACATATTTAATAGGATTGTTAAATTTGCAAAATGGTTAAGGATTTACGATAAACAAATTGGTTCTGGAAAAAATACTACTCAATTTAGGGTTGGTTTAGAGTATGTTATAGGCAAATGGATTAATAATGGACATTTTTCTCCCACTGGTGATATAAAAATATATACTGCTACAACATCAAATTGTTCTGTTACACGTGATAATATAAAAAATAAATTACATAATGATCTGATAGTGCCACTGCGTAATAAATATAATTTACCAATTAGTTTAGTAATGAAATACGACGATAGTTCTATATTTCATGCAAGACATATTGAAGCTCAGGTTGTTATTGTAAACATTGAAAGAGGTTTAGATATGTTCAAGGTTAGAAATGGTTTTAAAAGAAATTTTCTTAAAATTGATAATGCTGCTTATGATCACTTACGTGAATGTCGTGATTTGCCAGATGTTTTTACGATTTAATCTATAGAATTATGGCGTTGTAGCTGTAGGTGTTTCCATGTAGGTAAAATTCACCTATTGAACTATCTTCTAATTGTTTAGAGATAATGACCACCTGATAGTCCGCTCTTGAATTTGTTCCAGAATTACGCTTCTACATTGAAAATGTTGGTGCCCCATGTGCGGGAGAATGGTCTTAATCGAACTAACCGCTGATCTCCTCAAGTCCCTACACTTGCATGATATCCAACCACTAGAGCCTCGCTACAATATCGCCCCCACCCAGCAAGTTCCTGTCATCAGGACCATAGATAACCAAAGGCATCTTGATCACCTAAAGTGGGGTCTTATACCATCCTGGGCTAAAGACCCTTCTATCGGGTCCAAGATGATAAATGCCAGAGCTGAAACGGTACAGGAGAAACCATCTTTCCGTACAGCACTGAAGCATAGGAGATGTCTGGTCCCTGTAAATGGCTTCTACGAATGGCAGCATATTGAGAAGCAGAAAATTCCGTACTTTGTCAAGCTGAAGGGTAATGACCCGATGCTGTTCGCTGGTCTCTGGGATCATTGGAAATCTCCAGAAGGTGAGCTTATAGAATCCTTCACCATCATCACCACCAGCAATAATGAACTCCTCGAACCTATCCATAACAGGATGCCGGTAATCCTACATCCCTCAGCATATGATACCTGGCTTGATCCTTCCGTTACTTCTCCTGAAGACCTTACGCCCCTCTTGCAGCCTTACCCCTCAGGCTGGATGGAGACGTATCCTGTCGCACACTTGGTCAATATTTCAAGTAAGGATGGGCCAGATCTCATCAAGCCTGTCTAGTTGGAAATGTATCAAGATATCTGATGAGGGGGGTAGTTTCATGACGAAGGAATGTCCGCAGAATACATATCTTAGTTTTGTATGCAATGAATGTGATTTAAGGGGAGTTGTCGCAGCGAAGGAATATATTGAGTTCATCGATTCTGGTAGTATTGTAATCGAACGCACATGCCCATTTTGTAATGGTAAACTTTTACCACTTGAAGGTAGTAGCGGCAAGTATATAAGAAACAGCGAAGGGTTAATGGATCGCGTTGGAGATCGCACGGTTACAGAAATACAGGAGCCTGTAACATGGACAGGAGATGTTCAGGTAGCAGGACACCTTTTTTTATGTTCACAACTTCCTTTTATATGTGAAAGTTGCGGCATTAGTGGAATAGTTGAAATGTCGGAAGATATCTGTGAGTTTTATGCTACTGGCATTTCAATCGGGAATCCTTGCCCTTCTTGCAATGGAATATTGAGGGCTCCTGGGGGACGGTATAAGAGGAACAAAACTGGTCTGATGGTTCGCATAAGCGATCCTTTGCCTGCTAAAAAAATCTACATTGAATGGTTTGGAATTGTTATCCCAAGCAGTACGGCTAGTTAGTCCATTTGTCTTGTACGAAAATAAGCTGTGGATTTAATGATTAGTATGTTGATAATATTTATTTCGCTGTTAAGATAAGTTTTGCTAAAAAAAATATATGAGATTCGCGAGAATGCAATTAATTAAATGGAGGAAGAAATGGAAAAAATCACTCTGCAATTTAGCAAGTTGGAATGTTATCAAGATTATCTGAGAAATCCAAATAATCTTAATAAAAAAGGCGTTTATATCTTAGGATTTTCTTTCGTTGATATGAAACCGTTCAAGGTACATGAATTTAGACCTTATTATGTTGGCAAGCATGAATCTGATATACATCAAAGGATACAAAAGCATGTATATGATAGAAGATACGGTACTAGTAAAATAATACACAAGGATGTACTGTCAGTAACTAATGATTATAAAACTGTTTGTAGTAAAAAACAAAATAGTGATGTAGTGTATGATAACGCACTGCTGAGAAAGGCTAAAAGTGATCTAAGTTCAGATGAAAGGGTAAAACTTATTCCTCATGTTGATGCGTATGTTGATAACTTGTATGTTACGTACATTGAAACTAATAATATTATCGATAAAAATGACGAACAAGATTTTATAGCAAAACTAGAAAACTATATTCAAAAAAGAATGGGTAATAAATCAATGGCAAGTGCTAGTAAATCTAGCAAATGTGATGAGGAGTTTGAATCAAAGTTTGAGCTTCTTACAAATATTGGTACCGAAAATATATTTGATTAATAAAAAGTATAAATGATATACAAAAATTGTTAAAGCAATATCTCGCAACACTAGAATATATCTTAATATTGCAAATACATGATATGTTATTTATTTTAATTCTACCTAAATTGATATTGTACTGAGATGAGAAGTAAACCTGATTCTGTTGTAAAATTTACTATGAACATATCATGCTGATAGTTAATGCTATTATGATAGACGAAATAACTGTCAGACTAATATAATGTTGATATGTTGATAACCTACTATACTGTCTGGTACAATGAAAGTTAAGATAATAACCAGTTAATGACAAACACGCTAACTTATAACTAATACACATATAACAAAAGTAAACATAACAAAATAACATGATAACTATAATACATATCAGTTATCAAGGTTACATATAATAAAATAAAAAACAAAAATCAATTAATAATAAAATAATACAGATCATATTACCTCCTTATAAGCTAACCAAAATTCAGATAAGTTACATAACTTCAGAGGATACACTACCCCCTGTACATCCTTCATCTCAAAAAAATAAATAAAGGACGTAACAGGTTCAGTGTGTTGGATACACCACTTTTTAGATAATGGAAAATGCGCCCAGGTCTAGCTTTACCGCATGTCAACTGAACTCGTGGCTAAACTGTCAGTTGAACTCCATTATCTCCCGCAGGACTTGCCTCTAGGACACTTCAACGATCTGGAGATGCTGCTAATTTATATTCACTGACGGTACAGCAGCCGTCACACCAATAAATGTCATCGCGACATGTGCCTCATGGTGTTTGATTTTGAGGACTTTATATGAAATAGCCACTATGCAGGTTGTAAACTTCACAACTCTTACCTGATAATAACCACAACCCGAGTAAAACTCTGATGATTTTGAGAATAATTGAGTAGCAGTCTTGAAGCATATTCAACGAATAATGCCTGTCTGAAAATATCAAAATGTTAGTCTGGTTAGTATTAAATCAAAAAAAACTCAATTCTTTTAACTATAGACATGGATTATTTCTATGTCTCTTTTTTTGTCTCAAATCAGCAATAATAAATATTTGTAAGATGTTAGCTTAAGTTGATTCCAAAATTACCTATCTTTGACACCTTTGTTGTTATTAACATACAAAATATATGTTAATACAAGAGGTGAAAAATGGATTTATATTTAGGAGAAAAAGTTAAAGATATAAAAGGATACGAGGGATTGTATGCAATAACATCGCATAGAAGAGTATGGAGATACCCCAGAAATGGGATTAAAGGTAAATGGTTAAAACTTGATAGAAAGAAATGTCTTTATATACAAGTAGGATTGCGAAAAAACAAAAAAAGAACCTGGCATTATCTTCATAGACTTATTGCTGAAGCATTTATCCCAAATCCGAAGAATAGACCTCAGGTTAACCACAAGAATGGTGATAAGATGGATAACCGAATTGAAAACCTTGAATGGGTAACATGTCTTGAAAATCTGCAACATGCAGGAGATATAGGTCTTATTCCACACTACAAGTTAAGCTATGATCAGAGGATTGAAATATGCAGGTTATATCAGACAGGAAAATGGAAACAATCAGAACTCGCTCGTAGATATGATGTTGGATCTACTTGCATTTGGAAAGTGTTAAAAAGATACACCGCAATCATAGCTGAACTTGATATGGCAGCATAAGGTAGGAATGGAAGAGCATGTAGAATTAGCATGCTCTTTCACCTCAAGAATTCATAATATACCCAATATGATAAAATACCCCCTCAGCTTCCAAAATGTTAAGTTAGTCCGACCCCTATATACAGAATATCAATAAGAAAACCTTGAAATCCGGAACCCCGGGTACCCAAAATAATATGTCAGCAGGTTGTACTCATCTACTTCAATGTGAAAGTAGTCGTAGTGCGTCAAGAACTCATATTTTGAAAGGAGGTGAACTTCTAGCAACGTAATCAGCAGTACAACTCTAACCAGCAGATATCAGAAGACGCATGTGTCCTTAACCGGATCGTGCGTCTTTTTTTGTCTGCGCAACCCAAAGGAGGATGTCATGTCAAACGTCTATGGAATGGTCAACAACAGGATTCTGGAGCTTCTGGAGAAGGGAACTGTGCCTTGGAGAAAACCCTGGAAAGGGGTAAGTGGTATGCCTTGTAACCTGGTTAGCAAGAGGGAGTACCACGGAATCAATTTATTCCTCTTGAGTGCAATGGAGTACAACTCGCCGTACTGGATGACCTACAGGCAGGCTACCGAGAAGGGAGGGCATGTCAGGCAAGGGGAGAAGGCTACTCCAGTTATCTTCTGGAAGTGGATAGATAGGAAGGATAGCAATGATCCCGAAGCTGATGCATCGGGCAAGATTCCGTTACTCAGGTATTACAGCGTCTTCAATGTCGAGCAGTGCGAAGGGATTAAGGTTCCTGATCCGGAAGAGGAGATCCATATCTTCAGTCCGGTAGAGAGGGCAGAAGAGATCGTTACCTACATGCCCAACAGACCTGTAATCAGTTACGGTGGCAAGAGTGCTTCCTATTCTCCCCTGGGAGACAGCATCAAGATGCCCACTCCGGAACAGTTCATCTCCAGCGAGGAATTCTACTCAACCCTGTTCCATGAACTGACCCACAGCACCGGACATGTCTCAAGGGTAGGGAGGAAGTCTGTCCAGGAACCTTCATACTTCGGATCACATGAATATTCCAAAGAAGAACTGGTAGCCGAGATGGGAGCTGCATTCCTCTGTGCATCTTCCGGTATCGAACAGAAGACCCTGGAGAACAGTGCTGCTTATATCTCGGGATGGTTGTCTGAACTGAAGAATGACAAGAAGATGCTGGTCACAGCAGCAGCTCAGGCCCAAAAGGCGGCAGACTATATCCTCTATCGGAAAGGAGGTGAAGAGAGCGAAGCATCAGAATAACCCCCACCGCAATCTCCCATCATCTGCAGTACCCACCTCGTAATTCAAATAAGCAATTCACAATTCTCATTAACCAAACATCTGGCCTCCAAATTTGACCTACAAGCCCTTTTCTCGTCTCGGGGTAGGTATAGGTATCAATCCTTAGTTGAGAGGGGAATAACCTTAATCTGAAAGGAGTTCTGGAAGATGGGCTAGCTACCTTTGAATGTGTCCTTGTCTCCGAAATAAGTCATCAGGGGTTTGATAATCAGTAGCAGAGCAATAATCAGTAGCAACACCACATGCCTTTTCACAAAGCCTGAGACGTATGCTCCTACGATCATACCGAAAAGGAGAGCACTCCACTTCAAACAGGTGAGGGCAAACGGTGACCAGACTACCTTCCTAAACAGCTTCATCTATTCACCCTGCCTTTCGGAACCACCTATCGATAACAGCATATCACCAACAGGGAGGGACATCGGCAAATATAGCCATGTCACTTCAAATAATTAATGGAGGAGACAATGACCCGTATAACTCTAACTATCAGAACCATGACCTTCCAGGAGGCATCCCAACTCAGACTCCACAACAGGGGACTTGTCCTCGAACACCAGGGTAGAAGTTATCACCTATCAGCCGGTACCAGTGATCGTATCCAGATCTTCCAGCAGTCCGTATGTCTCTATGTCTTGACCAGCAACAATGCTCTTGGGTATCTGGGGCTGGATGCCTACATGCCGGATGAACCTGATCCGGTCAACACGGTATTCCTTCACTACGAAAATGACATTGCTGAAATCTTAGGCAAAGGCTGGGAAGAGATGGAACCGGAGGATATCGTAACCAGATTACAGGACTACCTAATCTAAGGAGGGCAACCAGATGGCACTATTCAGATGTAACAGATGTCGGGAGGTTTACGAGGATTATTACCCTCCCGATGATACCTGTATCAAGTGTGGAAAGGGGCTTATCAGAATCGTTGCGAAAAGGGAAAAAGAGGAGGTGAGATATCAATCCGAGAAGCATGTGTAGCTGAGGTTACAGGTTATCCACGACACCTGTTGAAAAGTGTCCTGCATCTGTGGATAACTCTGAAGGCATCAGCGTAATATTGGGTACTTCAGCATCTTGCATACGGAATGGGCAGTGCAGGTAAGTGGTTGAAATGATGTGTCAATAGTAAATATGGGTAATTGAAATATTATTTTGAAAGGTAGTTGGGATAACAAATATTTCTTGTAGCAGAAAAGTGGATAACTATTGCAATTTAGTACAAGAAATTACAACAGTTCCTCATATTGCACCTGAAGGGGTGGATCAGTTTCGCATAAATCTTTATCTGAAACAGACTACTTACCACTACTCCCGTTGACCCGCTCCTTCATATCCTTACCTGCCTTGAAGAATGGTTGCTTCTTGGGATTTACGACTACAAGCTCACCTGTCTTGGGATTCCTGCCCGTATATCCCTCATACTCCTTGACCTCGAAGCTGCCGAAACCCCGTATCTCTATCCTGTTACCGGCAACCAGGGTATCAGCCATGGAATCAAAGATGGTATCAACCACCATGTCAGCTTCATTCAGGGTCAACCCTTTCTTTGTGGCAACCAGATTTATCAAGTCCGATTTCGTCATGATTCCCTCTCTATTCGGTCCAGAACTCTCTTGGACCACTCGATAGCTTTATGGAACCGTTCCATCTCACTGGCAGTAGGTAGTTTGCCGCTGGTCATGATGAGGGCAGTTTCCTGAAGTTCCTTCAGCGCAGAAGATAGATCATCTACAAGCAACGACATGCAGTATACCTCCCAGAAGAGAAGCATTCTTAGCACAATCAAATTACGTAGTCCACTACAACATGAAAGGAGAGTAATGCCGGATTAGTCCTTGAAGTAACTGATCGCCGGTCTTATGGCAAAGACAATCGCCAACAGCAGAAACACCCACCAATACGGTCTCACCACATCAGCCAGATAAGAACCTATCGCCACCCCAAAAAACAGGCAACTCCACTTCAGCAACGAAACATCCCACCAGTTCCACACCTTGTTCCTCAGCAGTCTCATGGTTCCACCCCCAGATTCATTATATCCCAACCAGAAGGAGGAAAATCAACCATCCAAGGCCCAAGTACGTCCCGAATCCGTATGACAACCAACCGCTATCAGAAAGGAGTACTACCATGACCATCAATAACCTATTCGAACATGAGGAAGTAACCAAGAAGCCCAGAACCATCCGGTTCAAGCAGATCAAGGCTGTCTATGAGACCCTAACGATCAAGGAAGATGTCACCAACTACCTGAAACCCAATACGCGTTACACCTCGCCCAAGCAGATCTTCGATACCTTCCAGTTTCTCAGGCGTGAAACAAAGGAATACTTCCTGACTCTCCACCTGGACGGCAAGAACCGAATTGTCTGCATTGACCAGGTATCAGTAGGCAGTCTGAACCAGAGCATAGTTCATCCCAGAGAGGTCTTCAAGGTAGCACTACTTTCCAGTGCAGCAGCAATTATCCTGATCCACAATCATCCTACCGGAGATCCAAGCCCCTCAAGAGAAGATACCGAGATAACAAGACGGCTCAAGGAAGCCGGTGACCTGTTGGGAATCAAGGTGCTGGATCATGTCATCGTAGGAGAGACCTATACATCATTTGCAGATTGTGGATTGCTGTAACAAACAGATAATGACCTTGGTTTGTAGCTAAGGATGTTGCTGAGATTTTGGGGTATGCAAACTCAAGAAAAGCAATTGAAGATCATTGTAAGTGTGAGAAAGTATTCAAAGGTAACGATTCGTTACTTTTGACTTCTAGCCCAAGAGGAATGACAATTATTCCTGAACGAGATGTATATCGTCTTGAAGTATGTCCAATATGTAATGTGGTCTTGTAAGTTGCTGATTTTGATTAAACCCGTCGAAACTACGGGTCACAAAAGTAGATAATCCGTATTACCGCTCCAAAATATCTCCGTAATACAAACCTACCAGTAACGCAGTAATCAGAAATCATTTCCATCTACTTAACTACATATCAGGAACAGGACGGGAGCCTATACGGCTCTTTTTTTGTGTCCAGAACAGGAGAAAAGCATGAATAGGATCAAGAACCATATCCTGAAGGAAACCAGAATCATAACCAGGGATGAGGAGGCCAAGATAGTAGATCTTCTGCGAATTACAGAGCAAGGGGAGGTAAAGAGTTGCTTCCCTGATGTTGCCGATCTTGTGGAGGTACTGGCTGATACCGGTATGCGATTAGGCGAGGCTTTAGAACTGAGGAACGAGGATATCAGCTTTAAGAAAAGATTCATTACCGTCCGAGTGACCAAGAGCAGCCCAAGACGTGTTCCCATGACAAGAAGGGTAGTGGCAATCCTGAAGAGAAGGCAGGAAGCAGGGCAAGATAAATCATTCAACCTTAATGACATGCAGATACGCATGGCATGGTCATGGGTAAGAGAACAGCTCGGGATAGAAGATGCCGGGAGATTGGTTCTCTATTCTCTCAGGAAGACATGTGTTCAGAGGTTGGTAGAGGCAGGAGTTGAACCGGAAAGCATATATGGGTGGTTAGGATATTCCCTCATCCCGAAAGCGCATAGAGTGTCACATCTTCCACTTCACAAGCTGATAGATGCAGCAGAAATGCTTGATGCCCACCAGCACGTAATCCCGAAGTAACCAATCAGCAATAAACATCCAACAACCCAACAACATATGAGCAGACATGAAAGAGGCCAAGAGCCTCTTTTTTTGTTTTTGCAATCTGGAAAGGAGTATGTCATGGCCGTATATAGAAGAGGTTCTAAGGGCGTTTTCTACATGGACTTCATGCTGAATGGAGTAAGGGTAAATAAGAGCACCGGCAAGTATACCAAGCGTGAAGCGAAACACGCAGAGGCTTTGGAGAAACAGAAAATTATTGATGATGCAAAGGCGACTCCTCAGGAGAAAGCCGCAAGACTACTACTCTCGGATGTGGTTCAAGAGCTATATGATGTCCGCTGGAGATACAACAAGGATTCGGTTAATTCATTGGCAAGAGGGCACAGGATTGTTGAGCTTATCGGAGATATGCCGATTGGTGATGTTAATCAGGATATAGTACGTAAACTGATGCTCAAGTTACAGGGGAGGGGTAACAAGCCTGCAACGGTGAATAGGACCCTTGAAGTGTTGAAGACCATGCTGAAGTACAAAAAGCTTGAGTGGGATTATATCAAGCTTGCCAAAGTTCCCAAGGGGAGGATAAGGGTAATTTCCACAGAAGAGGAGGATATAGTCTGTGCATTGTTCAGGGAGACAGTCCATACAAGTAGACGGCAATTCTATATTCATATGGCTGATTTGGTCGTCTGTTTGGTCGATACGGGCATGCGCCTTGGAGAGATGTTGAAGCTCAAATATGAGGATGTCAGTTTCGACAATAACCTGATTACAATCTGGGTAAGCAAGGGAGGAAAGGCGAGGTCAATACCCATGACCAAAAGGGTAAGGGCTATCATGGAAGCTCGGAAGCATATTGATGGCAAGAAGCCTTTTCAATTGAAGAATGATATGGCTGTTACCGCATGGCAATGGGTGCGTAAACAGATGGAGTTACAGAATGATAGAGAATTTGTACTACATGCTTTACGGCATACCTGCGCGAGTAGACTGCTTTTCAAAGGGGTGGATCTTGTAACAATCAAGGAGTGGCTTGGTCATGCAGACATCCAGACAACCATGAGATATGCTCATATGGCACCCAATAAGCTGGCTCATGCTGCATCAATACTGGATGAATACCATAGCTAAACTGTCGTGAAAAGTGTCGGGACTTTTATCGGAATTTAGTGTTTAGCTATGGTGAGGTGATGTTGTAACCTATTGATAATATGAGGTGTGGTGAGTCAGGCTAGGTAGTGAAGTCCTCTCATAACCCGAAGGTCACAGGTTCAAATCCTGTCCCCGCAACCAAATAATTCTAGGGACTTGCATAACTTGCAGGTCCCTTTTTATTTGCCGCTGTACACAAAAATGTACACAAAAAAGCGGACCTGCCACGGAGGAAGTAAACCATGGCAAGTCTCATCAAAAGAAAGAACGTCTACTACGCGCAGTACCGAAAGGGCGGCAAGACGAAACGGTTGTCACTGGAAACCGAGTCGCTCCAGATCGCCAAAGAGAAACTCCGTCAACTGGAGTCCTCCCTCTACCGGGGCGATGCCGTCCCGTTCCCCACCAAGACCCCTATCCCTGACGCACTCTCCGCGTACATAAAATACATGCAGACGGTGAAGACCGAGCGCAGCGTTGTCCGCGACCTCTACTATCTTCGGGAGGCGTTCGGTCCTGTTTGTCCCGCATTGCAGATCAAGAACCAGAAGATCAGCGCCAAGGCGAAGAAGTGCAAGGTCCGGGGAGACATTGACCGGATTGAGGCCAACTACTTCGAGCAGATCACCACGGCGGATATCTCCGCGTTCATCGCCACCCAGGTACGCAGGAAGGGTTTGCGGGCCAAGACCGCCAACCGGTTCCGGGAGATACTGACACGCCTGTTCAACTGGTCGATGCAGCAGAACGGCCTGATCCTTCCCGGAGATCGTAACCCCGCGGCCAAGGTAGAACGTTACCGGGAGCGGGCACCGGAGATATCGTTCCTGAAACTGGATGAGATTGACAAGCAGTTGAAGGCGTTGGAGCATCTGCCAGACCTGCAGGTTATGGTTGCGGTGTATATCTATGCCGGATTGCGTCGGGAGGAATTGTGCTGGCTTACCGTGGATGATGTGGATTTTGCAGCGGGTGGTAACGGCATGATCCGGGTGCGGGCCAAGACGGTTAACAAAGAATTCTGGGAGCCGAAGACTAAGGTCAACCGCGTGGTACCGGTTAGCACAAATTTACGAAAATACCTTGAAAAATATCCCTGTAAGGTGGTAGAAGGTGGATGGTACTTTTCGACCCAATCAGGTAAGCGGTGGGACCCGGATAACCTGTCACGATATTTGCGGAACGAGAACGGGAAGGTTGGGGAGTCGTGGGCGTGTCTGGATTTCCGGCATACGTTCGGTAGTCAGTTGGCGATGAAGGGTGAAAGTCTGTACAAAATATCAAAGTTGATGGGGAATTCACCGGATTTTTGTAGAAAACACTATGCTGCATTGATACCAGAGCCATTGATTGGCATTGTTTACTTTTAATCTTACAGTTAATAATATAAAAAATGGGAGGGAAAATGGAGAGTTTGACGTTTAATGAAGTAGCTGAACTAATAAGCTTTAGCAAAGTTACGACTATAAACCCAAAACCATTTGAATCAGACAAAGGAAAGTGGGCTTTATATAAAGGAGTGAATAAAGTACCTCCATTTGAATATGAATTCAATATACTTTATTTTCTAGCAGATGCAACTATTGAGTCAGTTGGAAAAGCAATATCATTAGTGAGGGAAAAAAGCAAAACACATGTTGTTTTTGCTGACTCATTAAATAAAAAATTCCAGAGTAAAAATTTCAAAACATTAATACCAAAAGGTTTTGCCGAAATATCAACAACTAAAGAATATTTGTTGTTATTTATAAAGGACCGAGTTGATTTTTATAGTAAACAATTTCATGAGCCCAAAAACTATATAGAGCCAAGATTTGAAACACCTTCCGGATTTATAAAAAAAATCCCTAATCCATTGTTAAATTTTCTAAGAGATGAGACTGAAGGTGGAGATGTTGCAATAATGATTGCTGAGCCAGGTCAAGGCAAAACTTTTACTACGGCATACTTGGCTTATAAAATGTTCCAATTTGGTTCTATCCCAATATACATACAATCTAGTCAATGGTTAGACTTGTCTATGTCAGATTTATCGTCAATATGGAAAACAATTGTTAATTCATTCAAGTTCCATGGTAGTCAAATAGAATGGATAGAAGGTCACGAAAAAGAATTCTTAAATGTTACTCTGAAAGCAGGCATATTTAAAATAATATTCGATGGATTCGATGAGTATGTGTTATGGAACAAGGGTAATATAGATCCAATAGAAGCTCTTACTAACATCGTAAATATGGCTAAAGAGTCAGGATCAAAAATTATTGTTACAACAAGAACATCTTTTTGGAATTCTGTTGTCTCGGAATCAGATGTTTTGACTAATAATGAATCAATTCTGCCATATCAGATGATACCATTTAATAAAAATCAAGCAGAACAATATTTTAAATCTAGATTTGAGGGTCTGTCAAATGAACTGTGTATCCGCCGTTTCAGTACACCAGGTTCAATGGCACCCGGTCTTCGCCGAACATCACTTGAAACGTCTG
>JAJYBI010000029.1 GCA_021779095.1 Deltaproteobacteria bacterium
CATCGAGAACACCAGCGCCGCCGAGTCCCGCATCCGTGACGTGGACGTGGCCGCCGAGACCGCTAACATGACGCGGGCCAACATCCTCGTGCAGGCGGGCGTATCGATCCTGTCCCAGGCCAACCAGTCGCCCCAGGCAGCATTGAAACTCCTGCAGTAGTATAAATTTCAGCATCTGTAGTACCGAGGGGGCGTTATGCCCCCTCTTTTTTTGTCATCGATTTCTTGGTGCTGCCGATAAGTAGTGGTAAAGCAGGGCACGTCGTCGTTGTCTGACAAAAACCCGGCCAGAGGTGCAGTCGGAATATTGACGTATTCTCTGCTCTGGAAGGGCTGATTCCGAATAGTGCTGTGATTGCAGCAGGATAACCATACTCGATGTGTGGCATTGATCTTGCTCAGAGACGTGTTAAGGGAGGTTGAGATGACGACTGGCACGATATCGTTCAGCGGTCTTGCAACATCAATGGATACGAAAACCATCGTCAGTCAGTTGATGGCTATCGAGCGGCAGCCGGAAACGCTGCTTTCCAACCGGAAGACCGTGCTCCAGGGTCAGGTGGACGTCTTCAACCAGCTGAACTCTGCCCTCGGCAGCCTGCAGAACGTGGTGTCCAGCATGGCCTCAGTGGCGTCTTTTTCCGCCAAAAGCGCTGTGGCTGCAAACAGCAGTGTCGCCACGGTCCAGGCCACGGGAACCGCCGTCACGGGCACCCATTCACTAGTGGTGACCCAGCTTGCCACTTCGCAGCGACAGGTCTCATCCTCCGGTTATGCGAGCGCAAGCGACCTCAATTTCAATACCGGCACCATCACCATCACGGACGACAAAGGGGGGAGCCCCATCACTGTCACGATCGGCGAGGGGAGCAACTCGTTAAACGGCATTGCGGCCGCCATCAACGCATCCGGTGCCAACCTTACCGCCACGGTGCTCAACGACGGCAGCACCGGTACACCGAACCGGCTTATGGTCAGCGGCCTCGACACCAAGAACTACACCCTCGATTTCTCGGGGCTCACGACCCCGCCGGCATCACCCAACGGTGCCGCCTACGCCAATCCGGCCTTCGTCCAGAGCGGGGCGACCTACGTGGCGGGCACCGACGCCAGTTTCACGTTGGACGGTGTTGGTATGACGCGGAGCTCCAATACCATTTCCGATGCGCTGCCGGGTGTGACGTTGAACCTGCTGGAAGGGGCGGGAGCGACCACCACGTTTACGGTGAGTAACGATACGGCCACCGTGACTCAGAATATCAACAAGTTCGTCAGCAGCTACAATTCGGCCATGAGTCTGATCCACCAGCAATCCGTGTATGACCCCACGACGCATACGGCTGGCCCACTGTCCGGGGATTCAACGATCATAAACCTCCAGATGGACCTGCAGCGGATTCTCAGCAGCCCTATCTCGGGAGCAAACGGCTCCATTGCGATAGCCTCCCAGATCGGCATTTCGACCCAGACGGACGGCACCCTTTTGCTCGACAACACCAAGCTTTCCGCTGCTCTCAGCTCCGATTTCAACGGCGTGGTCGATCTGTTTACCCACAATACCAATACGTCGAACCTCCCTTCCAACCAATACGGCCTTGCACAACAGTTCAACGAGGAACTGACCCAGCTCACCAACCCCTACATTGCCCCCTCTTATTCGGGTAACGGCGTAATAGCCACCCGGATCAACAGCATCCAGGGGCAGATGTCCGATATTGACAGTCAGATTGCCCAGATGGAGGTGCTCATGACCCAGAAGGAGGACAGTCTGAATCAGCAGTTCACCGCCATGGAAACCCTGGTGAGTTCCCTGCAGACACAGGGGAACGCACTGCTCAGTGCCCTGGCGAACTACAGCGCAAGCACGCCCAGTAAGTAATATTCGCATCGCGTAACAGCCATACATACACGGAGGACTTCATGCTTACACCCTACAATCAGTACCGAAACGTCCACGTTACCACGTCGAACCCGGAAAAAATTCTCATCATGCTCTACGACGGCGCCATCAATTTCACCCGGATCGCCCTTGACAAGCTTGCCAAGGGGGATGTTGCCGGCAAGGGGCTGTATATCAGTAAGACCCACGCCATTGTAGCGGAGTTGATGAGTACCCTCAACCACGAGATCGGTGGTGATGTCGCGCGTCAGTTGCAGCGGCTGTATACCTATCTCATTGATGAACTTGTCGCCGCGAATATCAATAATTCGCCTGAGCGTCTTGAAAATGTGTTGCGAATATTGACCCACCTCCGCGAAACCTGGGCGGAGGCCATCAAGATAGCGAAAACCGAGCGAGAGGCTGACAGTGCCCGGCTCATTGCCAATATCGCATGAGTCGAGATGAACAACAGAGGCTGCTGAAGGCCGGAGATGAACTGTTTGACGTCCTGGAACGGGAGACGTTGGCTTGTCTCAATAATCTGGAAACGATGACGGCAAAGCAGATCGAGCGTTTTGTTGTACGTCGTTCGGAACTCCTGGAAGAGATGCATCGGTTCGAAGCGGCAATGGCGCATACATTTGACCATCCAGCGGGGAGTGGGGAAGATCCGGAGGTGGAAAGCTGCCGCCAGCGGTGGTCCGTTTCGCTGCGTCATGTGATTGAAGCTGACGGTCTGGTGCTTGCGCTTGCGAAGAGAGAGACAAACCTGATCAAGTCCCGACTCGCGGGTATTGCGCGGGGACGACACGCGCTGCGCGGATACGGGACAGATGGTGACAATACGGTGCCGTTCATTAAGCGCGTCTGCTGACCGTCAGATTGGCATGTAACTCTGGTTACGCCGAAGGGGGAAATTATGCTGAGTTGCAGGAAAGAACAAATGGGGTATGACGGGACAGACGATATGGGAGCACCGCCGGTTTCGGTTTTGGGCGTCCTGATCGAGGGAAGTCATACCCTGGGCGATGTACGTGGTTTGCTGCTTCTGGTTGCGGAACTGTATCGGTCTGGTGACGAGTCCCGTTCCCGGGACAAGTTTATCGAAATGATTGTTGCGCTTGAGCGGTTCGTTGGGATCGCAACATTGGTGGAACGTGCCTTGTCTGGTGATGATGTCGGTATCGGTCATGATGGCCGTACCATCACGTTGTTGGTTACACGTCTCAATAATATATTGCGGGATATCGTAGCAGCCCAGATACGACGTGATAATGTTCTGCTCGCCGATCTCCTGGAATATGAACTGGCACCGTCACTCGATAGTTGGCGGGAGCTGTTCCACTCGCTCGCTACAGGTCTCGCTGCGGGGAAATGACCATGCGGCAGACCTCCGCCGCATACTCCCGTTATTTCAGGGAGGAACTCAGCGTCAACGTCGGTATCCAGCCGCGGCACAGCAAGCCGATAGAGGTGGGATGCGTCGTCACGTCCATCGATGGTGACCACCTCGGCCTGGAGCTGTGTGGAGACGACTACGCGGAGGGGCTGCCGGCGGATACGGGGACGACCGTACACCTGACGGCATGGACCGGCTGGTCGCTCTGCCGCTGCAATGCCGTTGTTGCCGGAGGGTTGGAGGGAAGGCGGTTCCAGCTGCGGCTCACCGGCCAGGTGGTCGAAAAACAGAGCAGGGAATATTTCCGACTCGATGTGGCGATTCCGCTCATCTATTCCATTTCGGTAAAACAGCTGATGCCCGACGTCCATGCCGAATGGTCCATCGCCCGCGAGTTGATCCAGACGTTGCCGGAGCCGGTCATCCGATCGTATCGTGAAGGGTTCATGGTGATGCGATGGAACGGGCGCGGCGAGATCATGCCGCAGCGGATCAACCTGAGCGGTGGCGGACTCCGGTTCCGGACACGGGAGTACGTTGAACCACGGACCTTCGTTGCGGTTAACCTCTTCCTTCCACATGCCGCCCAGCAGGTCGTGCACGTCATCGTCGAGACGCTGCGTTGCACCGAGATCGTTCTCGGCAGGCAGAGCGGCACCAGCTACAACACCGCCGCGCGGTTTCATCTTATCGAAGAGGTGGACCGTGAGGCGATCATCTCCTTCCTCTTCTCTGAACAGAGGCGCCTGCTTTCTGCCCAGGCGGGGGTGCGCTCCTGACCCATGATGTCACTTCGGGCCGGCATGGTTGCGGGACGGCGGGAACAGCCGACGGTACGTGCCATCTGAAAGACGGCCGCGAAGGGACCGGGCAAGATAGCGGCGCTGGGCAAGGGCTGGGCACACAGGGTCTGCAGTGGGTGCCACGCGGAATTGAAACGGGGGCCGTGGCCTGTGCGGGGTGCCATGGGAATTCGTACGCTGAATGAAGCGGGCGACGTTGGATGTGGTTTCGGAAGGGCCTTCATGACGGGAGGCCCTTCGTCATATGTAGTCGATGAGTCCGGCAGGAGCGCGACGATCGAGGAGTTGTTGATGTCGCCGGTTTGCCCGTATCACGCGGGATGGCGCGGATCGACGGCCGGTGGCTGTTCAGCCTGGGATGGCGCGGGCGGTTGGGTGGCCTGTGCCGGTTTTGGCGCAGTGGAACCCGGCTCCGACTCGCCCTCTTCGCCGTTTTTCGACAGCAGCACGATGTCGACCCGTCGGTTCTTCCGCCGACCTTCCTCCGTACTGTTGTCGGCTATGGGACGGTATTCGCCATACCCGACGGCGGAGATCTTGTCGGGGGCGAACCCATAGGCGTCTATCAGGTAGTGGACGATGTTGGTGGCCCGGGCGGTGGAGAGTTCCCAGTTTGACTTGAACGCCGCCGAACGGATCGGCACGTCGTCCGTGTTCCCCTCCACCCGGATCGGGTTGCTGTAACTGCTGAGCGAATCGGCGACCTTGGAGAGCAGTTCCAGCGAGCTCTTTTTGACCTCGGAACTGCCGGAATTGAAGAACCCCGCTTCCTTGAGACTCACGACGAGACCACGTTTGGTGATGCCGACACTCACCTTGTCCTGATCTCCGTGCACCGCCATATACTCCTCGATGGTCGTCTTGATCTCCTGGAACTCCTTCGTATCGGCGTGAGAGCGGTTTCTGTGCACCCCTTTATCTTCTCCACCCTTGCCGGGGGTGAGAACCTCGGGCTTGATGGACGGAATGGCCCTGAGGTCCGTGCTCTCCACGACGTTGACCTGCTCGGCCGATGCGCCGGTTTTCAGGTAGCCGAACGATTCCCGCATAGAGGCCACCAGCGCCTCCACTTTATGTTTGTCTGTCTGGGACATGGCGTACAGCGTCACGAATACGGCGAACAGCAGCGTGATGAAGTCGGCGTATGACACCAGCCATCGTTCGTGGTTCGGCTCTTTTTCGTGTTTTTTCTGTTTCTTCGCCATGCTCTACTTGCCCTTCTTCTCCCCGTGGCCCGCATCCTGGGTGTACGAGCGGAGGCGTTGTTCGATGAAGTGGGGATTTTCGCCGTTCTGGATGGAGATGAGTCCCTCGATCACCATCTCCTTGCGCAGCAGCTCTTCCTTGACCCGGTGCTTGATCTTGGTGCCGAGCGGCAGGCAGATGAGGTTGGCGATCATGAGGCCGTAGATGGTCGCGACGAACGCGACGGCAATCCCAGCGCCGAGGCTGGAGCTGTCGGCCAGATTGCTCATGACGTGGATGAGTCCGAGCACCGCGCCGATGATCCCGATGGTCGGTGCAAATCCGCCTGCCGCCTCGAAGACCTCGGCACTCCCCTTGGCGTGTTCTTCGTAGGCCGACAGTTCGATCTCCAGGGTTTCCCGCAGTTTCTGGGGATCGATGCCGTCCACCACGAGAGAGACCCCTTTTTTCGTGAAGTTGTCCTTGATGCTCTGGGCCTCCTGCTCCAGCGAGATGAGACCGTTCTTGCGGGCCTTTGCCGCGTAGCCGATCATGTCCTTGATGATCGTTTCGTGACTTGCCTTTTCGGGGAACACCGCCTTGCGGATATCCTTGAGCGCCTGCAGGAGCTGCCCCAGGGGGAAGCTCACCAGGGTCGCTCCGCTGGTGCCGCCGGCGACGATGATGAAGGCGGTGGGCTGGAGGATGGCACTGATGTGACCACCCTCCAGGACCTGGCCGCCGATGACCGCTCCGAAGCCGAGCACTAATCCCAGTATGGTTGCAATATCCATTGTTTATTCACCTGTCGTGGTTGTGGTGCTGAGTCTGACGCCGATCAGTCTTCGTCGCGATCGAGTCTGCAATACGGCTGGTAGCTCGCCTCCATCCGCCGTTTCAGGTACTTCTGCCGGGGACTCGTATCCGCACGGCGGGCGATCCGCGCCTTGTAGGTGATGATCCGTTCCACGATTACCCACCCCTTTTCCAGCACCAGATACCGGTTGCCGTTCGTGAGCGTGATGTGGGTGTCGGGCGTCTCCTCGATGATCTCGATATGATCCGCATTGATGATGAATTCGCCGCCGTCAAGTTTGGTGAGCCTGATCATGGTAGCCCTCGCGCCGCAGTAATATCTCCTTACTGATGGTTTCGGCAGAAGCTGAAAAATCATGAGAAAAAAGAAACGGTTCGTCGGGGGGGCGGAAGGCGTAAAGGAGGGAGGGACTCCCGTTATCGGGAGTGGCGTGCGAGGTTTACAGCAGGGAGGCGAGCAGTACTCCTTGTTCATAAAGCGCGCGGGTCTGGGCGGTAACGGCCTGGATTTCGTCTGCGGTTATATTTTCCCGCACCAGGGTAAGATAATCCACAAGGGGTGCGGCAGCAGGGATGCGCACTCCGAGGGCTTTGATCTCCGCCTCCACGGTGGCTTCCTGCTCCCCGAGGGAGACGATCCGTTCCACCGGGAGCGGCGTCTGCCTTGAGGCCGCTTCAATCTGGTCCGTCAGCTCCAGCCCCTGTCTTGTAAGGGACAGAAGTTCCGGGAGCAGGGGGGATGACTGGCCTGGTGGCGGCGGGGATGGTACCAGCGCGGTTTTCCAGAGACGGGTGTATCGTTGCGACAGTTCTTCGTGATCGTGATCGGTGTTGCAGAGCGCTTCCCAGTTCAGGTAACCGTCGGTGCCGAAGTAGCTCCGATAAAGGCGAACCCCCTGGAAGGTGGGCTGCAGCTCCACCTGCTCGCCCAACAGCATGCGGCACGCGCCGTGAACTGCGGATACCGGTACCATGTCGCGGCAGACCGGGTTCGGGCAGTTGATGGTATAGCGGCAGGGGGAGCAGGGAAGTGCCGGTTGGAGTGCCAGGTTGCCGGCACTGTACGGACCGGTGCAGAACAGGGAGGCCGGGCCGATGGCGAGCATGACGACGGGGGTTTTGCCGGCTGCCGCGAAATGCATGGTGCCGGTGTCGTTGGTGACCAGTAACGCGCAGCGGCGAAGGAGGGAAAAGAGTTCCTCGATGTTCGTCCTGCCGACGGCATCCAGTGGGGCACGGTGCATCTGAGACCGTACCCGATCCGCAAGTGACCGTTCTGCCGGACTGCCGAGAAGGACCGTCCGCACGTCGCCACTCGCCTGGAGCGTATCGGAGAGCCGGGCGAACGATTCCGCCGGCCAGCAGCGGCTGGATTCGCTTGCCCCCAGCTGGATGCCGATCAGCCTGGTTCCCGGCGGGACTTCCCTGGCCAGGAACGATTCCGCGAATCGCTTGCCGGCATCCGTTTCGAACAGTTCCACCGGCATGCCGTCGGGTTCCGTCCCTCCCATCCGGCTGAATATGTCCACCAGATTCAGCCGGGTGTACCGCCTGCCGTCACCAAGGAGGAAGCTGTACATGTACAGGCCCCATGCGCCACTAATGACCCGTTGGCCCGTATCTGCCGAAGTGATGCCCGCTACCTGGTCGGCATTAAGAAGTGACACGAGATAGGCGCTCATCCGGCCGGCGGTGAGGTTGATCACGAGGTCGTAATGGTCCTGCTCCAGTTCCGACATGAATCGGTCCAGGAACGCAAAACCGTTCACTGGATTGTCGTCGATGGCCATCAAACGGTACAGTTCGTCCTGGTCAAACAGCTTGACCCGGTCGAAGTCGCGCATGAGGGGAAGTACGGCGCTGAATCTCTTCTGGGCGACAAGGGTGATCCGTGCCTGGGGGTAGGCTGCCCTGAGACGACGTAGCTGCGGGGTCGTCTGGATGAGGTCGCCGAAGCGGGTGAGGTTCAGTACGAGGATATCGTTCATTATTCGTCACCCATGTCATATCGGATGTTGCGCATCATAAGGAATATTTTTTCCGACCTCGACAAACTGCCGCTCCCGGTACTGATGACCGCGCAGATGTTCTGCAATGTTGCATCCTTCCCTGCCGGTATACGTTTCAGGATATCGCCGAATCCGGGGATACGCTGCATTTCTGCCCGGCCGGCTTCCTTTTTCGCCAACCGGTCACGGTGCCGTACGCCAATGCTCGGAAAGACGGAATACATGAGGGCGAGGAGTTCTTCCATGCGCGCGTCGTAGGTGTGTTCTTTCAGGACCCGGTTTCTCGCCCTGGCGCTGAGGCGGCGTCGGTCGCCGTCGTGGTGCAGGTAGTGGTCGATCTTGTCCCGCAGCTCACCCATGCTCGTGAAGGTCTCCATCTCGTCGTCGGCGAACAGCTCGGCCATGTGGCTGCGCCGGTCAACCAGCTGGAAGGCGTCGCAAGCTGCGATTTCGAAGGTGCGCGGATTGACGAAATCTCCCGCTGGATCGATGCCGAGGTGGTGCGTCGACGAGTGCAGATTCAGGTTGATGGTGGAGGCGTTGAATATCTTAACGCAGTCCAGTGGGCTGATGCGGGCCGCCTGCCGCTGGATGAACGGGGCAAGGGGTGGGGTGAGCGGCCAGTCGCTGCCCCAGATCCTGAAGGGGTAATCAATCAGTCCCCGGAAGAAATGCTGGCGGTTGTGATAGCCGGCCCCCACAAACGAAAGCGGGGAGCCGTATTCCTGTCGTTCGGCATCGTCCAGCTGCAGCGGGAGATGGACCTCCGGAGCCGCGGCCGTCGGGAGGTACGCCTGGTGCCGTACACCGGCTCTTGCCAGTTCCTCGGTGAAGCGACCGTGCTGGATGGCGAAGAAATAACCGTAGTCGGCGGCTAAGGTGCGCCAGTAGGGGAGCAGGCTATAGTCTTCGACGAACCAGAAGGCGGTGGGGATTCCCATGCTCCGGAACCGCTGCAGGGTCGGGGAGAGGAGGGGGGCCTGGGCGAGGGCCAGGACGAGATCGGGTTCGCACTCCCGGGCCAGCAGTTCCACTGCGCCGGACAGGTAGGTTTCCAGTCCGTTGAGGGATGTCTGCCGATGCTCAGGCAGCGTGTACCGGTTGCAGAACTCCATGCCGGCGGCGAACGCCTCGGCGGCGAACGTAACCACCTCGTGCCCCTGTCGGGTCAGGGCGGCGGCGCAGTGGTGCGCCGCCGGCAGCGATCCCCCGGCAAGGGGGTTGACGAGGAGGATCTTCAGTCCGCCCTGTCTGATACGGGCGAGTGCGTCGGCAAAATTGGTGATCTCACCGAGACAATCGGGGCTGGTACGGACGGAAGGCGGATGGGCAACCAGCCGCCCCGCCAGGAGATCTCGATGGGCGCGCCGCAGCTGTCCCGCGGAGAGCCCCACCAGCGGCTGGAACCGTTCCAGTACCTGGACCATATCCAGGTTTTGCATGGCCAGGCGGAACAGAGCGACGTCGGGTTCGATGAAGGTTCCCCGAAAGCCCGCTTCCGCAAGTGCCTTCAGATGGTATCCCAGGCCGAATCCGGCGACTGTGAGCGGGGAGGCGGAATCGCCGCCGAGTTTCTCCACCCATCCCGCCGCCTCGCGAGACGGATCGAAGGAAGAATGGAGGTAGATCCCGTCACGCTTGACGGTCAACTCGCCGTTTCTGGCCCGCTCGACGGTAAGCCCCTTCTCATCTCCGGAATTTCGTAGAAGAGCGACCAGCTCCGGGGTTGTACGCGCCAGTACGTCCAGGTTTCTTTCCCACATCTCCATCGTCGTCCTTTACGGGGCGTACCGGCAGCGCCGGTACGCCCGTTTATGGGTACCTGGACTCAATTAGCAAGTGGTGTGCCGCTCGTTACTGTATTCGTTCGGGTATAAATAGCCGCCGTGCAGCGAGAACCGTCAAAAATCCGGCTCGGCGCCGTCAAGAATAATGCAACGTTTCAGGCATAAAGGTCCGTCATCCTTTGCAGAAGCGCCTGCAAGCGGTGCCGGTAGGTGTGCTGCCGCAGGACCCGCTCCCGTCCGCGGCGGGCGACGGTGTCACGCGCCGATGGATGTCCCAGGTAGTAGCGGATCAGATCGGGGATCTCGGTCGGATCGCGGTAGGTGATTATTTCTTTACCGACGGTGAACAGCTCTTCCACTGATTCCTGGTGATCGGTGACCAGGAATCCGCCGCAGGCGGGAACATCGAAGAGCCGCTGATTGACGGCGGTTCCCATCTGCAGGTTGGTGGCGTTGAAGTTGACGGTGCAGGCGTTGTAGAAGAACGGGAGTTCCCGGTAGTAGTCGAGGGGGGGGGCGATTGAGAACCCGTCGTCCAGGAGGGTATGCCACCCGTTGTCGCCATGGATGACGGGGTGGAACCCGTGCAACCGGGCGATGCAGGACTGGCGGTACAGAAGGGTCGCCTGCCAGGTCACGGCTGCCTCGAAGTCGAGCCGCTCACGTGGTTCCAGCGCGTCCAGGCACTGACGCAAGGGGGAGGCAAGGTTCGTGAAAAGCGCTTCTAGGGGCATCCGATCCGCGCTCAGTCGCCGGGCCAGGGATGCCACGGCGCCGTGGAGTGACGGATGGACGACGGAGAGTTTGTCCTTGACCGGTTTTGTCATGGAGTTGCCGATGAAACCCACGTCCGCCGCCAGGCGTGCCACCTCCGGTGCACGGGAGGGGAGGGGGCGGAACAGTTCGGGATCGGTCCCCAGTGGCAGGTAGCTGACGTTATCGAACCCGACCCGGCGCATGCTGTCCAGATAGATCGTGTCCCAGACGAAAAGGGCGGTAAACGGGGAGGCGTTTCGTCCGTACCCCTTCACGATCAGTTCAGGGCTGTCCACGAACCATGAGGCGGCCGGCAGTTCGATGGATTCAAGAAACCGGGTGACGATCCCCTCTTCGTCGAAGCCCAGGTGGTTGATGGTGAGGCAGAAGTCGGGCCGGAATGTGGCAACGGTACCGGCAAGGCGCGCCAGCAGCGGTCCGATGGGAGTATCGGCGGAAAACTGCAGTCGCGCGACCTCGCAGCCCGAACGCTCCAGTGCCGTGGCAACTTCCCTGGTCAGGAAATAACCGCTGTCGAAGAGCAGGACCCGTCGCTTTTCATCCCTGAACTTCCGGTAGCGGAGCCGGGCCGCCAGGTTTACTGAGACGCTTTTCTCCAGCTGCTGCTGCAGCGGGCGGTAGTAATCGGGAAAGGCGCCGGCGGCGGCGGGGAGGGTGAACAGGGAAAGCGGCGGCATGCCGCCGGATATCTGCCGCTCGGTGATCTCTTGCAGGGCATCATCGGGATTAAACCCGGCGAGACAGGTGAGACGTTCTTCGTCGAAATCCACCAGACCAACCTGTCGAGCCAGGGGAACACATTCCGGAAGCGCCTCGACGACGATCATGGTTACAGTGGGAAATCGGGCGGCCAGCGCTGCTACATGGTAGCCGAGCCCCAGGCCCAGGACCACGATGATCCCTTCACCGGTGCAGGTACATCGGGCAACGAGGCTCTCAGCTTCTCGAACTGGGTCGTAGCAGCTGTGGATGAACTTCTCGCATTCATCTTCGGCAATTGCCTTCAGCGTCGCTGCGCCGGTGCGGCTGTCCAACAGCTGCAGCTTACGGTGTGTGTCAGTGCGCGGGAGATCCATGCATATCCGATTCAATTGATGGGGGCACGGCGAGGCGCGACCGGGTTGCTGCCATCCTCGTCATGCCCCGGCCACCATCAGCTCTGCAGTAGTGTGTCCGGTTTCAACCCTGTTGATTTCTTTCAGAAGATCTGCACCTCCATGGTAATCCGGTTCGATGATCAGGAGACGCTCCAGATTGTCACGCGCCTCATTGAATTTTCCGAGCCGGTACTGGAGACCTGCCAGCGAGAACAGCATATGGCTGTTGGTCGGATGATACATGAGGTATCCCTGCACATACGGCTCAACCGCAGAGAGGCTCTCGGATTGGTAACCGATCTTCAGAAGTTCATGAAGCGCCGTCAGGTGCTCCGGATCGATGTCGAGGGCTTTGGTGAACAGTATCAGCGCATCGCAGTTTTCCCCCTGGAGTGCCCGTGTCATCCCCATGCCTGTGAGGACATGGCAGTTGTCTGGCTCAAGCCGAATGGCCCGGTTGAACCAGGAGGCGGCTTCGTCCGGATTCTCCTGCAGTAGGTGAACGACCCCAAGTCCCATCATCGCCTTGACATCTTTGTCGTTGCAGGCAAGCGATTCCCTGTAGGTTGCCGCAGCTTCACCGAACCTGCCGAGTTTCGCCAGGCAGTCTCCCTGGCCGGTAAGGAACGACCGGCACCCTTTCTCTGCAAGTTGTCCGAATACCCCCAGTGCGTCGTCCAGATTCCCGTCGGCCGCGAGCCGCCGCGCGAGCCGCGACAGTTCTTTCTCCTCGATTTTTGACAGGAGTTCAAAGGCACCTTCGTACCCGGGGGACAGCGCCATCAGGCCGTCGAGCGTATCCCGGGCATCGTCTAACCGGTCGAGGGCATACAACACTCCTGCGTGAGAGAACAGCATGTCACCGTTGCCGGGGTGATATCTGAGGTACCCCTGCAGATACGGTTCCGCCTCGGCGAGTCGATCAAGTTGGTAACCCGCTTTCAAAAGCTCGTAGAGCGCCGTCAGATTTTCCGGGTCCGCATCCATGGCCCTTTTGAATAGAACGAATGCCTCATCACCATTTCCCATCCCTGAACGGGCCATCCCGAGTCCGCACAGTGCCTTTGAGCTGTTTGGATCGAATAGCAGTGCTTTTTCAAAGGCTTCCGCTGCCGAGTGGTACTGTTGCTGCAGCAGTTTCAGGACTCCCAGTCCTGCATGGGCGAGGGGGTCACCATCATCGATGCCCAAGGCATCTAGATATGCTTTTTCTGACTCTTCAACCCGTCCCAGGTTGGCGAGGCAGTCGCCCCGGTGAACGTGCACGGAAACGTCCCCTCGGGAGAGCGCAGCGGTGAACGCCTCCAACGCCTCCTGATAGCGGCGTTCCTGTTTGAGATTGAGACCCTCTTGTACCAGCGTCGGGCAGAAAGGGGCGGAAGTCTTGTCGATGAAAGTTTCTGTGTGGTGTTCCTGATATCGGACCCTGTCGACGTCGTGGAGTTTCAGCCACTCTTCGGCGAATCGAGAACCGATGTGGCGACTCGCCGCATCGCGTTTGTAGCGCGTGATATTCTGCTGAACGATGCCAGTCTCCTCGTTTTCACGGCGCCGGTCGTCCTTCCATTGCCGGTACTCCCGGTCGGAAATCTCTTCCTGGCCGTCCGAAGCGACCAGCGTTTCTGGATCAATAACAGCTGCCCTTCCTGCGGGGAGATGGATACCGATCATCTCGTCTTCCATGTAGGCGTTGTAAAGACCCGACAAGGTTATGCGGCAGCCGTAGTCGTAATCCTCGTCACTGTACAGACCGTATTCCTCGCACCAGTAGCCGATCAGATCGGATGTGCGGCGCGGTATGAGAATGCATGCCCCGCCGAGATTGCCGTACGGCTTGATCCTGATTTTTTGTCCGGCTATCTCCTGTAACTGAAAGGAACGCGGCTCGAAATTGTAGCCGACGGCGCCCAGGTCGCTGATTTTGTCAACCGCTTCCACCAGTGGTCTGAGCCATCCCGGTTTCTGGATGACGATGTCGTTGTCGAGTTTCATATAATACGGTGCATCCGGTTCGAGGTGCCATGCGAGGTTGGATGCCTTGGCGACGCCGACGTTTTCATCGAGCAGTACCAGGTTTCTGATAATGCCACGTGCATGGAGATCCTTGAGGTAGTCCCGGGTGCCGTCCTGGCTGTTGTTGTCGACTACCGTAAGGGCGTAAGGATAGTCGGTGAACCGGATGAGCGCGTCGATGGCCTGACGGGTGAACTCAAGGCGGTTGTAGGTGATCATGCCGATATTGACGTAGGGGGGGACCGATGCGGCACGTGGCTCGTGGTCCTGTCGGCGAGAAGGCGTATTGTGCTCGCTCAGGGGGCGGGCAGCGGTTCCGGCATGGATCGCTTTCCTCGCAGTGACATCCCACCGGGAAACGAAGGTCGAATGCACATACAGACGTGACGGATCACGGCGGTAGGCGGAGAGGTTCTGCTCTATCAGACCGCTCTCCACATTCTGCTTGCGCTGGGCATCCTTCCATTGACGGTAGTGGGGGAAAGTCGATTCCTCGATCCCGTCGGACGCAACGAATGTTTGCATGTCGATATGGGCGGCACGCCCCGCAGGAAGGTGGAAGCCCGCCTCTTCATCTTCGAGATACGCGTTCTGTAAGCCAGCGAGCAGTATGCGGCAGCCGTAGTCGAAATCCTCTTCCCCGTACAGACCGTAATCCTCGCACCAGTAGCCGAGTCTGTCGAAGGTGCGCCGGGGGATGAGGGTGCAGGCGCCTCCGAGGTTGCCGTGCGGCTTGATTCTGACCCGAAAACCACCGATGTTTTGTAACGGGTAACTGGTCGGTTCGAAGTTGCAGGCGACGGCGCCGAGTTCGGGCAGGCCGTCGATCGTTTTCACCATTTCACTGAGCCAGCCGTTATTCTGCATCACGATGTCGTTGTCGAGCTTGAGGTAGTAGCCGGCACCGGGTTCCAGGCTCCATGCCAGGTTCGACGCCTTGGCAACCCCCACGTTTTCGTCGAGAAGCACGAGATTTTTGATGACTCCACGACGATGGAGATCCTGCAGATACTCCCGGGTGCCATCCTGGCTGTTGTTATCGACGACGGTGATGACATGGGGGTAGTCAACGGTCCGCTCCACGGCATCCAGGCACTGGCGGGTGAAGTCGAGACGGTTGTACGTGATGATGCAGATGTTGACGAATGGCTGCACGACAGCGCCGGCAGATGTGAGAGGCGTTGTCCCCTCCGACGGGAAATATGTTTTAAGCAATAATTCTGTCTTTTGAGGTGTGAGCTGGCGTCGGTCTGTGGCAAGTACTTCGTAGATGAATGCCTCGTACCGGTCGCTGTAGGGTTTGTCCGTACCGGTGTAAATGCCCATGTTATAGGCGGCATAGGGACCGGTCAGCCAGTTGGTGGCATGCTTGAAGTGAAAGCAGAGACCGTTGCGATACAGCATGGTAAAGCGGGAATGGCAGGCCATGATGGCGGCGTAGGCATCGTCCCACGCCCGCTCGCCGAAGATATACGGCTGGAACAGGTGTCGGTGCGCCTGCCACCAAGCCACCCGACAAACGAAAACATCGTAACCGTTAACCTCCAGGTATCCGGGAACGAGCGTCCCGTCTGCTTCAATCCGCTCCACTTCGTTGCGCGAGACTGCCACGGTGTCGTAGCCTGCCGTCATATGGCGTTTTATTTCATCGATTAACGATGCGGTCATTATTATGTCGCTGTTTGTAAATACAAACCATTCGATACCGCGTTTGGTGGCCCACGACGCCGCGATGTCGAACAGGTCTCTTACGAACGGTTTTCGCTTACCTTCGATCTGAAGTTCCTGGTTGGCACTCCGCTGAATCATTGGAGCGATATGCCAGCCATCCGGTTCGAGTCGTTCGTCGGGGAAACAGATGTTAAGGGGGGTGATATCTGTGCTGGCAAGGCGCGTTATGCTGGCGATTGATGCGTCCTGGCGGCTGCGTTGTCCTTCATTAGTGAAGGGGACAAGATTGGTGGCAATGATGAATTTCCCCAATGAGGAGACACCACCTGAGGGGCGATGAATGTCAATCCGATGTGTCCCGTTGAGTATCGTCCAAGGAAATGATGCGGTGAAGGATTTCCTCTTCCTGTAGACCAAGGTAAAGCCATTTCCGGCTTTGTCATCCCGTTGCTGATAGTCAACTAATTCCAGACGATCGTCGAATATCCGTGTCACAAAATCGTTGACGGTTTCAATGTCGAATACGTGGTAGTGACAGTAACCGAACGGAATTCCGTTCGCTTCTGGTTCAATTTCCGCATTCACGTTCTTCAGATAGTCAGCAACGATATGTGCCCACTCCGTGAGTGGTCGTCCCCTATCGGTTGGTGCAGAATCTCGAAATGGAATAATCATGAAGAGGTAGCCCCCCTCTCTGATTAATCGGTACCATTCCACGAGTGTCTTTATCATGTCCGGGCAATGTTCGAGGACGTGAGAGGACAGGACGAAATCCTCCGAGTCGTCAGGGAGGGGAATATCTTCTGCCGGTGCTACGACATCCAGCGGGGCAACATATCCCGTCAGTTGACGCTGCTCCATATCATATCCATCGAAATGCAGACCGACGTTTCTAGTAATGAGCCCGAACGGGTTGTGAGATGATGCGCCGATTTCCAGTCCCGCTAAGCCGTCCAGCCATTTATGGGCCAGTGCGCTTTCAGGAAAAACATTAATGGCTGAAAGGGGGGCTGAATGGGCCCGCGACGCGCTGGAGCAGGCATCTGCAACGATAGTACGGACCTGTTCGGATTCAATATACCCATCGTTACGCTTCCAGTTTGGGACGCCGGTTGTAGCAGTCCAGGTGTCGGGATTCTGCATGACAACACGGCACTGCTCGCCCGGGCAGGAAAGGGTGATGCGGACTGCCTGTTCGAGGACCGACGGAGCAAGATCACGCACGCAGTGGCTGTGCTGATACTTGCATCGCCAGTTGCAACCGTAGCACTCCAATGGCAGACAAGCGACCGTGGTCAGTGGAGAATATGGCATGAACCTGCCGAAATGCCCACCACCGAGCAGGACCACATTGGGGGTGTCTACTGCGCACGCCAGGTGAGCAAGCCCTGTTTCCGCGCAGACCGCCAGCCGGCAACGGCTGATGAGCGCCGCACTCTGGCGGAGAGTGGTCATGCCGCAGAGGTTCAGCGTCCGAACGCCGATCCGATCCAGATTACGTTGGCTGATGTCGCGGTCGCCTTCGCTCCCGAGGGCGATAACGCTCATGCCATGTTCACGGCAGACGGGGTCAAGGGCTTCGTCATATCTGCCGTACAGCCTGACGTCGTACTGCGCTCCGGCAAAGAGGACAATTGTCTTTGCCGGATTGAGTCCGTGCTGGTGGAACAGGTTGGAGGCAAATGAAATATCTTCCTGGGTGACCCAAGCGGTCGTCTTGAGCTCATCCACTTTGATGCCGAGTCCATCCAGAAAATCACGGTGTCTCGAAAGCTCGTTCTTGCGGGCGCTGCTGCTGGGAAGCACTTCAGAATAGAGTTTGGTATGGCTTTCGTGTAGATCAGCGGTCAGATTGCTGAGATCGCCATCGATGACAATACTCTGTTGGGCGCCGCAGCCGAGAGCGAAGTAATCCGTCAGCGGTTCGCGTGAATAGACGGAATTTAGGAGCAGATCGGCGTTGACCGCCTTGAGATGCGACAGGATTTTCACGCGATACGTTTCGTCGGAGTACGCGCGTTCTTTATTGAACGTTATAATTGATGCTACATCCGGGCATGCTTCATAGAGTTCGGCAATGTGCTCCTGGCAGAAAACTGTTATCCGCGCACCATCGTAAGCATTTCTGATATGGGGAAGCATGGAGGAGGAAAGGATTGCATCGCCGATGGAGTCGGGGCGTAGCCAGATAATTTCCCTGATCTCCCGACGGGTTGCAGACGAGTCCGGAGTGAATTTAGCGATGCAAAATCCGAACTTTTCTTGTGACGTTACTAGTAGTTCAAAACGAGGGTCGGACTGCATCTGGCAGAAGCTTTTGTGGTGCTTGATGTGGTAGATGTCGTCTAGCGCCAAGTAGCATGGCCCCTTGAGCCTGCTGATCAGGTAGTTGAACTCCACGTTTCCCATGTGACCGCCGCTGTCCAGGAGGACGAAATCCGGTCGGTCTCCGTATATCTGCAGCGCCTTGCCGAGCATGTCGTCATCGACGCCGGTGAAGTCGGTCTCCCGGTAATACAGGAGCGCCCGCTGCTGTTCCTGGTGATCGACAAAGATGTCGTCAAACTCGATGTTGGAGACGCAGCTCTTCTCGATCTCCTCGATGGTGGGCAGCTTGCTCCGCGGTACGCTCAGTCCGTGCAGCAGGTTGACGCCGCCGATCAGCCCGCTGCGTGTCAGATTGGCATGCGCCTGGCGGTAGTTGTCCGGGTTGCACTCGATGGTGCAGAACACGGCATCCTCGATCCCCAGGGATTTCAGGGTACCCGCGATGATCCGCGTCGTTCCGTCGCCGTGGTACGTCCCGGTCTCGATGATCTTCCTGGGTCTGATCTGCGCAAACAGCTGCGAGATGGCATCGGCAAATTCCGACTCCCCGCCCACAGCGGTCAGGTCATGGTTCGCAGCCACTTCGCCGGCGATCCTGACACGTGCCTTGTGGGTGGAATCGTTGGCGGTTTCCGGGGTTCTCCCGGCGTATTCCTCCTGCAGGTCCTGTTCTATGAAACGTACTGCTTCGTCCAGATACCCTTCGAGTTCCTTGAAGCCTGGTTTGGCAAAAAGGGATTCCACCGACTCGCCGAACATGTTCAGCACATGCCGGTAGCGCAGCAGGCCGGAGGTGAAGAAGGCCAATTTCATGATTTTACGGTCGATAGGATTCCCTGCCTTGTCCGCCGTGCTCATGTAGGCGGCGACCATGCGCAGAAACGGACCGATTCCGTCAGGTTCATCCGGAAAATGCTTTTTGCGGTAGACGGCCGGATCGCCGAAATTTTCGGCCATCCGCATGAAAAAGAGCGGTTCGTCGACAAGGGCAAAGGTGCCGAGCAACGCAAGTTCCGTCAGGAACACATGGTCATATCCGATGACCTTATGGCGGGTCAGACTCTTCAGTGCGTCGGCCCGATATATACCGTAGGCCTGGTATGCTTCGATAAGTCCGTAACTGACCAGTATGGAGCGCGAGACCGGATTCAGATTTGTCGTGTCGATCAGGCCCGGAATGTCATCCAGGACGTCTTCACCCTTGAGCCATCGGGCCCGTGGATACGCCAGCACGACTTCGGGGTCTGCCATCAAAGGCGCGATGCATCTAGTGATAAAATCGGGCGCGTAATAGTCGTGACCGGCTGCACCCATGAGGTAGGGGCTCGTACTGTTGTCCAGCATCTTGTAGTAATATTGCGGATCGTTCCGTTCCGTATGGATGACGCTGACGCGGGGATCCCTGCGAGCGAAATCGTCAGCGATCTGACCGGTGAAATCGGTGGAGCCGTTGTCGGCAATTATCAGCCTGAAGTCCGAATAGGTCTGCTCGAGGAGAGATTGCACTGCGGTCGACAGGTACCGTTCCTCGTTGTAGGCAACCATATTGATGGTGAGAGAAGGGACCTGGCTCATGTTCGATATCCTCCGGTTCTGAAAGTCTTGATGTCGATACGTGTCAAGCGTGCAGCGACTGCAGCGAGGTTTCGCCAGTAGCCGACGTAAGGGGGGGCGAGCAGTGCAGCCCCTTGTGGTCTTCGAAGCGTGCCAGAATATTCTGCGCGCATGAATCCAGTTCGTCCTCAAGCTTCGCCGATGTGTCCGGAGCCGTACAGGTCTTGCAAATCCTGTTCTGCATCCGCTTTTTTTCCAGTTGCATGCGCATGAATGCGGTATGTTTCCTGCCATTCCAGATTTCGGTCAAAGGCTCATGTCTGATGTTGCCGAGACCGGCGGGATCGGACTCCATGCAGCAGGGATAGACATCACCGTTGGGAAAGACCGTGAGAGTATAAAAGCAGATCGGGCAGACCAGTCTGGTCTCATGCTCATTCCCCCACAGGTCGGTGACTGTTGCCTCCCTGATCATATTGCTGTAGTCGATTTCGTGAAATACGGGAACGATCCTCTCAACGAACATCCGGTCGCTGATTTCGCCGAAGATAGCGTAGAATTGATCTTCATCCCCTTCATCCAGCGCGACGTCGGCAATCTTTACGAACACTTCACATTGCTTCCTGTTCCGGTACAGATAACGAATGTTCTCCACCAGACTGCCGAAATCAATTTTGGCGCCGCAGATATCGAAATACTTTTCGGACGTTATACCCTGTATGGAAAACCTTATCGTGTCGAGTCCCGCATCGATCAGGGCGTCAGACATCTTTCGGTCAAGCAGGGCGCCGTTCGTAATGAAGGCAATCTGGTCGGCAACGTCCATATCCTTCAGGTGCCGGACCATGCGTGGCAGCAGCTTGTTGCACAGCGGTTCTCCGACTCCGTAAAGGAATATGGTTTTGAGCCTGCCGGGAAACCTGCTGATCTGTTCTGCTGCCAGTTCAAACGTATCCCAGGTCATGATTTCCGGAATGAATCCCTTGTCTGCCAGATGTTCTTTCGAGAGAACGTGGATGCAGTATTTGCACTTGAAGTTGCATACTGTCGATACGGAAAGAAACACCGTAAATGGCATGTCCAGAGGTACAACATTCCCGAGGCGAACCCGGTTGAGCCCATAGGCGGGTTTCACTTCTGCGCTCATGTGGTCTGTTCTCCTTTCAGTTTTGATGTGCCATGCTGCAGGCCCTTTGCCCTGTCGGAGAGCATCCGAAGCGAGTCAAACCTGTGTCTGAATTCCGTGAGTTCTTCGATGGTCATGCTGTACGGTTTTATGTAAAACTGGCTGTTGTTGTCGGCGTTCAGCCCCTTTGTCCCTTCCCATAAACTGTCCAGGTCTATTTCATTGAGAAACAGACGGTCGCGGATGGCCTGACGGAAGATTTTCGTGCCGGGGAACGGAATCAGGTTGAATACGTTGTTGATGTCGAGTTGCAGTTCAATGATCATCCTGTAGGTTTCTTCGAGCGTTTCTGGAGTATCCTCGGGGAAACCCATGATGAAGTAACCGCGGGTAAGCAGATTGTACCGTTTGTATAATTCAGCGACTTCGAATATCTTTTCGCGATCCAGTCTTTTGCCGATAACCTTGTTTCGCATGTTGTCGCAGCCGTGTTCAATCGGCAGGATCACGTAAACGCAGCCGGCCTTGACCATTGCATCAACAATTTCTTCATCCACGGAGCTCAGATTGTAGCCGTTGATGGACTCGAACTGGATGTTCATGTTCCTTCTGATAATTTCATTGCAGATGCTGAGTATATGAGACTTGTTGAGCGTCAGGTTATCGTCGACGAACCCGAAGTAGTTCATACCGTGGTTGCGGTACAGCGACTCCATTTCATCAACGACCTTGCTCGGGTCGCGCAGTCGCAAACCGCGTCCCATGACATAGTGAATCGAACAGAAGCTGCAGTCATAGGGGCAGCTTCGGCTGGTCATGATGGGAACGGACATCTTGATGTCGAGATTGCGCGGGTTGTACCAGGTGGAATGGTCGGTGTAGTAATCCTGAAGCGATACGAGATCCCAGGCGGGTGATGGCAAGTCGTCAAGTGACGAGTTGTAACTCTTTCGTGCCACTTCGCAGTATTCGCCATTTTTGTTTGTGTAGGCGATGCTCTCAATATGTTCCAGTTCCGGCGGGCTGTCCCCGGAAAACGCATTAGCAAGCTCGACGACCTGCAATTCCCCTTCGCCGCGCACCACCACGTCGATATCTGTGCTGTTGTGTAGGATTTCCCTGGAGAACAGCGTCGGATGTATTCCACCGATAACGACAGGTAACGATGGGAACGTTTCCTTGATGCGCTGTGACAGTTTTTTTATGAAAGGGAAATGTTCTGAAAGCAGGCAGTTGATGCCGACCATGCCGGTGCAATTGGTTTTTATCGTTGCCAAGACATGATGGATATACTGCTGCTCCGTATCACCACTGACGGTTATGTCGCAGGTCGACAGATCGAGGATCTTCGGTTCATGGCCAGCTTGGCGCAGTGCCGCGGCAAGGTACAGCAGGGCCAGGGAAGGCTGCCTGTCGACTCTTTTGACATACTCCATGGTGAATGGTGAGACGAGAAGGACTTTCATTGCCAATCTCCAGTCAGTCGCAAATCTGTGTTGTGAACGCGCACGCAGGTAAACTGACGAGCCGGAATCTGCGGCTGATCCGGCGTGCACACTTCCGTGAAAACGTCATTCCCTCTACATGCCGAGTAATTCTCCCGCATAGCCGTTGCGACGCACCTGTTGCCCGATTGATTCCTTGTGTGCGATTGCGGTAATAAGCAAGGCTGAATCCTGTCCTGCCTGAGCCAGCAGTGCATCCGTTTCTATTGGCATTCCGGAAACCGAGATGTTTTTCTGTTTGAAGGGGTTCATGTCCACAAGACCGCACAGGTTGCATTCGTCGAGTCCCGCCGCCGCATACAGGTAGAGGAATTCACGGCCTATTCCCCATGCGTAGACGGGCCTTCGACTTCTCGCCAGCTCCCTGATCATGGTGCGTTTTACGTTCAGGCGTGCCACTTCCGTTGTCACGTATTCCTTCATGGCACGAGATGTCGAGTCAATGTCTCCGGTGGTATCCCCGCATGGTGATGCATTCGTGAAGCGGAAAGTGGCGGAGAGGTTCGGCATGACCATGGCCTCGCCCATGATCGGCAGAGCGCTCTGCCGGAATTCGATCAGTTCGAACCCGTGTGCACCAGCGAGGCGCGACAGTGTGTCGATCTGGAAGTGCTGGATATGCTCCCGCATGAGGAGCCAGTAGAAGTCGAAGTAGTGCAACTCATTGTAGCGCGCGGCATCGGGCACGCCGATGCACAGGACGCCGCCCGGCTTGAGGACCCGGCCCGCCTCATGGAACGCCCGGCCTGGGTGCACCAGGTGCTCCAGAACCTGTTCCACGACCAGGACGTCGAACAGGTGGTCGGAAAACGGCAGCCGTTCGGCGTCACCTACGACGACGTTGAATCCCTTTTCGCGAGCTCGATTTACGTAGGTCTCGGTCGTATCAACACCGCACAGTTCAAAGGATCCCCGTTGGCTGAGGAAGTCGAGAAAACCGCCCACTGCGCAGCCCACATCCAGGATGGCGGCTCCGGACGGCAGGTGCGGTGCGAGCAGCTCGTGCAGTTGCCCGTATCGACGCAAGGTAAAGGCGCTGGTGCTCCCCGGCAGGTCCCCGTCCTTCACGACCGACGCCAGATTGGCGGGGGCGTATTCCTTGTCGTAGTAGGTGCCGAGCCCGGAGATCTCTTCCGGAGTCAGGTCATTGTAGGCATGGCCGCAGCCACTGCACGCCAGCAGTTCCACCGTCGGGTAGAGGGTGGAATTGTCCGTGGTGCCGCAGGCGAGGGACAGCAGGTGTTCGGGCGCCGGGGCAGCGCATACCGGGCAAGGGAGTCGTGTCATGGCGTTACCTCGTTCCGCATGATTCGATGGTGCGCAACTTTGTCACCCAGTTTTGCAGGCTATGGTCTTCGGGAAAGTGGGAATGGTAGTGGAACACCGATCCTTTTGTGCGTTCGAGAAGCCCCGGCAGCGACAGGACGTTGATATCATCCGGCTTCAGGCCTGCGGTAAAGAATTCCGGGAGATTCTGGTTGGCGAGGAACCAGTCCGCGGGTATGGTGCCGAAAATGTCCGTGAAGGAGATGCGGTGCTTCGGAACGGTCAGCGCTGAAGAATAGTTCGACGACAGTGCCGCATACATCCTGCTGACGGCAAATTTGCGCCGCACGTACTTTGCGGCATTCCGGCCGATCCGCCGAAGGTCGTCGGGGTGGTCCGACAGCCAGGCGAAGGCCTCGCCGAACTCCCGGGGGGAATGAACGACCAGTCCCGTCACCAGATGGTCGATGATGTGCCGCTCCGCCGGGTTGTCCAGCACCACCGGCACGATCCCCATTGCCATCGCCTCAAGTAGTGCATTTTCCGTGGTGCCGTAGTGCTCCGGATTGAGGATGTGGGTAATGACGTTCAGCGACGACAGCTCTCGTGCGATGTCGTCGGTGTACCCCCGGAAATCGAGCAGGCCGGGCCGGCCCGCATCGGCACACTGCTGTTCAAGAATTGCCCGGTTCGTTTCGTCACCGATGATCTTCACTCGGAAGCCGGGGAGGCGTACGGCGGACAGGAACTGGACGTACTGGGGATGGAGTTTGGCGAAGTTGAGACTGCCGATGTAGCCGGCCCTGATCCCCGGTTCAGCCTGTTGTGCGGGGAGGGGGAGTCCGTTGAACCCGCCGCAACTGTGGACGACGCTGAAACGCTCGGGGGTCTGAAAACGGGCGATGGATATCCCCACCTCCTCCAGGGAACAGGGTGAGGTGAACATGACGCGATCGGCGGTGTTAATGAGCTGCATCGGGATGCGCGGCTGGTGGAGCCCGGATATATGGCACCAGACGACGAGCCGCATGGGGGGAAGCGGTGTGCTGCAGAGGCAGGCGACGGTTGCCGGGTGGTTCCACCATTCCAGCTGGACGATATCCGCTTCGGCGACGATCCGTTTCAGCCGGTTGGGAGACGGAGAGACGATCACCTCCCCGCCGGCCGCTTCGATGAGCCGCAGGAACTGTGTCTTCTCCGGCCGTTCCAGGCAGACGACGGTGTGCCGGAATCGTGACCGGTTACGGATTGCTTGGGTAACGAGGCCGCTGAGGGCCTTGCCGACGCCGCCGCCCAGATGGGCAGTGAGGTGTACTACCTTGCAATCGGTTATCATTGGCGGAGCTCCTTGATCTTTGACAGGAGTTGATCTGCGTATGGGTCGATGTTGTCCGGCATGCAGTGGGATAGTTGCCCGCATGCCGCGCAGGTCGGGTTTCCCATCCGGTTGCCGCTCAGGTGGGCGATCCGATGATGGTAAAGCGGCCGGTCGTTCCAGATCTCCTTCAGCCGCTTCGTGCGCACGTCACCTACCACGAGCTTGCGCGCCCAGTCGAGGAAACAGAGGCTGACCGTGCCGTCGGCGTTGACGGAGAGGGAGTAGAAGATGTACGGGCAGGTGCGTACCTCGGTGAGGGGCTGATCGTAGATCCCCTTGTCCATGGTGATGCCGAGCCGGTCCTCGATGTCGAACTCAGGCCAGCAGGGGGCGACATTCTCGATGAAGATCCGGTCGGCGCAGTCGCCGAACAGGGTGTAGAAACGCTCTTTCTCCTCGTCGGTCAGGAAATCTCCGGCGATCTTGACACAGACCTCGCACGATCCCTTCATTGCATAGAGCTGCCGGATGTTGTCGAGATACCGCTCGAAATCCACCCGTACTTCGGTAAAGGACAGGAACTGCTCTTCCGAGAGTCCGTTCACCGAGATGTTGATCCGGTCCAGCCCGGCGTCGATGACCGGGCGAACGGTATCGGGCGAGAGGAAGAACCCGTTGGTGGTCGTGTCGATGGTGTCGCATACCCCGCTTCGTTTTGCATGTCGGACCATGGCGGCAAAGTTCCTGTTCAGAAACGGTTCGCCGTCCTTGTAGAGCCGCAGCACCTTCAACGGATGGTCAAATTCCTGTAAATCACGAACGATCCGCTCGAACAGCTCCATCTCCATCTGACCCTGCCAGCGACCGGATTGCTTCAAGAGCGTCGCGTCGCCGTTGGGGCAGAACCTGCACCTGAAGTTGCAGGAACTGGATGGATCGACAAAGAGCACCATAGGCGTCTGCAGGGGGATAACCTCTTCAAGCCGAGTCCTGTTCTCCTGATTTATCCGGGGTTTGATGGCTGCTTTCATATCCTGTCCATGGTTATCCGTTTGAAGTGTGGTACATAGAGAGGTAACGTTCCGGCGCTGTGTTTCGTCCGGGACCGTACATCTCGGGGACACCGGGGCCAGCGCTCGATGGGTACTTCCTCAGCAATTCGTGTGCCGACGTGTAACATGCTGATTTTATGCGTAAATGAGGTCGTGTTGTTCCGGTGGTCAATAATTTGAATGATGGAGTTTTGTGGGCGCTCTTGTAACTTTGCGTAATTACACATGTTGCGAGAATGGTGGCAGGTGGGAATGGTATGTTGGGGCGTGTCAATATTTTGAATCAGGTGGGTGGCGGGACCGGCATATTTGTACCGGCAGTTGTCGGAGGCCCCTTTTCGGGTATTGGCAATGATCGAAATCGTGGAAAAAATTGCGACACTTCTCGGAGTCGGGCGTTACGGAAGGAAGAGAAAACGGCGCAAGAGCCGTATGGTTGTCGTCCGTCGGGAGACGGATACGGTGACCATTTCCGACGAAGCCCGGCGACTCGCCGTTGACGAAACCTGTAACCGGGCGTCGGGTGGAGGGAGGGACGTAAGCCCGAAAGAGGAGCGGTGACGTCACATCTGGAAGCTGTCAGCTGAAGTAGTTCTTGTTCTGTTCGTACGCCTCGGCAAAGTTGTTCAGTAGCCTGTCGATCCGTGTTTCCTCCAGCCCCAGTTCGCTCGCGGCGGGCGAACCGGCAATGTCGAGATCCTCGCGCGGGGCCCGTTCCCCGATCCCCAGTTTCTGGCAGAACAGGTCCGCCATGCTGGCGACCGCCGTGAGCCTCTTCGGATAGTTATCATCCTTGTCGCCAAATTCGAACTGGTGATGCTGGATGATGGCTATCACCAGCACCTCGGGAAAATTCCATTTCTGCAGAACATAGCCGCCGATATCCGCATGGGTGAAGGGGTACACCGATGTCTCCGCCGTCACGAAATCGATATCGTCGTTGTAGCAGCGCTCGATGAGCCGCTGGAACCGGTCACGGTCCTGGTTCAGCAGGATGATCTTGCCGATGTCGTGCATCAGCCCGGCGAGAAACGCCTCTTCGCCGTTGACGCACCTGCACTCCTCGGCGATCATCCGCGCGGCCAGGGCTGCGCCGAAGGAATGCTCCCAGAGCATCTTTTCCAGGAGACCGAACGGTTTGAAGACGTCTTTCACCGAGCTCGCCAGCACGATGCTCTTGAGGGTGTTGAACCCCAAGAGCATGATGGCGCTGGGCAGGGTCTGGATCTGGCGCTGGCAGCTGTAGAAGGCGGAGTTGGAGATCTTGAGCACCCGTGCCGCGACGCCGGGGTCGGAAGAAACGACCTTGGCCAGTTCTTCGGCGGTCGCCTTCTCGTCTTCGACGAGCTGCATGACCTTCGTTGCGACGATGGACATGGTCGGCAGGTCACCGACGGTCATGATGAATTTTTCCAGTTCCGTGCTCATGGCGTGCTCCCGAATGTGTTTGTTACCTGCCGTTGTCAGGCTGTTTCGCGATTTGATCGGCAGGCCGCTAATCCGCTCCGCACCTGCCGATGGCCTGGCCGATTTCTCCCAGCGGCAGGATGCTGTCGGCGGTCCCTGCCTCGATACAGGCGCGCGGCATGCCAAACACGGTGGAGGTGGTCTCGTCCTGGATGATGCTTGCCCCCCCCAGCGACTTCAGATGCTGCATTCCTTTCATTCCATCGTTGCCCATCCCGGTGAGGACGACACCCAGGACCGAGCCGCCTGCCGCATCGGCGATGGAAGAGAGCATGATGTCCACCGACGGCACGTACACGTGCCGCGGATAGTCGCTGGTGGGTGAGGTGCGCACCACGATTCCCCGCCCCTCCCGTACCAGGCTCGTATGTTCGCCGCCCGGCGCCACAAGGATTCTCCCCGGCTGGAGCAGGTCGCCGTCCGCGGCCTCCTTTACCGGCAACCGGCATTTGCTGTTGAGCCGATCGGCGTACGGGCCGGTAAACGCCTTCGGCATATGTATGACGACCATGACCGGCTTGGGAAAGTTGCCGGGGAGCTCCGCCAGTACCTGCTGGACCGCGACCGGTCCGCCGGTGGATGCGCCGATGGCGACGTAATCGACACGGCGCGCCGGACGGTGTGGGGGCGGTGGTTTCCTGGCCGGTGCAGCTGCCGGTGCCGGTGCGTGATGCGGAGAGGGGCCGTGGGCCGGTGCCGCTGTCGGTGCCGATGGCGCATGGGTCGGTCGGCGAACGATCCGCGAATGTGCGGCGGCCTTCACCTTCTGCAGGAGTTCCTTGCGGAACTGGTCCTGGGAGCCGGCGGCATCCTTGGCGTTTTTCGGTACGTAATCGACGGCACCCGCCTCCATCGCATCGAACGATGCGGTTGCGCCTTCACACGTGAGGGTGGAGACCATGATGATCCGGGTGGGACAGGTAGCCATGATCTTGCGCACGGCACTGATGCCGTCCAGTCGCGGCATCTCAACGTCCATCGTGATGACGTCCGGTTTCAGCCGTGCCGCACAGGCCACGCCATCCTCGCCGTCCACGGCGGTCCCGACGATCTCGATCTCCGGGTCATGTCCGAGCACGCTCCGGATTGCCATTCTCATAAAAGATGAATCATCAACTATCAACACTCGAATCATGGTGTCTGACCCCTTCGTCGGCAGAAGATCTGATTAATGGAGCCCCTCGAAGATCGATTCAACGAGGTCGAGTATTTCCGGTACGCGTTCGTCCAGTTCGAAACAGAACCGTTCCACGTCGAGACCCGACAGGTTTGGCGAGAAGCTCTGGAGTATCTCCCACGACTTCTCTTCCGCCAGGTTGAAACTCACCCATTCCCTTCCGCCGTAATCCAGCTGTCGTACCGAGCAGAACAGGTCCGCCAGGTTGACGATCGCCACCAGCATCGGGTCGAGGGTGGCGTTCTCGGGGGCGTGGTGGTGTTCGATCACGTCGCAGTACTCCTGCGGGAAGTTCCATTTCTGGGCGAGGCAGAGGCCGAGCTCGCAGTGGGTCGTGCCGAGCATGAGCGCTTCGGCGTCGACGAAGCAGTGGGATGTCCCTGAGATGAGGTCGATGATCTTCTGGAACTCATTCTCCAGGTAGTTGCTCAGGAATACCTCGCCGATGTCGTGGACGATGCCGCAGATGTACGCCTTCTCGATCTCCGGATAGCGCACGCGCTGGGCGATGATCTTGGAGACGATCCCCACGCCGAAGGAGTGCTGCCAGAATACCCGGATGTCGAACGCCCCCTTTTTCCCCTCGAACGCCTTGATGATGGAGCAGGTGAGGGCGATCTCGCGGATGCGGCGGAACCCCAGGTAGATCAGCGCCCGCTTGAGGGAGTTGATCTCGTGCATCGGCTTGAAGAGCGGCGAGTTGACGATCTTGATGACCCGGGATGCCATGACCTGGTCGGTCAGGATCATGTCCGCGACCTCTTCCAGTTCAACGTCCGGGTTGTCCAAGAGTGCCGCGACACGGGTGGTGATCTCGGGGATGGTCGGAAGGTTGGTGATCCCCTTGATCAGGTGCTGGGCCTTTTCATGCCTGCTGAGCTTTTCCACGGTATTCCTCCACCCCTTATTTTTTATAGGCAAACGCCCCGGGGAAGTAGACGGTCTTGAATTTGTCGTTCACCCCATGCAGCGATTCGGACTGTCCCACGAAGAAATAGCCGTAGGGTTGCAGGTTGTTGTAGAAATGCTGGATGATCTTCGATTTTGCGGCGATGTCGAAATAGATCAGGACATTGGCGCAGAAGATCAGGTCGAAACTCTTCATGAAAATCATCTTCGTGTCTTCGTACAGGTTCAGGTTTGTGAAGTTCACCAGTTTCTTGACAGCCGGCGACAGGGCGAACCGTCCCCCCTCTTCGGGAGTGAAGTATTTCTTGCGGTAGAATTCGGGGGTGTTCCTGACGGAGTAGGGGGAATAGATACCCTCCCGAGCCTGGGCAAGGACGGTCTCGTTGATGTCCGTGCCGACGATCTCGATGCTCCAGTCCTTCATCGTCGGCGCGCATTTTTCCAGGAGTATCATGGCCATGGTGTAGGCCTCCTCGCCGGAAGAGGAGCCTGCGCTCCATATCTTCAGCTTCCGGAACCCGATCTTTCCCTTGGCTTCGATCAGTTCCGGCAGGATCTTCTTCTCCACCGCAGCCAGCTGGGCGGGGTTGCGGAAAAAACAGGTCTCGTTCGTCGTGACCTCGTCGAGGAATTTCTTCAGTTCGCCGGTCTTTGCCATGGGGCTCTTGAGCACCGTCAGGTATTCAGCGGGAGTTGCCGCCTTGACCTCCGCCATGCGTCGCTCCACCCGGCTTTCCAGGAAATACTTCTTGTTGGCATGGAAGTATATCCCGCAGATCGAGTAGATGAAATCCCGCAACGCTTCGAAGTCTTTATCGGAAAGTTTCACAGTTGATCCTTTGCGTCTGTTCTGAATGTAGTGTCATTCCCGATGTGGTGCACGTAGTCCGGTCAGCTGCTGGTGTCGATCAGTTTTGCCGGGTCGACGATCAGCGCGACCCGGCCGTCTCCCAGTATGGTGGAACCTGCAATCCCTTCCACGTCGTTCAGGTAGGTTCCGAGAGATTTGATGGCAACCTCCTGCTGTCCCATGAGACGCGACACCACGAGCCCCAGCCGTTTCTCTGCCGCACCCACCACCACGACGTACCGGAATTCGCCCGGCTCACCAGCCTCCTGCACATCGAAGGTGTCCGACAGGTCCAGGAGGGGGAGTACGGAATCTCTCAGTTTCAGCACCTTGCGGCCGCCGATGGAATGGAACTCTTCCGACTTGATCCGCAGGGTCTCCAGTACCGCCGTAAGCGGGATGGAGTAGGTTTCCACGCCGACTTCCACGAGCAGCGACTGGATGATGGCGAGGGTGAGGGGGAGCTTGAGGATGAACTCGGACCCCTTGTTCTTCTCGCTCTTGATGTCGATGATCCCGTTGAGCTTGCGGATGTTCGTCTTGACGACGTCCATCCCGACGCCACGCCCTGACAGGTCTGACGCCTTTTCCTTGGTGGAAAATCCGGGGAGGAAGATGAGGTCGAAGATGTCGCGCTGGCTCAAGATGGCCAACTGTTCGCTGCTGATGAGCCCCTTTTCGAGCGCCTTTGCCGCCACCCGGTCCGCGTCGATCCCACGACCGTCGTCCTTGATGCTGATGATGATGTGATTTCCCTCGTGGTGGGCCGTAAGGACGATAGTGCCTATCGGCGTCTTGCCGGCTGCCTTGCGCTCCTCCGGCGTCTCCAGCCCGTGGTCCATGGCGTTGCGCAGAAGATGGATGAGCGGATCGCCGATCTCGTCCACCACCGACCGGTCCAGTTCGGTATCTTCGCCCGATACCTGGAGGTTGACCTTTTTGCCCAGGTCACGGGCGAGGTTCCGCACGATGCGCGGGAATTTCTTGAAGACACTGCCGACGGGGAACAGGCGCATCTTGAGCACCTGAGTCTGCAGTTCCGACGTGACGAAGTTGATCCGTTTGGACAGCTTGCCCAGCTCCTCGCCGAAGACGTCCATGTTCATTTCGTTCTGGAAGTCGCTGCTGAGCTGGATCATCCGGTTCCGTTCCAGGACCAGCTCGCCCACCTGGTTCATGAGATCGTCGATCCGCTTTACCTCCACCCTGACGGTGGACTTGTCGGTCAACTCCTCACCCTTTGGGGGCGACTGCTGGGAAACATTTGCCGGTGCGGCTGCGGCTGGACGTGCCGGTGCGGAGGCTACCTGCGGTACAACCTGTTCCGGAATCGGGACCTGTTCGGCGGCAGATACGTGTTCCGGTTCATCTGGCGGCAGATCGTCACTCCTCGGCGTGTCCATTGTGGTGGCGTTGTCACCGCTCTCGATTGCAGCCGGCGCTTCCGCCGGTGCAGTGGCCGCGGCTGCGGAGCCCTCATTATTTTCCAGCAATGCTACGAGCCGCTCGATGGTCCCCTCGATGGGACGTTCGACGATCTCGTTTCCTTTTATGTCGTTGATCAGGACCTTGACAAGATCGATCGCTTCAAGGATCACGTCCATGATTTCGGGGGTGACGGACATGTCGCCACGACGGAGTTTGTTCAGGACGTCCTCGGTCTTGTGGCTCACCTTCACCAGCAGTTCGAACTCGAGGAAGCTGGCGGCACCTTTCACGGTATGGATCGACCGGAAGATCCGGTTCAAAAGCTCCATGTCGTCGGGGGTCTGTTCCAGCACCACCAGATCGTCATCGATCTTCTCCAGCAGTTCCGTGGATTCGGTGAGAAACCCTTCCAATAGTTCCTGATCTTCGCACATCAGTGTCATGAACGACTCCTTGACAGACAGTCGAGTTGGTTACTGCAGCGTGGCTGAACGGCCGAACTGTTCCTGCTCTTCCGGGGAGAACATTTTTTCCAGGTCCAGAAGCACGAGCAGCCGGTCTGCCCGGTTGATGACGCCCGAGAGACATTCCTGGTCAATGTTGCCGGAGATTACCGGAGGGGCCGGCTGTATCTCGTCGGAAGAGATGCGGATCACCTCTGCTACGGAATCCACCACGAACCCGGTCAGGTTGTTGGACATGTCCATGACCATGATACGGGTCCTGCTGTCGGCTTCGGCCGTATCCAGGTTGAACCGCTTGCGCAGGGAGATGATCGGGATAACCTTGCCCCTGAGGTTGATAACGCCTTCAACGTAGTGCGGCGTATTCGGAACGCGGGTGATGTTGGGCATCCGGATGATCTCGCGTACCTTGAGTACCTCGACACCGTACTCCTCATTTTCCAGGTTGAAACTCACCAGCTGCATCCGCTCCTGTTCCGCCTTCTCGTTGTGAACTGCCGTGGTTACCTCTTCCATGTCACCCTCCTCTGTTTTGTGTGCGATATATGTCCGGGATGTCTAACCATGTATGTCTGAAATAGGGCTTTGGGAATCTCTTCGACAGCCTTCGGCGAAGGTTTAGTTTTTTTTCGATCGGTCAGGTTCACGCATCCCCGTCTGACGGGGCTATGGCGGGTAGAGGTCCGGAGTGTCAAAATATTGAAACTGCCTTTTGCTGTGTAATATCTTGAAATCACACCATTCTGTTGCATCGTAAACCGGTCGGCGACTCGGTGGAACAGCTCGCCGGCCGTGGCGGTCGGTGGAGATATCGGCTAAGGGTTCGTAGATACGATGTAATTTTGTTGTGGCACATAATTGGCATCGCGTGGGTACAGATCACTGTCCGGCAGGCAGTATGTGCAGGAAATGGTCGGACAGGTTCGGGCTGGTCGATTCGGGTGTCTGTTCAGGAGGGGCAGGCGGGGAGTTGCGCACGAAACGGTGCGATATCCCGGGATCGGGGTAAACGATTACGGAGAGGCGTTATGCACAACGGTTCCATTCTCGTCATTGATGATGATCCGAAGATTCGCGGTTTTCTGACCGCGTTTCTCCAGTACAAGGGGCATCAGGTTACCCAGGCGTCTGATGCCATCGAGGCGCTGGAGCTTTTAGGGAAGGTCGATGTCGACTTGGTCATCACCGACCTGATGATGCCGAAGCTGAACGGGCTCGAACTGATCAAGAAGCTGAAGGCCGTTCACCCCGACATCGTCGTTATCGTCTGCAGCGCGTTCAGCAACTTCGAGATGACCACCAACCTCCTGAAGGCGGGCGCATTCTTCTGTCTGGACAAGCCGTTCAACCTTGAGGATATCGAGGCCCAGGTAAACCGGGGCCTGGAGCACCGGATGCTGCAGGGGCGGAACTTCAAGGGGCGGCCGGTGGTCAAAAACCGTTCGCGACTGGAGCAGATCGTCGGTGAAAGCGAAAAGATGCTGTCGCTTCTGGAGCTGGTGGAAAAGGTGGCGGAAACCGATTCCACCGTCCTCATCCAGGGAGAATCCGGCACCGGCAAGGAGTTGGTGGCCTGGGCCATTCATGCCCTGAGCAAGAGGCGCGAAGGCAACTTCGTCCCGGTCAACTGTGCGGCGATCCCCGATGACCTCCTGGAGAGCGAGCTGTTCGGGCACACGAAGGGGGCGTTTACCGGCGCGGTAACCGACCGGATCGGACGCTTCGAGATGGCGGACAGGGGGACCATCTTCCTGGACGAGATCGGCGACATGAAGTCGAGCCTGCAGGTGAAGTTGCTGCGGGTGCTGCAGAGCAGGGAGGTGGAGCCGGTCGGCGGGATGCAGTCACGCAAGATCAACGCCCGGTTCATCGCCGCCACCAACCAGAACCTTGAGCAGATGGTGGAAAACAAACACTTCCGGGAAGACCTGTATTACCGCCTCTCCGTCGTACCTATCGTCATTCCGCCGCTCCGTGAGCGGACGGAGGATATCCCGCTCCTCGCGGAGTCGTTCATCAAGCGGATGAACACGGAAAAGAAGAAACGGGTCCAGGGTATCTCCCGCGACGCCATGCGCGCCCTGTGCTCCTATTCCTGGCCAGGTAATATCCGGGAGCTGGAAAACCTCATCGAGCGGCTTATCATCATCAAGGGGAGCGGCACCATCACGGTCGAGGATCTGCCGGACAAGTACGTGGGGCGTATCGTCCGGAACGATGTCGTCTCGGATCTGCAGCTCCCCGTCGACGGGCTCTGCCTGAATTCGGTGGTGGAGGAGTTCGAGACCCGGCTGATCACCGAGGCGCTGCTGAAGAGTGGCGGCAACAAGAAGGAAGCGGCGCAGCTCCTTAACCTGAAACGTACCACCTTCATCGAGAAGCTGAAAAAACGGAACATCTCGCCGGAATATCTGGCGACCGCGTCGTAGGAGAGGTCCATGACCGTTCAGCGGATCGACGAGAGGACGGTTCATTCCTACGGAGACGGTGGGGCCGTCACGCGGCAGGGAACGATTCCGCAGGAGGAAACCCTCTTCCGGAAGACGTTTGCCCGTCTCATGTCGGCGGAGACCGGTGGGATCAAGAATGGACAGCAGGCGGCTGATGCTGCGGAGCTCATCGGACTGGAGATGATGCGCAGTGCTCTTGCAATGGATTCGACCACAGCCGTTAACGGGAGCGGCAGCAGCCCTGTGAATTCTGTGCTGGCCATTTATGACACATTGAGACAAAATGTTGACGCACAGCCGGAAGGCAGTTCTACAGGTGGTACTCCGGCGGTGGCCGGCGGTGCAGTAACGGCCGGCACGGTGCCTGTGGCGGCCGGCGGTCCGGGTGGTTGTCCGTCGTCCATTGATGCGCTTATCGGCCGTGCGTCTCGTCGATACGGGGTCGATGCGGGGCTCATAAAGGCGGTTGTACACGCGGAGAGCGATTTCAAGCCGACGGCCATGTCGCCCGCCGGTGCGCAAGGCCTCATGCAACTGATGCCGTCCACGGCCGCCGGTCTCGGTGTTACGGACCCGTTCGATCCGGAGCAGAACATAATGGGGGGGACCCGTTTCCTCAAAGACCTCCTCAATCGCTACGGCGGTGATCTGGACAAGACCCTGGCGGCATACAACTGGGGGCCGGGCAACCTGTCCCGCGGGCGGGGGCATCTGCCGAAGGAGACCCGCGACTATCTCGTTAAGGTCAAGCGGTTGTACGATAGCTACCGGTCTGCATGAGCCGGGTGGGTGCACCTTGCCGACCCGGTTGACAGCACGGAGGGGAACGTGGTACCAAGGTTGGTGACGGTAACCGGTGGAGAGGTGTGCCGGCTATCGGGAAGGTAAGCCTTTGCAGCTCGGCTGCAGGGCTTTTTTTGTGGCTGTCGCCCGGCGGCAGTCACGGGGGGATCGTATTTTGCGAATGCTCAAACCTTTGCTGCTTCTGTGCGGGACCTTGCTTCTTGCCGCCTGTGTCCGTCCTTCCACCGTTCCAAAGATACAGCCGCTGGCGGTGACCGACACGGTACGGACCCTTACTGCCGGTGTTTCCCTGTCTATCCATACGCAGCGGGGAGGCGTCAGTGCGCGCGGTTATCTGGTCTACCAGCAGCCTGACAGCTTCCGGCTGGTCATCACGACACCCTTCGGGGCCACCGTAGCGGAGCTGTACGGTTCCGACGACAGCCTGTCAGTCGTGGTCCCCGGCAAGCGTACCGTCTACTCCGGCAGTATAAGGGGACTTCTTCCTCAGAGTCCGTTGCGTAACTGGGGACGTATGCGTTGGGTCATGACGCCGCTCACGGAGCGCCCCGGTACTCCCGGTACTCGGGAGCGCCTCACTGCCGAGGGTGTTCCCGAAACCGTCGTGTACGACGCCAATGGGTTGGCTGAACGGATGACCACGGCCTCGGGTGTGGAGGCGCGATATCAGGGATATCGACTGTATAACGGCGCTGCCGTTCCCGATGTCATTGAGGTCGCCGACGGTTACGGCGACACGGTGAAGCTCACACTGGACGATCCGGAGGTGAACCAGAAACTGGATGAGGGGATGGTTCATCCCGATTCCACCGGATACGAGGTCTATCCTCTGGACGAGTTCAAAGGGTTCTAAGGCGAGGTGGAAGAGGAAGCGGCTGTTCAATGTTCGGGAGTGTTTTTTCTTGACACAAAAACCATGATGGGATATATACCAAGGCTCTGTTGACGGGTGGTCCCGTCGGCACCAGACCGGTAAACAAGGTTTGGCGGTGTAGCTCAGCTGGTTAGAGCATACGGCTCATATCCGTAGTGTCCGGGGTTCAAGTCCCTGCACCGCCACCATTAAATAGTCCGATGAAATCGGACGCATTGCGAAAGGCTCTGAGCGATCAGGGCCTTTTTCTTTTTCTGCTGTCCGGTACCATCTTTTCATCCCAATGTGATGGAAAGAAGTTGCATTTCATCGTCCCACCCCGCCTCGTCGAGCGATTATCGAGGAGTTTACGGCTGTTTATCCTTGGAATAGAAACCCAAATTTGATAAAAAGGGATAATTTTTGAGTCGGTTAACAAAGATTATTCCCATGAGCAACGAAGCCGATACCTGTCGGAAATACGTGTTGCCGAAATTGGTCGATGCCGGTTGGGGCAACGAGCCCCACCGGATCAACGAGCAGGTGACCTTTACCGACGGCTGGATCATACTGGCAGGCAACAAGGTGAGGCGTCGGCCCCAGAAACCAGGCCTAAATTTGTTAAGCATTCGTGCACTGAACTTGCCTATTCCTTCTTTGATAGAACAGAGCCGTATTGTCGCCTACCTCGACAACCTCCAGACCAATGTTGACCCTCTCAAATGCCCCCAGTCCAAAACCGCCGCCGAACTGGACGCCATACTGACGTCAATTCTGCGCAAGGCTTTTCAGGGAGGTTTCGCGTATCATGGCCAGTTCATTGGAAAGTAAGCCCAACTGGCACGTGTACGTCATTCTCTGCTCCGACGATTCTCTCTATACCGGTATCACAACGGACGTGGCACGTCGGTTCAATGAGCACGCGAGCGGGCAAGGCGCCCGGTATTTCCGGGGGCGGCAGCCGCGGGAGCTGGTGTACCTGGAAAGCGGCCACACCCGGAGCAGCGCGGGCAGGAGAGAGGCGGAGATAAAGGGCATGACACGAGTTGCGAAAACGGCTATGATTCAAGCCGCTGGTGCCGTTGCCGATCGTCTCGATGTGAGTGGAGACGGGGAGGGGCGGCAGTTATAGCTAGCCACGGATTTTCAATGACATCGGCAGAAATCTGGTGAAGGGGAAAGGTCGTGGAAATCCTCGATTTTCAATCACTGGAAAAGGCCATAGCGCAGCTGGATGCGGGGCTGCGGGAGTCGTCGAAGGCGGCCGATAACGAGCTTTTGCGTGATGGCGTGATCCAGCGATTCAAGTACACCTACGAACTTTCCTGGAAGATGCTCAAGCGCTATCTTGAGGCCACCCTGCCTAACCCCGAAGAGGTGGACGGTATGTCGTTTCCGTCGCTGATTCGCACCGGCAGTGAGCAGGGTCTGCTCCTGACGGGGTGGGATATCTGGGTGCGCTACCGCAAGGCACGCGGCACTACCAGCCACACCTATGACGAGGAAAAGGCGCGCGAGGTGTTCCGGATCATCCCGGAGTTCCTGAAGGAGGCGCGCTACCTGCTTGACAGGCTGCACGAGAAGTCGCCCCGCCCATGATCGACGTTTCCCCGCACCATCTCGAAACGGTCAAGGCCATTCTGCGCAGGCATCTGCCCGGTCGGGAGGTGTGCGTGTTCGGCTCCCGCGCACGGGGGACCGCCAAAGAGTATTCCGACCTCGACCTTGCCATAATCGGTGATGTCCCGCTTACCCTCGGCCAACTTGCCCTGCTGGAAAACGACCTTGACGAGTCGGAACTGCCGTTCAAGGTGGATGTGGTGGATTGGGCGGCCACGGGCGAGCCGTTCCGGCAGGTCATCCGCAAGACGGCGGTAGTGCTGCTTGCCAAAGGCGACGGTTTTGCCGGTGGCGAAATCAAGGCTACCGATCTAAGTGAAGATGAAAACATACTGGTATGAAGCTAGCCCGTGAAAGGGGGGCAGCCAGTGGCAGGGGAGGGGTGTCCTGCGGTATCTGACCGAGGGACCTGCCCATGTTCAAGCACGTTGGGCATCTGCGCTGGCAAGTCTTTGTTAGAAATAATAAAAGATCGACATTCCGGTACTGAAGTCGGGACTTGCCGTTGTAATCCCTTTGGCCACATAGCCGTCGATGCCGGTATTCTTGGTAAGTTGGTATTTGACGCTCACTCGCGCCTCCATGAGTGCCGATGCCCCATCGACCGTAGGGGTGCTCCCTTTCAACAAAAACATCGGGCGAAAATTCTTGGATACCTGATAGCCGACTCCGGCGCTGTAATACATATAATCTTTAACCGACACGACAGTGGAACTTCCCTGGAATGTGTACCCCATTTCCCCGTCTGTTATCCACCGGTCAAACCACTTGCTGAGTTCCACCGCCAGACCACCGTCAAAAGCCCCGGTCCCAAGAAACTTATTCTTGTCGGCAGTTGGGATTTTCAGAAAAAAATTGGGTCGAATTGCGGGTACGTATTTTTCTTCCGTATAAAGAACATATCCGGCACAGAGTTTCATATCTCCCAGACCGTATTGTGAATTATTGATATCGGCGGGCGAGGCAGTGGTTCTGGGGCCGGGACCAGTCATTGCCGCCATAGCGGTGCTCAATGAACCCATGCTGGTCGGTTGGCGCATTCCCATAAACTCCCCTCCCACCACGGCGCTACTGCTCTGGTATACCAAAGGAAGCTGAAGGGAGAAATCGAGCCGCTCCGTCGGGTAGACATCAACCGTGAACGGAACGAACACGGCGTCAGTCGTTATGCCGGTGCCATATTGGCCCGTTGCATACTCTACCCCCAGTCCGATATCGTATCGGGTGGCAGCATTTACCACCGAGGGAAGCAATAGCATGGCCAGCAGAGATAACAGGACGAGGCAGCGCTCATAACGATTGGTAGGGTTCATATCTTACTCCTTGCAATTGAATCGCACTCTTCAGGATAAAGATCAGCTCAAGACCATACGCTTACCGTCTAAAAGCCGGGATACGGTCCGTTAGAAGCCAACGTTTTTGAGAAGATATCGCAGTATGAGAAAATTGCAAGGCAACCACAACCGCTTGAATCAAAATTGAGCATCACGAGGCCAATTGTTCACCAGGCCAACAACGATCAACGCCTCCAGTGGTAGTCCACATGCGGTTATCGTCTCTTTCCGACCAAACCGGAGAGAAGGCACGACGCGCCCTGACACCGTCATTACGGTGTTGACATCATAACCGCCGTGAAGTCCAAGCCGCTCTTTCCCACATCATCACCAAAACCGAAACTGGCGAATGCAGTTCCCGCGAGGATATAGCTTAATACGGATACAAAGATGATTGATGAGAAAAAACGGCTCGTCTTCATGTCGGACTAGTGCACCCTTGTAACGTTTTCCCGAGCATCATTGAGACATGCTACGGTGTTGTCGTCTTCGGATTATTCCCTTGACCGGTGCGCTGACGATCTCTGGTGCCGGTCGCTGTACGTACCTGGCCGTGGCGCTGAGTCACATTGGCGGAAATCGCGGAAGCTTTTCCTCCGCCGTTCCTCACGGAGCCCGACGGAGCTCCACCGCTACCCTGAGACGTTGAACCTCCACCCATGCTGCCGCTGCCTCCACCCATGCTGCCGCCATAGCCTCCACCCATGCTGCCGCCAAAGCCTCCACCCATGCTGCCGCCATAGCCTCCACCCATGCTGCCGCCGCCTCCGCCCATACCACCCCTGGCAAATGCTTCGCCTGCCAGGCACAGGGTAGCTGCAACCGTCAATACCAATACCGTTCTGTTGAGTTTCATTGCGTGTTCCTCCTTGTTAGTGGTGTTGCTAGAAGGAGGTATTCCATAGATTGTGCCAAACTGTCCTTCGCGTGCAAGTTGCTGTAAATGCTGGTAATGTTGGATAGGGTCATCAGAGCTGACACTCGAAAGCATGCAGTTGTTTGCATATGGAGGAAATTATTTGCACTACGTCACAGCATTTCCAGCAGACCGATCGCCTCCAGTTTTATGTTCCCATTGACAATGGTCCCTTTCCTGTTGTGGTTAAACGGGACAATTTGTTGTTGACGTAACCGTTCGGTGTGGTACCGTCTTGTGCATTACCATCTTTTGACGGGCGATACGCCCGGAAGGAGGAGCGATGCGCATGGCGATTAGGATGGTCACCGTTCTGCTTCTGGTCCTGCTGCCGGTAACGGTTCTGGCCGAGTACGTAGGGTCGACGAAATCGGACCGATATCACCGGACAAACTGCATCGTGGTCCGGACGATCGAGAAGCCGAACCGGCTCGTCTTCGCCACCGCCGCGGAGGCCTTAAAGGCCGGCTACAAGCCGTGCAAGAAGTGCAATCCCCCATTGCCGGCAAAGTTCGTAGGCGGAACGAAGGCTGGCCAGCCCCGATAGTTTTCTCCGCTCCTCTCTGGTGCGCGATATTCGAAACGCCTTGACGCGCACGCAAATGTATGTACAATAATGTACATACAAAGTGGAGTCGCATGATGCGGATCGTCTGGGACGACAACAAGAACCGCAGCAATCTGGCCAAGCATAAGGTCAGCTTCGAGGTTGCCAGCCATGTGTTCGACGATCCGCTGCATATCAGCCGCCCGGAGAGGGTCGTCCAGGGTGAAGAGCGCTGGCAGACCATAGGCCTGGTTGGCGGCGTGCTCCTGCTCCTGGTCGCACACACCTATGCAGCGTCGGACGGGAACATGCTCATCCGCATCATCTCGGCGCGCAAGGCCGACGCCCATGAAAGGAAGCAGTATGAAAAAGGGGCTCACTAAGGAACAAATGGCGGAGATCAAGGTGCTGCAGGAGATGCCGGACGAAGAGATCGACTATTCCGACATCCCGCCGGTCACCGACTGGAGCAATGCCGAGGTGGGACGCTTCTACCGGCCCGTAAAGGAAACCGTCACCATCCGCCTCGATGCGGATGTGCTCGCCTGGCTGAAGCAGGGCGAGAAAGGGTACCAGACGAGACTGAACAAGATACTCCGGGCTGTCATGGAACAGCAGCGGAAGACCGCTGCGTAAGTGGAAATTGGTTTGGGCAACAGGCCGTTCAAATTCCAATTTTGAGTTTTGGAGACGCGACCCCTGCGGTTCTTTCGTTCTGGATGAACCTGCAGATCAGTTATGACCTGAAATGCGCCGAGCGCGAGATCGGTCTGAAGATCGCGAAGGAAGTGCACGCGCGGCTCGTCGCATGATCTTTGCTGGGGGAGAGGGGAGTACTGGGTTGAGATCTGACCCTCTGACTCGTTGAGACGTGACCCTAAGGAGTGTTGAAAAATACAAAGCTGATCCCATAATTATTCATTTATAAATAATAATTAGGCGCTGAGGTGGATATGGACATAGGTAAAACAACTTTGATAATTGTTTTTATCGCATTGCTTACTATGTTATTAATATTTATAATACTTAAAAAAAGAAATATTGATATCTATAAATCATCTGTTCAAAACAAGGTTATTTCATATACTATGTTTGTGTACCTACTGCTATTAGTATGTTTATATGATATACCTGTTAAGTATAAAGTGTTTGTATTTGTTGTTAGTTCAACCGTAGGAGTACTTAATATATTAGCGATAGATAAAATAAGAAACAGGATTAGAAAGTGATTACTATTTCTGGGGGCACCTTACTCAATTCTGTACTTACTATTCCACAGTTGCCTCTCTCTAACAAAAAGCCCGCCGAAGCGGGCTTTTTTGTTTCAGACGTACAAGCTCCCTATTTTACCTGCTCCGCCAGCAATTCCACCGTGTGCCGCACCTCTACCTTTGCGCCGTCCTGGTCCATTCCCCCCCGGATCTGCATGACGCAGCCGGGGCAGTCCATGGCGACGGTCGGCGCGCCGGTCTCCTTGATGTGCTTCAGCTTCCGCTGCAGGATCGGGGCGGAGATCTCCGGGAGCTTCAGGGAGTAGGAGCCCCCCATGCCGCAGCAGTTGTCACACTCGAACATCTCCGTAAGTGTGTAGCCCGCCTTCTGCAGCAGTTCCCGCGGCTGTTCGGAGACCCGGAGCGTCCGCTTCAGGTGGCAGGAGTCGTGGTAGGTGATGGCCCCCAGTTTCTGCCCTTCCTTGAGAGTCAGCCGTCCCTCGTCCACGAGCCGTTTCACCAGGGTGGAGAAATCCACCGTCTTTTCGGCCAGCGCTCGCGCCCGGGGCAGCCGGTCGGTCTGTCCCAGGCTCTCGAAGGTGTTGATGAACTCGTGCTGCAGCGCAACCGTGCAGGTGGGGCAGGCGGAGACGACGTATTTCACCTCCTCGCCCAGAATTGCCTCGATGTTGTCCACGGCGTTCTGCGCCGCCACCTCGTAGGCGCCGTTGTAGCGGGCCGGGGCGCCGCAGCAGGTTTGCGCGTCGGGAAAGACCACCTCGATACCCGCCCGGTTCAGGAGCTTCACGAGCGCCACGCCCATCTCCGGGTAGGCGAAGTCGATGAGGCAGCCGGCGTAGAAGGCGGCCTTCTCCGGGAGCCCCGCGGGCTGTTTGATCTTCCTGAACCGGTCCCGGAACGGCTCGGCGGCGATGGCGGGGAGGCTGCGGCCGTCGGTGAGATCCGCCAGGAAGAGGGGGAGGTGGCGGATGAACCCCCCGGATGCCATCGGCTTGCCCGCGATGGAGGCCGCCCGCAGCATGCCGTGGAAGAGCCGCCGGTTGTTCACCACCGAATAGATGGTCTTCTGCAGGAGCGGCAGTCCCTGTTCCTGCACGAGCCGCCGCCGGATCTCCATGATCAGCTCGGGGATGTCGATCTTTCCCGGGCAGACCTCCTTGCAGTTGCCGCACTGGATGCAGAGTCCCTGGATATCCTCCGACTTCTTCAGCTCGTCGAACCAGGCGGTGAGGATGGTGCCGATGCCGCCGGTGTACACCTTGCCGAAGACATGTCCCCCAACGAGGCGGAAGATGGGGCAGACGTTCAGGCAGGAGGCGCAGCGGATGCACTGCAGCGCCTGCCGGAACTTGGGGTCGCTGGCCATCTCGGAGCGGCGGTTGTCCATGAGGATGATGTGCATATCCTTCAGGGAGCCGTCGCTGTTGGGGGTGGGGCCGGTGATAATGGAGACGTAGCTCGTGAGCAGCTGGGCGGTGGCGCTCTTGGGGAGCGCCGTCAGGATCGGCACGATGTCGGCGAAGTTCGCCACGAGTTTTTCGATCCCCACCAGCGCGATATGGATCTTCGGAAGCGACGTCACCAGCCGGGCGTTCCCCTCGTTGGTCATGAGGACGATGCTCCCCGTTTCGGCCACGGCGATGTTGCCGCCGGAGATCCCCATGTCGGCCGCGAGGAATTTTCCCCTCAGCTGGCCCCGGGCGACCTTCACGAGCTGGGGGATGTCCGAGGAGAGCCGCTCGTCCACCTCTTTGCTGAAGAGGTCGGACACCTCCTCCTTCGTCATGTGGATGGCGGGCATCACCATGTGTGACGGGGTCTGGCCCGCCAGCTGAATGATCCATTCCCCCAGGTCCGTTTCCCCCACCTCGATCCCCGCCTCTTCCAGGTAGGGATTCAGGTGGATCTCCTCCGTGGCCATGGACTTCGACTTCACGACGGTCTTCACGCCGTTGTCCCGGGCGACCTGAAGGATATACTCTCTAACCTTCGCCGGGTCGTTCGTCCGGAAGACCGTGGCCCCCTTCGCCTCGGCGTTCTGCTTGAAGAGCTCCGCCAGGAGGTCCAGATGGGACGCCGCGTAGGACTTCAGTTCGGCGATCCGGCTCCTGAGCGCCTCGAAGTCGAGCCCTTCGTAGGCTTTGAGCCGGTTCACCCTGTACGCCTCGGAAAATTTGCCCAGCGCTCCGGTGAGGTTCGCGTTGTTCACCGCCCGGCGAACGGATTGTCTGAATTCGTGTTCCATGGTTTACGTCTCCCGTGCCGTGATCCCGGCACCAGTCTAAAGCCTTGTCTCACGCAACGACGCTACGCCGCGGCGAACATCAGGAAAAACTTTGACTGATTTGCGTCAATCTTTCGTTTGAGCCCTTATAATTCCCTCCCCCTTGACGGGGGAGGGCGAGGGTGGGGGTGACGGTGGCGTGGTCTCAGCCATTTGAAACTTCACCCACCCCCTGACCCCTCCCGTCAAGGGAGGGGGAATCCGTTCGTTGCGGCGTTGCGTGATTACCTGCCGTCTGGTTCCATGTCGTCGACGCAGACGATGACCAGCCGTTCCGGGCCATGAACGCCGATGGTGAGCACCCGCTCGATGTCGGCGGTCCGGCTCGGGCCGGTGATCATGGTGATGTAGCCCATCTTCTGCGGATCGACCTTCGTAAGCAGCGCGCCCATGTCCGGCAGGATGCTGTCCGTCGGGACGAAGGCGATATGGATGGCCGGCAGCGACGAGACGAGCCGCTGGTCCACGGCGGTGGAGTCCTGGACGAGCGTCCCCGTGTTCGCCAGCCCCCATTCCACCTGACTGATGCCCACCCTCGCGTCGGCCGCCAGTTCACGGCTCACCGCCAGCTTCAAACCCGCCACAGTCGAAGCAACGTCATGGTCGATCCTGTCCCGAAGCGGGCCGCCGGCCCACAGGGCGTACCCTTGTGGTGCATCGGCCGCTCCCTCGTCCTGCAGGAAGCGGAGGACGAATGCGACCGCTTCGGACTCGGACGCATACCGGTGAACCTCCGCACTGACCCCCTCGGCCCGCGCCTTGAACTGTTCGAAAAGCTGTTCGGTCCCCATTGTCGTCATCTGTCGTTCTCCCTGGATGAGCTGATTCGCGGATCTCGTCGATCGTTGTCCGGACTCTGCCGCGGTAAGGCGTTTTACGAAGCCGTCCGTGGTATCGGCTGTGGATCGGGTTGGGTCGGTTGTACTGCTGTTGGTAATTTGTAAAACCAATAATACTCGACTAGAATAAACCGTTAAAAAACAATAGTCAAGTATCGTAATCGGTGCCGTAAAAATATCCTTGACACGGGAGTGGTAAACAGGATAATTGGTAATACCAAAACATGTAACCCTGTTATAGCCATATGCTGCCGTTAACTTTATCACCGTGAAAAGGAGAACGTACGATGCCCTGGATACAGACGTACACCCCCGTAGGAGGAAGCCTCGGGATGTCGGCGCTGGTCGCCGCCGTTCCACTGGCCGTCATCTTTGTCTGTCTGGCCGTGTTCAAGATGAAGGCGCACAAGGCGGGACCGCTGGCCGTCGCCGTGGCCCTCGCCATCGCGGTCCTCTGCTGGCAGATGCCGGCCAGACTCGCCGCGCTGGCCGCCATGCAGGGGGCCGCATTCGGTATCTTTCCCGTCTTCTATATCGTTGTCACCACTATTCTCCTGTACAACATCACCGTCAAGGGGGGGCAGTTCGAGATCATGCGGGCCTCGCTGGCGGGACTGACCGGTGACCGGCGCATCCAGGCCCTTCTGATCGCTTTCTGTTTCGGCGCCTTCCTGGAGGGTGCGGCCGGCTTCGGCACCCCGGTCGCCATCGCGGCGGCCACCCTGGTCGGTCTCGGTTTTCGCCCCTTCTATGCCGCGAGCGTCTGTCTGATCGCCAACACCGCCCCGGTCGCCTTCGGTGCCATCGGTATCCCGGTGGTGGCGCTGGCCGGCGTCATGGGATACGATCACGGCGGGCTCATGAAACTCTCCACCATGATCGGTCGCCAGCTCCCGTTCATCTCGCTCTTCATCCCCTTTTATGTCGTCATGATCATGGTGGGGTGGAAGAAGACCGTGGAGGTGCTCCCCGCCATCATCGTCTGCGGGGTGACATTTGCCGTGGCCCAGTGGGGGTGCGCCAGCTATCTCGGCCCCTATCTTCCCGATATCATCGCCTCGCTGACCTCTCTCGTGGCGCTGGTGTTGCTGCTCAAGGTCTGGCATCCCAAGAAGGGATG
>JAJYBI010000005.1:0-89344 GCA_021779095.1 Deltaproteobacteria bacterium
CAGAACCCGCTCGCCGGTCAAGATATCGACTCGTGCGGACGGGACGGCATCAGGCGGACACGCTGATGGTGCTGTTGTCCGGAAGGGCGCCGCTGCTGCCCGCCGGCTGACTGTCTGTGACTGCAGCGCCGCCAAGGTGGTGATGGTGTCCGCCCTTATGCGCCTTCATATCCGCCTGAATCTTGGCGAACGCGCTCTGGGCATCGGCGAGGTTCCCCGACTGCAGTGCATTGCTCAACGCCGCAAAATCACCGGTACTACCATCGTTCCCTTTGCCGCTGCCATTCGTAGCGGTAGCGGAATCCTGCTGCCCCCGGCCGGTGGGGCGCAGGCTCTGCAGGTCCGCGAAAGCCTGTTGGGCGGAGGCCAGGTCTCCGCTCTGGAGGGCCGACGCCAGATGACTCCAGTCCTGCTTTCCCTGCTGCATCTTTGCCTGCCACATCTGCATGTTTCCGTTTGAAATACCCGATACGGTCATGTCCATTCTCCTTTCAAGGGTGTGCTGCACCATGCAGTAGTGGTTACGCAAGCAGGATGCCGCGAATTGTGCAGGAAATGAGGAAAGATGGGATGGGCAGGGTGCTGGGGATATGGTGTTTGACGAGGACTATCCCGGATCGTTCAAACTTCGGGAGTAATTAGTGGAAGCCCGTCATAGAGTGGCCGATTCCGTTCACAAGGGTGAGATCGTACGTGAGACGGCGGAAACCGTCCTGCGTCTGGTCACCGCACCCTCCACACTCCGATTGCAGTCCCCGCCAATACGTCATATAATGCCTCACCCTTATGATCCTGTCGCGACTTTCCATCAAGCTCAGGCTGTTCGTCATTGTTGCGATCGCAGCATTGCCGGCTCTCGGTATTTTGCTCGTCTCGGGGGTCGAACACCGCAACGAGGATATACACCAGGCCCGGGTCGAAACCCAGAAGCTGGCCGAGAGCATCGTCAGCGAACAGAATATCTTCATTGCGTCCACCCGCCAGCTCTTTATCGCCCTGTCCCAGCTGGATGAAGTCAGATCCTTCCGGCGGGACAAGACCCAGGCCATTCTGGCCGAAATCCTGAAGCAAAGCCCCCAATACACCAACCTCTTCGTTGCGGACCCAACCGGTATCGTCCGGGCATCGGCCGTGCCGCTGAAGGGAACCGTTTCCGTCGCGGATCGGCGCTATTTCAGGAACGCCCTGGAGAGCGGCAGGCTGTCGTCGGGCGAGTACGTCACGGGAAGGGCAACCAACAAGCCTACGCTCAACCTCGGGTACCCCATAATGGATGCCAGCGGGAAGGTGAGGGCCGTCATCTGCGCCGGCCTGTCGTTCGAGTACTACCGGCAGATTTTTAAAACCCACAGGCTGCCGAGGGGTGCCAGTGTCGCCATCCTCGACCATGCCGGCACCATCCTGTACCGGGCCGTCGAGCCGGAAAAGTACATCGGCAGGCCGGCCGACGCGGGAATCGTCCGGCATATGCTGGCAGGGCCCGACGAAGAGACCTCTACCGGTAAAAGCAGCGTGATCGGCGACGTACGTGTCCAGACCTATCGCAAGCTGCGTCTCGATGGCGAAACTGCCCCGTATCTGTTTATCCGGGCCGGGATTCCGCTCGGTACCGTCCTGTCCGGGGCCAACGCATCGCTCGGCAAAAACCTCACCCTCTATGCCGTGGCACTGCTCTGCGCCATCCTGCTGGCATGGTATGTCGCTAAAAAGCATATCATCGACAGAGTGCGTGTCCTGCAGCGTTCATCGCAGCGACTGGCGGAGGGGGATCTCTCCGTCAGGGTCGCCCGCGAGGTGGGGGGCGGCGAGCTCGGCATGCTCGGGCAGGCGTTTGACGACATGGCAGGGAAGCTCGCGGCGCGGGAGCAGGCGCTGCGCGAAAGCAGAAGCAAGTATCAGGATATCTTCAATACGACCCATGACGCACTGTTTGTTCATGACCGGTCGGGGCGCATCATGGAGGCAAACAAGGCGTCCGAGGTCACGTTCGGCTACACGCGGGAGGAACTTTTCCGGTTGTCGGTTGCGGACCTGATCTCCGGCATCCCGCCGTATTCATTTTCCGATGCGCAGAACGTCATGGAAAAGGCGTTCCAGGAGGGGACGCAACAGTTCGAGTGGCTCAGCAGGAGACGGAATGGCGAAACGTTCTGGACCGAGGTGACGATCACCCCCACCAGTATCGCCGGGGAACGCTGCATTCTCGCCATGGTCAGCGACATAACGGAGCGTAAGGAAGTTGAACAGATGAAGGAGACCATGCTGTCGACCGTCGGTCATGAGATGCGGACACCTCTGACGGCCCTGCTCGGTTTCCTGGAATTCATCGCGGAAAACCGGGTGGATGATGCGCAACTGAAGGAATACCATGCCGTCATGCACAAGGAAGCCGAGCGTCTGAACGATCTGATTACCAATTTCCTCAACATGCAGCGGCTGAAGGCGAGGCTGCAGGATTATCAGTTCCGGCCTCTCGATGTACGGCAGCTGCTGGAGGGGGCTGCTGATCTCATTCGCAATCCATCGGTCATGCACCGTATTTCCTTCGATATCCCGCCGGACCTGCCGGCGGTCGTCGGCGACGAGACCCTGCTGTTTCAACTGCTCACCAATCTGATCTCCAACGCCGTCAAGTATTCACCCGTGGGTAGCGAGGTCATGCTGGGGGCGCGGTCGGATGGTGCAGAGATCACCCTGTCGGTACACGACTGCGGCATAGGCATGCCGCCGGACGTACTGGACAGGATCTTCGATCTGTTCTACCGGGTGGATGACCCGGCCAAGCGTCTGATCACCGGCACCGGCCTCGGGCTGGCGATCGTCAGGGAGATCGTCGCGGTCCATAACGGCCGTATCCGGGTAGAGAGCGTGCCCGGGCAGGGGAGCAGCTTTTACGTCACGTTGCCGGCGGCAACGGAAAGCATGAACTGAATCGGGAACGGACATCATGGGCACCTACAGCGCGGTCATCCTCGACCTCGAGACCACCGGCCTCTCCCCCGCACAAGGGGACCGGGCCATCGAGATCGGTGCGGTGCTGGTCCGGAACAACCGGATCGTGGACCGGTTCGAGAGCCTCATGAATCCCGGGGTGCGGGTCAGCCGCTTCATCGAGGAGTACACCGGCATCACCAACGGGATGCTCGCCGGCGCGCCGCCGGTGGCCGAGGTGATGCGCCGCTTTGCCGCGTTCATGGCGGATCACCGCCTGGTCGCCCACAACTCGAGCTTCGACCGGCGGTTCCTCGACTCTGAACTTTTGCGGATCAAGGTGCCGCGTCGGCAGGAGTTCGCCTGCTCCATGCTCGTCTCCCGCCGGGTCTACCCCGACGCTCCGAGCCACCGGCTGGAGGCGCTCGTCCGGTATAAGGGAATTCCTGCCGGCATTCACCACCGGGCGCTGGCCGACGCCGAGATGACCGCCCACCTCTGGATCGGGATGACCGAGGACCTGAAACACGCCTTCCGGCTCCGGCACGTGCCGTTCGAGCTGATGCAGCGGCTGGAGAAGCTGTCCAGACGCGCCGCGGCGGGGTACCTGCGGCAGTTGGCGGAGGAGCGGGGAAATTCCCTTTAACAAGAAGGTACGAAGGGCACTAAGGAACCAATCAACCAACGAAAGGAGATACGTATGCCGGTTATTACCATCGATATCGGATTCATCGACAAGGAGAAGAAGGAAGGGCTCGTGCGGGAGCTGACGGCTGCGGCGAGTGAGGTGACGAAGCTCCCCGCCGAGAAGTTCATCGTGCTGATCAACGAGATGGAGCGGGACAACATCGGGGTCGGCGGGCAACTGCTGTCGGATATTCTGAAGCCGGGTGCGTGATCGATTCGCCGGAAATAAGCGGTTGACCCAGTTTGAGATGTCCGGGATCGCCGGTCGGGACATGATTGCATGAGCATGTCCCCCTACCGTTCAGCCGTTACCCTGCCGGCAGCCGAAAAGCCCTATCCCTCGATCCTGGCTTTCCTGGCGAAGAGGTTTCCACGCGTGCCGTCATCCGTCTGGGAGCAGCGGCTTGCCGAGGGCAAGGTGCTCGACGATCATGGCGACCGGATAACGCCGTCCACGGCATATGTACCCTGCAAGAGGATTTTCTATTACCGGGAGGTCGAGCGGGAACGGGTCATTCCGTTTGCCGAGCAGATCCTGTTTCAGAATGAGGACCTGCTGGTTGCCTGCAAGCCGCATTTTCTCCCCGTCACTCCCGGTGGACAGTATGTCGCCGAATGCCTGCTGAACCGTCTGCGGAAGAGAACGGGGAACGACGCACTGGTGCCGATCCACCGGATCGACCGGGCCACGGCGGGGATCGTCATGTTTTCCGCCAACCGGGAAACCAGGGCCCTGTACAATGCGCTGTTCACGAGAGGGGCCGTGAAAAAGACCTATCTGGCCGTGGCGGACTATCCTCGCCCGTCGGCACAGATGGAATGGCTCGTCGAGAATCGCATCGTACCTGGTGAGCCGTGGTTCAGGATGACAACTGCTCCCGGAACGCCCAACGCCCGCTCGCTGATCAGGCTCGCGGAGGTTCACGGTACAACGGCGCGGTTCCTGTTGCGCCCGCTCACCGGCAAGACGCATCAGTTGCGGCTGCATATGAGCGGTCTCGGGTTCGGGATTCTGAACGACCGGTTGTATCCCCATCTGCAGCCGGAACGGGACGATGACTTCGACGCACAGCTCCAACTGCTCGCAGCAACGGTGGCATTCTCCGATCCCGTCACCGGCAAACGGATGGAGTTCGCATCGGAACGGAAACTCCTCTGGTAGTTCACCCGCGGGCAGCACCGATGCGTGCAACGCCTGTATGATATGCACCCGATGGCCGATTGGCCGCTCCTGCAGTTTCCATTGCTGAACTCGACGGCACAAGGTACCTTTTCCCGATGAAATTCACCCTCCTGACCCACTTCAAGGAATTAGACAAACGCTCCAATACCGGCCAGCTGGTGTTGGACGTTCTGGGGGATGCAGCCGAGCAGCTGCGCTGGGACCGTCTCAGTCCGCCGGCCGGCCTCGTGGCGGAGATCGAGGCGGGTGGCGTGGCGCTGGTCTATCCCGGCTCGGCGGACGAGGAGTGCGATGACGATCTGTCGGACATCTCGCGGTTCATCCTCATCGACGGTACGTGGCACGAGGCCCGTAAGATCTTCCAGCGCAGTCCGTATCTGCGCCGGGTCCGCCGGGTCTCTATCAAACCGGCCGGCGTGTCGCAGTACAACCTGCGCAAGAACCAGAAGGACGCCTGCCTCTGCACCGCCGAATGCGTCATCGAGCTGCTGAAGAGTACGGGGAGGGGCGAGGAGGCTGAACGGTTGTACGAGCGTTTCCTGGCGTTCATCCGGCCACCGGGGGCCATGCGAGGTGCGGCGATGGGGCGGTGAGGCGGTCGCCTCCCGACCACGGCCCGGTGACTGCACCCGGAAGCGGGAGTCTGTACACGGTCGCTGCCGGTGCGGTACACTGTAGGCATGAGCCGGGTACTGTCACACGCCATCGTCACCGTTTTTCTCAGCGGCGACGTGATGAGCGGGCGCGGGATCGACCAGTCGCTCCCCCATCCGTCCGCGCCTGCCATTCACGAACCGTACGTGCGCGACGCGCGTCGCTATCTGCAGCTGGCGGGGCAGGTGCACGGCGCCATCCCGCGGCCGGTGGACTACGGGTACGTCTGGGGCGACGCCCTGGAGCTCCTCACGCGTGAGGCGCCCGACGTGCGGGTCGTCAACCTGGAGACGAGCGTCACCACCTCGGACGACTACTGGCGGGGGAAGGGGATCAACTACCGGATGCACCCCTCAAACCTCCCCGTTCTGACCGTCGCCGCCATCGATGTCGCCGTCCTTGCCAACAACCATCTGCTGGACTGGGGATACGGGGGGCTGGCCGAGACACTGAAGACCCTGCGCGGAGCAGGCATCCGTACCGCCGGCGCGGGAGCGAACATCGACGAGGCGGCGGCCCCTGCCGTGGTGCAGGCAGGGGAGGGGAGGCTCCTGCTCTTCTCCTGCGGCGTTTCCACCAGCGGTATTCCCGACAGCTGGTGCGCCACCGGGAGCAACGCGGGGGTGAACCTCCTCCCGGACCTGTCGGAGCGGACGGTTGAGCGGATCGCGGCGCAGGTGAGGGGCGTGAAGCGGCCCGGCGACATCGCCGTCGCCTCGATCCACTGGGGCGGGAACTGGGGATACGGGATCGCGCGGGGAGAACGGATCTTCGCCCACGGGCTCATCGATGAGGCAAAGATCGACATCGTCCACGGTCACTCGTCCCACCACGTGAAGGGGATCGAGGTGTACCACGGTCGTCCCGTATTCTACGGCTGCGGCGACCTCATCAACGACTACGAGGGGATCGGCGGTTTTGACGAGTTCCGCGGCGACCTGAGCCTTCTGTACCTCGTCCGGTTCGACCCGGGAAACGGCCGGCTTGTCGCGGTCCGGATGGTGCCGATGCAGATGCGGCGGTTCCGGCTGAACCTCGCCTCCGCGGCCGATGCCCGGTGGCTGGCGGATACCCTCACGCGGGAGGGGAAGGTGTTCGGCACCCGCGTGGAGCGCGCACCGGACGGTGCGCTCGTACTTTGCTGGTGACCTGCCGTTGCATTCCCGGTCATGATGAAGCCTCTGGACAGGATGCCATCCGTTTCGGTATGCTATACAGTCGAGTCAGACGTTAACCCCCAGCCCAGGAATTCCCGAAGGAGCTTCTCTTGCTTCCTCTCCGTTCCCCGCGTTCCGTACGCCGCCTTCTCTGCACCCTCACCGTCCTGTCCCTGCTGCTCTGCCTCGCCGCATCATCCTTCGCCGAGGACAGGATCGCCACCTATCCTCTCCTGCCGACCGGCTATACCTCCATCAAGATATTTGACCGCACAGGCCGGTTCGTCGGCCGGATACTGCCGGAGAAACGGTACTGGATTCCGCTCGACCGGATTCCCGTATTTCTGCAGCGTGCGGTGGTCGCGGTGGAGGACGCCCGATTCTTCGAGCACGGCGGGATCGATATCCGGGGGATAGCCCGGGCGCTGATGAAGGACGTGGTGAAGGGGCATCTGGTCGAGGGGGGCTCGACCATCACCCAGCAGCTGATCAAGAACCGGTACCTGTCCGGGGTCAAGTCGTTCGACCGGAAGATCGAAGAGGCCCGCATGGCCATCGAGTTCGAGAAGAGGTACACGAAGAAGCAGATCCTGGAGATGTACCTGAACGAGATCTACTACGGCAACGGTGCCTGGGGGATCGCCCAGGCGGCCCGCCTGTACTTCGACAAGAGCCCTGAGGAACTGACGGAGGGGGAGTGTGCGCTTCTGGCCGGGGTTCCCAAGAATCCGGGGCGTTACAACCCGATGGGGAAGGCAAGAGACGTGGGGGCGCGCCGGGATATCGTCCTGCGGCGGATGGCGGATCTCAACATCATATCGTCCAGCCAGTGGCAGCAGCTGCGAAACCAGCCGATCACCTTCACCCCGTCGAACCAGGCCCCCTCGTATCTCTCATATATCCGGAACAAGCTGGTGGAGCGGTACGGTGCGGGGATCGTGGAGCGGGGGGGGCTGGAGGTGACCACCGGCATGGATCTGAACCTGCAGAAGCTGGCGGAGAAGTCGCTGCAGGATGGGGTGCGGAAGCTGTCGCCGGGGCTGCAGGGGGCGCTGGTCTCCCTCGACCCCGTGACGGGTGACCTGCTGGCGGTCGTGGGCGGGGTGGATTTCGTGAAGAACCCCTACAACCGCGCACTGTACGCCCGCCGGCAGCCAGGTTCGTCCATCAAACCGCTGATCTACGCCGCCGCCCTGGAAAAGGGGTATACCGCGGGGAGCATCTGGGACGACACCCCGGTCGCCTACGACCGGGGTAACGGCGAAACCTGGGAGCCGCTGAACTACGGCAGGGAACGGTTCGGTTCGCTCTCCCTCCGGGGGGCGCTGGCCCATTCGGACAACGTCATCACGGTGAAGCTCCTGGAGGCGATCGGGGTCCCGTATTTCGTCGATGTGGCCGGGCGGGCGGGGCTCTCGCTGCAGCCGGAGAACGGCCTTTCCCTCGCCCTCGGTACCAACGAGGTGACCCTGTACAGTCTGGTGGATGCCTACACCCCCTTCGTCGACGGGGGGATACGAACCGAGCCGCGGGCCATCGTCCGGATCTACGACCGCACCCGCCGCGAATGGACGGAGATGCCGACGATCACGACCCCGGCCATTTCACCCGCCGCCGCATTCATCACGACCAGCATGCTCCGGGACGTCCTGACCTACGGCACCGCCAAGTCGCTGAAGAAATTCAGCCAGGTGCGGCCGATGGCAGGGAAAACCGGTACGACCGACGACTATCGGGACGCCTGGTTCGTCGGCTTTACGCCGAAGATGATAACGGGGGTCTGGGTGGGATACGACAGGCCGCGTCCGGGTGGCAGGGGGTTCACGGGCGGGGCGGTGGCCGCCCCGATCTGGGAGCGGTTCATGCGTTCGGCCCTGGCGGGGCATCCGCCCCAGGAGTTCAGCCAGCCCGCCACGGTCGTTTCCGTCACCATCGACCCCACCACCGGCTTCCTGGCGACGACCGGCTGTCCGGAAAAGCGCGACGAGTTCTATATCGACGGGACCCAGCCGACCGCCTACTGCCCGAAGCATCCCGGTGAACCGATCCCGCCGGTCTCGCCCCGGCCGGCGGCGCCGCCCGAAAACGGTCTGGTGCCGGCGACGCCTCCGCCACCGGTGAGTGGACCCGCCTCACCACCGGGACCCGGAGGTCCGCCCCGTTTCGGCACCATCAGCACGTCCCGATAGCCCGGGCAAGCCGCCCGGTGGACCTCGTCGGGATCGAGCCCCTGCCGCGCCGCCAGGGCCCGCAGCGGCGTCCTTTCGCCGGTTCTGTCCGGCATGGTCAGCCTCCCTGTTGCGCCCCCTTTAGCAGATGTTCCGCAACAAGCGCCTTGATTACCTGCTGCGCGAAATCCCCCACCTCTTTCTCCTGGTTGGGCCGGTCGATGGTCTCCGTCCTGCCGGACCAGACGAGCGCCCCGTCGGGCATGTGGAACAGCTTCGACTCGATCGTGACCACGTCATAGCGGATCGCCGTCGGCTCCATGCTGTAGGAGGTCAGATAGCCGCGGAACATGTTGGGCTGACTGGCAAGCATCGAATCGTACCGGGTTTCCTGCTTGACGATACGGGTGACGAGCACCCCCTGTGCACCGATGTCGCAGACCATCTTCTCCACCTTTTCACACTCCATCGCCTTCGGGGTCGGAATGCTTCCGTAGCTCGTCTTGGCGCGGACCCCCTGCGCCGCCAGACGCCGTGCGATGACGTCCTCGAAGAGGCGCCGCTCGGTAACGTCCTCGCTGAGCATCATGACCGCCACCTTTTTGAACGGCGGACCGCTGTAGGCGGGGTCCTTCCATTCCCTGAGCACGATCGACGTGGCGCAGGCACCGAGTAACAGTCCCATGGCTGCAAGGACAAACAAACCACGAACAGGTTTCATCTGCATCTCCCTTCGTCTGCTTATTCGGGCCGGCAGAAGCGGCCGTTTCCTCCGCTTACCTGCAATGCCGCTTCTACCTTGATTGTAACCGCCTTCGCCCCGGCTGCAACAGGCGGTGTCGTGCCGTAGCGAACCGGCGACGCATTCCGTCGCGATCCGGCACCATCCTCAATTCACCGCTTCCCAGGGGAGGGTGATTCTGCTACCCTGCCCGGGTTACGGAACGCAGAAGGGGATCTGATCCATGCCACTGAACGTATATGCCGGCAACCGGATGGAGGAGCTGCTGATTGATCTGCAGCGGGTCGTGGCGCGGCCGCTGCCGTCCCCCCTGGACCGGGAGACCATCGTCGTCCAGAGCAAGGGGATGCAGCGCTGGCTTTCCATGGAGCTTGCCCTTCGGTTCGGTGTCTGGGCCAACTGCGACTACCCGTTTTTAAACGGCGTGGCGGACCGGATCTTCGGCCTCGTCCTGAAGGAAGATGCCGACACCGCGCCTTTCGCACCGGAGCTCCTCGCCTGGCGGCTCATGGGGCTCATCCCCCCGCGGCTGTCCGATCCCGCCTTCGCCGAGATCCGGCACTACCTCGCCGGCGGCGACGATGCCGTGAAGCTGTTCCAGCTGGCGGAGAAGATCGCCGACACCTTCGACCAGTACACCCTGTTCCGTCCCGATCTGCTGGACCGATGGGAGCGGGGCAGGGACGGTGGCTGGCAGGGAGAGCTCTGGCGGACGCTGGTGACGGAGAGCGGTCCCCGGCACCGGGCGGCGCTCTTCCTCCGGTTCCGGGAGGCGCTGGACCTCCTGCCGCCGGATGCACCCCTGCCGCCCCGCATCTCCCTCATCGGCATCCCGACCCTGCCGCCGTTCCACACCGACCTCCTGGCGCGGCTCTCCGACCGGACCGAGGTGAACCTGTTTCTTTTGAACCCCTGCCGCGCCTACTGGGGCGACATCGTCTCCGGTCCGGAGCGGGTGCGTCTCGCCCGGAAAGGGATCGACGAGGGGCTCCTGGAGACGGGGAACCCGCTCCTCGCCTCCCTGGGGCGGTCGGGACGGCAGTTCTACGAACTGCTCCTCTCACGCTACGACACGCACCTCGCGGAACGGTACACGCCGGCCCCCGCCGGCTCGCTCCTCCATACGATCCAGAACGACATCCTCGACCTTCAGGACCGTGGACGGCTTGCGACGCCGACCCCCATCGCACCTGGCGACCGGTCGCTCCAGCTCCACTCCTGCCACGGCCCGCTCCGGGAGGTGGAGGTGCTCCACGACACCCTCCTGGACCTCCTGCAGGGCGATGCTACCCTCACCCCCCGCGACATCGTCGTCATGACGCCGGACATCGATGCCTACGCCCCCTACATCGCCGCCGTCTTCGGCGGTGTGCGGGAGAGCGGGCGACAGATCCCGCATTCCGTCGCCGACCGGAGCATCCGCACCGAGGGGGTGGTGGCGGACCTGTTTCTGGCACTCCTGTCCCTCTGCGAGGGGCGGTTCACCGCGGGGAGCGTACTGGAGCTCCTGGATAGTCCGCCGGTGCAGGAGCGGTTCGGGCTTTCGGACGACGACCTGGGAACCATCCGGCGCTGGGTGCAGGAGACCCGTATCCGCTGGGGCGAGGACGAGGCGGACCGGGCCCGGCACGGACTGCCACCGTACCGGGACAACAGCTGGCGGGCGGGGTTCGACCGGCTGCTGGCGGGGTACGCCCTGCCGCCGGAGGCGGATCGGCTCTACGACGGCATCCTTCCATGCGAGGGGATCGAGGGGGATGGTGCCCGCCTTGCGGGACGGTTCATCGACTTCGGGGAGACCCTCTTCGACACGGTCGACCGGCTGCGGGAGCCGCGTCCGCTGGCCGAGTGGGCGTTCTGTCTGCGGGAGACGGCGGAGCGGTTCGTCGATCCGGAGGGGGCGTACCAGGACGAGCTGCTGGAGCTCTCGCGGGTGATCAACACGCTGGGGACGCTCGGCACCGACGCCCGGTACGGTGCGTCGGTGCCGGTGGAGCTGGTGCATCGCTGGCTCGGGGAGCGGCTCGACCGTGAGGAGAAGGGGCTCGGGTTCCTCACCGGCCGGGTGACCTTCTGCCGGATGCTCCCCATGCGGAGTATCCCGTTTAAGGTGGTGGCGCTCCTCGGGATGAACGACGGTGCCTTCCCGAGGGAGAACCGGCCCCCCGGCTTCGACCTGATGGCCCGCGAACCGCGTCCCGGCGACCGCTCGCTGCGGGACGAGGACCGCTACCTGTTCCTGGAGGCGCTCCTGTCCGCCCGGGACTGTTTCCTCATCAGCTACGCGGGGCAGAGCGTGAAAGACAACGGCGAGCTGCCGCCGTCGGTGCTCGTGAGCGAACTGATGGACTACGTCGCCGCCGGGTTCCTGCCGGAAGGGGCAGGTCCGGAACCGGCGGACGGCCGACACCCCACCGTCGACCGGCTCGTGACGCGCCACCGGCTCCAGGCGTTCAGCCCGGCCTACTTCACCCCCGGCTCCGGGCTCTTCAGCTACGCCCGGGAGAACTGCACGGCGCTGGAGGAGCGCAGGAAGGCCGGCACGATTCCGCCGTTCCTGGCGGCACCGCTCCCTGAACCGCCCGACGAGCGGCGGTTGGTGACCCTGGCGGAGCTGCACCGGTTCTTCGGCAACCCCGCCGCCTGGTTTCTTAAGGAGCGGCTGCGGCTTCGCCTGCCGGAAGGGGGTGACGAACTGGAGGCGCGGGAACCGTTCGGCCTCGATGGGCTGGATGCCTACACCCTCCGCCAGGAGCTGACCGCCGCCTGTCTCGCCGGGATGGACCCTCGCGGGCAGCTGCCGCTCTTCCGTTCCCGGGGGCTCCTGCCGCCGGCACGCCACGGCGAGCTCCTGTTCGAGAGCCTGTGCGACGAGGCGACCGAGTTCGCGGCGGAGGTGTCACGGGTCACCGGCGGCATCGGCCCGATTGAGCCGCGGGAGATCGACCTGGAGATCGGTGGATTCCGGCTCCTCGGCCGGCTGGACAACCTCTGGCCGGCCGGTCCGGTGCGCTACCGGGCGGCCGCCATGAAGGGGAAGGACCGGGTCCGGGGCTGGATCGACCACCTGGTCGCCTGTGCCGTGGCCGGCGGCGAGGAGCTGCGCACGGTGCTCTGCATGCGGGGCCGGAGCCTCGCCTGGCGGCGGGTGGCCGACCCGTGCGCCCTGCTGGAGACGCTTTTGAAGCACTGGTGGTACGGCCAGAGCGCACCCTTGCGGTTTTTCCCCACCAGCTCCCTCGCCTACGCCGACGGCGACTGGGATATCGAGCGGGCGCGGAAGGAATGGGACGGCGGCTACAACCGGGACGGGGAGGGGGCGGACCCGGCGTACCGCCGTTGCTTCGGCGATGAATACCCGTTCGACGGTGCGTTCGACGAGACGGCGCGGACGCTCCTGACCCCGCTCCTCGCCCACCAGGAGACGGCATGACCTTGCAGCGGTTCGACCACCTCCGTATTCCGCTCGCGGGGCAGAACCTGATCGAGGCGAGCGCCGGCACCGGCAAGACCTACGCCATCGCCTGTCTCTACCTGCGGCTCGTGCTGGAGCAGGGGATGACCCCGGAACAGATCCTCGTGGTGACCTTCACCGAGGCGGCCACCAAGGAGCTCAGGAGCCGGGTCCGTGAGCGGCTTCGAGAGGGGCTGGAGCTCTTCCGGGGCGGTGAGACGAAGGACCCGTTCCTTTTGGGGCTCGCTGAGAACGCGAACGGTCTCGGGCCGGACCGGGAGCGGGGTGCCCGGCTCCTCGCCGACGCCATCACCTGCTTCGACCAGGCGGCGATCCAGACGATCCACGGCTTCTGCCTCCGGGCGCTGCAGGATAACGCCTTCGAAAGCGGTTCCCGGTACGACACGGAGCTTCTCACCGACCAGCGTCCGCTCCTGCGGGAGATCGCCGACGATTTCTGGCGACGGGAGTTCTTCGGCCCCTCCGCCCCGCTCCTCGGTCAGGCGCTGGAGCACAGGCTCTCCGCCGACGGCCTCGCCGCATTCCTCGGACGGGTGGTGAGCAGCCCGCGGCTGCGGCTCCTGCCGGAGTTCTCCGCCGGTGAGACCGCCGCGCTGGACGCGGAAGGGGTCAGTTCACTCGGGGCGCTGCGGGAGAGCTGGCACGGCTGTCGCGACGAGGTCGTCGAGATACTGTACACACATAAGGGGATACGCCGGTCAGTAGATACTTACCGCGACGACATCGTCGCACCGCTGCCGCGGGCGATGGACCGGTTCGTGGCGGGGGACGGCCCGTGGAATCTCTTCGACGGGTTCGAGAAGTTCTGTACCGGATTCATGCGTGAAAATCGAAAGCAGAAACCTGATCCGCCGGAACACCGGTTCTTCGATCTGTGCGAGAGCCACCGGCAGTTGGCGGGCAGGCGGCTCCTCGCCCTCAAGAGCGGGCTTGTCGCCTTCGCCCGGGTGGAGCTACCCCGCCGTAAAACCCGGCTGGGGATACGCTGTTTCGACGACCTTCTGAACGACCTGTACCTGGCGCTGGAGAAGGAGGGGGGAGACCGGCTCGCCGGCGGGATTCGCAGCCGGTACCGGGCCGCGCTGGTGGACGAGTTCCAGGACACGGACCCGGTGCAGTACCGGATCTTCCACCGGATCTTCGCCGCCGGGGACGCGCCGCTCTTTTTCATCGGCGATCCGAAGCAGGCGATCTACGGTTTCCGCGGCGCCGACGTCTTCGCCTACCTGGAGGCGGCGGCAGAGGTGCCCGCCGCCGACCGCCATACCCTGGACGCCAACTGGCGCTCCGACCATCGTCTCCTCAGCGCGGTAAACGGACTCTTCGGCCGAAAGGGAGCCCCGTTCGTCTTCCCGGAGATCGCCTATCACCCGGTGCGCGCCGGCAAGTACCGGGAGGGGGAACCGCTCACCCTGGCCGGCGGGGCGGGGGCGCCGTTTAAGTTCTGGTTCGTGCAGGGGGGCGACGGCGGGGTGATGGACGCGGGGACCGCGGACCGGGAGCTGCCGCGGGCGACCGCCGGCGAGATCGCCCGGCTCTTGCATGAGGGAGGGGAGGGGCGCGCCCTCGTCGAGGGGCGGCCGCTCCGGCCGGGGGACATCGCCGTCATCGTCCGGACCCACCTGCAGGCGGGGTACGTGCACGAGGCGCTGCGTGCCTTCGGCATCCCGGCGGTGCTGCAGGGGACCGGCAACCTGTTCGAGACCCGTGAGGCGGTGGAGATCCAGACCCTCCTCCACGCCCTGGCCGACCCGGCCGCGGAGGGGTACGTGCGTGCGGCGCTCGCCACCGACATGCTCGGCTTGAGCGGAGGGGAGATCCATGCGCTTCTGGACGACGAGGCCGGCTGGGAGCGGGAGCTGGAGCGGTTCCGCCAGTACCGGGACCTCTGGCTGGAGCGTGGGGTGATGGCCATGGCCCGCACCCTCGTGGACGGGGAGGGGGTACGGGGGCGGCTCCTCGCCCGGGAGGACGGGGAGCGGCGGCTCACCAACATCCTGCACTGCTTCGAACTCTTGCACCAGGCGGAGACGGAGGGGCGGCTGGGACTTGAGCGGCTTCCGGTCTGGCTCGGCGAGCGGATCGCCGGCCGGGAGGAGCGGGAGGAGTACCAGATGCGGCTGGAGACGGACGCCGCCGCGGTGAAGGTCGTCACGGTCCATGTGAGCAAGGGGCTCGAATACCCGGTCGTCTTCTGCCCCTTTGCCTGGAAGGGGCTCCGGGAGCCGGGGGAGCTGGTCACCTTCCACGACGGTTTCGAGCTGGTGACCGACTACGGCTCGCCGGAGATCGAAGAACACCGTGCCCGAGCCCGCACCGAGGCGCTGGCGGAGGAGCTGCGTCTTCTGTACGTGGCGCTGACGAGAGCCAAGTTTCGCTGCTACCTCGTCTGGGGACGGCTCAAAAACGCCGGCAGCTCCGCACCCGCCTGGCTCCTCCATGCCGGCGCGGCCGCCGGCACGCCGGACCCGGTGACCGCCGCGGCCGCCGCCTTCGGCGCGCTCTCCGCCGAGGAGCAGCGGACGGAGCTGGAGGCGCTGGCTGCCGTGACTCCCGGCTGCATCGACGTTGCGGAGCTCCCTTCCGCCGACGGCGCACCCGTGTACCGGACGGACGACGCGACCGTGGAGGAGTATCTCGTTCGCACCGCTGACCGCAGCTTCGGCCACGAGTGGCGAGTGGCGAGCTTCACCTCCTTCGTGGCCGGCCACCACCGCCACGCCGAGCTGCCGGACCGTGACGAGGTGACGGTAGCCCCGCTTCCCGCCGATGCCACCCCGCCGGACCCGGACGGCATCTTCGCCTTTCCGAGGGGGGCACGCGCCGGCGTCTTCCTGCACGAGCTGTTCGAGAAGCTCGACTTTTCGAACGCGGCGCCGGAACAGCTGGATGCCCTGGTGGCCGACGGGCTCGCCCGGTACGGTTACGCCCCGCGCTGGCAGCGCGCCATCTGTGGCATGCTCAACGAGGTTGTCCGCTCGGAACTGGACACGACCGCCGGGTTCGCCCTGGAGCGGCTGCTGCCGGGGAGCTGGCGCGCCGAGCTGGAGTTCTTCTTTCCGCTCCGGTTCCTGGAATCCCCGCAGCTCGCCGGACTCTTCGCCCGGTGGGGCGGCCGGGGGCTGCCGTACGACCCGTGCGCCATCGCCGAACGGCTGGAGTTCCTGCCGGCGGAGGGGTTCGTGCGCGGCTTCATGGACCTGGTCTGTTGCCACGAAGGGCGCTGGTACCTCCTGGACTGGAAATCGAACCACCTGGGGAACGGTGTGGAGGCGTACGGGCCGGCAGGGCTCGCCACGGAGATGGTGCGGAGCCTCTATCCGCTCCAGTACCTCCTCTACACGGTGGCGCTGGACCGCTACCTGAGGCTCAGGATTCCGGACTACGACTACGACCGCCACTTCGGCGGGGTCCGTTACCTGTTCCTGCGGGGGGTGAACACGGCGGCGGGGCCGGCGTACGGGATCTTCAGCGACCGGCCGGACCGGGCGCTGGTGGCGGAACTGGCTGACCTCCTCCTGGCGAGCGGGGGGACCCATGGATAGTCCGATCGTCGTACAGCTTTCCCCCATCGACCGGCGGTTCGCCGAATTCGTCAGCGCACGCTGCGGCGGGGCGTCGGAACCGCTCTGGTACGGTGCGGCGCTGGCGAGCAATGCGGTGGGGGAGGGGCACGTCTGCCTGGATCTTGCGGCGTTCGGGGGGCGTGGACTTTTGACCGACGGTGAGATGGTGGAGCTGCCGCCGGCGGACCGGTGGGCCGAAATGTTGCAGGGAAGTCCCGCCGTGGGGCGGCCCGGCGACTACCGGCCGCTCGTACTGGACGATGCCGGGCGGTTCTACCTCTACCGGTACTGGCGGTACGAACACGAGCTGGCAACGGCGATCCGCGACCGCGCCGCCAGGCGCCTCACGATGCCGGCGGATGCGTTCGATGCCGTGGACCGGCTCTTTACCCCCGCCCCGGACGGTGAGCCCGACGGGCAGCGGACCGCCACCCTGGCGGCGCTTTCGAGCGGCCTCTGCGTCGTGTCGGGAGGACCGGGGACCGGCAAGACCTCCACGGTGGCGAAGATTCTGGCGCTCCTCCTGCAGCAGCCGGGTAGTGCGGCGCTGCGGGTCGCCTGCGCCGCCCCGACGGGGAAGGCGGCGGCGAGGCTCATGGACTCCCTGCGCGGGGCGGGGGCGCGGCTCGGCCTCCCCGACACGGTCATCGACCGGTTTCCCGCGGAGGTCGCAACGATTCACCGGCTCCTGGGTGCGCTGGGGGGGACGGGGCGGTTTCGACACGACCGGGACAACCCGCTCCCCCACGACCTCGTGGTGGTGGACGAAGCGTCCATGGTGGCGCTGCCGCTCATGGCGCGCCTCGCGGCGGCGCTTCGTCCCGATGCGCGCCTGATCCTCCTGGGGGACCGGGACCAGCTCGCCTCGGTGGAGGCGGGGGCGGTGCTGGGGGATATCTGCGACCGGCCGCACGGGACCGTGTCCCCCCTGGCGGAATCCCTCGTACTGCTCGAACGGAACTACCGGTTCGGTGCCGACAGCGGCATCGGCCGGGTGAGCCGGCTCGTGAACAACGGGGCGGGGGAGGAGGCGCTGGCCGTCGTTACCGGCGGCGTAGCGGGGGGAATCGGCTGGCGCGACCTGCCCGAGCCGACGGGGCTGGCGGCTGCACTGAAGGATGGACTGCTTTCGGGATTCGACGAGTACCTTCGGGAGACCGATCCGGCGGCGGCGCTCGCCGCCTTCGACCGGTTCCGGCTCCTCTGCGCCGTGCGCCAGGGGCCGTACGGCGTGGAGGGGATCAACCGGGTGGTGGAGCAGGTCCTGGGGGAGGCGCGGCTCATCGATCGCCGGGAGCGGTGGTACCGGGGGCGGCCGGTCATGGTGACCGCCAACGACTACGCCCTGAAGCTCTTCAACGGCGATATCGGCATCGTCCTGCCGGACCCGGCGGCCGGCGGGGCGCTGCGCCTCTTCTTCCCGGCGGCCGATGGCGGCGTCAGGTCGATCCTTCCCCAGCGGCTCCCCTCCCACGAGACCGCCTTCGCCATGACGATCCACAAGAGCCAGGGGAGCGAGTTCGACCGGGTCCTGATGGTGCTCCCCGACCGGGACCTGCCGGTGGTGAGCCGGGAGCTGATCTACACGGGGATCACCCGTGCCCGGAGCGAGGTGGAGATCTGGGGCGTCCGTGACGGCTTCGTCGCCGGGGTGGGGCGCCGCGTCGCCCGGCGCTCGGCCTTGAGGGAGCTTTTGTGGGGAGAGAATGGGGAACGATAGGCCGGAACAGATAACACCGTGAGGAGACCTGTTGAATATGCCGAGACCCGACGCACCTGAAAAGTTCACCATGATCCGTGAGTTCCATCTCTCCGACTGGTTCACGCTCGGAAACGCTGCCTGCGGCGTCGGCGCCCTGTTCTCGATGATGTCCTATCTGGATACGGATGCCGTTTTGCACGTCTACATCGCCGGAGTTCTTCTTCTGATCGCCCTGGTGTTCGACATCCTCGACGGCCGTATCGCACGGTGGCGGCAAAAGTCGTCCGAAATGGGCCGCGAACTCGATTCGTTAGCCGACGTCATTTCGTTCGGCGTGGCCCCGGCGATGATCGCGTTCGGTTGCGGCATGCGGGGACTGTACGACCGTATCGTCCTCGGCTATTTCGTCGTGTGCGGCGTGTCGCGCCTTGCCCGCTACAACATCACGACCGTTGCGCTTTCGGAGGGGGGCGACAAGGTGAGGTACTTCGAGGGAACGCCCATCCCGACGTCGCTCCTGCTCGTCTGTATGCTGATGGTTGCGGCATCGGGCGGTGCACTGCGCGAAGAGCTCTGGTTCGGAGAACTCCGTGTCGCCGGCTTCACGTTACATCCCCTCGTGGTGCTGTATGCGATCTCGGGATCGTTGATGATCAGTCGAATCCGGATCCCGAAACTGTAAGGACGTGCGTTTGCATGAAAAAACGGTTTCCCGGATCAGGACCGGTTTCCACGGGAAAACGGATGGGAGAATGTCTTGGTGAATAGATTGCTGACGCGCTGGCTGATGGCCGGTATTCTTCTCGTGCTGATACCCCTTACGTGCCATGCCGTGGAGACGGTGTCGCGCTACGACCTCTTGCTCGAAAAGGTAAAGGCCGGCAACCCGGCGGCCGATTTCGGGACGTTGCGGTCCGCGTACGCGGCATCTCCACACTACAGGCCGTTCGACAAGGACCGCTCGAAACTGAAAAATGCCATGTTTCGCGCGATGGCGGGGAAGGACTACGCCGCGGTCGTCGGGCGCGCCGAAAAGGTCCTGTCGGACGATTATGTGGATATCGACGCCCACGTGATCGCCGCGCGGGAGTATGCCCGGATGGGGGCCGATAAAGAGGCCGATTTTCACCGTGCCGTTGCCCGGGGGCTCCTGGACTCCATCCGGGATTCCGGCGACGGACGCACCCCCGAAACCGCCTACCGGGTCATATCCGTAGACGAGGAGTACGCGCTTATCTCTTCGCTGAATCTGAAGAGGGGCAAACAGGCCCAAGAGCGCCTTAATGGACACGATTACGACAGGGTTATCGTCACGGACAGGAACGGCGGCAAACCGTACGACCTGTATTTCAACATAGACATCCCCTATGCGTGGCTGCGGAAATCGCTCATGAAATAGGGGCGCCCTGCCGGACCGTCCCGTTTGCTGGTATACTGACACAAGCTTCGAGGAAGCGGGGAACGCGATGTCCACAACGGAAATGACAGCAAAAGGTCCTTACCGGACAAGCGTCGGCGAGCGCTACCCGTTCGGGGCAACACCGGACGCGGGCGGGGTGAACTTCTCCCTCTTCAGCCGCCACGCGGAACGGGTGGAGCTCCTCCTGTACGAGCGGCCCGACAGCTCCGAACCGTTCCAGACCATCCGTCTCGATCCGGAGCTGAACCGCACCTTCTTCTGCTGGCACGTGCGGGTGGAGGGTCTCCCCGCCGGTACGTGCTACACCTGGCGCGCCGACGGTCCCAACGACGTGCGGCAGACCGGTTTCCGGTTCGACCCGGCCCGGGAACTCCTGGACCCGGCGGCGGTGGCGGTGACCGACGTCTTGTGGGACCGCAAAAAGGCCTGCGCCCACGAGAATGCCCCCGCCATGCGGGCGATGGTGCTGGCCGACGGGTACGACTGGGAGGGGGACCGGCCGCTCAACCACCGGCTGGAGCAGACGGTCATCTACGAAATGCACGTGGGGGGGTTCACCCGGCACCCCTCGGCGGGGGTGGCGCATCCCGGCACCTTCCGCGGGATCATCGAGAAGATCCCCTACCTGCAGTCGCTGGGGATCACCGAGGTGGAACTGTTGCCGGTCATGGCGTTCGACGAGCAGGACCTGCCGCCGGCGGCCACCGATCTGGGGTTGAAGAACTACTGGGGATACAGCACCCACAGTTTCCAGAGTCCCCACCCCGGCTACTGCGTGTCGCCGCTGAAGGGGTCCCACCGGGACGACTTCCGGGACATGGTGAAGGCGCTCCACCGGGCGGGGATCGGCGTCATCCTGGACGTGGTGTTCAACCACACGGCGGAAGGGGGGGCGGACGGACCGGTCATCAACTTCAAGGGGCTCGGAAACCACGGCTTCTACCACCTGGACCCGGCGGACCGGAGCCGCTACCTGGATTACACCGGCTGCGGCAATACGGTGAACTGCAACCACCCGCTGGTGGGGCGGTTCATCATCAACTGCCTGGAGTACTGGGTGCGGGAGATGCATGTGGACGGTTTCCGGTTCGATCTCGCGAGCGCCATGGCCCGGGGGGAGGACGGCAAGCCGCTCCACGACCCGCCGGTACTCTGGGGGATCGAGCTCTCCGACGTGCTGGCCCGCACGAAGATCATCGCCGAGGCGTGGGACGCGGCGGGGCTGTACCATCTGGGGTCGTTCCCCGGTTACCGCTGGGCGGAGTGGAACGGCCGCTACCGGGACACGGTCCGGCGGTTCGTGCGGGGGGAGAAGGGGCTTCTGGGGAGCGTGGCGACGAACATCTGCGGCAGCAGCGACCTGTACCAGAAGAGCGGCCGGCTCCCCATCAACAGCATCAACTTCGTCACCTGTCACGACGGCTTCACCCTGCGGGACCTGGTGAGCTACGGGCGCAAGCACAACGAGTTAAACGGCGAGGCGAACCGGGACGGGCTGGACGAGAACTACAGCAGCAACTGCGGGGTGGAGGGGGAAACTGCCGACCCGCGGGTGAATGCGCTGCGCCTGCGGCAGGCGAAGAACTTCATGGCGATCCTGCTGTTGAGCGTCGGGGTGCCGATGCTCCTGGCGGGGGACGAACTCTTGCGGACCCAGGGGGGGAACAACAACGCCTACTCCCAGGACAACGAGACCGGCTGGTTCGACTGGGGGCTTCGGGAGTTAAACGGTGAGATGTTCCGGTTCGTGAAAGAGATGATTGCCCTGCGCCGCCGCCATCCCTCCATCGCCCGCAACCGGTTTCTCACCGGCCGTCAGGCGGAAGGGAGCCGTTTTCCGGACATCGTCTGGCACGGCCGCAGGCTGAACCGTCCGCTCTGGACCGATCCGAAGGGGCAGCTCCTCGCCTATACCATGGGGGGGACCGTTCCGGACGAGGAGGACCTGCACGTGATCCTCAACATGTCCCCCCGCGCACTCTCCCTGCCGCTGCCGGAGCTTACCGACCGCGCCTGGTGCCCGGCGCTCGACACCGGTGCCGCATCACCCGCCGACATCATCCCGCCGCCGGAGCAGAAACCGCTGCCTGCCGGAACCGTCGCCGTCTCGCCCCGCAGCGTCGTGGTGCTGGAAAGCCGCCCGCTCCGCTGACCCTTCCCAAAACGATCTCACGCAACGACGCAACGAAAACAAAATCTTACATCCGGGATATGTGCCACCGGGCAGATAAATGCCCCATCGGGGTTTACGTTGCGTTCGTTGCGGCGTTGCGTGATCAATGGTGTTTATGTCCCGTTTTTACAGGTACTGCTCGATATACTCCTCGATCAGCTCGCCGATGGTGGTGCGCCGGTGGGCCGCCTCGATCTTCAGCCGCAGGTGCAGGTCCTGGCGGATGTTCGCCGTGAGCCGTACGTCGCCGTCGGGGACGGCGCCGGACACCTTCGGAGCGGCCGTCTTGTTGCGTGGGGCGGGTCTGCTCCGCGCGGTCGACTGTGCCTGCCCGGCGGGTCGTGCGGCCCGTTTTGCTGCGGACGTACCGCCCGACGCCGGTTTCGTTCCGGCTGACGGTACGGGGGCGGAACCCTTCTGCTGTCGTGGGGGTGCGTTCTTCGGTGCCGTCGGTGCGGCAGTCGTCTTTGGCGACGGAGCGGGTATGTCGAAAAGCGGGATCTGGTCTTTCACGTCATCATTGAGCATCGGCTGTCCAACTCCTCTGAATCCGGCGATAAATTACCGTATGCATTGCCATACATCAGCAGGTAAGTATCTACACCGATATACCGGTATGTGTCAAGCGCGAAGGCGTGCGCAATGCCGATGATCACGGCTTATCCAGCCCCTTTCCCAATACCCTGCCCGGGATCACATCCCCAGTACCTCGGCCAGCCGGAGCATCTCGTCCTGCGGCCGTTTCTCTCCCTTGATGACGTCCTCCAGCGGGGTGGCGATGATGGCGTTGCAGGCGAGCCCCACCATGACCCCGTGGGTTCCCCCCGCCAGCAGTTCCACCGCCCGCTTGCCGAGTCTGCTCGCCAGGAGCCGGTCGAAGACTGTGGGGGCGCCGCCGCGCTGGTAGTGTCCCAGCACGGTGACCCGGATCTCGAAACCGATGGTGTCCTTGATCCGGTTGGCGATCTCCTGGGCGTTGCCGGCACCCTCGGCGAGGATGATGATGGCGTTGTCCCGACCCTGTTCGAACCGCAGGTGCAGCTGCCGGCACATCTCGTCCAGGTCGAAGGTCCGCTCCGGGATGATGGCGCATTCGGCGCCGGAGGCGATGGCGGCGACACTGGCGAGGTAGCCTGAGTTGCGCCCCATCACCTCGATGACGAAGGCGCGTTCGTGGGAGCTGGCGGTGTCCTTGATGCAGTCCACGGCATAGATGATGTTGTTGAGGGCGGTGTCCACCCCCAGCGCCATGTCGGTGAAGGGGATGTCGTTGTCGATGCTGGCGGGGATTCCCACCACCGGAAAACCGAGCCGGTGCAGGGAGAGCGCGCCGGTCAGCGAGCCGTCGCCGCCGAGGACCACGAGTCCGTCCACCCCGAGCCGCTGCAGGTTGTCAAGCGCCTGCCGCTGTCCTTCCGGGGTCCTGAATTCGGCGCAGCGGGCCGACTGGAGAAAGGTACCGCCCCGGTGCAGGATGCCCGAGGCCGCCCGCGTGTCCAGGGGGATGCAGTCTCCTTTCAAGAGCCCCGTGTACCCCTTGCGGAACCCCACCATGTCGATATCGAGACGCAACGCGGTACGCACCGCCGCCCGGATGGTGGCATTCATGCCGGAACAGTCTCCGCCGCTGGTCAGTATGCCGATCTTTTTCATCTCACTCCTCGTTACGTCCGTCAGGCAGTTGGGTGCCGATCTCCGTTCCGTTTCGGCTTTCAATTCCATGGGTGCCGTCTCTACCCGGTGAGGCCGGTCACCCGCATCAGTTCCTGGGCAAGTTGCTCTATGGTGTACGGTTTCGACACCGCCCCCCGGAATATCGGATCTTCCTTTCCCTTATAAACCGTGTCGACGGAATAACCGGTGGATATGATGAGGATTGCCGTCGGGTCGAGGGCAAGGATCTCCCGTGCCGCCTCCTGTCCTCCCATGCCGCCGGGGACGGTCATGTCGAGCAGGACGGCGGAAAACCGGTCGCCCCGTTCCAGCCATGAACGGTATATCTCGACCGCCTCCCGGCCGTCGGAACAGACGACCGGGAGATAGCCGAGTTCGGCAAGCATGGCGTCCGCCAGTATCCGGATCAGTTCCTCGTCGTCCATCACCAGTACCGCCCGCCCCGGTGGAACCGCTGTCGGCCTCTTCGGCGCTTCGGCGGGGAGCTGGCAGTTTTGCACCGGCTCATCGGATGCAGGGAGAAGGAGGGTGAAGATTGTGCCCGCGTCCACCCGCGACGATACGCCGATGGTACCGCCATGCCGTTTGATGATGGAGAAGGTGGATGCAAGGCCGAGACCGGTGCCGGTCGGTTTGGTGGTGAAGTACGGATCGAAGATGCGGGGAAGCGTCTCCGGCGGAATCCCGCACCCCGCATCGGACAGGACGATCTTCACATAGCGTCCGGCGGGCAGGCCGTCCCCGGCCTGATCCTCGATGCACGCGTTGGCAGCGCCGACGGTGAGGATGCCGCCGTCGGGCATCGCCTGGACGGCGTTGATCACCAGGTTGTTCAGCGCCTGGTGGATCTGGGCGGCGTCGGCATGCAGACGCCACAGGGCGGGAGCGATCTCGAACCGCCCCCGGCAGTTCGAACCGTGCAGTCCGAACGTGACGACCTCGCGGACCAGCTTTTCCGTGTCGATCGGCCCCTTGACCGGTTCGCCGCCCCGGGCGAAGGTGAGGAGCTGGCGGGTGAGGTCCGTCGCCTTGGTGAGTGCGTTTTCGCAGGCGACGAGCTGGGCGCCGATGAAATGGTGCTCGCCCAGCTTCGTGCGGGCGAGGGAGATGTTGCCGATGATGGCGGTGAGGATGTTGTTGAAGTCGTGGGCGATTCCGCCGGCCAGAAGCCCCAGCGATTCCAGCCGTGCGGTCTTTTCCCGGTCCTCTTCGACGATCTTTTTCTCGGTGATGTCTTCGGTGAAGATGACGATCCCGCCGATAGCTCCCGTCGCGTTGTACCACGGCCGTATTTCCCATTGCACCCACTGCACCGTGCCGTCCTGCCGGACGAAGCGGTCATCTTCCGACCGCAGTACCTCGCCCGCAAGGCACCGGCGGTGGGCATCCTTCCAGATTTCGGGGATGTCGGGAAAGACCGCGTAGTGGGACAGGCCGCGCAGCTGCTGGTCTCCGAGACCGTAATCGGCCAGCCAGCGACGGCTTGCATAGAGATAACGCATCTCGAGGTCGAACATGGCAAGCGCCACCGGGGCGTGCTCGATGAAGAGCCTCAGCCGCTCTTCGTTTTCCCGCAGTTCGATCTCAGCCCGCTTCCGTTCGGTGATGACGTCGAATACCGCGACGAAAAACTCCTTTTCCGGGCTGTAGACGGAAACGGAAAACCACATCCCCAGGGTTTTCACGTGCGTCTCGAACTGTTCCGGTCTGCCGGTCCGGGCGACACGGCCGTAGATTTCGAACAGCTCCGGGTCCTGCTCCCGTATCCCCGGGATCACGTCGGTGACCCGCTTGCCGATGACATCCTTAAGCCCGGTCAGGTTCCTGAACGCATTGTTTACCGAGAGATAGACGAAATCCCGGGGGATGCCGTTCTCCAAGATCATCCGGCAGTAGGCAAACCCCTCGAGCATGTTGTCGAACAGGCCGCGGTACCGCTCCTCACTGATACGCAGGGCGTCTTCGGCGCGTTTCCTTTCGGTGATGTCGAAGAACGTCACGACGATGCCGCTGATATCGCTCACCGTCGTCCGGTAGGGGTGTACCCGCACCAGGAAGCAGAGTCCCTGCTTCAGGGTGGTAACCTCCCGTTCGATGGTCCCGTGTCCGGTAAGGACCTTTTCCGTGTCACCCTCGAACTCGGGCCACTGCAGGTCGCCGGCGATCCGGTGAAAGGGGCGGTTGATGTCGGCGGGGATGAGGGTGAGGATCGCGGCCATGGCCGGGGTGAACCGCTTGATGGTCAGCTGGCGGTCGAGGAAGATGGTGGCGATCTCCGAGCTGGTGAGGAGGTTGTCCATGTCGCTGTTGGCCCGGTTCAGCTCTTCCACCTTCTGCTCCAGCTCGGCGTTGACGGTGACCAGCTCCTCGTTCAGCGCCTGCAGCTCCTCCCGCGAGGTTTCCAGCTCCTCGTTGGTGGAATGCAGCTCCTCGTTGGTGGACTGGAACTCCTCGTTGATGGAAAGGAGTTCCTCGTTGGAGGACATGAGCCCTTCGTTGGTGGTCTCCAGCTGCTCGATGGTCGCCTGGAGCTGTTCGTGGGTGATGAACAGCTGTTCCTCCAGCTGCCGGATAAGCTGGTCCTTCGCCGGATCATCGGCGGGGATGGGGCTGTCGGCATCGGCCGTTGCCGATCCGGACGCCGCATGAGGGGCGGTCAACGGTTCGAAGATTACCATCACGAGGCGTTGTGACGACGGCAGCGGACCGATCGGTTCCACGAGAATATTGACGGACTCAACGTCGCACCCGCTGCATCTGATCTCACGGAAGACAACCTGTTTCTGTTCGGCGTACGCCTTGTGGACCGCCGACCTGAGTGCCGGCCGCAACTCCTCCCTGGCCATCTTCAGGAGATCCCGTGTCGGTTCGCCGACGGGCACTTCCAGGTAGCGACTTGACCGGGTGGATACGTAGACGACCTCGTAGCGGTCGTTAACCACGACGCAGGGCGGCGCGTACCGCTCCATGAGCAGTTTTTCGACGAGCGTTCCCGGCGGCGGTTCGTCGTATGCCGGCCGTTTGACGGTCTGCAGCTCCACCACCCGGGAGTAGGGGGAACCGTACGGAAATGCCGGTTCGGGCTTCCGGTCGCTGTGCTGCCGCTCGTAGATCTTCCAGCGGTTGTCGATGGGGGTAAAGAGCTCGGTGGAACGTCCCACCGTTTCCGAGCTGCCGAGAAACAGGATGCCGCCCGGCTTCAGCGAGAGGTGGAAGAGGGTGATGAGCCGCTGCTGCATGTCGGGCTTGAGGTAGATGAGGAAGTTGCGGCAGACGAGCAGGTCGAGCCGCGAGAACGGCGGGTCCTTGATCAGGCTGTGGTGGGCGAAAACGACCATCTCGCGCAGCTGTTTCGATATCCGGTAACCGCTCTCCGTCTTGACGAAGCAGGCGTGCAACCGTTCGTGCGAGAGTTCGGCATCGATGCCGAAGGGGTAGATGCCGGTCCGGGCATAGGCGATGGCCGCTTCGTCGATGTCGGTTGCGAATATCTGCACCCGGACGGCGAGCCGGCGTTCCTCCAGATATTCCCGGATGGCGATGGCCATGGAATAGACCTCTTCGCCGGTGGAACAGCTGGCGTGCCAGATCCGGACCGGGGCGTCGGACGATCGATCGGCAAAGAGGCGGGGGAACACGGTCTCGCGCAGGACCGCAAACGCCGCCGGATCACGGAAGAAACTGGTTACCCCGATCAGCATCTCCTGACAGAGCAGGGGGGGTTCGAGGGGTTCGTCCCGCAGGAACGTCACATATTCGGCCAGATCGGTCAGGCCGTTCATGGCCATCCTGCGCTCGATGCGTCGCACGATGGTGCTTTCCTTGTAGGAACTGAAATCGTGACCGGTGGCGGTCTTGACCAGACGGAAGATCTCGGAGAGGTGCGCCTCCAGCGCCTCCGTCGGGAACGGCAGGAGGGGAACGGTACTACCGGTGACATCGATGATGGATGCGGGCATCTGCTCCACCGGCAGGATTCGGTCGGCAGCGCCGGAGGCCATGGCGCTGAGGGGCATCCCGGGGTGCTCGGCACTCTCTTCATCCTGTACGAATACCGTTCCTCCTGCCTCCTTCACGGCCCTGACGCCGCGGGTGCCGTCGCTGCCGGTGCCGGAGAGGACGACGGCGATACCCCGTTCCCCCTGGTCTGCCGCGAGGGACTGCAGGAAGGTATCGATCCGGTGGTGCAGCCTGCCCGGAGTCTGCGGTTCCGCAAGCCGGAGGTTGTCGTCCAGGATGGTGATCTCACGGCGGGGGGGGGCGATGTAGATCGTGTCGGGTGACAACGGCATGCCGTCTTCGGCGATCAGGATCTCCATCTGCGTGGAACGGGCGAGAATGCCGTCCAGCATGCTTCTGCGCGCGGGGTCGAGGTGCATGACGACGACGAACGACATGCCGCTGTCGGCCGGCATGGCACCGAAGAAGCGTTTCAGGGCATTCAGGCCGCCGGCGGAAGCGCCGATGCCGACGACGTGCGGGATCGGCGGCGGGCCGTTGCTGTCGCCGGCCGGTGTCGTCTCCCCATTCCGGGAGAGCGGAAATTGACCTTCCGGCGGTACTTCTCCCTGCCCTGATGCGTCGTTACTGGTGTCTTCCATCGGCACGTTCCTTCATTGCATGGAATCATTACTAATGATCGCAACGGCGATAGCATCGTCAATTATCGTGTCGCCGTCGGCTCGCCCCGTTGAACCGGCATGATGTTCCGGTGGAACGGACCGCTGTACGTGCGCCGGTGCAGCCGGGAGAGTGGCGCTAGCTCTCCTCTTTGGTGCCGGGCCCCTTCTTCCGGAGCCATTCCATCCGCTCCCGGATGGTCTTTTCGTAGCCGTGGCCGGCGGGATCGTAGAAAATTTTTCCTTTCAGTGTATCAGGCAGGTACTCCTGCGCAACATACCCCACCCGGTAGTCGTGGGCGTATTTGTATCCCTTGTGATAGCCGAGATCCTTCATGAGCTTCGTTGGGGCGTTGCGGATATGGAACGGTACCGGCTGGGCCCCCGAACGGCGCACCTCGGAGAGCGCCGCGTCGATGCCTACGTAGGAGGCGTTTGATTTGGGGGCCGTGGCGAGGTAGGTGACCGCCTGGGCCATGACGATCCGTCCCTCGGGCATGCCGATGCACTGGAACGCCTGCAGCGCCGCAACCGCCACCTGCAGGGCGCGGGGATCGGCGTTGCCGATATCCTCGCTGGCCAGGATGATCATCCGCCGGAGGATGAAGAGCGGGTCCTCCCCCGCCTCGATCATCCGCGCCAGCCAGTAGAGGGCGCCGTCCGGGTCGGAGCCGCGCATGGACTTGATGAAGGCGGAGATGACGTTGTAGTGTTCCTCCCCTCCCTTGTCGTAGAGAAGCGGCTTCTTCTGCACCGCCTCCCGGGCGGTCTCCAGGGTGATGACGTTCTTATCGGCAAGGCGGGCCGCCGTCTCCAGGGTGTTGAGGGCGATCCGGGCGTCGCCGCCGGCAGCTTCCGCCATGAGGGCAAGCGCCTCGTCCTCTACGGAAAGTTTCATCGTGCCCAGTCCCCGGTCCGGATCGTCGAGGGCGGTGCGCAGGATCTCCGCAACCTCGACATCCGTCAGGGGGTTCAATACGAGCACCTTGCAGCGGGAGAGGAGCGGGGCGATCACCTCGAAGGAGGGATTCTCGGTGGTGGCGCCGATGATGGTGAACGTCCCCCGTTCCACATAGGGGAGGAAGGCGTCCTGCTGGGCCTTGTTGAACCGGTGGATCTCGTCGATGAAGAGGACGGTGCGGGTGCCGTGGTGCCTGCTTTCGTCCTCCGCCTCCTTCACCACCTCCCGGATCTCCTTGATGCCGGTGAGGATGGCGGAAAAGGAGATGAAGTGGGCGCGGGTGGCGCCGGCGATGATCCGGGCCAGCGTCGTCTTTCCCGAGCCGGGCGGCCCCCAGAAGATGAGGGAGGTGAGCCGGTCCGTCTCGATGAGCTGACGCAACAGTTTCCCCTTCCCCAGAAGGTGTTCCTGGCCGATGTACTGGTCCAGGGTGCGGGGGCGCATCCGCTCCGCCAGCGGGGCATCGGGAGCGGTCGGCGGAGTTGTCGGGGTCGAAAAAAGGTCCATGGTATCGGTGTCGGTTCGTTCAGGGGTCGTTATGGTCACGGGCGCAGCCGTGTGTGGCGGATTCAACCGGATGGGGCGTGATGCCCCATATATCCCTGGCATATTCGGCGATGGTACGGTCGCTGGAGAACTTTCCCATGCCGGCGCAGTTGAGGATCGACTTTTGAATCCATGCCGACCGGTCGCGGTACAGTTCGCTCACCTCGTCCTGGCACGCCACGTAGGATGCGTAGTCCGCGAGCAGGAAATACTCGTCGCCCCGGTTAAGAAGGGTGTCCACCAGGGGACGGAACAGGTCGCGGTTGTCGGACGAAAACGCCCCCTCGCAGATCTGGTCCAGCACCCGCTTCAGATCCGGCTGACGGTTGTACCAGTCGCGCGGAGTGTACCCTTTCCGCCGCAGCTCCGCAACCTCTTCCGCATTCATGCCGAAGATGAAGATGTTGTCCCGCCCGACCTCCTCCATGATCTCGATGTTCGCCCCGTCCAGGGTGCCGATGGTGAGGGCGCCGTTCAGGGCGAACTTCATGTTGCCGGTACCCGAGGCCTCGGTGCCGGCGGTGGAGATCTGCTCCGACAGGTCGGCGGCGGGGAAAATGAGCTCCGCCAGGGAGACGCCGTAGTTGGCGAGGAACACCACCTTCAGCCGGCCGCGCACGTCGGGGTCATCGTTGACCGTGGCGGCAACGCCGTTGATGAGGCGGATGATCAGCTTGGCGATGGTGTAGGAGGGGGCGGCCTTGCCGCTGAAGATCACGGTGCGGGGGACGATGTCGATCTCCGGGTCGTCCTTGATCCGGTTGTAGAGCGTGATGATGTAGAGCACGTTCAGAAGCTGGCGCTTGTATTCGTGGATCCGTTTCACCTGGCAGTCGAAGAGGGAGTCCGGGTCCACCTCGATGCAGTTGTGGCTGAGGATGTAGTCGGCGAGCCGCCGCTTGTTGGCCTGTTTCACCCCGTGCCAACGGTCACGGAACGCGGGGTCGTCGGCATGGGGACGCAGGCGGGCCAGCTCGAACAGGTTCGTCGTCCAGCAGGGGCCGATGGTGTCGTCGATGAGGGAGGACAGCCCCCGGTTCGCCTTTTTCAGCCAGCGGCGCTGGGTGATGCCGTTGGTCTTGTTGTTGAACCGTTCCGGGTACATCTCGTAGAAGTCGCGGAAGATGCGGTCTTTAAGGATCTCCGTATGGAGTGCCGCCACCCCGTTCACCGAGTGGCTCCCGACGATGGCCAGGTGCGCCATCCGCACCTTCCGCTCCCATCCCTCTTCGATGAGCGACATGCGTGCCTCGCGCGCGGTATCGCCTGGATACCTTCGGCCCACCTCCTCCAGGAACAGCTCGTTGATCTCGTAGATGATCATCAGGTGGCGGGGGAGAATCTGTTCGAAGAACCAGACCGGCCAGCTCTCCAGCGCCTCGGGGAGGATGGTGTGGTTCGTATAGGCGAAGACCCTGACGGTGATCTCCCACGCCTCGTTCCAGGTCAATCCCTCCAGGTCCATGAGCACCCGCATCAGCTCGGGGATCGCCAGGGAAGGGTGGGTGTCGTTCAGCTGGATCGCCACCTTCTCCGGCAGCAGCTCCAGCTTCGCGTGCTGCTTCTTGAAGCGGTACATGACGTCGTGGATCGTCGCCGCGGCGAGGAAGTACTCCTGTTTCAGCCGCAGTTCCCGACCCTCCACAATATTGTCGGCGGGGTAGAGCACCTTGGAGATGTTCTCCGTCAGGAGCTTCTTCTCGACGGAGCGGATGTAGTCCCCTTCGTTGAAGAACTTTAGGTCGAACTCGCGGCTGGACTTGGCGCTCCAGAGCCGGATGGTGTTTACCGTCCTGGTCTCGTAACCCGGCACCGGCGTGTCGTACGCCATGGCCATGACGTCCTCCGTGTCGACCCACTCGAAGCGCTGCTGCCCCTCGATGGTGACGGAGGTGACCCGGCCGTAGAACTTCACCGGGTGCAGATGCTCCTGCCGGTCCAGCTCCCACGGGTTTCGGTACCTAAGCCAGTTGTCCGGCAGCTCCACCTGGGCGCCGTCCACGATCTTCTGCCGGAAGATGCCGTATTCGTACCGGATGCCGTAGCCGTAGGCGGGAAGCGACATGGTGGCCATGGAATCGAGGAAACATGCCGCCAGACGGCCGAGACCGCCGTTCCCCAGCCCCGCGTCCTGCTCCGCCTTCCCCACATCGTGCAGGTCGTACCCCAGCGAGGCGATCGCCTCGCTGAACTCCTCCAGAAGCCCCAGGTTGATCAGGGCGTTCTCCAGCGACCTCCCCATGAGATACTCCATGGAGAGGTAGTAGACCCTCTTCTGGTCGGATTTGTAGTACGCCTGCTGGGTGTCGAGCCACCGCTCCACCAGGTGGTCGCGGACCGCATAGGCGAGGGCGTTGAAGGTATCGTTTTCGGTGGCCGAGTACTTGTCCTTCCCCAGGGTATACTCCAGATGCTCCAGGAAGGACTTGATGATGAGCATCATGCTGTCCAGTTCGGGAGTCATGTCGATGAGTGGGGTTTCCGTATCGCTCATTACGGTCCTTTCAACGGCAGTGGAAACGGTTGCGGAGAGAGGCTCCAGCCGGGCTGCAACCTCGGGAAATTCCATTGGACATGCCGGGACATCTATGCTAGTAGATTCAAATATATACCATCATCCCAGAGGCTCTTCCATGAAAAATATCGCTATTTTTGCGAAGGTGCACGACCCCCGTTGCCAGGTGGTTGCCGGTGAACTCGTAAAATGGCTGGAACAGCGCGGGCTGGAGCCGCTCATAGAGGCCCACCTCGCCCGGCACCTGGGGCGCGGACCGGGGCTGGACCGGGACGATATCCCGGACCGGGCCGAACTGGTGGTGGTACTGGGGGGGGACGGAACGCTCATCTCCGTGGCCCGGCTCATCGGCGACCGCGGCCTGCCGATCCTGGGGGTGAACCTGGGAAGTCTGGGTTTCTTGACCGAGGTCACCGTGGAAGAGATGTACGACGTGCTGGATAACTGTCTGACCGGCAGCTTCGAACTCTCCCCGCGGATGATGCTCACCGCGCGGATCATCCGCGAAGGCGAGCTGTTCGGTGAATACCGGGCGCTGAACGACGTGGTCATCAACAAGGGGGCCGTCGCCCGGATCATCGACATCGAGACCATGGTGGACGACGCCTATCTCACCACCTTCAAGTCGGACGGCCTGATCATCTCCAGCCCCACCGGCTCCACCGGTTACTCCCTCTCCGCCCAGGGGCCGATCATCTACCCGGAACTGAACTGTCTCGTTATCACCCCCATCTGTCCCCATACCCTTACGAACCGTCCCATCGTCATCTCCGGCAATGCCAGGGTGAGCGCCATCATCAAGACCCAGAACGAGGACGTGCTCCTCACCCTGGACGGCCAGGTGGGGGTGGAACTGCGGTACGGCGACGTGGTCCAGGTCGCCCAGGCCGAGAACCGCAGCTGCCTCATCCAGTCAAAGAGCCGGGATTTCTTCGAGGTATTGAGGACCAAGCTCAAGTGGGGGGAACGATAATCCGGCACAAGGCGCAAGGTACAAGACGCAGGGAAAATCCTGTGCCTTGAGCCCTGTGCCCTGAGCCAGAATTCTTTTATGTTATCCGACCTGAACATCAAAAACTTCGCCATCATCGATGCGCTGCACGTGCCGTTTCAACCGGGGCTGACGATCCTCACCGGCGAGACGGGGGCCGGCAAGTCGATCATCATCGATGCGGTCAACCTCATCCTCGGGGGGCGGGCGTCGGCGGATATCATCCGCACCGGCGCGGACGACGCGACGGTGGAGGCGCTGTTCGACCTGTCGGGGGAACCGGGGCTGACGGCACGGCTGACGGAGCTCGGGGTGGAGTGCGACGGCGAGCTGCTGGTGAAGCGGGTCGTCTCCCGGGCCGGGAAGAACCGGGTCTTCGTCGGGGGGGGGCTCTCCACCATCGGCACCCTGTCGGAGATCGCCCGGGAACTGATCAACATCTACGGCCAGCACGAATCCCAGACCCTCCTGAAGACGGAGAACCACCTGCTGCTCCTGGACGGCTTCGCCGGCATCACCGGAGAGCGGCAGGCATTCGCCACGCTGTACGCCGGGTACCGGGCGGTGGAGGAGGAGATCAAACGGCTGGAGGAGGGGGAGCAGGACGCGGCCCGGCAGCTGGACCTCCTGACGTACCAGAGCGGGGAGATCGGCAGGGCGGCGCTCGCCCCCGGTGAAGAAGAGGAGCTGGAGCGGGAGCGGCAGCTCCTCGCCCACGGCGAGAAGCTTTTGGCGACGAGCCAGGGTGCGTTCGAACTCCTCTACGGCAGCGACGACAGCATCCTCGGGCAGCTGCGGCGGGTGACCGCCGGGGTGGCGGAGATCGCCGCCATCGACGGCGCGCTGGCGCCCCTTGCGGATGCGCTGCACTCCGCCGCCATCCAGCTGGAGGACGGCGCCCTGACGCTCAGGGACTACGCGGCGCGGGTCGAGGCCGATCCGCAGCGGCTGCAGGCGGTGGACGACCGGCTCGATCTCGTCGGGCGTCTGAAGAAGAAGTACGGCGGGAGCATCGGCGAGATCCTGCAGTACAAGGAGCGGATCGACCGCGAACTCGCCGGACTCACCGGTCGCGGTGAATCGCGCGACGAGCTGGAGGAGCGGTTGACGGAGCTTGGGGAGCGACTGCGTACCGCCGGTGCGCGCCTGTCGGCGCAGCGCCGCGAGGCGGCGACGGCACTGTCAACCGCCATGGAGCAGGAGCTGCGGGAGCTCGCCATGTCCCACGCCCGGTTTCAGGTGGCGTTCGAAAAGCTCGACGAGCCGCGGAGCGTCGGCTACGAGCGGGCCGAGTTCCTCTTCTCCCCGAACCCCGGCGAGGCGCCCCGGCCGCTGGCCCGCGTCGCCTCCGGCGGCGAGCTGTCCCGGCTCATGCTGGCCCTGAAGCAGGTGCACCCGGAGAGCGACGTCCCGACGCTCGTGTTCGACGAGGTGGACACGGGGATCGGTGGCGCCACCTCGGCGCTCGTGGGGAAGAAGCTTAAGCGGGTCGCCCGGGAGCAGCAGGTCCTCTGCATCACCCATCTTCCCCAGGTGGCGGCCTGCGCCGATCATCACCTGCGGGTCGAAAAGCTTGTCGCCGACGGCCGCACCTCGACGGCCGTCACCATTCTCGACGAAGAGGCGCGGGTCGCCGAGATCGCCCGGATGCTGGGAGGGGAGAAGATCACCGACACCACGCTGGAACATGCCCGGGAGCTGATCGGCCAGTCCCGTACGTAGAATTGCCCATCGCCACATATCCGAAAGGATTCCTCACATGCTGCGCAAAGCCAGAATACAGGACGTCAAGGACATCCAGAAACTTTTGACCCATTTCGCGAGCCGCGGGGACATGCTCTCCCGCTCCCTGGCCGAGCTGTATGAGTTCCTGCGGGACATCTACGTGGTGGCGGAAGACGGCAAGATCCTGGGGACATCGTCCCTGCACATCGTCTGGGAGGACCTGGCGGAGGTGCGGTCCGTGGCCGTCGCCGAGGAGTCGGGCCGGCAGGGGATCGGCACGCAGGTGGTGCAGGCCTGCATCGACGAGGCCCGCCAACTCGGCCTGAAGCGGGTTTTCTGTCTCACCTACAAACCGGACTTCTTCGGCAAGTTCGGCTTTGTCATCGTGGACAAGTCCCAGCTCCCCCACAAGGTGTGGGGCGACTGCATGAAGTGCGCGAAGTTCCCCGACTGCGACGAGATCGCCATGATCCTCGATCTTGCGTGAACCACGCTTTTCCGCACGCCCGGCGTTGCCACCCCCCTCTATCCCACTTTGACAGGGGGGTAGCCCTCCCCTGAAAGGGGAGCGGGTGGGGGAAGCTTTGCGATTTGAACCTTGAAAGGACGTACTTTATGAACATACAGGAAACGGCGGCACGCATCGAGCGGCTGCTTGCGAGACATGCGCTGGACGGATGGGAGATCCTTTTGGGGGCTTCCCGCAACCTTTCCATCGAGGTGAAGGAGCAGCAGGTGGATTCCTTCAAGTGCTCGGAACCGGTGGGGGTGAGCGTCCGGGTGCTGAAGGACCGTCGCATGGGGTTTTCCTATTCAACGAGCCTGTCGGACGCAGACCTTGCACGGATGATCGACAACGCGGTGATGGGTGCCGCGGCGCAGACGCCGGACGATGCCCACTGTCTCCCCGACCCCGGTCCCTATCCGGTCATCGAGGGGCTGTTCGACGAGGCGCTGGAGACGGCGGGTGAGGAGCAGAAGGTCGCGCTGGCGATGGAGCTGGAGCGGCTCACCCTGTCCGCCGACTCCCGGGTGAAAAAGGTGCGCAAGTGCAGCTACGGCGAGATGGACTACCTGGTCCATATCCGGAACTCCCGCGGCGTGGACAGCGGCTACCGGGGCAGCTCCGTCTCCTGCTCGGTGTCCGTACTGGCGGAAGGGGACGGCGACTCCCAGATGGGGTGGGATTTCGGCTTCAGCCCTTATCTCTCGGGACTTAAGATCGACGGGGTCGCCCGGACCGCCGCCGGCAACGCACTGCGCCTTCTGGGCGCCCGCAAGATCCCGACCATGCGCTGTCCCGTGGTGCTGGACCCGTTCGTCGCCACCGAGATCCTGGAGGTGCTGGCCCCGGCGTTTCTCGCCGAAAACGTGCACAAGGGGAAGTCGCTCCTGGCCGGCAAGGTGGGTGAACCGCTCTTTTCGCCCCTTCTGCGCATCCGCGACGACGGTACCCTGCCGGGCGGGATGTCGTCGTCGCCGTTCGACGCCGAGGGGGTCGCCCATAGAAACACGATCCTCGCCGAGGGGGGTACGCTCCAGGGGTACCTGTACGACAGCTTCCATGCCCGCCGCGACGGCGTATCCTCCACCGGGAACTGCGTGCGGAGCGGGGTGAAGGGGGTGCCGCACCTGGGGATCACCAACCTCTTCATCGAGAACGGCGCCGTTCCGCCCGCCGACCTTGTGCGGGGGATCGACCGGGGGATGCTCATCACCGACGTCATGGGGATGCATACCGCGAATCCGGTGTCCGGCGACTTTTCCGTCGGGGCCGCGGGGCTCCTCGTCGAGAACGGTGCCATCACCCATCCGGTGAAGGGGGTCGCCATTGCCGGCAACATCCTCGACCTGTTCCGGTCCGTGGATGCCGTCGGCAACGATCTCCGTCTCTTCGGCGCTTCCGGCGCACCGTCCCTCAGGATCACCGCTCTGGATGTGAGCGGCGAGTAGGGCGGAATGCTCCGGGGTGGCATCGTCCCGGTATAATGGCGCATCAATCGCCTCACCACGTTATTTATTTCCGCCCAGAATCAATTTGTGCTGTCGCTGTCGAGCATTCTCGTGTATACGATTACCGCCGATCGGGATGTTATGATGAACAGGATGCCGGAATTCATTGATGTAGCAGTCTATCGTATGGTGGCCGTATGAGACTTCGGGACAAAATCATCGTCGGATACTGCATCGTGGCGCTTCTTATCGCCGTGGTCGGCTATCTGGGGGTCCGTGCTACCCGAGAGGTGGCGGGAGAATTCAGTCTCACCTCGGACGAGCATATGCCGGAGCTGAAGGCGCTGGAGGAACTAAAAACCGCCGGGATGCGTATCATTTCCTCCGTCACGGAACATGCACTCCTGGTCCGGCTCTCGACGGGTACTCCCGCCGACAGGGCGGCGATCGAGAACGAGCGCGGGCATGTCGGCGCCGGACAGGCGCAGTTTCGACAGGCGCTTCGTGAGTTCACCCGCATTTCAGGCCACAAGCAGACCGAGCATGAGGAGGGCGATGACATCCGCCTGACGGGAGAGCGGCTCTGCATATCGGGTGACGCATTATTGAAACGCGCTGAGTCCGGTGCCTCGCGCGCCGAGGTGTTCCAGTTGAAGGAGCTCTACGAGGGAGACGAGACCCGTTTCCTCGATGCAGTCGACCGGGCGCTCGTCTATGAAAACCGGGAGGTCGACGAGAGCAAGGTGCGGGTGTCCCGGGCCATCTCCACCGCCGAGATTACGGTAGGGGTGCTCTCACTCCTGGTTGCCCTCATGGGGGTACTCGTCGGGACGCGGCAGGCAGCGGCCATCATCGGTCCCCTTCGCCGTCTGGGCGCGGATGCCGAGCGGATCGGCAGGGGAGACCTGGATACGGTCATCGTTCCCGGTCCGCGGGACGAGATCGGACAGCTGGCCGGCAGTTTCGACCGGATGCGATGCGATATCAAGGAGACGCAGGAAGAACTGCGGAATGCGCGGAACGAGCTGGATAACATCATTACGTCCATGCTTGATTCCCTCGTCGTCTTTTCTCCCGACGGAATCATCCGGATGGTGAATCGCGCCACCTGCCAGATGCTGGGTTATGACGGGTCCGAACTGGTCGGCACGCGGTTCGAAACCGTTCTGATGCCGGCGAATGACCGGGAATGCTGCCTGGAAAAGCTGCTGGAGATGAAAAGCTGCAACTGCCAGGAGCTTTCCTACCGCCGGAAGGACGGAAGCACTGTCCCGGTTGCCCTGTCCGGTGCGGCTTTGCTCGATGTCAACGGCATGATGCAGGGGTACGTCTGTGTCGCCCTGGATATCACCGAACGGAAACGGGCGGAGGAGGACATCCGTCGACTGAACGACGAACTGGAGCTGCGGGTCGCGGAGCGGACGGCCCAGCTGACCCAGGCGGTGAGCGAGCTGGAGGCGTTCAGCTACACCGTGTCTCACGACCTGCGGGCACCGCTCCAGGCAATCAACGGCTTTACCGGTCTTTTGCTGGAAAACAGCCGAAGCCGGCTGCAGCCGGAGGAGGTCGATTACCTGCATATGGTGGACCGTGCGGCGCACCGGATGCAGACGCTCATCGACAACCTGCTGGATTTTTCCACCGTATCCCACGGCGAGCTGCGCTGCCGCGAGGTGGATCTGAGCGAGATGGCCCGCTCCACCGCCGCCGAGCTGCTCTTGTCCGAACAGGGGAGGGTGGTGGATTTCAGGATCGCCGAGCGTGTTAGCGCCATCGGCGACCCTTCGCTCCTGCAGGTCGTCCTGGCGAACCTCCTGGGGAATGCCTGGAAGTATACCGGCAAGAAGGATGCGGCCGTTATCGAATTCGGCAGTCTGCTGTCCGGCGGTGTTCCGATCTATTTCGTCCGGGATAACGGCGACGGTTTCGATATGTCCCTCGCCGGTTCCCTGTTTACGCCATTTCAGCGGTTGCACCGTTCCGACCAGTTCGAGGGGACGGGGATCGGTCTGGCGACGGTCAAGCGGATCGTCATCAGGCATGGGGGCGCCATTCGGGCGCTGGGCCGTCCCGGTGCCGGAGCTGTCTTCTGCTTCACCTTCCAGCATGTGGGCGATGAGACCATCGACGCGGTGATCGACGCGACCGGCTTCCTGTCTACCGGCGGATAATCAACCGTCAATCGTTTCCTCCGCTGTTACGATCAGCGCACAATTCGCTGCACCTCGCCTTCGTCCGCCCTTTTCGGTTGAGCTAATTCCCCCGGTGTGGTACTTTAACCTGTTTTTTCACTCCCACAACCCTTCCAGGAGACCACTGCATGTTTGGAGCAATTGCCAAGAAGATTGTCGGCAGCAAGAACGAGCGTGTGCTGAAACGCCTCTGGCCGATAGTTGAGAAGATCAACAGCCTCGAACCGCAGTTCGCCGGGCTTACCGATGAGCAGCTGCGCAGCAAGACCTTCGAGTTCAAGGAGCGGTACCAAAAGGGGGAAGACCTCGACTCCATGCTCCCCGAGGCGTTTGCCGTCTGCCGCGAGGCGGGCAAGCGCGTCCATAACATGCGGCATTTCGATGTGCAGCTGATCGGCGGCATGGTGCTCCACTCCGGCAAGATCGCCGAGATGAAGACCGGTGAAGGTAAGACCCTCGTGGCGACCCTGCCGGCGTACCTGAACGCCCTGACCGGCAAGGGGGTGCATGTCGTAACGGTCAACGACTACCTGGCCAAGCGTGACTCCGACTGGATGGGGAGAATCTACCGGTTCCTCGGACTCACCGTCGGGGTCATCGTCCATGGCCTTGACGACGCCGAGCGTCGCGAGGCGTATGCGGCGGACATCACCTACGGCACCAACAACGAGTTCGGCTTCGACTATCTTAGGGACAACATGAAGTTCGCGCTGGACGATTACGTGCAGCGCGATTTCCACTTCGTCATCGTCGACGAGGTGGACTCGATCCTCATCGACGAGGCCCGGACGCCGCTCATCATCTCCGGTCCCACCGAGGATTCCACCGACAAGTACTACATCATCGACCGGATCATTCCGAACCTGGTGAAGGGGGAGGCGATCGAGGAGGAGTCCAATACCCTCTCCGGCAAGCGTACGCGGTACACGGGCGATTACACCGTTGACGAGAAAGCCAAGACGTCGACCCTGACGGAAGAGGGGGTCCTGAAGGTAGAGAAACTTCTGAAGATCGACAACCTGTACGACCCGCGCAATATGGAGGTGCTGCACCACGTGAACCAGGCGCTACGTGCCCATGCCCTCTTCAAGCGGGACGTGGACTACGTCGTGAAGGATGGCGAGGTGCTCATCGTCGACGAGTTCACCGGCCGGCTCATGCCGGGGCGCCGCTGGTCCGATGGCCTGCACCAGGCGATCGAGGCGAAGGAAGGGGTGGATATCGAGAACGAGAACCAGACCCTCGCCACCATCACGTTCCAGAACTATTTCCGGATGTACGAAAAGCTGTCCGGCATGACCGGTACCGCCGACACGGAAGCGGAGGAGTTTCACAAGATCTACAAGCTGGACGTCGTGGTCATCCCCACGAACCGGCCGCTCTTGCGTCCCGACTTTCCCGATGTCGTCTACAAGACGGAGCGGGAAAAGTTCAACGCGGTCATCGAGGAGATCAAGGAGTGCCATGCCAAGGGGCAACCGGTGCTGGTGGGTACCATCTCCATCGAGAAGTCGGAGGTGCTCGCCGAGATGCTGAAACGGCAGGGGGTCCCCCACAACGTCCTCAACGCCAAGCAGCATGAGCGTGAAGCGGAGATCGTCGCCCAGGCGGGGCGCAAGGGGATGGTGACCATCGCCACCAACATGGCCGGCCGTGGTACCGACATCCTCCTCGGGGGAAACCCGGAAGGGCTCGCCCGGCAGTGGCGAAACGGCAACCCCGACGCCACGGACGAGGACTACGCCATGATGCTCGGGAAATTCAAGGAGCAGTGCGCCAGGGAGCACGACGAGGTGATACAGCTGGGCGGTCTGCATATCCTCGGCACCGAGCGTCACGAGAGCCGCCGCATCGACAACCAGCTCCGCGGCCGTTCCGGCCGCCAGGGCGACCCCGGCTCCTCGCGGTTCTACCTGTCGCTCCAGGACGACCTCCTGCGCATCTTCGGCTCCGAGCGGGTGGCAAAGATCATGGACATCCTCAAGATCGAGGAGGGGGAGGCGATCACCCACGGAATGATCTCCAAGGCGATCGAGAACGCCCAGAAAAAGGTCGAGGAACACAACTTCGATATCCGCAAGCACCTCATCGAGTACGACGACGTCATGAACAAGCAGCGCGAGGTCATCTATACCCAGCGCCGCGAGATCCTGGGCGGCGAGGAGATCCGCGAGAGCTTCCTCGGGATGGTTGACGAATCGGTGCTGGAGATCGTCGAGACCCATGCCTTCGAAAAGACGCCGGCCAGCGAATGGGACTGGCAGGGGATGTCGGAGGCGACCTACTCCTCCTTCGGATTTCATCTGGATGTTCCCGAGGAGGCGATGGATCGGCTCACGCCGCCGGCCTGCGAGGAGATGCTGCGCGAGAAGGCCCACGAGCTGTTCCAGCACAAACTCGAACAGTACGGCGAGGAGTTGATGGATCACCTGATCAAGGTGATCATGCTCCAGACCATCGACACCCAGTGGAAGGACCACCTGCTCTCCATCGACCACCTGAAGGAGGGGATCGGTCTGCGCGGTTACGGTCAGGTGGACCCCAAGCAGGAGTACAAGAAGGAGGCGTTCGGTCTGTTCATGGGGATGATCGGCCGCATCCGCGAAGAGGTGGTGGAAAAGATTTACTGGGTACAGATCGCCCGCGAGGACGATATGGAACGCGAAATGGAGCGTATCGAACAGGAACAGCAGAAGAAGCAGCGGCTCGTGTTCAACATGGGTGGGGAGGACCAGTCCCAGCAGCCAGCGAAGAGCCGGAAGGTCGGCAGGAACGATCCCTGTCCGTGCGGGAGCGGCAAGAAGTACAAGCAGTGCCACGGCAGATAACGTCTACAAAAAGCATTGCCACAGAGGGCTCAGAGGAACAACCAGGGGAACACAGAGAAACGGTTTGACTCCTCTGTGTTCCTCTGTGACCTCTGTGGTTCAATCTTTGCTTGAGGTTGTTCATATGGATATCAAAGGATTTAGCTTTTCCGCCGTGGAGGCGGCCATCAAGAAGCCCGGGCGACTGGATCTGGCTCTGATCGTTTCCGAGACGCCGGCGGCGCTGGCGGCGGTCTATACCACCAACAAGGTGAAGGCCGCACCGGTCCTGCTCGGCATGGAACGGGCGGAGTCGGGGCTGTGCCGCGCGGTCGTGGTGAACAGCGGCAATGCCAACGCCTGCACCGGCGCACAAGGGATGGACGATGCCCGGGAGACGGCGCGGTTGGCTGCGGAACGGCTCGGTATCGACCCCGGCGAGTTGCAGGTTGCGTCAACGGGGGTCATCGGGCAACCGATGCCGATGGAGCGGGTGCGTGCCGCCATCCCGGCGCTCGTGGACGGGCTGTCTGCCGGGACGCTGGATGACGTCGCGAAGGCGATCATGACTACCGATACCTTCCCGAAGATGGAGGTACGTAGCGGCATGGCGGGTGGTGTCCCCTACACGGTCGCGGGGATTGCAAAGGGTGCGGGGATGATCATGCCGAACATGGCGACCATGCTGGCATTTATCGTCACCGATGCGGCCGTCGAGCCGTCGTGGCTGCGGAGCATGTTCCGGGACGGGGTCGATGCGTCGTTCAACATGATCTCCGTCGACGGCGATACCTCGACTAACGATACCGCCCTCATCCTGGCGAACGGCAGGGCGGGTACCCCCGTTATCGCCGCCGACAGCGCGGATGCCGACGTATTTGTCGCCATCCTCAACGATCTTCTTCTCGCCCTTGCACAACAGATCGTGAAGGACGGCGAGGGGGCCACCAAATTTGTCCGGATCACCGTCAAGAGGGCTGCCTCCATTGCCGATGCCAAATGCGCCGCCATGGCGATCGCCAATTCCAGTCTGGTGAAGACGGCATTCTTCGGTCAGGACGCCAACTGGGGACGCATCCTTGCTGCGGTCGGCTATTCCGGCGCCGAGGTCGATCAGGGACGTGTCGCCCTGTATTTCGACGATGTCCAGATGGTGAGAAACGGCATCTTCATCGGTGGCGACGCGGAGGTGCGAGGGACCGAGGTCTTGCGTCGGAACGAATTTGCCGTGACCGTGGAGCTGGGCCTCGGTTCCGGTGCCGCGACGGTCTACACCAGTGACCTCTCCTATGATTACGTGAAGATCAACGCGGACTACCGCACCTGACACGAATCTTGCACCGATTGTGGCAGGTGAGTGGGGCGAGCCCTCGATGTCGGCAGGTGACTCTTCAGGAGGTAAGGATGCGCCTCGTGCGAACAATCTGTTTTACCCTCTGTCTGTTATGGTGTGCCACCTCTGCTTTTTCAGCGGACAACACCGCATCACGGAGTGGCACTCGCATCACGGAGATGGCCGTGACGACGAAGATCGTGCACGGCAACCCCATCGACTCGGTGCACCGCATTTCCGCCACCTCGGTGAAGGCGCTGTACTGCTTTACGCGTATCGTCAGGGGGGATGCCGGTGAAACCACCATAAAGCATGTCTGGTATCACGATGGAAAGGTGGAGGGGGAGATGAGCCTTCCGGTCAAAGGGACACTTTGGCGTACCTACAGCCGGCGTCCGATCGATCTATCGTCGAAGGGGGAATGGCGGGTAGATGCGCTGTCTGCGGACGGGACAGTGATCAAGTCGGTCGGATTCAGAATCAACTGAAAGGGGGAGTTTCCCCCCTTTTTCATTTCAGGGTCGCACGTTATGAAGTTCATACGTTTCGTGATAGTGTCTGCCGTACTGTTGTACAGCACCGTTTCCTGGGGGCGTACGTTCGATGCCGTGTACGATACCGGACGGATCGACCGGATCATGCAGGACGCCATGACGAGAGGCCTCATTGCCGGCGGCGTGGTCCTGGTCGGCTCGGCAAGCGGGACGCTGTTCGACAAGGCATACGGCATGATCGGTCCCGGGGATTCCCGGCCAATGACGACCGATACCGTGTTCGATGTCGCATCACTTACCAAGGTGCTCGCCACCACTCCGGCGATCATGAAACTCGCGGACGAGAGGGAGCTGGGACTCGTTGATCCTCTTGTCCGCTGGTTCCCGGAGTTTGCAGGGACGGGGAAGGACGATCTGCTGGTGATGCATCTCCTCACCCATACGTCGGGACTCGACGATGTCAGTTTCAGCCATATCGCTTCCATGCAGGACGTTGTCGCCGCTGCCGCGGCCCAGCGCTTGAAGGGGGAGCCGGGCTACCGCTTCCATTACGCGGACATCAACTTCATGCTCCTGGGAGAACTCGTGAGACGGGTCTCGGGGGTCAATCTCGACCGGTTTGTCGAACGATATTTTTACGCGCCGCTGGGCATGAACGACACGACCTTCAACCCGCCGCAACGGCTTGTCGTACGTTGTGCCGCGACGCTCGACGAGAACGGCCTGCCCCAGTTCGGTCTGGTGCAGGATGGCAATTCGCGCACACTTGGCGGCGTGGCGGGACACGCCGGTCTGTTCAGTACGGCTCCGGATATCGGCCGGTTCTGTATGATGCTTCTCGGGAAGGGAGCACTCGGAAACGGCAATCGCGTCCTGTCGCAGCGTGCGTTCGACCAGATGACTGCGCCGTATTTTTCACGCGGCGGCAAGGTGGTGCGGGGACTGGGCTGGGATATCGCGTCTCCCTTTTCGTCGCCGAAGTGCAGCGGGTTCAGCGAAATGTCGTTCGGGCATACCGGCTATTCCGGTTCCTCGATCTGGGTCGATCCCGAAAGAAACCTGTACGTCGTCCTGCTCACGTCGCGACTCGAATACCGGCACGTGTCTGAATTCAACCAGTTGCGCGGTGAGGTGTCGTCTGCGGCAGCAGGGATCTTCGAGCAAAACGAACGCATTGCAAGCTACTCATACCATTGACCAGCATTAATGAGCTGACTGGCAAAGTGCTTGACACCCTACCGCCATTGTGCTAGCTTTTTCGCACTCATGCCGCCATGAACCCCTGTCAGCAGGGCGTTCGCCGGGCCTTTACACGACGTCTCCGCCACGGGAGGGAACGATGGGCATCAAACTGCTCCTCGCCGATGACAGCATAACCATCCAGAAGGTCGTTGGCATCATCTTCGCCAGCGATGAATATGAACTTTCCCTTGTGGACAATGGAGATGCCGCGCTCGCCAAGGCGAAAGAGCTGGTCCCCGATGTGTTTCTCGTGGATGCGCTCATGCCGGGGAAGAATGGTTACGAGGTCTGTGCCGAGGTTCGTAACGACCCGGTGCTGAAGGATGTGCCGCTTTTGCTGCTCACCGGGGCCTTCGAACCGTTCGATGAAGAGAAGGCCAGGCGGTGCGGGGCGGATGACATGATCACCAAGCCGTTCGAGTCCCAGCAGCTGATCGACAAGGTCGAAACACTGCTGCAGCTCGGCAGGGAGCGTGCGTCGGCTCCCCGGGTTGCGGTCGCTGCAGCGCCGGAACCGGAACCGCAGCCCGTTGCGCCTGCTGTCGTTGCCGACGACTCATGGGGAGCGACCGAGGCTGCGTTCGGCTCTGCCGAACCCGTCTGGAGCGACGAGTCGGTATCCCAGGGGATGGATATCTGGGGCGATCTGGCTGCCGCTTCCGAACTGCCTCCCATGCCCGATGAAACGGCTGTCCGTTTTGATTCCGACTCCGGTTTTGAATCCGATATATTCCCCACCGAGCCGGCGGTATCCGCACCGTTTGAACCCGCCGTAACTCCGGCTGCAGTTGAAGCGACAGTCGAGCCCGAGCCGTCGGATGTGACTGAACCAGAGACGCCGCCGGTCCTGGAAACGGTAGAGGCGCTGCCGGAAGACGACCTCTGGGGTGCATTCGTTCTGGAGGATGAGGTAGAAGAACCGGTGCAGTTCGGTGATGTCATCGACACCCCGACCGAAGAGCTCCTCGGCGAGATCGAAGAGATCGAGCCGCTGATGCTCGCGGAGGAGGAAGAGATCGAGGAGGCCGAACCTGCCCTGCAGGCCGAGACTGCCGGTTTCGATTCGTACGAGCAGGAGTTCACCTTTCCCGATGAAGAGCCGGCTGTTCCGGAGCAACTGGCGTCCGGTGATTTCACGTTCGGCGTCGAACCCGTTGCGATGGAAGAGATTGCGCCTGAGCCGGTCGGTTTTGCCTTCGAAGAGCCGGATACTCCGGTTGTTCCCGAGGTGCCGGAAGAGCCGCCTGCTCTGGAAGCGCCGGCGCAGCTGCTCGCCCCGGAAGAGGTGTCCGTTCCTGCACCGGTCGCCTCCCCCGCTGTCGCCTCTTCGGCGGCGGAGCCGGCAATCTCCGAAGATCAGCTCGTTGCCGCACTTTCCCGTCTGTCCCGCGACGTGATCGAAAAGATCGTCTGGGAAGTGGTTCCCGATCTTGCCGAGACGCTCATCCGCGAAGAGCTCCGAAAGATCCGCGAGCAGGCCTGATAAACGGGACTGCGATCATTTCGCAGTCCGGTCATAGATAGCGCTTTAACGGGGATTGTATATCCCCTTTTTTTATTCACCATCTGAGAACGCGAGGATTTGAAAATGGCGGGCAGAGAACTGGCCAAGGGGTACGAACCCCATGATGTCGAGAAAAAGTGGTACGCGGAGTGGGAAGGGAAGGGGTACTTTCACGCCGCGGCGACCTCGGACAGAAAACCGTTCAGCATCGTGATCCCGCCGCCGAATGTCACCGGCGCACTCCATATGGGGCATGCCCTCAACAACACCCTGCAGGATATCCTCTGTCGCTGGAAGCGGATGCAGGGGTACAACGTACTCTGGATGCCCGGGACGGACCATGCGGGGATTGCCACCCAGAACGTGGTGGAGCGTCAACTCGCCGGCGAGAAGAAGAACCGGCACGACCTCGGCCGCGAGAAGTTCATCGAGCGGGTCTGGCAGTGGAAGGGGGAGTCGGGCGGTCAGATCATCGGCCAGCTGAAGCGACTCGGTGCCTCCTGTGACTGGGAACGTGAGCGGTTCACCATGGACGAGGGGCTCTCCCGGGCGGTGCGCACGGTGTTCGTGCGGCTGTACGAAGAGGGGCTCGTCTACCGCGACAACCGGCTCATCAACTGGTGCCCCCGCTGCCACACCGCCCTTTCGGACATCGAGGTGGAGCACGAGGACAAAAAAGGGCACCTGTGGCATATCCGGTACCCGGTGACCGGTCAGCCGGGCCGTTTCGTCACGGTGGCCACGACCCGTCCCGAGACGATGCTGGGGGACACGGCGGTGGCGGTGCACCCGGAGGACGAACGATACCGCGAGCTGATCGGCACAACGGTGATCCTGCCGCTGGTGAACCGCGAGATACCGGTCGTGGCCGACGAATATGTGGACCGGGAGTTCGGTACCGGCGTGGTGAAGATCACCCCGGCGCACGACTTCAACGACTTCGAGGTGGGGACGCGCCATAACCTCGAACGGATCAACGTGTTCGACGCATCGGGGATCATCAACGAAGCCGGAGGGCAGTACGCCGGCCTGGACCGGTTCGCCGCCCGGACGCAGATCGTCGCCGACCTGGAGACCGCAGGGCTTCTGGACAGAATCGATGATCACGCCCTCTCCGTGGGGGGCTGCTACCGCTGCAAGACGGTGGTGGAGCCCTATCTCTCTCTCCAGTGGTACGTGAATGTGGGGCCGCTGGCGCAGCGGGCCCTTGCAGCGGTGCGTGAGGGGAAGACCCGTATCCTGCCGAAACAGTGGGAGAATACCTACTACGACTGGATGGAGAACATCCGCGACTGGTGCATCTCCCGCCAGATCTGGTGGGGACATCGCATCCCCGCCTGGTTCTGCGACAGCTGCGGGAAGGTGACGGTGGCGATGGAGGACCCTTCTAGCTGTGCAAGTTGCGGCAGCGTCGAGATTCACCAGGAGACCGACGTCCTCGATACCTGGTTTTCGTCCGCCCTCTGGCCGTTCTCTACCATGGGGTGGCCGGACGAGACGCCCGAGCTGGCGACCTTCTATCCCACCTCCTGCCTTGTTACCGGCTTCGACATCCTCTTCTTCTGGGTGGCCCGGATGATGATGATGGGGCTGCATTTCATGGACGAGGTGCCGTTCGCCGACGTCTACATCCATGCCCTGGTGCGTGACGCCCAGGGGCAGAAGATGTCCAAGTCCAAGGGGAACGTCATCGACCCGCTGACGGTCATCGACCAGTACGGCACCGACGCCTTCCGGTTCACCCTGGCGGCCTTCGCCGCACAGGGGCGCGACATCAAGCTGGCGGAGGACCGGATCGCCGGTTATCGCAACTTCTGCAACAAGGTCTGGAACGCCGCCCGCTTCACACTCATGAACCTGGAAGGATTCGCGCCCGATGCGGTGAAGCTCGAAGAGGTTACGCTCTCCGACGGCGACAAGTGGATACTGCACCGGCTGAACGAAACCGCACGCGCCACGGCGGAGGCGCTTGCCGGCTACCATTTCAACGAGGCGGCCATGGGGCTCTACCAGTTCACCTGGAGCGAGTTCTGCGACTGGTACCTGGAACTTTCCAAGCGGGACCTGTACGGCGACGACCCGGAACGGAAACGGGTGGCGCAGTACGTACTCTGGTACACCCTGGAGAGTCTCTTGCGGCTCCTGCATCCGTTCATGCCGTTCATCAGCGAGGAGATCTGGCAGACGCTTCCCGGTGAGAAGGGGGTGCCGAGCATCATGCTCGCCCCGTACCCCGAGCCGTGCGAGGAGCTGTCGTTCCCGAGCGCCGCCGCCGGGATGGAGCAGGTCATGGCGGTCATCGGCGGCATCCGCAACATCCGTGGCGAGATGGAGGTGCCTCCCAGCAAGGAGATCGCCGTGATCCTCTCCTGTGGTTCAGAGGAGAGCCTGCGGATCATGAGGCACGGCGAGGGGGCCATCGTCAGTCTCGCCCGCGTCTCCAGTCTGGCCATCGGCCGCGACCTGGAAAAGCCGGAGGACGCCTCCATCCAGGTGGCCGGCGACGTGCAGATCTTCGTGCCACTGAAGGGGCTCGTGAATGTGGAAGAGGAAGAGAAGCGGCTCCTGAAGGAGATCGGCAAGGTAGAAAAAGAGATCGAGCAGTTCGCGAATAAACTCCAGAATCCGAGCTTCGTCGATCGCGCCCCGGCGGACGTCGTGGCGAAGGAGCGCGAGAAGCTTGCCGAGGCGACCGCCAAGCGTGAGGTGCTGGCGGAGAGCCTGGAAAAGATCAGAAGACTCGTGTAATGCAGGTGTGTTTCGTCGTTATTCTCGTTCGTACTGGTGATAGATGACGTATCCCCTTGTCGTATATCTCATCCCGTTCGTCTTCGGCGCCGTGGTCGGCTCGTTCCTGAACGTCTGCATCTACCGGGTGCCGAAGGACGAATCGGTGGTGTTCCCGCCATCCCACTGTCCCCGGTGCGACTACCGGATCCGCTGGTACGACAACATTCCGATCGTCAGCTATCTTCTCCTGCGGGGGAACTGCCGGTCGTGCGGGTGCCGTATCTCACCCCTGTATCCGCTGGTGGAACTGCTGAACGGCCTCCTTACCATGTTCCTGTTCCTTCGGTTCGGAGCGACCCCGACGTTTCTGGTGTTGTTTCTTTTCTGCGCCGCCCTCGTCGTTATCACCTTCATCGACCTGGAACACCAGATCATCCCCGACGTCATTTCCGTCCCGGGCATCCTGGTCGGCTACCTCGCTTCGCTGTTCGTTCCCGTCTTTTCGTACAGGGTGTTTCTTTCCGGCATCACGACGGGGTTCGGTACTCTCCTGATCCTGCTGGCCGGCTACCGCTGGCTGACCCGGAGGGAGGACGAGCCGGGAGTGCTCAAGGAACTGGTGCAGTTGTCGTTGTTCGCTGCTCCGGCAGCACTTGCCGCATGGCACTACGCCCCGCTGTTTCCCTTTCACTCCTGGGCGGACTCACTGTCCGGCATACTCGTTGGCGGCGGCAGCCTCCTGCTGGTCGCATCCGCCTACGCAGCAATCGCCGGGCGCGAGGGGATGGGGGGGGGCGATATCAAGCTCCTTGCCATGATGGGGGCGTTTCTCGGCTGGCGTGCCATCCCGTTCATCGTTTTCGCCGGTTCGCTCGTCGGATCGGTCATCGGCATCACCGTCATGGTGCTCCAGAAGAAGGACAGCAAGCTGGCACTGCCGTTCGGACCGTTCCTTGCTTTCGGTGCGGTGTTGTATATATTCTTCGGCAGGCAGATAATCCACTGGTACCTCCACCTCGGAGGTGCATCGGGGGGGTAGCCGTACCGTCATGACGCCCACACGATTCCGCCTTACCTTTGCCATCCTGTCGGCACTCGCCGGTCTCCTGCTCCTGACCTGGCTGCTGCTGAGCCTCATCTCATTCAAAACCGCCGAAAACGATCTCTATACCCAGAAACGCGATGCCATGCATCTCGTCCTCTCTTCCGCGCTCTCGCTGTTTCCGGAGAGGGCGGCCACGACGAATGCGGTGACGGCCGATTCGGCTTTCGTCCGATATTGCGTACAACTTGCCCGCGACCCCCGTTTTGCCGGCATGCTGGTGATAGACCGTGCCGGTATCGGCGTGTATCGTAACGGCGCCCTTGCCCAATCCGACCCGCTGCTGGTTCGTATCGCCACGCAGGGGGGAGAGGCTGCCCAGTTACTGGACGGACGTCACTACCTTGCGGTCTATCTCCCCGTGGCGTCCGCCGGCAGGATAATTGGCGGCGCCAAGCTCGTGTTCTCCCTGACCGCGGAACATGCGCGGCTTTTGAGGTCGCGCAACCTGTTTCTGGCGTACTTCGTCCTCGATTTCCTGCTCCTGCTTGCCATCGGTTCCTGGCTGCTCTCCCGCATCGTCATTGTGCCGATCACCCGGCTGCTGTCCGCGACCCGGCGGGTTGCTGACGGGGACTACACCCACAAGGTGCATGTACCCGGCTGCGCCGAATTCGCCGAGCTTGCGGAATCGTTCAATACCATGATCGGGACACTGAACGACAAGCAGGTCGAGGTCGAGCGTCACGTCGCCTCGCTGGAGGAGACCAACCGGGCGCTGGCCGCAGCCCGCGAGGAAACGCTCCGCTCGGAGAAGATGGCGTCCGTAGGGCTGCTTGCCGCCGGGATGGCTCACGAGATCGGTACGCCACTCGCTTCCATCATGGGATATGCGACCCTCCTCTCCGACGAATTGGGGGGGGATGAGGAAAAGTCCGATTATCTGCGTCGCATGCAGGACGATGCATCCCGTATCGACCGGATTATTCACGGACTGCTGGATTTTGCCCGGCCGGCCGAAGGACTCCGGGAAGAGGTTGCACTGGCCGGACTGATTCGCTGCACGCTCGAACTCGTGCAGCAGCAGGGGGCATTCAAGCGGATTTCCGTTGCGACGAAGATTCCCGACGGTATTCCACCGATCCTCGCAGACCGGAACCAGTTGCAGCAGGTCTTCATCAATCTGTTCCTCAACGCCCGGGACGCCATGCCCGGCGGCGGAGAACTTTCCGTGTCCGTCAACACCGTTACGGACAAGACGGGGAGGATCACCGTCGAGATCCGTGATACGGGGTGCGGCATCGCAGCCGGGGATCTGCCGAAGATATTCGATCCGTTCTTCACCACCAAGGAGCCGGGGAAGGGAACGGGACTCGGCCTGGCCATCAGCGCCAGGATCGTGGAAAGTTTCGGCGGCAGCATCGACGTGGAGAGCGCACCTGGAGCGGGTACCTGCTTTCGGTTGTGGCTGCCGACTGTAACGGATGGAGAGGAGAGGGGATGATGGGGAAGGGGCCGGGGAAATTAAGGTCGGTTCTTGTCGTGGATGACGAGGAAAACCTGCGGCACATGCTTTCCGTGACCCTGGGAAAGCAGGGGTACGCCGTCGATCAGGCAGCCAACGGGGAAGAGGCGCTGGAAAAGTCGACTGTCCGCGATTACGACTTTATCCTCTGCGACATCAGGATGCCGGTCATGGATGGCCCCGCGTTTCTCGCACGGATGGTGGAGCGGGGCGGCGGGACGACGATCATCATGATGTCCGCGTACGGAACCATGACCGATGCGCTCGACTGTATGAAGCAGGGGGCCTACGATTTCATCTCGAAACCGTTCAAGAACGACGAGATCGTACTCACTCTCCGGAAGGCGGAAGAACGGGAGAAGTTGAAGCGGGAGAATCGCCGGCTCAAAAAACTGCTCGGGCGAGAATATTCGTTCGCGCATATTTACAGCAAGAACCCGCGGATGCAGGAGATATTCACCCTCGTACGCAAGGTGGCGGATTTCCGGACGACGGTCCTCGTCCTCGGTGAATCGGGGACGGGGAAGGAATTGATCGCCCGGGCAGTGCATTTCAACAGCAACCGGCGGTCCGCACCGTTTGTTGCCGTCAACTGCGGTGCAATCCCCGAGTCGCTCCTGGAAAGCGAACTGTTCGGGCACGTCCGCGGCGCGTTTACCGATGCGTCAGGTGACAAGGCCGGTCTGTTCGAACAGGCGAATGGCGGTACCCTTTTCCTGGACGAGATCGGCGAATTGCCCCTGCCGCTTCAGGTCAAACTGCTGCGGGTCCTCCAGGAGGGAGAGATCAGACGGGTCGGTGCCACCGCATCCGTGCCGATTGATGCCAGGGTCATCTCGGCCACGTCGAAGGACCTCGCCCGGGAGGTGGCGGAGCAACGGTTCAGGGAGGACCTCTTTTTCCGGTTGAACGTGTTCAGTATCGTTCTCCCCCCGCTGCGCGAACGACTGGAAGATATCCCGTTGCTGGTAGACCATTTTCTGGAAAAATACGGCGAGCGATACGGTCTGTTCGGTGTCAGTGTCACCTCCGGCTTCATCCATGCCCTGATGGAATACACATGGCCCGGAAACGTCCGCGAACTGGAAAACTGCGTTGAAAGGGCGCTGGTTTTGTGCGATGGCGGTGATATCGATGAGCCGTGTCTTCCTGCAACGGTCAGGGCCATGCTAACTGACGAGGTGTGTACGTCATCGGAAGAGGAATCCCTTTCCATCAAGCGGGCGGAAGCCGCGCTGGAACGGAGGCTTATTGCCAAGGCGCTTGCCGTGACGGGCGGCAACCGGACGCACGCGGCAAAACTCCTCGATATCAGCCATCGTGCGCTTCTTTACAAAATCAAGGAGTTTGGCATATGCTGACCTCTGTACGGTAAAAGAATGCTTGACCAAAATGGTTGGTATGGTGTAATGATGTGGTCGTTCGGTAATCGCAGGACGATTGTTTCGCTGATTGCTTGCAGAGACTTCACCGGAAAGGCGGTGGACTATGCGGGATTATTGGTGCCGATACCACATTGCGATTGGCCACGTGACGCGGGTACGTTATGGTTTCACTCTTCTGGAACTTCTGATAACCATCGCTCTCATTAGTGTGCTATATGCCATTGCCGTGCCTTTGGTGCGCAGTATCCATGACGATTGCTGTCTCAAGGCTGCCGTTCTGGAAATCACCGAGATGATCAAGGAGGGCCGGCTCAATGCCCAGGGAGAGAAGTATTATGCCGTCGGCTTTACACCCGCCAGCGGGCGGGTGGCATTGATTTCGGACAGAGGCCCCGACGGACAATGGAACACGAACGACGATACGGTGATACGTTCATTCACCTTGCCATCCAACGGAGCGGAACTGAAGTTCGGCTACGGTAGTCACGGACCTTTGCCCAAGCGAGGGGCCGATGCGGACGGCGTCACGTTTCAGAACAACAATACGCTTATCTGCAATCCTGAACTCACCGGTTCCAGTGGTGCGGTTTATCTGATTGCCCGCAGCGGCTCGGCACGGGCAATATTGGTCAATTCTACGGATTTTGAATGGACGGTGTGGCGCTGGGAGGGGAAATGGGTCATGCAATAAATGCGGTGTATTGACCGTACTTCTTGACAGGCTATGCATTTTTTGCATAGCCTGTGTTGTTTGATTTCGTTATTACGATGTATTCATAGGTAGTTACACGCGCTGGATCAACGGCATTTGATTTGCATTGACTACTGGCAAGATAACACATCCTTTGATGGAAGGTGGCTGGAAGATGAGACTCTGTTTGTTAATGGTTTTTGCGTTCCTGTTCACGGTGACTACGGCATTTGCTTTTCCTCAGACCAAGCCGGGCGTGGATTGCGCCTCGTGTCACACGCTGTCCGTCAAGGAGGCAAACGACCTCATCGGAAAGTTGATTCCAGGAGGCAAGGTCGTCGAGGTTAAGCAGTCACCGGTAAAGGGGTTGTTTGAACTGCACCTTGAAAGCAATGGACGGGTAGGGATTGCCCATGTGGATTACAGCAAGAAGTACATAGTTTCCGGTTTGATCTATGATATTGCTTCAGGCGCAACGACTACCCCCATTACTCCTCCAAAGCCTGAAAAAGTGGATTTATCCCGCATTCCTCTGACTGATTCGGTAGTAATGGGTAACCCGAAAGGGACAAAGAAACTGATTGTGTTCACCGACCCGGAGTGCCCTTTTTGCAAGAGGTTGCATTCAGAGTTGAAAAAGCTTGTGGCCATGGACCCGGACGTCGTCGTGTATGTAAAGATGTTTCCACTTCGCATGCATCCTCAGGCCTATGACGTTGCACGAGCCATTTTGACTTCCAAGGACCCTGTTGGCGCACTTGACAAGGTGTTCGAGAAGTCAGAACAGCTGAAACCTGAGGGCGATGCCGGAAAAGATGCTGTGAACCAGTCAATCAAACTGGGTGAGTCACTCGGTGTTACCTCCACTCCGACGCTGGTGTTCTCAGATGGTACATTGCAGCCGGGAGCCAGTGATGCCGCATCGATATTGCAAAAGCTGAACGGTGTATCCAGGTAACTTAACCGTTTGTAAAGGGGTAGGGAAAGATGGGTGAAAACAGCGTGGTAGAACCGGCAAACATTACAAGCTGTCTCCCAGGTGAACCGCCCGTACCGTTGCCGGAACAGTCACCGTCTTTTGTGACATGTAATGACGGCGGATTTACCCTCCTGGAGGTTCTCGTCGCGTTGACGATCCTGGCCATCGGGGTAATGGCCGTCGTCAGCATGCAGACTGTTGCCATGAGATCCAATACCATCGCCTACAGGATAACCGCAGCTTCCAACCTTGGACAGGAAGCACTGGAAGACATCCTGTCCAAGGATATCACGGACCCGATTTTTTTAACATCGGTCAATAATCAGGTGTACGATCTGGACCCCGACACTGCTGCGACGACGCGCACTGTTGCAGGTGCGGGTACATACGGTGCGACGTATTCGACCACCGTTGGCCCGGATGGCTCGGGCAATATACCGTCAGGTATAACTAAGGTAACCGTTACGATAACCGGTACTGGCATCAACCCCGTTTCGTTTACCGGTTACAAGAGGACGATATGAAATTCATTCGACGTAACGGCGGGTTTTCGCTGGTGGAAGTCCTGGTAGTGATGCTTATACTCGGCATATCCGTCAGTGCCATCTACTCGTTGTACCTTACCCACCTGAAAAATGCCTATACGCAGGATGCCGCACTCGAAGTGCAGCAGAATCTGCGTATGGGGATGGATACCATCAGCCGCGATCTCAGGATGGATGGGCTGTTCGTTCCGCTTTCCAACTCGGCAATAGGGGCCGGTCCGTACGGCTCATATTCGACGAGCATCACCCTTAATTCTGCGTCGCCGACCGGACAGTTAGTCAACATCGTGCAGGATGAAGAAATCGCCACGCCCTCGGCCACCTACACGGCCGTTGTAAATTCCAAGTCTGGGCTGTTCGTTGGCGACTTTATCCGGGTGATACGACCCGCCACCTCGCAGCCCGTGTTTCAATCATTCTCGTCACTGAAAATAAGCGGCTTAGCGACCTATTCCGCTGGCCCGCCGGCCTTGTACAGCGTTTCATTTCAACAATCCCCTACCGCGAATGTCTTTCCGGTCGGCAACGATGTAAAGGCGGGAGACGTAATCGTAAAGGATGCATATACCACTTCAGGGGCGTATGACACGTTGTCGTACTATGGGGTAACCGGCGGCGATTGCCCGGCGGGGCAGATGTGCCTTGCCAGATCGGTTAACGGCAGTGCGCCCGACATCGTTGCGGGCAATCTTACCTCCATACGATTCAGATACATATTGACTGATGGTTCCGAAAGCAATAACCCTACGGATGTAAGCTCGGTGCGGGCCGTACGGGTGACCCTTGCGGGACAGGCTTCTTCTGGCAGCGGGAAGCGGGAACTTACCTCGGTAGTTTACATGAGGAACAAGCGATGAGGCGTCTGGAGATGCACAATCATGGGGCGGGTGCGATCGGCGGGACCGGGGCCATGCTGGGGGACGAACAAGGTATGGCCCTGATCATCGTCCTTATGGTCCTCTTGCTGCTGACGATTCTGGGGACCACGCTACTGACATCATCCACTTCGGACCTGCGGATTGCCGGTAACGAACGCAACAGTCTGGATGCGTTTTATGCCGCCGATTCTGCACTGGAATATGGCATGACGACGGGCACGATATTTGAGAGCATTAATGGGAATACAACCGTCTGGCCAGCATCCGGAGGTGGGACGGGGAGCAATAAGGACTATAATACGGTAACTATACCGGGCACCAACAGTACTGCCCAGGTGAAGGTGCAGCTGATCGCAACCGGTTCCGTTCCCGCCGGCAGCGGCACGCAGGAAGACTCCGGCCTGAACGGCACAAGTTTCAAGGCCAACTATTTTCTCGTCAATGCAATCGGCGATGATCAGAACAATAAAGCGACCGTTCAGGTCGAAACGGAAGTGGCCAAGATCGTGCCGCAATAATCTGTTCACTGCGTTTTTCGCAAAGGAGAATGTATGAATCGCCAACGGTTTGTAAACGGCATCATGGTTCTGGTCGTTCTTGTGGGGGCCCCGTTCGTTACCGCCGGGTTCGCTGCCAGCAGCGTTTCTCAGCCGAAGAAGCCTTATGACCCGTCACAGCTTTATCCGGGGCCTTTTGTCAACAATAGTGTCTATTTCAAGCCCTATGCGACGGGTAACTGGATGCGCGGTCTCAACGGTTATTTTCCTTCGAACGTCGTTTGCTACGATGCACTGTGGCATTTAAAAACCACCGGTCAGTGGAGCGGCCATATCAAGCTTGACGGCTCATGCGGTACCGTCGGTGAACCTGCCCCGTGGGCCGTGGGGAACCGGCTCAATTACGATGACGCGTCTGCCGACGTGTCCGGTCGATAGAAAACGTACTGCTCTCTGACTCGTTGGGACACCCGGTGGAGGTTTCATCATGACAAAGCTTACTCTTGCCGCTTTAATTGGCATCGTTATCTCGCTTTTCTCGACACTGGCACTGGCAGCATCTCCAGACCTGTATCCGGGGGATTCGGCGATCTACGGCGTTGCCGCGTCTCTGCAGCCAAACATTCTCATCATTATCGACGATTCCGGCAGCATGGCGAATACCGTACCCGCCGGCAGTTACGACCCGAGCGTCACATACCCTCCCGGCAATTTCTGCCGGAACACCTCAAACGGCAGTGTCGTTTCCTGCGCCGCAAACAGCGTATACCAGGTCTCGTCTTCCACGGACACTACGGGAAACAGTTTGTTGGTTAGTAGCGTATCATCCGTTACCACGTCGTGCAACGGAACCAATCCGCAGAGCCTTCTGCAAACGAACGGCTATTACAGCGGCAGGTCGCTGACCACCGCCGGTGCGTGCAAATCAAGAGGCAATGGGATCTATGCCACCGGCAACTACATCAACTACCTGAATACCCCTTCCGGCGCACTGGCCGCTAAGATCGACGTCGCCAAGACCGTGGTCAAGAACCTGGTACAGAATACGGAAAACGTCAAGTTCGGGCTCATGACCTATTATTATCCGTCCGGCAACGGCCAGGGAGGCACCCTGCTGTCGGTCAGGCCCAGCTGGTCGGCGTCGAACTACACGACCACCGTCAATAAGATGGATACCCCCTTTCCGACCAGCACCTCGCTGTATACCAACCGGGACGCACTACTGGCCGCCATCGACACCCTGAGCCCGCTCTATAACACTCCCATCGCGGAAACCTTGCTGGAGGCGGGGCGCTATTTCGGCAATTGCGACCCTTCCGGCAATCATTGCGGCCAACCCGCATTCGGTGCCACCATCGGTACGACCGGCACCGGCAGCAACACGGTTTACACCTCGCCGGTCGAAGCTCCATGCCAGAAAAATTACGTCATCCTGGTGACCGACGGGATGTCCAATGCCGACGACAGTGCGCTCCTCAGCGCCATCTGCCCCAGTACCTGCGCCGTGGATGGCTGCTCCTCCAGCAGCAGCTGCCCCGCGTATCCCTCCGGGAACGGCGGGATGGGGCTTGACTATGCAACGCCGGCGGTAGCCCGGTACCTGTTCAACAGCGCCCAGAATATAGTGACCTACGCCATCGGCTTCAACCTTTCCGGCTCCGATGCCAACGCCATCGGCATGCTGACGACGGCAACGGACAGCACCCACGGCCGAGGCGCATTTTACCTTGCCAACAGCCAGGCGGACCTGACCAAGGCCTTCACGCAGATCATCTCCCAGATCTACTCCATCGACACCTCTTTTGTGGCGCCCGTGGTGCCGGTCAGCCCCCAGAACAGGACGTACGGCTCCGACCGGGTGTATATGGGGTTTTTCAAACCGAAAAACGGTCTGCCATGGGAGGGGAACCTGAAGAAATACGGTCTCGACAGCAACAACAATATCCTCGATGCGTCCAGCCCCCCCCAGTACGCGACATGGGTCGATCTAGTCAACAACACCACCAATGCTCCTCCGCCCGACAACATAGACGACCGATCGGGCATACCAGGTACGCCGCTCCCTGCCGGCGCCATCAACGGCAGTTTCAAGTCGTACGCCCAATCCTTCTGGAGTACTGCGCCGGACGGCTCCAGCATCGATGCGGGCGGGGTGGGGGAGTTGCTGCAAGCCCTCTCCAACGTCTCCGCCAGGACCATATATACAACGGCTTCGCCCGCGAGCACCAGTCTGGTCAGTCTCAACAACAGTGCCATCATTACGCCCGACAAATTCGGTTTTGCAGCGGGAGATACGGCATCGGCAACCAATCTCGTTAACTTCCTGTACGGGATTGATTCGTACGACCAGAACGTCAACGGGAACTTCACGGAGAACAGGCCATGGATCATGGGCGACGTGCTGCACTCGCGGCCTCTCGTGATCAACTATAAAGCGTATGACACCTCAAACAGTAACAACGAAGGCGACTGCACCGTCAATCAATCGATGATCTTTGTCGGCAGTAACGACGGGATGCTCCACGCGTTCAATGATTGCAAGGGCCAGGAGGTGTGGGCGTTCGTCCCCCCCGACATGCTGCCAAATCTGAGATATATCAACGGCATCTCCCATCCGTACTTCGTGGACTCCACGGTAACGGCATATATCTACAACAACAAGAACGACGGGAACATCGACCCTGCCAACGGCGATAAGGTCATTCTCCTGTTCGGCGAGCGGCGGGGCGGCGGAACGGCGGGGTCACCCACCACCGGCACCTACTACGCACTCGATGTCACAGATCTCACCAAACCTCCTGTCATTCTGTGGAGTTTTTCGAACACGCAACCGGTGGATACGACCACATCGGCACCGCTTTTCCCGGAACTGGGCGAGACCTGGAGTGAGCCCAAACTGGTGAAGATGAAGATCGGCGGGGCGAAAAAGATCGTTGCGTTTATCGGCGCCGGTTACGACAATGCCAACGAAGACCGTCGGTATGGGCATACGCAGTACTTCGACGGTGTGGGCACCGGCGCGATCAGTTCCGATAACGGCAACGGCGCCGTCACCAGTGCCACCGCTTCACCCAGTCTGGGGCTGAGTGCTCCCTACAGCGTGAATCCCAAGGGTCGCGGTATTTACGGGGTACTCCTTGCCACATTGAACAGTACCACCGGAGCACCCACCATCGCGACCAGCGCTACCAAGGTGTGGGGGGTCACCACGGGTAATTATTCGTTCCCCGGCCAGCTCGTGGCCATCGATTCCAACGGCGACGGGTACACCGATCTGCTGTATGGTGCGGACACGGGGGGGAATATCTGGCGTTTTTCCGTTGGTGACTCCTCGACTGCAAATTGGACCGCCACGATGATTTTCAGTGCCAACACCGGCACTATAGGTTCGGACAATGCCGGCAGAAAAATATTCTACATTCCTTCGGTTGTGACCCAACCAGGGTACAGGATGCTTTTCTTCGGGACGGGCGACCGGGAGCATCCGCTGAATACCGGTGTGGTCGACAGGATGTACGCCCTGAAAGACCGGGGGCAGACTACGGCGGTAACGGAAGCAAATATGCTCGATGTTTCACAGGATCTCTTGCAAACCACGGATACCAACGCTGCAAACAATCCCACCGGTCAGGCGACCGTCAACAATATACTTGCCACGCTGAACTCATCCTCGAATTACGGCTGGTATATAAAACTCGGGACAGGTGAAAAGGTGCTCGCCGCCCCCACAGTCTTCAACAAAGTCGCTTACTTCACCACGTTCGCACCGGGGACCTCGCTCAACAGCTGCACCGCAAATCTCGGTAACGCCTATCTCTATGCCGTCGACTACCTGAATGGAAATGCGGTCTTGAACTATGATTCGACGAATTCCACCAGCAGCACTTTTGTCAATCCATATGCCAAAGACAGCTCAGGCCAGGCACTTCTTGCCAGTGACCGGATGAAATCCATTGGAACAGGTATCCCGTCGGGTGTTGTGCTCGTGATCGGTTCAGGAGGGAACATCAAATCCCTCGTCGGGGCGGGCGGTGCTATCCCCAATGACAATCCGAAGCCGGGCGGGAGTACCGTTCCGTTATACTGGAGGACGAAATAGTGCCAGTTGTACCCGGTAGACGGATTGCCTCGTCCTTTAACAGTCTTGTGGTGATGCTGATCACCGCCTTCTGTGCTCTCTTGCTGGTTTCGTGCAGCAATGAGAAGAAAGCAGGGGGGGCGGCTACCGTGACCAAGAACCAGCAACAGACAGGCGGAAATATTCAGGTCCGTATCATCCCTGAGTCCCCGATATCATCCGATGATATGCAGGCCAGCTATTCGTGCACGGGGCCAGTCACACTGACCTGGGAGAAAAACGGAGATGTGATTCCCGATCAGAACGGATCAAGACTGAAGAATGATTATTTTCATTATCAAGATACCATAACCCTTACCGTACGCTCGGGGGACAAGGTCGGCACGGCAACGGTTACGGTTGGCAATTCCCCGCCGCAGATCACGCGGGTTTCATTCTCTCCTGTCAACATTAGTCGAGGTACGGCTGTGACTGCGGTTCCCGAAGCAGTTGACAGAGACGGCGACAGTGTCAGTTTCGACTACAAGTGGTTCGTAAATGGAGATGCGGTGGCTGAAGGATCGTCACAACTTGGCGGAGACAGATTCAGGAAGGGCGATACCATTCAGGTGGAGATTACGCCACGTGACAGTCAAGGGAGCGGCCTTGCGTATAAATCCGTACCGGTTACGGTGTCCAATGCACAACCGGTGTTTGTTACGACACCGCCATCGAAATTCAGCGGGTTCACGTATAGCTATGACGTCGTAGCGCGCGACCCCGACGGCGACGACGTCACCTATTCCCTTGACTTGGCGCCACCTGGCATGGTGATTGATGCAAAAAACGGTAGAATAGTTTGGCAAATTCCCGCTGGCGAAAGCGGTGTACACACGGTTGAGATAGTTGCTACTGATGCCGAAGGTGCCCAAACGCGACAGCGCTACGATCTGACACTGGGTTAATGGATATGAGAATTAAGAACCGGAACATGTTGCCACGGGATTCAATAGGCGGGTTCAGCTTGATCGAACTCATCATTATGATTTCATTGATTTCAATTATCATGGCGATTTCTCTCCCATATTTTAACAACTGGAAGAAATCGCTGAATTATCAGCAGGCAGCCCGTCAGATGACATCCATGCTCCGTGAGGCGCACAGTACGGCAATAAGCAGTGGTGTCGCCCAGATGGTTGTCTTCAAACCCAACAGTAGCAGTTTTCAAACCATTCCATATGACAATGTTCTAGACAACTGGAAGTATGGCAGTCCTACTTCAATACAGATCCTACCTACTGATGTTACGATGAAAAGTACCATTAGCGGTACTTCTAATGCCAATGTATATGCTCAAATGAACACCAACGGATTGATTACGCTTCAATGCCCGGCTACGGGTGCTATCTCTGATCCGTATATATCCGTCAATGATGGGGCAACTCAAAAATATTTGATCAAAGTGTCCCCTGTTGGAAGAATTTATCTGCAGCAAAAATGAATTTCGTCATGCTCGACAAAGGAACTTGTTATGAACAATGAAGTCGTTGGACAGCACGATAATGAACTGACGGATGTCATACTGTGTTACAAGGCGATGGGACTGTCGCTGGACGACGGTCCTTTGCGTATCGAACAAACCTACATGGATTTGACGGAAAACTATCGGAAACATCTGTCTTCGCCCGATCCGGTGCTTAGAGAAGATGCACGCAAGAATATCGCCCTCATGAAGGAAATGTACGACAAGATCAAGGGCTCGATCACGTATAACACCGTTGTTCGTGAACTGGAGAAATCCGGGAAACTTGCGGAAGAGATGAAGGCTGCGGCTGCGGCTAAACCAAAGGTCGTGAGGCTTGAAAACCATCTTATGCACTGCCCTGCGTGTCGCAATGTCATCAACAAGGGTTCGAAGACGTGTCCCATATGCAAATTCCGTTTTCTCTCGCCGTTTGAGAAGTTCATGGACAGATATGTCACGACGAAATCTATAGTGATATTCTGTGTTGTTCTTATACTTCTGCTAGCTGTTTTCGCGCTGCTCATGTACCCAAACCTGCTGCAAAAAATCGTGCAATAGTCGCAAACAATCCGATAGCTCACCTTGAAGTGAATACGCCCGCCTGACGCTCAACTGACCTTTCAATAATTGCGTACTATGACTGCTTCGGTTATAGTTATGGCTTCGTTCAATTCAACTCCATATATCGGTAAAGGGCTTACATATGTATAAACTCCAGATACAGACCTCATTTGCCGCCGCGCACTGCCTGATCAACTATCAGGGTGATTGTGAGAACCTGCATGGGCACAACTGGAAGGTTGAGGTTGCCGTAACGGCCCGGGAACTTGACAGCGCCGGTCTCGGTATCGATTTCAAGATCCTGAAGTCGGAAACCTCCTCACTGCTCAAGACGCTGGATCACAAGTATCTCAACGAACTGCCGCCGTTTCTGGAAAAATCGCCCTCATCGGAAAACATCGCCTGTTACCTGTACAAGCAGCTTTCCGAGCGTCTCAACAATGGTAATGTAACTGTGGAGAGCGTGACAGTCTGGGAGTCTGACGTGGCTTGTGCGACCTATTATGAGTGAGCAGGGGAGGGTGATCGAGATATTTTCCTCCATACAGGGGGAAGGGCCGCTTGTCGGAGCACGGCAGATTTTCATCAGATTTCAGGGATGCAATCTCGACTGTGAATACTGCGACACCGAGTTCTCCGGCATCTCAGGAACGTGTCAGGTGGAAAACACCCCGGGACGACGGGATTTCATGGAGATTCCGAATCCTGTCCATCTGGATACGGTAATATCGCTGCTGGAGCGCTGGCAGAGCGGTTGGCCGGGAATACATCACTCTCTCAGCATTACCGGTGGGGAGCCTCTGTTGCAGCACGAAGTGCTTCTCGACTGGTTGCCGCAGCTGAGAACAAGGCACCCCATTTATCTCGAGACAAACGGGGTGTTGCATGGCGCTCTGTTTCAGCTGCTGCAGCATATCGACTATATCAGCATGGATATCAAGCTTCCCTCGACCTCGGGTCACCTGGAGTTGTGGGAACCGCATCGCTTGTTCCTGAAGGAAGCATCGCATGGAAATGTGTTCGTCAAGATAGTGGTGAACGAGGCAACGGAGGATTGGGAGATTCATCGCGTCAGCGAGATCATTACATCGGTCAACCCAGCCATTCCTTTGATCGTTCAGCCTATGACGTCACGGGATGCAACGGTTGCCATCTCACCGATACGTACACTGGAGATCCAGGAACTTGCCAGCGTACAACTCACCAGTGTCCGCGTAATTCCCCAGACTCATCGTTTTCTCAATCAGCTCTGAACTATATTCTATGCGATAGCACAATCTGCAGCAGATCGTATCAACTTTACATAATATATCTTATGGGACGTAATGGTCGGAACTCTGATATCGTTACCTTTTGAAGCTGTTTATGTGCATTGTATTTAATTGACTGCGACGTTTAAATATTCATCGAACGTCGACCAGCGAATCGTATTCTTGCCTTCCTTCTTGGCGGTGTAAAGCATCTTGTCGGCAATGTCGATAAATTGCATGTTCTCATGCTTTTCGGTTGGCAGAATCGAGACCACCCCAATACTGATGGTTATGTGCGGAGCGATTGGCGAGGCGGCATGGTGGATGCTTTTGTGGTTAACCGCTTCCTGTAGCCGTTCGGCAACCAACAGCGCTCCGGAAATATCCGTTTCAGGGAGTACACATGCGAACTCTTCCCCACCATAACGTGCGACAAAATCATACGGTTTGAGCAGGCAGTCGGTAAGACACCGGGCAACGAGTTTCAGGCACTCATCACCTGCGGCATGACCGTACTCATCGTTGTATAGCTTGAAATTGTCAATATCCAGCATGATAAGCGACAGCGGTCTTTCATCCCGTTTCGATCTCTTCCATTCTCGCAGCAGGTACTCATCAAATGCCCGCCGATTGGATATGCCGGTCAAGCTGTCAAGGAATGATAATTTGTCGAGCCTGTCCCGGTGATGCTTGAGTGCGAGGTGGTTGTTGACCCTGGCAAGCACAATTGCAGGGCTGAACGGTTTTGTAATATAGTCTGCGGCACCAAGTTTCAAACCAGCGAGTTCGTCCCGGGTTTCGGACTTTGCAGTGAGGAATATTATGGGAATCTGCGATGTTGAAGGATCACCCATCAGTTTCTTGCACGTTTCCATACCGTTCTCACCCGGCATCATGATATCCAGCAGAATAAGATCAGGCTGCTCGTTGTGGGCAAGCAGCCGTCCCTCCTTGCCATTGCTTGCCTTAAGGGTTTTAAACCCCTGATGGGTCAGAATGGATTCCAGGAGGATGATGTTCAGCGGGTCATCATCTATCAACAACACCACCGACTTGTCATCATTGCTGCCGGTCGGAACCGAATGTCTGTAGTCTCTTGAATTCATGGCTGGTCTCTCGTTATTCATTGCGGTACTGCCCCGTAGCGGTATTCACATCAGGGAATCAATCCCAGTATGTTGAGTTTGTTCTGGAACGCGCTGATGTCGATCGGTTTGATGAGATAGGCATCACATTGCGATTTGAACGCTTCCATCACACTGTTACTGTCTTTGAGGGCCGTCGTCATGATTATTCTGACCGCATCATCATGATGTATCCGATGGCTTTCTTCCGTTTTGCGAATATGTTTCAGGACATCCTGACCGTTCATACCCGGCATCATGATATCGAGTGTGATCAGGTCGTATGGTTCGTTATCGAACAGCGCCTGATCGAAGGCCGCTATTGCCTCCTCGCCGTTCACGGCGATATCGCACGTCCCGTGCCCGCCGAGGCAGGCCATCATCAGTTTTCTACTTAGAAAATCGTCTTCCACAATAAGCATCTTCATCTGTTTATCCTTTCTATCCACACGTTATGTGAGGTCATAGTGGCAAGTACTTATCGACGGTGTTCAGTAAATCATGTTTGGTCATCGGTTTTATCAGGACGTCGTTGAATCCGATACGTAGATACATCTCCTGTTCCTGCCTCATCGCATGGGCTGTGTAGGCAATGACAGGTTTGTCGCACAGGGATGAATCCGCTGACGATCGGATGATCTTGCAAATGTCAACACCGCTCATGCCCGGCATACCTATGTCAAGCAGTACCAGGTCGATGTCGTTCGCATTGGCAAGAAGATAGTCCAGTGCATCCTTGCCATTGTCCCGCTCGATAATGGTGAACGGTAACCCCGTGAGGATGGCGATAACTAAACGACGATTGAGACTGTTGTCATCCACCAGCAGTATGTTTTTCGTTGAGGGCATGGCTGCTCCGTTAAACCTGTGCCGTTTCCAGGTGGTGTTCGCCGGTATTATACTGGTATCCGTCAGCCTCCGTCTGCTGGCGCGACAAGGTAAAACGGAATGTACTCCCCTTCCCTATCCCGGCGCTTTCCGCCCAGATCTTCCCCCCATGGAGTTCTACGAGTCGCCGCGTCAGCGACAAACCGAGCCCGGTCCCTTGAAAATTCCTCGATTCGGAACCGTCAACCTGTTCAAATGGAAGGAATATCCGTTCAAGATCCGCCGCATCAAGACCTATTCCACTGTCAGATACGGCAAATTCAAGTGCATCATGCGCAGAACGGACTTCAAGCAGTACGGTCCCACCATCCGGACTGAACTTTACCGCATTTGACAGCAGATTATAGAGGATCTGCAGGATTTTCCTCCCGTCTCCCGGATAATCGAAAGGAACCCCCAGCCCGATCTCCGTTTTCAGCTCTACGCCTTGGTCCATGGCAACTTCCTTTACCATGATCAGGCTGTTGTTCACGATATCGCAGATATTCAATGATTCGATCATCAATTCCATTTTATCCGCTTCGATCTTGGACAGATCGAGAATGTCGTTGATGAGCGAGAGCAGATGTCTGCTGCTTTGCAGTACATAGCCGAGATACTCTTCCTGCGTTTCGTTCAACTCTCCGCAGATCTTCGACAATATGACATCCGTGAAGCCTATCGTGGCATTGAGGGGTGTGCGCAGTTCATGACTCATGTTCGCGAGAAACTCGCTCTTCGCACGGTTTGCGCATTCCGCAGCATCGCGGGCCGCCCGGATTTCCACGGTCCGTTCCTGGACCTTTTGTTCCAGATTCAGCATGTTGTCCCGCAGCATGTTATGCAGGATCGTGCTTTCGAGTGCATAGGCGGTGGTCGTGAGCATGACGGTCACTGCATTGAGCGACGATGCATCGACGACGGTATGTCCTTCTGGCAATATTCCCGCAAACATGCCGCGGATGCGCGACTGGGAGGAGATCACATGCAGCAGCAAAGTCCTCGTTCCCCGGATGGTGGGAGCCAGGATGGGCTGGTTCCGGTTAAGTGCCCAGGCAAAAGTGCCGTCGAGAATTTTATGATCTATTTCAGCCTGCAGCTCGTCTTCACTTCCTGCCGGATCGTGCGACGCGAGGGAAAAACTCGCGTCATCGAGATTCTCGTAACAGCCGAGACACTGGAAGGGAAGTACCCGTTTAAGTTGCGATATGGTTATGCGAAATATTGCGTCGGAAGATGCAGCACGACTGAGGTCTGCGAGGAAATTCCCGTTGGATGATATCATATCCAGGATTGCCACATACCTGCGGTTCGCTTCCTCAAGGTAGCGTACGCGCTCCTGAAGGATTTCCGTGTCTTGTGTGGGTGCAAGTGCCGGCATCACCGTTACCCCTCTTCTGTCATGATGGCCAGCACCTCTGCCATCTCTTTTTCCGCTTTCATTATAATGCCTGATAATGCGCTGACCGGTATGCCGATCCGTTTCCATGCCTCGGGGTCGAGCGGCGGGACGTGCCATTCCGAGCTGCATCCAAATTCCAGTGATTGACAGATGATATCCGCCAGGTGGACAACCGACGCCTCAACCGGATACTTTCTGGCAATTGAGGGGGTATGGTGACATGACACCGGTTCCGTGATACTCGTTGGGAGCATCCATTGCTCCAACAGCGCTCCCCCCACCTTCGCATGGTTGAACCCCAGGTATCTGGATTCCGTTGCATAATGAAGCGTATCCGAGGAACGGCTTTCTTCGAGCAGCTCTTTGACGAGATCAGGGACCGCAGTGCACATGGCAAGCTGCCCCAGATCGTGCAGGATACCGGCAACGAAAAATCGTTCGACGTTTGTATCGCGGCGATAGGTTGCAACCGTTCTGGCGATGATGCCGCAGGATATACTGTGCTGCCAGAACGATTGCATGCTCATGAGTGTATCGGGAATTCCCTTGAAAAGTCCCATGACGGACGCCGCAAGCGAGATGTCCCGTACCTGTTGTGTTCCGATGATGGTCAGTGCCCTGGTTATGGTATCAATCTCGGAATAGAACCCGAACATGGGGCTGTTGGCCAGTTTCAGTATCCTGGCGGTCAGACCGTGATCCTCGGTGATGATTTCGGCGATATCCGACAGGGAGCTCCGGGGATGATTAATGACCTCATTCAGCCGCTCGTAGACGACCGGCAATGAATATACCGTCGTTGTTTTCCCGACGAGCCAGTCAAGCGTTATACGATGTGCCATATCACGATACGCCATGGTGTATCCTTTGCAGTGCGTTCAGGCGCAGCAACTCCCGAACTGCAGGGTGTGCGAGATCGGTATAGCGGAATCGCGCTTTCAGCTGCTCCTCCATTTCAATCAATTCTACCGGGCTGATATCGTCGGACACCGTCGTCAACAATTCTTCAGGACTGCCACCTTCAACAGAGACCTCCGAAACCCCCCAGGTGCGGAATATCGTGAGATGCTTTTCCTGCAGTTCGACGCCGGTGCCGAGCAGCAGACGACCGCCTCTGTCGTGGACATCTTCGGAAAGCACCATACCGGCTTCCAGGTTGTCGATATGTGTTTTACCCACGGTCTCCCCTTCGCCACGTCGTCCCAGTATAATTCTCCCGCCTTTACGGGACATATCGGTCAGATTTCCGATTGCTTTAGCGTATAAGTTGTTTCGGCTGCGGTTCGTGGATGATTACGGGAAATTGGGGGAGAGCTTGTGGTCGGAGACGTCGTCGGCAAGACGGATGGGAATGTGATTGAAATGCGTTACCGTTGTCTGGCAGCGGCGTAATGTCGGGGGGATGTATCCGGGCGGAGGAACGTGATTCCCCTGCCCGGAGTATCGGTCAATGACCGTTACTTGACTCCTTCGATGAATTCGACGAGCGCCTGCACTTCATCGGTCTTGAGATCGGAAAAATCGGGCATGACCGGCTGAAATCCTTCGACGATCTTTGCCTTCGGTTTGAGTATCGACTCGCGCAGATAGGTGTCGTCGGCGGTTATGGTCATGCGAATGCCATTCTGCAGGACCGTGAGCCGTTTCTGGTAGAGTCCCTTGAAGGTGGGGCCGACTCCGCTACTCCCGTCCAGCGAGTGACACGCCAGGCACCCCTTCTCCCTGGCCAGCTTGGCGCCGTCGGGTTTCGGTGCGGCTTCGCCACCGGCATGAAGGAAATTGATGATGGTTTTGATGTCGTCGTCGGTGATCTGCCCCTTGAACGAGGGCATGACCGGCGGGTACCCCTTGACCAGGTCCGCTTTCGGTTCCAGGATAGAACGGCGCAGATACCTATCGTCCACAGTGATCGTCCGTTCTTTCCCATTGGTCAGCACGGTCACGGAACGGCCCCAGATATCTTTCAGTGTAGGTCCGACCTTTGGCGTGCCGTCCAGCGTGTGGCAGCCGAGGCAGCCGTGCTTCTCCAGCAACTCTTTGCCGGCATGTTCCGCGCCGCCTCTCTGATTCAGCCATGTTTCGAACTGGGCCGGAGGAACCGCTTCCACACTGGTGATCATCCCCGAGTGGCCGGTACCGCAGTAGACGGAACAGAACAGGTCGTAGGAACCGGACTTCTCCGCCACGAACCAGACGTGGTTCTTCATGTTCGGCACCACGTCGTGCTTGACCCGGAATGCGGGCAGGTAGAAGCCGTGTAGCACGTCCAGCGAGACGAGATTCACCAGTACCGGCTTCCCCACCGGTACGTACAGCTTGGAACTGGTCTTGCCGTTGTCGTAGGTGAAACTCCAGGACCACTGGCGAGCGGTGGCGGTTACCTTCAGGGCGTTTTTCGGAACGTTGCGCAGTGACAGGTACCCTTCCCACCCGAACCAGAACATGGCCAGCACGAGCACGGTGGGGAAAGCGATCCAGACGGTTTCCAGCCAGACGTTACCACTCGCCTGAGAGGTCGGCTCGGGCGACCGGGAACGGTGGTAACGGATGACGAAGGCGATCATCGTCAGGGTGATCCCGACGAGCAGGACGATGCATACCCCGAGGATAAATTTGAAGACGGGGTCTACTGCCTGGGTTGTGGTGAGTGGATTCGGATACACGTCGGTTCCTTACCGGTAGAGTACGTCGAAAAAGGTGAAGCCAATGAAGATGGCCAGGGTCAACAGGGCGACGAAGAGCAGGCTGCGCAGCAGCCACCCCTCATGGCGCATGTGCATGTAAAAGGTGATGACCAGCCCGGATTTGACCACGGAAATGGCGAGAGAGCCCCAGACGTGGCCGATGCCCGTCTGCTGCCGGGACACCCATACCGTCAGACCGGTGAAAAAGAGAAGCCCGAGCCAGACGGCAATCAGTTTTCCGTACCCGACGATATGTGGAGCGTGCGAATCGCTTGACACATCGACCTCCTACAGAACCAGGTAATAGAGCGGGAAGATGAAGATCCAGAACAGGTCCACCAGGTGCCAGTAGAGGGCGCCATTTTCCAGCCAGATGTAGTCGCCGGCGTGTACGTCCCCCCGCCATACCCGCACCGCAACCACCGTCAGCACCGTACCTCCCACCAGCACGTGCAGGCCGTGCAGCCCCACGGTCAGATAGTAGAGCCCGTAGAATACCGACTCACCCGGCGGCCCGGCGGCAAGTTTCGGCGAATTGGGATAGATACCCCGGCCGAACTCGTCGCTCCACTCCAGGTATTTGTTGAACATGAAGACGGCGGCGCAAAAAATGGTGCCCCCCAGCAACCAGAGCGTGAGGCGGCGCTGATTCCGCTGGATGGCGGTCAGTGCCATGGCCACCAGCATGCTGCTGGTAATGAGAATGGCCGTATTGAGCGTGCCGAAGAACAGATGCATGTGCCGGCTGGCGGTGGTGAATTCCTGCGGATACCGGGCCAAATAGACCCCGTAAAGGAGAAAGAGACCGCCGAAGAGAAGCATCTCGCTGAACAGAAAGAGCCACATGCCGAGTTTTGCCCCGGCGTAGTCCTTGTGCGTTGGCTGCGTCATGGAATGCCGGCCCCCTTGAAATCGTAGGGACCATGGGTCACCACCGGCTCTTCGATGAAGTTCTCCGTCGGCGGCGGGGTCGGTACGCTCCATTCGAGGGTCGCCCCCCCCCACGGGTTCTGACCGATCGCCTCACCACGGAACAGTCCTCTGAACAGGTTGACCATCATCAGTATCAGCCCGGAAATCATGATCCAGCTGCCGATGGTGGAAACCAGATTGAGCGGGGCGAATTCGGGGAGATAGTCGTAGTAGCGTCGCGGCATACCCTCCATGCCGAGCACCATCATGGAGAAATAGGTGATGTTGAAGCCGACGAACAGGAGCGCCCAGGCAATGACGGCCGTTCGTTCATGGTAGCGGCGACCGTAGAATTTTGGAAGCCAGTAGTGCATGGCGCCGAAGAAGGCGAAACCCGCTCCGCCGAAGATGACGTAGTGAAAATGTCCCACCACGAACTGGGTATCGTGGACATGGATGTCGGTGGCGGCGGCTCCGAGGATCAGACCGGCCAGACCACCGATGGAAAAGAGCAGAATAAACGACAGGGCAAAGAGCATGGGGGCCTCCAGTGAGATGGAGCCCCGGTAGAGCGTCGAGACCCAGTTGAAGACCTTGATGGCCGACGGTATGGCGACGACGAACGTGAGAAAGGAAAAGATCAGCACCGCATTGTCGCTCATCCCGCTGGTGAACATGTGGTGTCCCCAGACGAGCGATCCGGCGCCGGCGATGGCCAGGCTGGAGAAGGCAATCATCTTGTAGCCGAAGATCGGCTTGCGGGCGAAGACCGGGATGATGTCGGAGATCACTCCCATCCCGGGAAGTATCATGATGTAGACCGCCGGATGGGAGTAGATCCAGAAGAGGTGCTGGTACATGAGCGGGTCACCGCCCTTGGTCGGATCGAACAGGCCGGTCCCCAGGACCCGTTCGGCGAGGATCAGTACCAGCGTGATGCCGAGGATCGGGGTTGCCAGAATCTGTACCCAGGCGGTGGCGTACACGGACCAGACGAAGAGCGGCAGCCTCCCCCATCGCATCCCCTCCGCCCGCAGGCGATGGATGGTGGTGACGAAATTGACGCCGGTGAGAATGGAGGAAAAGCCGACGATGAAGACGCCGAAGACCGCCAGCGATACGTTGGTGCCGGTCCGCTCGCTGAACGGGACGTAGAAGGTCCACCCGGTGTCGGGAGGGCCGCCGCCGGTGAAGAGTGAGGTGACGATGATTGCGGCACCGGCGATATACAACCACCAGGAAAAGAGGTTCAGGCGGGGAAACGCCACGTCCCGGGCGCCGATCTGGATCGGCATGATCAGGTTGCCGAAGGCACCGGGAAAGCCGGGGATGATGAAGAGAAAGATCATCAGTACGCCGTGAACGGTGAAGACGGCGTTGTAGGTCTGGGGCCCCATGATGGTCCGGCCCGGGGCCATCAGTTCGATCCGCAGCAGTGCTCCCAGTGAGACGGCAATGAGGAAGAAGGTAAGCACCGAATAGAGGTACAACAGCCCGATCCGTTTATGGTCAGTGGAGAATACCCAGGAGGTAATGCCGGACTTTCCCGTATCGTTCCAGAAACTGCTCGTGGCTGGTGAAAATTGGGCAGCCGAGGTCATTTCTCCTCCATCATGGGGCGTTATTTGCTGCTGTGTTTCGAGCGTTTCCTTCCGGTCATGAGCAGAAAGGCGAGAAAGGCACCGGCAGTAAGCATAACCGCCGTGGCACTGACGCGCAAGAGGTTAAATACATAGGTCTTCCCGGCCGGATCGAAGCTGAAACAGTAACCGACCACGGTACGAATGGTCGCACCCACCTTTCCGCTCCTCGCCTCCAGCAGGGCCAGAGTCAGATCCTTGGGAAGGAAGGTCGTTCCGTAGAGATAGCGAACGATGGTTCCGTCCCGGGCGACGATGAAACTGCCTACTGGGTGAATGAACTCCCGCCCCTTGCGTTGGAATCGATATCCGGCAGCATCGGTCAGTCGCCGGATGTCCGTCGCATCCCCTGTGAGGAAGTGCCACCCGTCTTCGGGAAAGGGCACGTTCATGGCGGTCAGATACATCCGCTTGTATCTTGCCGCGAGGACCGGCGTTTCGGTCTCGTTGAAGCTGATCGACAGGACCCGGAAATCCTTTCCCGGCGTCCCCCTGACCTCGGGCAAGGCGGTTGCCAGCCCCTGTTGCAGGAAATTGCAGACGTTGGTGCAGCTGTAGTAGACGGGGAGGATGATCGTCGGACAGGTAATCAGGTCGGAGAGACGCACCGCTTTGCCGGTCTCGTCACGAAACATGAGATCGAGAGGGATCTTTTCTCCGAGTCGCTCGGTAATGCCGATTGACGCGGATGCATTCTGACCCGGCATCTCATCGGTGTGGGCGTTGGCGAGTGTCACCGGGAGAAACAGCAGTATCGCGAATAAGAGCCGGAGACAACGCGGGGTATGGAACGGCACTAGTCTCATAGCAATATCCTGAGGCGTCAGAAAGGGGCAGTGCATGCCGTTTTCCGGACGTGGCACCGGGCTGAAGAGGCATCAGAGCAATTGTTCGGCAAAATTTTCTTGCGTATACCCGTTCACCACAACATCGAGATGACCATCGTTGGGGCAGAACAGCAGCCCGTGAATGGGTACGTCCTTCGGAATCAATGGGTTATGCCGGAGGATTTTTACAACCCTCTCGACGTTTTCGACCGGATGGGAGAAGATGCCCAACCATTGTTTCAGGTCGGGCACATGGATATCGATCACGTCGGGAGAGATGCCGCGGGCGATCATATCCTCCTTGAGGGCATCGGCATCCAGTTCGGCCATGCCGCAGTCGCGGTGCCCTATGACATACACCTCTTCGACTCCCAGCATGAAGATCCCCGCCACCAGACTACGGATAACGCCCCCCCCCATGGGGTCGATGATGATGTTCCCGGCATTCTTGATGACCTTCGCCTCACCGCGTTTGAGCCCCATGGCCGGTTCGAGAAAATCCACCAGCCTGGTGTCCATGCAGGTGAAGATGGCCAGTTGTTTCTTGGGTGACTTGGGGAGAGGCGGAAATGCATCCGGCCTGACGAAATTCCGGTTGGCGATGATGATCGATTCCAGTTTGGTCAAGTACATATCTCCGATAGGTGTAGTCTGACTGCATGATCAAGATCGGCAGGCGGTTTACCGCCTGCCAACAATAGTACCCGAGAAATGGGATTTGGGAACAGTGACAATACAGGATTGTCTGCATTCGTGTCAATCGCCCCCACCCTGCGCTCCTTGACTTGACCCGTAACGGGGATACCATTCTAAAACAGCTCACAGAAGGAGGCGCATATGAAAGGTGCGGTACTGGTATCTGTCCTGGTACTTGGGACGACGGTCGTCTGGGCAGGAGCGAGCCCGTTAATGCAGAGGGGAAAAGAGCTGTTTGAGAGCCCGGCACTGGGAACGAACGGCAGAAGCTGTGCCAGCTGTCACGCCGGCGGGAAGAAACTGGAATGGGTGGGTACCTACGATGACGCGAAACTGTCCGCCATCATCAACACCTGCATAAAGAAACCGCTGCGGGGAAAACCGCTGCCGACCGATTCTGACGATCTGAAGTCGATGATCCTGTACATCCGTTCGATCGGGGGGAAGTAGCCGCACGGCCGGTTTCACGGTGTCGTTGACGATGACGCGATACTGAGCAGCACCCCTTCCAAGAGACCGTAATCGCTGACTTTTAAACGGTCCACCCCGAGAAGGCTCATGGTTTTGAGGGTAAGGAGCGTCCCCGCAATGATCAGGTCCTCCCTTCCCTTTTCCAGACCAGGGACTGTCAGGCGTTCTTCCGGCGATAACGGCAGCAGCAACGTATAGATGCGACTCACCTCGTCCCGGCGAAGCAGGTAGTTGTTCACGAGCCGGTAATCGTAGGTTCCGAGCTGCTGGCTGATGGCTGCAAGGGTCGTCACGGTCCCGGCGGTACCGACCAGCAGGGCTCCGGTAGCCGCAGCGAACAGTCCCCGCGCAACGAGTTCATCCTTGAGGAGCTGCAACTCCCGATCAATCTTCTCCGCCATGGCCGCACTGCTCCCCTTCCCCTCTGTCAGCCGCACGACCCCGAGGGGAAGACTGGTGGCGTAGACAATGCTGCCGTCGCGGGTCAGGGTGTATTCCGTACTGCCGCCGCCGATATCGAAGGTGACGAGTCGATCCGCGGTCTGATCGAGGGCCAACAGGATGCCGTCGAGGGTCAGTCGTCCTTCCGTGTCGCCATCGATGACCTCGAGCCGGATACCACAGGTTTCCAGAACGTGCTTACAGAATGCCGGGCCGTTGATTGCGTCGCGTACGGCGCTGGTAGCGACGGCACGGACTGTTGTCACATCGTACCGACGCATTTCGCCGGCAAAGTCCGTCAGGGCGGCTATGGCACGGTCACATGCCTCGTCGGATATACCCCGTTCACGGGTGAACCCACCTCCCAGCCTCACGATGACGCGCTTCAGGCAGATCTGTTGCAGTTTCCCGTCAGATACATGCCCGATGAGCAGTCGGGCCGTATTAGTGCCAAGGTCAATTGCTGCTGCCGGCGATTTCATTGTTCAGTTCCTCTTCGATTTCGATGACTTCGAACGCGTACTCCGCAATTCTGTCAAGCGATGCAACCATGTCGTTATAGATGATCCCCGAGGCCACGTTACACCGGCCACTGCTCATCCTCTTCACATGGAGTTTGTGCATCCTGTCCTGCGAGGCTTGGAGTGCATGTTTCTTCTCGACCGCTTCCGCCAAGACCGGCCGGGTTTTCAGTTCCTCCGGCATGGCTACGGCCAGGTGGACCATCTCCGCCACCTCGCTCGACAGACCTTTCAGTTCGGACATGGCAATAGTCGAAAAGAGCAGACGTTCCTCCTTTTTCCGCAGGAGGAAGTCCAGCAGGGCCTCGTTCTGGTCCCCGATATGTTCGAGGTGAATGACAATCTGCAGCATGGCCGTCAGTTCGACGGAATCCCTTACGTTCGGCTGCTTGCGCGAAAGCTGGATCAGAAAACCGGTAAGGTCCCTTTGCAGGATGTCGAGGACCGCTTCCTTCTGTCGGATACGGGTCGTGCGTTTGGCGTCATATTTGTAGAACTGTTCGATTACATCGTCGAACATGGAGCCGGCAATACGTGACATCCGCTGCAGCTCGTTACGCGCCTGACGCAGTGCAATGGGAGGGGTGTTGAGTATTCGATCGTCGAGGAACCGGGGTCTCGCTTCAAGCAGATATTCATCGTCGTTCCCCTGCCGTATTCTGGTGGTCGAACGAGCGAGCAGCCCCGTCAGCGGGAGAAACACCACAAGCATGCCGATGCTGAACAGGGTATGGAGGTTGGCCAGCTGCCGGGCAACGAATGTTTGGACGGTGGTGGGAGCTCCGTGTGCGGTATGATACAGGGTGACCGGCAGCGGCGAGACGTAGCGGACAAGCTCGATCAGGTATGGAAATACGGTCAGGGCGGTAATGATGGAACATACGGTAATGCCGAGGTACAGCAGTGAAGCTCGCCGAGCCGCGTTGGTTCCGCCGATGGATCCGAAAACGGTCGTGCAGGCTACACCCAGTGTTTCGCCGATAACCATCGATGCGGCGACATCGAATCCGACAACACCGCTGCCGGCCAGCGCGATAACGATACCGACAGTGGCGCTGCTTGACTGGACAACGAGCGTAATCATTGCACCACATAAAGCTGCGGACACGCGGGCGAGGTATTCTGAACGGAGGATCTCCTTGAGCAGGAGTGCCTGGCCGATACCGGAGCTGTACCCCTGCATGATCTGGAGACCCAGAAACAGAAGGCCTGTCCCCAGTATTATGTTCCCCAGGTACGACAGTCTTCGCCGCTTGACAAAGTGTCTCAGGAAGGTGCCGACGAAGATGGCGGGAAGTGCGAACGCAGTGATCTGAAAGGCCAGGATCTGAATGGTGATGGTCGTCCCCAGCCCCGTACCGAGCAGGATGGCGAGGGTCTGGTACACCGACACGAGACCGGCGTTGGTAAATCCGATTACCAGAAGCGCGGCGGCACTGCTGGACTGAAGCAACGAAGCGAGACCGCTACCCGTCAAGGCTGCAGACAGACGATTACCGGTGATTCTGTCGAAAGCACGCCGAAACCTGTCGCCGGCAAATTTCTGCAATCCGTCGGAAAGGGTTTTCATTCCGAGGATAAACAGACCCAGACCGCCAAGAGCCGCCAGCAGACTGAGGAGAGACATGGGAATTATTCTCCTGGGTTACTTTTTGATGGCAAACGGGAAGGTGAAGTCGGGTTGCGCCGATTTTGTGGTTCCCTTCAGATAGATGAGCAGTTTCATCCCCGTCATGTTCGCGAGGTCCGCCATAAAGTAGACCTGACCGGATACGGTGGACTTCGGAATGATCGTTCCGTTGGGGAAGGCGTTGGTGTAGATATCCTGAGGGTACACTTCATAATAGTACGGTTGTTGTGAACCGATTACGGCGTTCGAATACGCCCGCTCGTAATCCTCCATGTAGTAGAAACCGACATAGGGATATGGCATCAGATAGTAGGAGTCTTTCGACACCATTTCCTTGAGTTTGTCGGGAGTGAGGGGATTATGCTGGTGATTTGCGTTGTCGATCAACAGAAATCCGTCACTGGGGATGGACAGCTCTTTACCGGTTCCGTTGGTTACCGTCACGAGGAAGGACGTTACCGTCTCGTCGAGATTGTAGCTCATCATCTCGCGCTGGTCGTTCCGCACGGTGATCGCTATCCCATTTTTCGTAACGGTTTGTGAATTGTCCTTTTCGTTGATCTGACCTGAGGCAACCGGCTGTGGAACGACTTTCAGGGCACAGCCGGTAAGGGATAACAGGGAGACGAACAGCAGGACGATCACGGAACGTATCATGAGGAACCTCGGCGGAAAACGTAGTCAGTCGAGCTGCGATAGCAGCATTTCGTTAATCTTATCGTCCATCAACCGGAGTTTCTTGATAAATACCTTCATGATGGATACCTGAAACTTGTACCCTACGGCCGGTTCCCGGTCAAGAAAACCGGCAAAATCCCGTTTTCTGATAACCAATAAACGGCAGTAGCTGATCGGACGTGCCGTTACCGCACGCCGTCCCCCTTCGATAATCGCCATCTCTCCCAGAATATCCCCCTTCTTCAGGACGGATAACTGCAGTTCTTCACCTTCGGCAATCATCTTCGTGATCTTTACCGATCCGTCGTCGACTATATACAGCGCCTCACCCGGCATGTTCTCCAGGAAAATAAGGTCATTATCGCCGAACGTCCTGTCCGTTATGACCGATGCGAGCTTTTCAAGCTCGCTATCCGAGAATATATCGAAGAATTTGTGTTGTCGCAGTGACTCGATCATTATTTGAGCTCGCTACTTCGTGCTGAGTTTCTGTTCTAAGAATTCACCGTGATAGGCGTAAAGTGTGATCGATGCTCTCGCGGGGGCACTCGTGGTAGTTCCGTCATCTGTCGCGATGCACAGGTTCAGATGAAGGTGATGGTGAAGCCGCAGATACTTTTCCACGTCGCGGGCGATCTGGAGAGACCGACTGATGTTTCCACGCCGGCTTGCAGACCGATGATAGCCTCCCTCGATACGGATGATATCGCTTTCATGATTCTCCTTCAGTTTCACGACGAGACCGTCAATCTTCTTTCTCACCTGTGGGGTAATGACCCTTTGCGAGGAGTCGAGATACACCCTGCCGATCAGTTCCGGTTTCAGATCTGGTGGAATGCTCCGCTCTTCGGCATAGAGATGTCCTGACATGAAGAGCGCTATACACAACAGGTTGCAGAAAACGAGCGGCTTCTTCATTACGGTTGGTCCTTGGGAATAAGCAACAACACCTCGCTGCGCCGGTTTTGCCTCCTGCCCTCAGATGTCGCATTGTCGGCAATCGGTCGCGTTTTCCCCATTCCCTTGAGGAACAGCCGTGACGGATCGATGCCTTCCCTGTTGATCAGGTATGCTGCAACGGAGATGGCCCGCTTCAACGAGAGGTCCATGTTGTAGTTTACCGAACCGATGGAGTCGGTGTGACCGTCAATACGGATATAGACCCACTTTTTATCGTTTCTTATCTGCTCGGCAACCTCGGAGAGCTGTCGTTTCCCTTCGACGGAGAGGCTCCACTGATCAAAATCAAACGATACGTCCGGGAACCTGAACTTGCGGTATACCTTCATCACCGCGGGTATCTTTTCGGCCTTCATGGTAGCCAGTTCGACCTTTTGGTCCTTGTTGTCGATGGCGTAAAGCGGGGTAACCCCCTGCGAGGCATCTTCCGCCGTTTCAGTCCCCTGCTCCGTTGAGACGACAGCCGCGCCCTCCTGCTTCATCGAGACCGTTTCCGGCTGCTCTATCTTGACCTCGGGAGTCGTGGCAGTCTGTGATGCTTCGTTATTTTCCGTAGTAGGTGAATTCGCGGGCTGCGGAGGTGTCATCGTCGACACAACCCTCGCCGCCGCCTGTTGGGGAATAGATATCTGGCCGTACGGCCTGATGATTATCTCTTCTTCATTGCTGTCGACGGGAACTTCCATCTTGCCGAGCGGCACTGTCGGTGCCGGTGACCGGAGCAACGGCGAAATTGGGGTTATCTTTACCGGTTTGACCAGTTTTGCCTTTTTTTCACCGAGTTCGTCCGGGGTGGTGAACGTTGACTTGACAGGACGCAGATAGGAACCTACCCCCTGACACGATGAGAAACCGACAACGGTACGCCAGTCGGGACTGCCCGATGAGAGACCGTATGCTGCGGCAACGTTAAAGGTGAGATGGGGGGATATGTAGTACTGGAAACCGACCGAGGTTTCCATGGGGTTGCTTATCGTTCTGTCACGACTGGTGTTGCCGGTAAGTTCAAGGGTCAGTTTCGTTCTTGTCGACGGGGAGAACTCATACCCGCCGCCGTACAGGACCTCATTACGGTAATCGGGAGGAATCGTTCCCTTCGGGACCAGGTATCCACCATAGATATGGATACCCATTATGTCGTTACGCAGCGAGGCGATGAGGCGAGCGCCGATATCGGTATTCCCGTTGGTCGCATCCTGGGTGATATGCCGTTGTGCGGAAAAGTCTGCAGCGAGTTTGAAGTTTGAGGAACGGTTCCCCCAGAATCTCAATTTTGTGCCGATCTTTGCTGTACCACGCCCAGAATAGAGTTCCTCCCGGTTGAACAGCACGTTGGGATAGGTGCCATACACCTCCCAGAACGAACCGAGACCCAAGGTGATGGTAACGGGGACAATAAGCGCGTCTTTCCGGGGGACGGTTGAATTGCCGAGTGCAACGCCGTTATGCGCATAGTTGGTCCAGACTCCCAGGCAGATATTGCCGGCATCCAGCGTGTCGGCGGTCGGGACGGTGATCAAACCCGTCTCCCCAGTCTGGGTGGGATTTGCAGCGGCAGTCGTCGCAGTTGCAATACTAAGCAAGATGATAAATAGGAAGACTTTATTCATGGAATCACTGGATGACAATTTTGGGCAACGTAAACGTAAATTGCACAACTTTCAAGTTAAAATACGTACTATTTTGAAACCCGTTCCTTGAGTTCCTTCCCGACCTTGAAGAAGGGAAGCTTTTTAGGGGCGACGGCTATGGATTCACCCGTCTTCGGATTCCTGCCGGTGTAGGGCTTGTAATCCTTTACGACAAAACTTCCGAATCCTCTGATCTCGATGCGTTCGCCAGCCTTGAGCGCGTCGGCCATGGAATCAAACACCGTGGAAACGATTTCTTCCGCCTTCTTAAAAGACAGATTTTTTTGTGCGGCTATTTCCTCAATAATTTCCGACTTGTTCATGCCCATTCCCCCACTCGGATCAGTATTGATAAACAAGGACCGGCAAGACGGTCCAGCAAGTTAGCAGCACCCTTTCAGATAACGTTTGAACAGCGCCTGCGCGTCAGTCGATCTGCCTGACATCTCCAGAAGCGGGACCAGACGTTCCGCTGCATCACGGGCGTACGGGCCGGCAAGCATTTTCGAGTAACAGTCGATTGCCTTGTCGAACCGTTCCGTGTCACGATATATATCGCCCATGTACAGGAGTGCCTGCTCCTTCTCAATTCCGGTCTCGATCATGGTGGCGAGAAGCTGCAGTGCCACCTCGTGTCGTCCGGTATCGCAATACAACTGGACGAGGCCGATGCAGCAGAGCAGATTCGAGCTGTTCAGCCGGTATGAACGTTCGAGAAACGCCTCACACTCCGGCAGATCCCCAAGGTGGTGGTACTGGACCGCGGCTTCGTACAGAACGATATCCGATTCTTCATCGTTCAGGATTTCAAGGTAACGGGCGAGTGATTCCCTGTGGTTACCCTCGGACGACAGCAGGTACGATGATGCAAATTTCTCTCCCAAGCCCATATAACGACTCGACAAATTCTCCGGCAACGTTTGCATGAGGAGCTCGAACCTATCGTGTTCGGAGAGAAAATCATCGGTATTACCCGGAGTTGCGGTAACGGTATGCCGATGTGACGAGCAGCCGGTGCAGGAGGAACCATGTGCGTGCGGTTCAACCTCATCCTGCTCCCGAATCATGCCTGCAATCAATTTATCCGCCTTCTCCCGAAGAGTTACGTCATCTGCCAGCTCTATGGCGAGTTCCAGATGCTCGTGTGCCTTTTTTCCGTCACCGGCCCGTTGTGCAGCAATCGCTTCCTCAATGTTGTGTGCGGCGAGGTGATTGCCGGCACGGGCAAGCAGTTCCCTGAGCCGCACCTCGGAACCGTCTGCCGGATTGTTCCGGTCGAAACGATCCAGGGCATCGATGAAGGCGATACGCGCCTCTGCGAAGTGCCCGGATGCCAGTAACTGCTCTCCCTTGTTCTGGTAATGGCGAAAATCCTTTTTTCTGAAAAACATCCGATTACCTCATATGTGTAAAGTGTGAAATGCTCAGCAACGTTCAAGGAGGGTTACCGTTTCAACGTGATAGGTCTGGGGAAACATGTCGTGAATACGGCAGGACACTGCGCGGAATCCGTGCCTGGCCAGAGTGCCCGCATCCCGGGCGAGGGTTGCCGGGTCACAGGAAACGTAGATGATCCTTTGGGGGGCAAGCTTGACCATCCCCTGAAGAAGCTCCTTTGCCCCCGTCCGTGGCGGATCCATGACGATGAGATCGAACGCTTCACCCGATGCTGCGAGCTCGTTCACCAAGGTCGCGGCGTCGCCGCAGCGGAATTCCACATTGCCTGCCCGCGTCATGCCGGCGTTGTACCGCGCATCGTGCAGCGACGGCGCGTAACCTTCAATGCCGAGCAGGTATGACGCATGCCGCGACAACGGCAGGGTGAAGTTGCCGTTCCCGCAGAACAGGTCCAGCACCCGTTCCGTTCCCGACAGGTCGGACCATTCGCAGACCGTCTGCACCAGGCGCTTGTTCTGGTGGTAATTGACCTGCGAGAACCCTCCCCTGCCGAACGTTAGCTCCATTTCCTCGGAAGCTGCGCTGCCGGTCGGAACCCGGTAGGACAACCGGTCGTCCCCGAACACCTTCGTCAGGGTCTCCTTGCGGCCCCGTTGCACAAACAGGCCGGTAACGAGGCCGGTGCTCCGCAGCGTCAGCAGCCGGTCGAACAGGCCTTGGAGATCTGCGCCCAGGTAGTGGATGATGAGGATCGCCCCCGAAGACTCGCCCACCGAGATGTCGATCTGCGGTACCCGGTCGGCGTCGTGGAGGGAGGCAACCAGTTGCGGCAGTTCGGAGAGAATCCGGTTGATCACCGGCGACGCGATACGGCAGCAGCCGGGCGAGGCAACGACGAAGTGGGACCCTGTACGGTAGAACCCGATATGCACACCGTCGGGAAGGCTGCGTACCTTGAACTGGACCCTGGCCCGGTAGCCGTACTCTTCTGGGGACGAGACCACCCGGTCGATGCAAGCCGGATCGATACGACCGAACCGCCAGAGCATGTCAGATACGATGGCATGCTTGGCGTCCAACTGGGCCTGATACGCCAGATGCTGCCAGTTGCAGCCGCCACAGTCGCCGAAAACGGGACAGGGTGCATCGACGCGTTGTGAGGAACAGTCGACGAGGCCGCAGAGACGTCCTTCGAGGTATGACGGTTTCTCACGGACGATCCGGATCTCCGCCCGGTCACCCGGCGCGGTCAGCGGAACGAAGCAGGCCTTTCCCTCGTACCGGCCGACACCCGCACCACCGTACGCCATTCGGTCGATACTGACGATACCGTCACCGTTCATCTGAAAAGCACCCTCTGTCGTGATGCGCCGGAGTCGTTCCACGTCTGCAGACGTGCGGGGAAGTTCGGCGAAGAGAGATACGGAAGGGCGCTCTGCAGGAAACCGTCAGCCAGTTCTCCGGTGACACGGGCGAGTTCGGCCTCCCGCACCCCCATCCGTTCGAATGTTCGATGGTAACCATGACTGTATTCGGCAAGGGGCGAGGCCGGCGCAGAGCCCTCTGCCGTGGCTGTGATAGTCAGTACCACCTTGGCGAGATAATACTCGCCGAAATACGGTCGGGAAGCGTCGTAGCAGGTAACGCAGAGCCCGTTTTCGAGCGGTATGCAACGGAACTGTTTCATGCTTCGTGCTCCACCATGGCAGATCTCTCAATCAGCTGTGAAGACTAGTACACAGCGCAACTCGTTGTAAAGGCTTTTCTCGTACTGCAATCCCCTGTTTTCGAAATGTTACGCATGATTCAACGTGCTCCTGTCTAATTAGAAGCGGGTAAATGCCGGCTTGCAATTCACCCTGCGATTCTGTATAGTAGTTTACTTTAAGAGCTGACTTTACGGCCATGTACAGAACAAGGAGACGATATGAGTAAGGAAGAAGCGATCGAAGTCGAGGGAACGGTTATCGAACCACTGCCCAATGCGATGTTCAGGGTAAAGCTGGAAAATGATCATATAGTGCTTGCCCATATTTCCGGCAAGATGCGGAAATATTTCATAAAAATCCTCCCCGGCGATAAGGTGACCGTTGAGCTTTCCCCCTATGACCTCACCCGGGGCCGTATCACCTACCGTGTCAAATAACGGCAGCAGACACTCTCCAAGCCCACGTATTCCGACAGTCAACCATCTTCCAATTGAAATTCGTGCTCCGGCACGAGAGAACGGACATGTTCCCGTCGGTGCGACCCTGCAGATGTCGCGCATTAAACTACTCAAGGATCAAAGGAAGACACCATGTACACCGTAGCAGACTTAAGAAAAGGGTTGAAAATCACCCTGGACGGCGACCCCTATCTCGTCATCGCGTTCGATTTCGCCAAGCCGGGCAAGGGCCAGGCGCTGTACCGCACCAAGATGCGGAACATGATCAACGGCACCATTCTGGACCGGACCTACCGCTCCGGCGAGACCTTCGAGCCGGCTTTCCTGGAAGACCGTACCATGGAATACCTCTACAAGGACGATGATGGTTTCCACTTCATGGATAACCAGTCCTACGAGCAGTTTGCCATCCCCGAGTCAGCCTTGGGCGATGCGAAGAACTACCTCATCGATAACATCAAGGTGGATGTGCTCCTGTTCAAGGAGAAGCCGATCGGCGTCGATCTCCCCAACTTCGTCAACCTCCGCGTCGTCCAGACCGACCCGTGGGTCAAGGGCGACACCTCCGGCAGTGACTCCAAGCCGGCGACCGTCGAGACCGGGTATGTGCTGCGCGTTCCCCCGTTCATCGAAGAGGGTGAACTCATCACCATAGACACCCGCACCGGCGAGTACTCCACGCGGGTCAAGGGGTAGGCAGTGACTGACAGCTGGCGGATTTCCCGCAGGTCCGGGAACCTGGCCAGACGCGCCGCCATCATCGGCGAACTGAGAAGCTTCTTTACGGCAAGGGGGTATCTGGAAACGGAGACCCCCTTTCGAATTCCCGCGCCTGCCCCGGAATCGCATATCGATGCCGTCCCTGCGGACGGCTGGTTCCTCCAGACCTCGCCGGAGATCTGCATGAAGCGTCTGCTCGCCGCCGGTTACGAGCGGATCTTCCAGATCTGCCGCTGCTGGCGGACTGCCGAGCGCGGCTCACGCCACCTCCCCGAATTCACCATGCTGGAGTGGTACCGGACCGGTACGGACTATCGCGGGCTCATGGAGGAATGCGAGGAACTGCTGCGGGAAGTGGCGAAAGGCACCGGTTTTGGCCAGTCGATCTCTTTCCGGGGGAAAGAGATCCGCCTGGATGCTTCCTGGGAGCGGCTGTCGGTGAGGGAGTCGTTCGAGCGGTACGGCGGCATGCCGATGGAGGATGCGCTGACAGGTGGCGTGTTCGACGAGGTGGTGGCGGAGCGGATCGAACCGATGCTTGGCCTCGACCGGCCGACCTTCCTGTACGACTACCCCGCCGAACTGGGGGCGCTGGCCCGCCTCCGGGCGGACGATCCCACCGTCGCCGAGCGGTTCGAACTCTACATCGGCGGTCTGGAACTGGCCAACGCCTTCTCGGAGCTGACCGATACCGCCGAACAGCGCAGCCGTTTCATGGGCGAGGCCACAGTCCGGGCCGCGCGCGGTCAGCTCCCCTATCCGCTGCCGGAGAAGTTTCTCGCGGAACTGGCCGACATGCCGCCGGCGGCGGGGATCGCCCTGGGGGTCGACCGTCTCGTCATGCTGCTCCTGGATGCGGAACGGATCGACGACGTGGTGGCATTCACCCCCGAGGAACTCTGACTACTTCCTCACCCGTCGTACGAGACCCATTCTCCGCGGTAGGTCCGGATCAGGACCTCTTCACCCCTTCTACGCAGATGTTCCGGCAGTACCGGCACCTTCCCCTTCCCTCCCGGCAGGTCCACCACATAGTACGGCGTGGCAAGCCCCGACGTGTACCCCCGCAGTCGTTCCATGATACCGATGCCGCACTCCAGCGTACAGCGGAAGTGCCCCGTCCCTTTCACCAGGTCCGGGTGATGCAGGTAGTACGGCCGAACCCGGATCCGCAGCAGTCCCTGCATGAGAGCCGTCATGACGGACGGGTCATCGTTTACCCCGGAAAGCAGCACCGTCTGGTTGCCGAGGGGAATCCCCGCGTCCGCCAGCAGGGTGCTGGCACGGGCCGAGGCGGGGACGATCTCCGCCGGGTGGTTGAAGTGGGTATTGATGTACAGGGGGTGGTACCGCTTCAGCATGGCACAGAGGCGTGCGGTGATCCGGGACGGCAACGTCACCGGCACCCGGGTGCCAATCCGGATCATTTCGATATGGGGAATGGCGCGCAATCGGGAGAGTATCCGCTCCAGTTCGCCATCGTCCAGGAGAAGCGGGTCACCACCGGAAAGGATGATATCGCGGATGGCCGGCGTGGAAGCCAGGTAGTCGTACACCTCGTCGCGGCTCCCCGGTTGCGGTGCGAGGGACGGACACCCCACCTGCCGCTTCCGCATGCAAAAACGGCAGTACATGGCGCAGGTAGAGGAGACGAGCCAGACCGCCCGGTCCGGATACCGGTGGATGAGCCCCGGTACCGGGCTCAGTTGCTCCTCGTCCAGCGGATCATCTGTCTGTCCGTCGTCGTCCAGCTCACGCGGATCAGGCACGCACTGCCGCCAGATAGGATCGCCGGCCCGCTCGATCAGCGACAGGTAGTGCAGGGATATCCGCATGGGGTAGCGCTGCACGACCCCTTCGATGCGCGCACGCTCCTCCCCCTCCAGGCCGGGTAGTTCCGCCGGGCTGACGATGCTGCGCTCCAACTGTTTCTGCCAGTTTTCCATCCGTTTCTTCCATTCAAAATCGAGAAGGCGAAGAGAAACTCCTCGCCTTCGGGACTACCGGTCTGGATGCGTACGGTCAGGCGCGCAGGGCGCCGATCAGCTCCTTGACGTCGTCGACACCGTGCTCGGTGAGATACTGTTCCATCTCCCTGGCGATCCGGCCGGCGGCGGACGGGTCGAGAAAGTTCGCCGTTCCCACCTGCACGGCGGTGGCGCCGGCCAGCATGAACTCCAGGGCGTCCCGGCCGGTCATGATCCCGCCGATGCCGATGATCGGGAGCTGCACCGCCTTCGCCACCTGCCAGACCATCCGCAGGGCCACCGGCTTGATGGCCGGTCCGGAGAGTCCGCCGGTGACGTTGGCAAGTACCGGTCGCCGACGGTCCAGGTCGATGGCCATCCCGGTGAGGGTGTTGATGAGGGAGAGCGCATCGGCGCCGGCATCGGCACAGGCCCTCGCCATGACCACCACATCGGTCACGTTGGGGGAGAGCTTGACGATGAGCGGCTTGATGGTCGACTTCCGCACCAGATCAACCACCTCGCGGGCGGCGGCCGGATCGGTGCCGAACACGATCCCCCCCTGCTTCACGTTGGGGCAGGAGATGTTCACCTCGATCCCCGCCACCTCCGGAAGCCTGTCCAGTCGCTCCGCCAGCTCGCCGTACTCGTCCAGGGTATTGCCATACAGGTTCACGATGGCCGGGGTGTCCACGGTGCGCAGGAACGGCAGCTTCTCGGCAACAAAGGCGTCGATCCCCACGTTCTGCAGGCCGATGGCATTCAGCATGCCGCCGGTGGTCTCCACGATGCGCGGCGTCGGGTTACCCGCCTTGGGGCGCAGCGACAGCCCCTTGGTGATGAAGGCGCCGATAGCGGAAAGGTCCAGGTAGTCGGCAAATTCCCTGCCGTAGCCGAAGGTGCCGGATGCGGTCATGACCGGGTTGCGCAGCCGGATGCCGGCCAGTTCGACGGAAAGATCGGGTCTGTTCATGATGCAATCCTCGTTTCTAATCCCACTGCAGCTCTAAGCTGTCGAACACAGGACCGTCCTTGCAGACACAGCGGTAGTCCGGGGTCGATTCAGTGTGGTTGCACCCCTTCATGACGCAGCCGAGGCAGGCGCCGACGCCGCAGGCCATGTACGCCTCCATGGAGACCTGACAGGGGACCTGCAGCCGTTGTGCGATGGTCGCCACCGCCCGCAGCATCGGGTGGGGACCGCAGGCGAAGATCGTGCGGTCGCCGGACCTGCCTTCCAGCCGCCGCTCCATGACTTCCGTAACCAGGCCGTTCTCGCCGAGGGTGCCGTCGTCCGTCGCCACGTAGGTCTCCACCCCCAGCCGTTCAAACTCGGTGATGCAGAGGATGTCCTCCTTGCTCCTGCCGCCGGCAAACAGGCGCACCTTGCCGCTCTTCACCAGTTCCTTAGCCAGGAAGTAGAGCGGTGCGAGCCCGATGCCGCCCCCCACGAGGATCTTCTCACCGGACGGATCTCCCGGAATGAACCCCTTGCCGAGCGGGGCGAGGATATCCAGGTGATCGCCGCGATGAAAGCGGGACAGCATCGCCGTCCCCTTCCCCACCACCCGGAACAGGATCTCCAGGTAGCTCTGCCGGCCGCAGTCGGTAAACTCCGTGTCGAAGGTGCCGAGGTCGAAGATGCCGAAGGGACGCCGCAAAAGCGGATCGATGGAGTCGTTGATCCGCACCATCACGAACTGTCCGGGGGTCGCGCCAATGACGGCCGGCGGTGCGGTCATCCGCATCCTGAAGTACCCCGGCGACACCTCCAGGTTGCTCAATACCATGGACTTAAACTGCATGACACTCCCCAGTGGTGAGATGCATCAGAATGGCATCCTCGCCGTTTTCGTAGTATCTTCGCCGCTCACCCGTCCTCGCGAAGCCGAATCGCTCGTACAACGAGATGGCTGCCAGGTTGGAGCACCTGACCTCGAGGTGTATATCTTTCACGCCGTTAACGCGGCAGAGTTCGATCGTTCGTTCAAGGAGAAGTCGCCCCACGCCACACCCCCGCAACTTCGTGAGCACGGCCACGTCAAGGATCTCCGCTTCATCGAACAGCAGGGTGACGCACAGGTATCCGACGACGGTTCCGTCGCCCGCGACGGCCACCAGCGGCATGGCGTGCCGTGTATCGAGTTCGTGCCGGAAATGCTCCCGGGTCCAGGGGCGAGGGAACGACGATTCCTCGATGGCGAGGACCTGGTCGAGGTCGGCGGTACACATGGGACGGACGGTGAAACCGCCCTGGCTGGCGTTCATGTTGTGGCATGATATGCAATCGTAGGGCGGCTTGTAAACCCATTTTTTGGGCGGCAGTTTGAAATTGACTTTTGGGGTGCCATGGGGTACAAAATCCTTCTTCATACATGGGAGGAACATACGACAGTGCGCACGGAAACTACCTATAAAGACGCGGGTGTAGATATCGAGGCGGGCAACAGCTTCGTGAAGATGATCAAGCCGTTGGTGAAGGCGACGGCACGTCCGGAGGTACTGGCGGACATCGGCGGATTCGGGGGA
>JAJYBI010000005.1:89354-173119 GCA_021779095.1 Deltaproteobacteria bacterium
ACAATTCTACCTCAATAGCTCCAAATAAAAGAATCCAGTGCTCGTGTCCGGGACCGACGGCGTCGGAACCAAGCTGAAGGTCGCCATCATGGCCGACCGGCACGATACCATCGGCATCGACCTCGTCGCCATGTGCGTCAACGATATCGTCGTCCAGGGAGCGGAACCGCTCTTCTTCCTCGACTACCTCGCCACGGCGAAGCTCCTGCCTGAACAGGCCACCCAGGTGGTAAAGGGGATCACTGAGGGGTGTATCCAGGCCGGTTGCGCCCTGATCGGTGGTGAAACGGCGGAGATGCCCGGCTTCTATCAGGAGGGAGACTACGATGTCGCCGGTTTCACCGTAGGGGTTGTGGACCGTGACCTGCTCATCGACGGATCGTCCATCACCGTCGGCAACGTCCTCATCGGCCTCGCCTCCAGCGGCCTGCACAGCAACGGCTATTCCCTCGCCCGCAAGGTGATCTTCGAAAAGATGGGGCTCGGCATCCATGACCAGCTCCCCGGGCTCGGCAAGAGCGTGGCGGACGAACTGCTCACCCCGACCCGCATCTACGTGAAATCGATCCTCAACCTTCTGCGCGACTTTACCATCAACGGCATCGCCCACATCACCGGCGGCGGACTGGTGGAAAACGTTCCCCGCGTCCTGCCCCACGGCTGCAAGGCGGTCATCAACCGCTCCAGTTGGCAGATTCCCGAGATATTCACCCTGCTGCTGCAGGGAGGCTCCATCCCCGAGGCCGAGCTGTTCCGGACCTTCAACTGCGGTATCGGCATGGTGCTGGCGGTGCCGGAGAACGAGGCGGAAGAGATCCTCATCCGCCTTTCCGGGCTCAACGAGCAGGCGTTCGTCATCGGGGAGGTGGCGAAGTGTGATGCCGGCGCCGAGTGCGTCGAGCTTGCCTGAGGCGCATTAACGGATGTCCACCCCCCTGAAAATCGGCGTCCTCGTGTCGGGCAGCGGCTCGAATCTGCAGTCGATCATTACCCAGATCGAAAACGGCACGATCGATGCCGAGATCGTCTGTGTCATCAGCAACAGGAGTGACGCATACGGCCTGGAGCGGGCACAGCGGCACAAGATCCCCGCCATCCACCTGGATCACCGGCGCTTTTCCGGCCGCGAGGCCTACGACGTCGCACTCGTGGAGACCCTGCGTGAATACGGTGTCCGGCTCGTGGTGCTCGCCGGATTCATGCGAATCGTTACCCCGGTCCTGCTGAATGCCTTTCCGCATGCGGTGCTGAACATCCATCCGGCGCTCCTTCCCGCCTTTCCCGGTCTCCATGCCCAGCAGCAGGCTCTGGACTACGGCGTCAGGCTTACCGGCTGCACGGTCCACTTCGTCGATGCCGGTACCGATACCGGCCCGATCATCATCCAGGCCGCCGTTCCCGTACTCCCCGGAGACACGGAGGAATCGCTCTCCGCACGTATTCAGACGGAGGAACACCGGATCTATCCCGCCGCCGTCCGGATGTTCGCAGAGGGACGGCTTTCCGTCAACGGCCGCACCGTCACTATCGCCCCCCACCCCGCCACGCCCACCGGTTCGCTCGAAAACCCCGCGGTGGAACCGCCGGCATAGGGCTGACGCCACCGTCACCCCGATCAGTCCCCGAAGCTCGCGGTATCAATCCCTGAATACGTAGAAACACTTTGATGTCGTTGCGGCGTTGCGTGAAAACCTGCCATTTTCAGGATAGTCGCAACGACAACGGGCAGTCCCGTCTATCGCTTATGTGAAATGCATGCCACGATCGAGGATGACCGCCAGGCAGAGCACGGTCAGAAAGATGATGGAGAACCGGAATGCGGTCACGGCACGATTCCGACGGTCCGGGCGCCATGCCGTGACGGCGAACTGCAGCCAGCAGATGCCCGTTACGACGGCGTACCGCCAGGAACAGTAACCGAACAGCCAGAGGGACAGGGTTGCGGGCAGGAGTGCAACGATATAGGAGCGGATGAGGAGACAGGCGTACCGTGTGTCGCCGGTGGTGATGGGAGCGGGAATCCGTGCCCGCCGGTAGTCGTCACCGTGATGCAGGGTCAACAGCCAGAAATGGGGGGGCTGCCAGAGAAACAGGATGAGAAAGAGAAACAGTGCCTCAGGTCCGAGCGTGTCGCGTACGGCGGCATAACCGACGAGCACGGGAAGCGCGCCGGGAACGCCGCCCGGCACGGTGCCGTGGGGCAACCGCTTCAGCCAACAGGTGTAGAGCAGCACGTAGAAGACAACGGCGGTGGCAAGCAGCAGCAGTGTGAGCCGGTTTGCCGAAAGCCATGCCGTGGCGAGCCCGGCGACGATGAGGGCCGAGCCGATGCACGTGGCCGGCACCACGCCGACCCGGTGAAGCGCCGCTACCCGTCGGCGTAGCCTGTGGAGTCCGGCGTCCTTTTTCCGCTCGACGACGCCGTTCAGTATGACCGCACCTGCGGCGGTCATGGCGAGTGCAAACAGCACCCCGAGAGTCACGCCGCACGGGGGGAATCCCCCATCCCCCAACACCATCCCGGTATAGCCGGCAAGGAGCACCGCGACCGTGAGCCCGGGGCGGACCATCCGGAGGAGTGCCGGAAACAGCTCCGGTACCCCCTCGGCCGATCGGTACGACGGGTAATGCGTCATCCGTTTCAGGATGCGGCGTTCATCTGCCGGACCGCTTCCAGCAGCTCGTCGACGGAGATCCGCTCTCGAATCCGCTCCCCGAACCCGTCTTCTTCGGTCCGGCGGTACAGGTCGAACTGGGGACTGCGGGTGCCGTCGGGATTCGCGACCGATTTTACCGTCACGATCCCCACGTCCGCCAGTTGGGGCTGGGAACATGAATTGAAACAGCCGGAAATGGCCCAGGAACAGCCCTCTCCGGCATCACCCATGGCCTCCAGCAGCTGCCGGGCGATGTCGCGGGTCGGGGAGAGCCCCATCTTGCATTCGTGGTTGCCGGGGCAGATACGAAAGACGGTCCGCTGGTCGCGGCCGGTGCCGTCGAATCCCGCCTCGGCCAGCGCGGTGCGGACGGCTGTCGGGTCAGCGCCGTCCGGGAGCAGGAACGCCACGTTCTGCGTGCTGGTGAGGACCAGGTAGCCGGCGGCAAACCGGCCGGCGATACCCGCAAGTTTGCGCAGCGTCTCGCTGGACAGCTCGCCGGCGAATACCCCCGCTTCCACCCGGTGGGGTTCGTTTCCTGCGGGTAAAGCGGTCAGCCGCTTTTCGAAGGCGTCGCGGATCGACAGCTCCGGCTGCCCGGCAAGCTTTTCGTGTACGAGCCGCTCGAATTCCTCACGGCCGATCTCGCGCAGCAGATGCTTGAGCCGCTTGGGTGGTGGGGTCCGCTCCTTGTACACCCGAATGATCGCCTCTACGAGCGGGATGATCCGTTCTTCCGGCACGGCCTTTTCGAACAGGTAGCCGGGCGACGGTTCGCGCCCAAGCCCGCCGGCGGTCCAGAGATCGTAACGGGCGGTTTCGTAGTCAGTCCCCACGTATACCAGCGCCACGTCCTGGATCAGGTAGCGAGGATCGCTGTAATCACCGTTTACTGCCATCTTGAACTTTTTGGGCAGCCCCTCGAAGTGCGGGTTGCCGGTAAAGTGACGGTGGAGTTTCTGACCAAGCACCTGAACCACGGGGTATGCCGGCGAAAAAGGGGTGCTGCAGACGATGCCGCGCACCGCACCGCCGCACGCGCCGCGCGAAATGAGCCCGACTGCGGCAAGTGAACGCATTGCCTCGCTCAGGTCGTCTCCCTTCACCCAGTGGTACTCGATACTGTTGCGGGTCGTCAGATGGAGCCTTCCGCCGGCAACCCGATCGGCAACATCGGCCACCTTCATCGCCTGCTCGGTGGAGATCACCCCGGCCGGCACCTTCACACGGAACATGTAGTTGCCCGCCTGCTGTTGTTCGTATACCCCTTCCACCCTCAGTCGTGCCGCATCCAGAACCATACCCTGTCCACTCCCTGAATATGTTGTAGTAGCACCGCATCATACACATCAATGAGCAAAATGGCGAGCGGCATCTGGATTTCGTCGTCATTTTGTCAAAACGACGTCATTCGGACGCATTGTTCGTCAGTTTGTCGGGGTCGGCTCCCTGCAGGTGTCGCGCACATGTGAACATAACTACGTTATTACAGCACGTTATGCAATTGGTACATATGATGCTTTACATCGACATATACCTGAAACGTTGTTTGATCGGCTTTGTGCAGGATGAAGATGCAGGGAGGAGGTTGCCCTTATGTCGGGAACGTCGGTTGTGAACGTGCGGGAACGGACCGCTCCGGAGATGTGTAACGAGCAGGATACGAGCCTGGCCGTCGCAGGGTGTCAACATATCCATGTCCAGCTCGACGAGGCCAGGTTCATCGGCGCCTTCATGACGTCGGTGTGCAGAACGCTCGAGGTCGAGGAGATCTGTTCGTATGCAGCCCGCGCTCTCTACCGGCGTGCCCCCTATCGACGAATCGTCTTCGCGTTTCCTGCGGAATCTATCGATAGGACCATCTGCTATTCGCCGACAGAGCAGAACCCGACTGACATTTCAGAGCAGTCGTCGCATGATGGAGAGGCTGACGGTTTCGATCCTGCGCAGTCCGCGTCAAAAACCACGACCATAGAACTGTGCGACGGTCTTGGTGTCGTAACCATTGATCCGGTAACGGAACAGAGTTACGGTCTATCCGAAACAGTCCTTCAGCAGGTGGCGCTCATCGTCAGTCAGGCCATCAGAAACGCCGTGGAACACTGCAGGGTAAAAAACCTCGCCATGCGGGACGGGCTGACCGGACTTTACAACAGGCGCATATTTGATGAAGTTTTGACGCAGAAAATCCAAAATCCGGACACCTGCCCGCTCTCGCTTCTGCTCGTCGATCTGGACAATTTCAAATGGGTAAACGACCGGTTCGGGCACCAGGCCGGGGACCTGGCGCTGCAGACGGTTGCCAGGGTTCTCAAGGACAGTTGTCGTGGTCACGATCTCGTGGCGCGCTTTGGTGGGGAAGAGTTCGCGATCATCCTGACGCAAACCAGCGGATACAACGCGTTTGCCATTGCACAACGGATCAGAAAGCGGCTGGCTAAAACCGGTATTCCATGTGACGGAGGGGAATTCAACCTGACCGCCAGCTTCGGTCTGGCAAGCAGTCGAAGTGTCAGTCCGATGCCCGCTTCCGGCATCGTCAAGCAGGCGGACTATGCACTGTATCAGGCCAAGATGACCGGTAAAAACAAGGTGTGCGTATATACGTCCGAACTGCTGAAAAGCGCACTCGCGTCGCGTGCCGTGGGAAACGGTGCACCGTGTGCACACGCGGCCTGCTGAAAACGACCGGCAGTCCGGTTGCCGCCAGTCCGCTACCAATGGAAGAACGGAACGCAGATGCGGTTACAGCGGTGCGTCCTGGTGGCATGAAACCGTGGCAATTACGGAAACTCGATCAGGAGAGCAAGGGGGATGAAGGTATCGAGTTCATTGAACTTCTCCTGTAACATGTCAGCCGTAAGCCTTTGGAAAAGTGTCAGTTCGTCGCAAAAAATGCGGTTGAACTCTCCCCGCAGTTCCGGCAACTGTAGCGGGTCGACATCGGTGAAGTTGAGTGTGCACCATTCGTCATGCATCACCGCTCCCGACAGATCCACCAGCGGGATGCCGTGCAGACGGCAGGTCATGGGGCGATGATCGTACAGAAGGCAGCACCCCTCATCGGAGAGAAGCACGCACGGGGTCTCGTCGTCGTCCGGCATGAGCGCATCCCACTCCTCTTCGGGGCGGTAGTTGAGGAGGTACGGTGGGGCCAGTTCCGGCCACTGCTCCCGCATGCGGACCAGGCGGTCACGGCACTTCGAGAGAACCGTCTCCCGACTCCCCTCATCAAGACGATCGAATCCCCTTTTCAGGTACCAGGCGTCCAAGAGGGTGATATCGAACAGCCCCCGGCAGCAGCCGGCACAGCCGTTACGGCAGGCGATGCGGCCACCCTGGGTTGCCATGCAGCGCGCAAACCATGCGTCCACCGACGACAGCAGTCGGCCGTATGCGGCGTATATCTCTTCGCGTTCCGATCGGTTCATGGACGTGACTGGTGATGATGTGTGATCCCATGTAAAAAGGCACCGGAAAGCCGGTGCCTTTGGTGTCTGTACAGGAGAGGTACCGCTACGCGACGAGTTCCGACCGGGTGAAGATCGTCCGGAGCCAGTAACCTTCCTTCTCGATGTTCTCCCTGCCCCCCTCCTCCCGGTCGACGAGGGTGACGATGCCGAGCACGACGAGCCCCTCCTCCTCGGCACGGCGCACCGCCTTCAAGGAGGAGCCGCCGGTGGTGACCACGTCCTCGACGATGATGACCTTAGTCCCGGCGGGGAGGTTCTTGCGCCCCTCCAGCCACTGACCGGTGCCGTGCCCCTTCGGCTCCTTCCGGATGATGAAGGCGTGCATGCTCCGTCCGTCCAGATGGGCGGCGATGGAGGTGGCAGTGGCGATGGGATCGGCCCCGAGGGTGATGCCGCCCACGGCCTGGACCTCGTCCACATCCTTGATCGTCTCGTAGAACAGCTTGCCCACCAGATATCCCCCCTCGGCGTGCAGGGTCGTCTGCTTGCCGTCGAAGTAGAAGTCGCTCTGCCGGCCGGAGGCGAGGGTCACGAGCCTATGTTCGTAGGAAAGCTCCCGGACGATCAGTTTAAGTCTGTCCCTGTCAGTCATGTATGGCTACTCCTTTTCGAAGAGACCGAGCTGCGGCTCGGGGGTGCGCATCGGAAAGCCGATCGGGTAGTCACCGGTGAAACAGGCACGGCAGAATTCGCTGTTCCCCGTGCCGACGGACTGTACGAGCCCCTCCCGGGAGAGATATCCGAGGGAATCGGCGGTGATGTAGCGGCAGATCTCGTCGATGGTGTGGGACGAGGAGATCAGCTCCTTGCGTGTCGGGGTATCGATGCCATAGTAGCAGGGGTAGCTCGTGGGGGGTGAGGAGATGAGCACGTGCACCTCGCTGGCTCCCGCGTTGCGCACCATCTTGACGATCTTGCGGGAGGTGGTGCCGCGTACGAGCGAGTCGTCGATCACGACGACCTTCTTCCCCTTCAGCACCTCACGCACCGGGTTAAGCTTGATCTTGACCCCGAAGTGGCGGATGGACTGCTGCGGCTCGATGAAGGTGCGTCCCACGTAGTGGTTGCGGATCAGCCCCATCTCGTACGGGATGCCCGACTCCTCCGCATACCCCATGGCGGCCGGCATCCCCGAGTCCGGAACCGGAATGACGATATCCGCATCGATCCGGTGCTCCCGGGCCAGCTGGCGTCCCAGCTCCTTGCGGGCCATGTAGACGTTCTTGCCGAAGATGATGGAGTCCGGCCGGGCGAAGTAGACGAACTCGAAGATACAGGGGGCCGGCTCGACCTTCTTGAACGGGAAGTGGGAGGTGAGACCGTTTTTGTTGACGACGATCATCTCTCCCGGTTCGATCTCCCGGATGAACTCGGCCTCGATCAGGTCGAGGGCGCAGCTCTCCGAGGCGACGACGTACGAGCTCCCCAGCTTGCCGAGGCACAGGGGACGGAAGCCGTGGGGATCGCGCACCGCCACCATCCGGGTTTCGGTGAGGAACAGCAGGCAGTACGCCCCTTTGAGCCGGTTCAGTGAGTCGACAATCCGGTCCTCCAGGGAGTTCATCTTCGAGGTCGCCAGCAGGTGGACGATGATCTCCGTATCCATGGTGGTCTGGAAGATGGAGCCGTACGCCTCCAGTTCGTCCTTGATGATCTGGGAGTTCACCAGGTTGCCGTTGTGGGCCACGGCGATGGAGCCGCGGGAGTAGTCCACCATGATCGGCTGGACGTTCTTCAGGACCGACGAACCTGTCGTCGAGTACCGCACATGGCCGATGGCCGCCTCTCCGGGCAGTTTTGCAAAGATCTCCTGGTTGCCGAACACGTCGGCCACGAGCCCCATCGCCTTGTGGGAATGGAGGTTGGTACCGTCGGACGATACGATGCCGCAGCTCTCCTGGCCTCGGTGCTGCAGCGCGTACAGCCCCAGGTAGGTCAGGTTGGATGCCTCGGGATGGTTGTAGATGCCGAAAATGCCGCACTCTTCATGGGGGCGGTAGAAATTCATTGCCGTTGCTCCTCGTTGCGGAAAGCCTGTACATACCACTATGGAACGGACGCGTCACGAAACGTGCCGGCGTCCTGTGACATGGTGCCACAACCCGTCGACAGAATGCGACATTTTTGTGAAGACCGGGCTACAGCAGGTTCTGCCGGACGTAGTCGGCGGCGTTCTTGAAGAGAAGCAGCCCGTCCCCTTCTTCGGGGAGTTCCTCCCGGGTCCAGCGTGGGTGCTGGGTACGGTGGACGAACGCCTCGGGATGGGGCATGAGCCCCATGAGCCGGCCGGTGGCGTCGCACAGCCCGGCGATGCCGTTCTGGGAGCCGTTGGGGTTCAGCGGGAACTCCTGGGTCGGTGCGGCGTAGTCCGGGCCGGAGTAGCGGAGCGGCGCCAGATGCTCGGTCTCGATCCGGTCCAGGGTTGCGGCGGAGTCGCACAGGAACTTCCCCTCCCCGTGGCGCACCGGCAGGTAGATCCCCTTCTCGATCCCGCGGGTGAAGACGGCAGGAGATGCGGTATCCGCCTTCAGGTAGGTCCAGCGGTCCTGGAACCGGCCCGCGTCGTTGAAGGTGAGGGTCGTCCGCTGGGTCAGGTAGTCGCCGTCGAAGCCGGGGAGCATCCCCATCTTGACCATGAGCTGGAAGCCGTTGCAGACCCCCAGGATCAGCTTGCCGTCGGCGATGAACCGGGTGAACTGTTCCACCAGTTTCTCTTCCGTACCGGAGACGGCGGCGTGCTTCAGACGGTTCGCCTGGGCCTTGGCGCTTCCCAGGTCGTCGCCGTCCAGAAATCCGCCGGTGAGGTTCAGGAAATGGAAGTCGTCGAGCCGGATCTCCCCTGACAGGATCTGGGCGATGTGGGCGATGACCGCCTCGTCGAATCCACCGAGCCGGCAGGCGTGCGCCGCCTCGTTCTCGCAGTTGGTACCGTTGCCGGTGATTACGATTGCTCTAGCTTTCACCATGAAAATTCTCCAGAACTATTTTGACAGGATAGACAGGATGAACAGGATTGACATCCGCATCAGATAAAAATTCCTTTCCTGTCTCTCCTGTACATCCTGTTAATTTCGGTTTCACAGATGGTGATTATAACTCCCGCAGGGGGGCCTGCCAGGCTTCCTTCAGATCGCCCAGTTTGGCTCGGACAACGGTGCCGCCACCGAGGCCGGTGATGGTCAGGGTCTGCTCCGCGGTGACGACACCGATGGAGGCGAAACAGTTGCCGCTCATGATCGATTCGAACGCGTCCTGCTTCTCCGGCCGTACCGTCACCAGGTGACGGGAGGCGGATTCGGCGAAGAGCAGCGCCGCATCGCTCCTGTCGGCACTGTCGCCCATCCAGAGGACCCGCGAAAGATCGAGGGAGAGGCCGAAGCCGCCGGCGAAGGCGGACTCCGCCGCCGCCACGGCCAGGCCGCCGTCGGAGAGGTCGTGACAGGAGGCGACGGCCCCCGCCAGCACGGCACGGTGGTACGCCTGATAGCGTGCGTACGCCTTCTCCGTGTGCACCACCGGCACGCTGTTGCCGATCTGCCCTTTCAGCGCCAGGTATTCCGAGCCCCCCAGTTCAAAGCCGGTCTTGCCCAGCAGGTAGACGATGTCGCCGGGACGCTTGACGTCCATGGTGACGGCAGTCCGTGCGTCTTCGATCTTGCCGATGACGGAGAACAAGAGCGTCGGCGGGATGGAGATCTTCACGCCGCCGTCGTAGAAGTCGTTCTTCATGGAGTCCTTGCCGGAAATAAGCGGAAGGGAATACGCCATGCAGACGTCGTAGAGCGCCTGGTTGGAGCGGACGAGCTGCGCCATCTTGTACGGACCGTCGGGGGTCTTCTCCGAGAGGACCGGGTCGCACCAGCAGAAGTTGTCCAGGCCGGCGACGAGTTCCAGCGAGCCGCCGACGGCGACGTAGTTCCGGAGCGCCTCGTCGATGGCGTTGGCGGTCATGTGGTAGGTGTCGATGTCCGAGTAGCGCGGGCAGATGCCGTGGGCGGTCACCACCCCCTCGAAGGAGTCCAGGATGGGGCGGACCACCGCCGCATCGGACGGGCCGTCGTTGGCGACGCCGGTGAACGGCTTGACGACGCTTCCCCCCTGCACCTCATGGTCGTAGCGGCGCACCACCGACTCCTTGGAGCAGATGTTGAGGGACGACAGGAGCGCCGTCAGGTCCGCCGTGTAGTCTGCCTTCGCCTCGACGGCCGGCTCGTCGTGCGCCGGCGGGGCCCACTTGGCGGGGAGCTGCATGGGGGGGAGCCCCTCGTGCATGAACTCCATGGGAAGCCAGGCGACGGTACGGTCGCCGTAGAGGATATGGAAGACGCCGGAATCGGTGAACTCGCCCAGTATCGTCGCTTCCACGCCGTACCGTTTCGCCATCGTCATGAACTCGTCGATCCGGTCGGGGGGGACGGCCAGGCTCATCCGCTCCTGGGCCTCGGAGATGAGGATCTCCCAAGGGTTCAATCCCGGGTACTTCAAGGGCGCCCTGGAGAGGTCCATGCGGCAGCCGCCGCACTCGCCGGCCATCTCGCCGACGGAGGACGACAGGCCGCCGGCGCCGTTGTCGGTGATGAACCGGTACAGCCCCTTGTCCCGGGCTCGGATGAGGAAGTCGAACATCCGCTTCTGGGTGATGGGATCGCCGATCTGCACCGCCGTCACCGGCGAGTTCTCGTTCAGCTCCTCGGAGGAGAAGGTGGCGCCGTGGATGCCGTCCTTGCCGATGCGGCCGCCGGTCATGACGATCAGGTCCCCCGGTTCGATGGACTTCTCGTACCCCGGTGTGCCGTTGACCTCTGCGGGCATGAGCCCGGCGGTGCCGCAGAAGACCAGCGGCTTGCCGCAGAACCGCTCGTCGAAGACCAGCGAGCCGTTTACCGTGGGGATGCCGCTCTTGTTGCCGCCGTGTTCCACCCCTTCCACGACCCCCTCGTAGATGCGACGGGGATGGAGCAGGCGGGCCGGCAACGGCTTCTCGTAGAACGGGTCGGCGAAGCAGAATACGTCGGTGTTGAAGATGAGCTTCGCCCCCTGCCCCGTGCCGAACGGGTCGCGGTTGACCCCGACGATCCCCGTGAGCGCCCCGCCGTAAGGGTCCAGGGCGGACGGCGAGTTGTGGGTCTCCACCTTGAAGACCAGCGACCAGTCGTCGTTGAACTTTATTACCCCGGCGTTGTCCTTGAAGACGGAGAGGCAGAAGTCGTTGTCCCCCAGCTTCTCCCGCACGTCCTTGGTGGTGCGCTGGATGAACGACTTGAAGAGCGACCTGATCTCCTGGCGGTTGCCGTTTTCGTCCTCGTACTGCACCGTGCCGGCGAAGATCTTGTGCTTGCAGTGCTCGGACCAGGTCTGGGCGAGACACTCAAGTTCCACGTCCGTCGGCTTCGGGCCGAGCCCCTGTGCCGTGCGGGAGGCCTGCACCTGCGGATCGCGGTAGTGGGCCTGGATGATCCGCATCTCCTCCAGGGTGAGCGCCAGGACGCCGTCCTTGCTGATCCGCATCAGCTCCTCGTCGGACACTTCAAGGTCGATCTCCCGCACCGCGGCCCGCGTTTCGCCCGTCACGTTCGGAACTATCGCCGGGAAGCCGCCCCTGGCGGAGAATTCGTCCCGAGAAAGGACGGTGAAGCGCTGGATGAGCGTGTTACAGAGAAGCCCCGTGGCGATACGTTCCACGTCCGCCGCCGTCAGTTTTCCGTTCAGGAGGTACTGGACCGCGGTGTAGACCCCCTCCCCCGCCCCGAACGGCCGGCCGGTCTGGTATTCGATCGCCTCGCGGGCGGTACGCCCCACGTTGTCGGTGACGCCGGGCCGGAAACCGACCTCTATCGCCCAGTCAAACGCGGCTCCCTCACCTTTCAAAGGCCGGGTGAGGGCCGTGGGGGTGTCGATGGCCCACTCCTGGATGACCGGGTCACTAAAGGGGCCAGCGGCCGCCTCTTCGATTTCGCTTTGCGACAGCGCCGCGTCCACGGTGTAGACATCCAGGGTGCGCACCTCGTCCACCTGCAGGTGGAGAAAATGGGAGATTTCACGCTGTATCCGCTCGCCGCGCGCGTCGCGGATGCCGTCCTTGAGGGTGACTTCGATTCTGTGGGCCATATGCCGTTATTCCTTTTCCATGATGACCGTCCGGATGGGGAACGGTATGTCGATGCCGTGTTCGCGGAAACGCTGGAGGATCAGGGTGTTTATCTTGTCGGTGGTGCCGAAGACGTTCGAGTAGTCCTCCACCCAGAAGAAGAGGGACATGTTCAGCGCCGAATCGCCGAAGGAGACGAAGAACGCATCGGGAGCCGGGTCCCGCATGACCGCCTCCACCTCCAGCGCGGTTTCTATCATGAGCCGCTTGACCTCGGCCACGTCGCTGCCGTAGGCGACCCCCACGTTGACGCGTCCCTTGGCCCGCACGTCCGGAAACGCCTGGTTCACCAGCAGGGTGTTGCACAGGTCGGAGTTGGGGATGATCAGCATCATGTTGTCCATCGTCTTGATCTTCGTGCTCCTAAGACCGATGTCGATGACATCACCCGACTGGCCGCCGGACAGCTGGATACGGTCGCCGATCCGGAACGGGCGGTCGATCATGAGGGTGAAGCCGGAGATCATGTTGGCCAGCGTGTCCTTGGCGGCCATGCCGATCGCCAGGGAGCCGATGCCGAGTGCGGTGACGAGGGAGAGAATATCGTAGTCGAAATGCTTGAGGGTGATGATGAGCGCGGTGGACACCAGGAAGATGGTCAGGAGTTTTTCCGCCAGCGGCAGCAACTGCTTGTTGAGCCCGCCACGCTGGTACTCCGTCAGACTGTCCGAATACCAGTGGATGAATTCGTCCAGGGCGCGGTAGGCAACGATGGTGACGGTGGAGATGGTGATAATGAAGATGGCGCCCGATGCGAAAACGTGTGCCTTTTCCGGGAGTGGCAGCGAGTGTACCGCCACGTAGGCACCGCAGAACAGCACCAGTAACGAGAGCGGCGGCGTCACCCGGGCCAGGACCCGGTCGTCCAGGTCGGTGGCGGTAAACGAGGTGAAGCGGGGTGCCCAGGTGATGAGCAGATAGCGGACTATCCGGGACAGTGCCCAGAACAGTACGAAGATGGCAAAGGCGACGAGGAGACTCTTGACCCAGAACAGGTACAGGTTGTCTTCCGCCTCGACATGCCAGAAGGAGATGATGCTATCCACCGAAGACCCTCGTAAATATGGTATCGACATGCTTCAGATGGTACTGCAGGTCGAACGATTCGCGGATCTTCGCCTCGCCCAGGGCGGCGAGCACCTCCGGATCGGCCAGGAGCTCTTTCTGGAAGTCCTTCCCCTCTTCCCATACCTTCATGGCGTTCTTTTGCACCAGCCGGTAGGCGTTCTCCCGCGACACGCCGGCCTGGGTCAGGTCGAGCAGGATCTTCTGCGAGAAAACGAGCCCCTTCATCTGGTTCAGGTTTCGGACCATGTTCTCCGGGTAGACGACCAGGTTCTTCACCAGGCCGTTCATGCGGCGCAGGGAGAAGTCCAGGGCCACTGTGGCATCCGGGGCGATGTAGCGCTCCACCGAGGAGTGGGAGATGTCCCGCTCGTGCCACAGCGCCACGTTCTCCAGGGCCGGGACACAGAAGGAACGGATGTAACGGGCCTGGCCGGTGAGGTTCTCGGAGAGGATCGGGTTCCGCTTGTGGGGCATGGCCGACGATCCCTTCTGCCCCTTGGTGAACTGCTCCTCCGCCTCCAGTACTTCGGTACGCTGCAGGTGGCGGATCTCGATGGCGATCCGCTCCATGGAGGAGGCGATGATGGAGAGGGTGCAGAAGTACTCGGCGTGCCGGTCGCGGGGGATGACCTGGGTGGAGACCGGCTCGGGTTTCAGCCCCATCTTCCCGCAGACGTATTCCTCCACGTAGGGATCGATGTTGGCGAAGGTCCCCACGGCGCCGGAGATGGCCCCGGTGGCGATGTTCTCGCGTGCCGCGGCCAGCCGGGTGCGGTTGCGCTGCATCTCCGCATACCAGGAGGCGAGCTTCAGGCCGAAGGTGACCGGCTCGGCGTGGATGCCATGGGAGCGGCCCATGCAGACCGTATCCTTGTGCTCCAGCGCCCGCTCCTTGATGGATGCGAGCAGCTGGTCAAGATCGGCCAGCAGTTCGTCGGCGGCCTGCACCAACTGCACCGACAGGCAGGTGTCCAGCACGTCGGAGGAGGTCATCCCCTGGTGAATGAACCGTGCCTCGGGACCGACGAATTCCGCGACGGAGGTAAGAAAGGCGATGACGTCGTGCTTGACTTCGGCCTCGATGGCGTTGATGCGGGCGATGTCGAAATTCCCCTTCTCCCTGATGACCGGTACCGCCTCCTTCGGGATCACACCCAGTTCGGCCTGTGCCTCGCAGGCGAGGGTCTCGATCTCAAGCCAGATGCGGAAACGGTTTTCCGGCTCCCAGATGCGGGCCATCTCGGGACGGGTATAACGTTCAATCATCGATGAAGACTCCTTATGGTGTGTATGAACGGCATCTGCTTCATATCTGCAACACCTGGCTTGCCCGGTACTGGTCGCCCACGGCCAAAAGCGGCGAACAGACCTGCTGGTGACGCAAACGTTCGGCTATGGTATGCCGGGCGATCCGGGGATCGTTGTTTACCTCGGACAGGTGGGCCAGAAACAGACCCTCAAGGCCGTCGTGAATTAGATCGTCCAGAAGTTCAGCGGATTCGTTGTTTGACAAGTGGCCGTGCCGGGATCTGATGCGTTGCTTGAGATGCCAGGGATAGGGACCATTCTGCAGCATGTCTTCGTCGTGGTTCGATTCCAGGACGATACACCGGCACCGCTGCAGCTTGTCACGCACGAGCCGGGTCGCGATGCCAAGGTCGGTGGCAATGCCGATCCTCCCTTCACCGCTTTCCAGCAGGTATCCCACCGGGTCGCACGCATCGTGCGTGATGGGAAACGGATCGACGACGATATCCCGGTAGGTGAAGGCGTACCCCGATTCGAATTCGACCACCTGTACATTCCGGGTAATGGCGGCGAGTTCCCTGCCGGTCGGATAGCTCGCAAGTAAGGGGATTTTCAGCTTACGGGCCAGGGTGCCGGCACCGCGCACGTGATCGGTATGCTCATGGGTGATCAGGATGGCGTCGAGGTCCGTAGGTGCCACGTTGATCGATGCGAGCCGTCTCGTCAGCTCGATGGCCGGCAGTCCCGCATCAACCAGCAGTCGGGTCGAACCGGTCTCAACGTATACGGAGTTCCCTTTACTACCGCTGGCAAGCAGGCAGACGCGCACTCATCCCCCAACCTGTTTCCATTTCGCTGCAGAACATCTAACCAGGCAATATGACGACTGTATTTACCGCAATCGGGAATGTAGCACAGATTCGCTGGCAGGCAAAACGCAAGAGAATTTTATACAGGAAACCACGGGTAGATTCAAGGTCAATCTTGGCCATACTGGAGGAGAATTATGTAAGAATATTCAAATAGTCGAGCGTCGCATCCCCCAGTATCGGATTCAGGGGGAGCAGGATGTAGAACGTAGATCCGGGCAACCGCTCCGGGTCGCATGCACGGGATTCCACCCAGATCTCTCCGCCATGCATCTCTACGATCCCCTTGGCGATGGCGAGGCCAAGACCGGTGCCCCGGGACTTGAAGGCAATCTTGCCGCTGCTGTGCTCCTCGATGTTGCCCGCCTCATAGAATTTCTCAAAGATCCTCATCTGGTCTTCCTGGTCAATGCCGATGCCGTTGTCGGCAACGGCAATCTCGATGTACAGGTGGTGTTCCTTGCCGATGCTCACGAAATTGGCGGCGGTACTATCAGAGCCGTACTGCCGGTTCCGGAGCAGATACCGGACACGCGACCTGATCGTTATGTTGCCGCCATCGGGGGTGAACTTGATCGCATTGCCGAGAACGTTGGACAAAAGCTGCATCAGGCGGATCTCGTCACCCATGATGTTGGGGACCGACTCGTCGAGTTCGACTGAAACGTGCTGTTTGCGCAGCGAGAAGAAAAAGCGCATTTCGTTGATCGTTGCCTCGATCAGGCGATTAGGATTGACCTCCTCCATCTTGAGCTGGAGACGCTTTTCGTCGATCAGCGAGACGTCCACCATGTCCTTCACGATGTTGTCGAGGCGTACGGCAGCATTGGATATGTTCGAGACCATCTCCAGCACGGCGGGATCGGTCCGGTCCGCCATGTCGGTGATGATGAGTTCGGAGTACCCCATGATGACCGTCAGCGGCGTCTTGAGCTCATGGGACGCCAGTCCGAGAAACGAATCCTTCATCCGGTTCAGGCGGGCAAGGTCGTTGGTGCTCTTCTCGAGATTCCTGACGATCTCACGCTCCTTCGTTATGTCGCGGAAGATGGACTGGACGAGCCGCTCGTCATTACGGGTGACGCTGTTCGCATGGATGGCGGCGATTCTCGATTCCCCCTGCCGGTTAATGAACCGGACCTCCTCCTCGATATGGCTCCCCGAGCGGGTCATGTCGTACCGTTTGAGGACGTTAGGTATGTTGGAGATGCTCAGCAAGAGAAAAAGCTTCGTTATGGGAAGCCCCGTCATCTCCCTGGCTGAGTAGCCGAACAGCTCCTCGGCCTTCTTGTTGACCATCCTTACCGTATCGTCGTCACCACTGACGACGATGGCATCGCTGGCGTCTTCCAGAAGGGATTTGTAGAGCTCCTCTGAGTTCTCGAGTTCCAGACTGAGCGACTCCAGTTGCTGAAACGACTGGCGGAGGCGGTTATGGGTGTTTTCCAGTTCCCGGTAGTTGTCGCGCAGTTCGTGTTCACGCGCCTGCAGCGATTCGGACATGATGTTGATGCTGCGTGCGAGCTCATTGAACTCATACAGCCCCATCTCGGGAATCCTGGTGTCGAAGGCACCCTGGGAAATCCGTTTGACGCTGTCCAGTAGATGGGAGACCGGTCGCATGATGTTCTTTTTGGCGAAATAGAGGACAACGGTAAAGAACACGGCGAAGAACAGCACGAGGATGAACAGCGAACGGAGCACCATGGACTTGATCTTGTCCGAAATCAGCCTCTCTTCGAAGCCGACGTGGATGTAGGCGGCCAGCGTGCCATCGGCAGTCGTGATCGGAGTCACCGTATCGTAGTAATAGGTACTCCCTTTCTGCAGATGAACCAGCCTGTTCATGTTTGCCGAAAACTGCTGGTTCGTGGAGTTCAGCTGGAGGGATTGGAATTTATTGTTGCTCAGATACAGCGGCTTGCCATCCACATTGCTGATGATGCAGTACGAAATTTCGGGATTTCCCTGGACCAGTTCCCGACACTTGCCGGTAAGCCCTTCCATGGAGCCGATATCCACGCCAAGTCCCAGCACCTTTTCCACGGTGCCTCTCAGCGAGGCGCCGAGGCTCTGCGAGCGCAACACAAGTGCATTTTCATAATCACGTTTGAAACCAACGATGTCGAGGCTGGAATTTGCCAGGATGGTTACAAAGAGAATGGAGAATGAAAATATGAGGATTCTGTTTTCGAGGGTCAACTTCATGGTCAGAATCTAATCCAAAACGCAAGATAGGCAATCAAATTTTCATCATGCGCATTTTCTCATAGGGCGTCATTTCCTGTCCACCAGATAATTCACAGGTATAAAATTATTGACGTGAAATGCCCTTATCGTATACTAAGAAGCTCTGGTTAAGCCCCGAATATCTTGAAACTACGGACTGTGAGAGGGAGGCCCGGATGGCATTGCGGGTAGCGATCAACGGCTTTGGCAGAATCGGAAGAATGGTTTTCCGTGCCGCGCTCAAGGAGAAAAATATACATATCGTTGCCATCAACGACCTGACCGATGCAAAAACCCTCGCCCACCTGCTGAAGTACGATTCGGTTCACGGCACACTGGGTGCCGAGGTGGAGGCGGGCGAGCACGAGATCGTTGTCAATGGCAGGACGACCAGGGTACTGGCGATCGGGAATCCGGAGGAGCTCCCCTGGCAGAGGAAAAAGATCGATGTCGTGATCGAATCGACCGGCCTGTTTACCACCAGAGAAAAGGCCGCATTGCACCTGAAGGCCGGCGCCGGACGGGTCGTTGTGTCCGCACCCGCCACCGACGAGGATATCACTATCGTAATGGGGATCAACCACCAGCTTTACGATGCGCAGAAGCACTTCATCATCTCCAATGCATCGTGCACCACAAACTGCATCACGCCAGTTGTCAAGGTGCTCAACGAGGCGTTCGGCATCGAGAAGGGGCTCGTTACCACCGTTCATTCCTATACCAACGACCAGAAGATACTCGATCTGCCACATCGCGATCTGCGTCGCGCCCGGGCCGCCGCCCTTTCGATCATCCCGACCACCACCGGTGCAGCGCGGGCCGTTTCGCTCGTCCTTCCCGAGATGAAGGACAAGCTGGACGGCATGGCAATCCGCGTCCCCTCCCCCAACGTGTCGGTCGTTGATCTCGTCGCGACGCTCAGGCAGAACGTCGACGCCGCTGCGGTGAATTCCGCGCTGAAGGAGGCATCCGATGGCCCCCTCAAGGGGATACTCGGCTACGAAGTCGCCCCCCTGGTGTCGGTCGATTACCGGGGCAACACGCATTCATCCACCGTCGACGCCGTCAGCACCAAGGTCATCGGCGACAATATGGTGAAGGTCCTTGCCTGGTATGACAATGAGTGCGGCTTTTCCAACAGGCTCATCGATCTGCTGAAGCTGATCGCGGCGCGACAGACACACTGATCGGGCTTTTTACGGGGCAGTTGCCCCACCGTGCCGCAGTACACGTATGTTCATAGTTTTCTGCAATTCAATCAACGGGAGGCATCATGGCAATTCGCTACATCGACGAGATCGGCAATCTGGAGGGAAAACGCATCTTCATGCGGGTAGATTTCAACGTTCCGCTCGATGAAAATCAGAATGTAACCGAGGATACCCGCATCAGGGCCGTACTCCCGACGATCCGGTACGCCCTTGATGCAAAGGCGAAGATCGTACTCGCATCTCACCTCGGGCGTCCCAAAGGGGAACGAAACCCGAAATACTCCATGGCACCGGCCGCAAAACGGCTTTCCAGCCTCATCGGCCGCGATGTCACCCTCGCCCCGGACTGCGTCGGCAACGACGTGAGGGCGATGGTCGACGATATGAAGCCAGGTGATATACTCATGCTGGAAAATGTCCGTTTCTACAAGGGCGAGGAGAAAAACGACGAGGCCTTTGCCCGGGAACTGGTGAACGGTTGCGACATCTACGTCAACGACGCCTTTGCCGTATCGCACCGTGCCCATGCCTCGGTGGAGGCTATTACCCGCTTTTTCCCGATAGTGGCTGCAGGTTTTCTGATGAAAAACGAGATGACCTATTTCGACCGTTCCATGAGTAATCCGGAACGGCCGCTCGTCGCCATACTGGGGGGGGCGAAGGTGTCCGGCAAGCTTGAGGTACTGGAAAGCCTGCTCAACAAGGTGGACAAGATCATCATCGGTGGAGGCATGGCATTCACCTTCCTGAAGGCTCAGGGTTACACCGTTGGCAAATCACTGGTGGAAGAGGAGCTTATCGGTACGGCCGGCAGCATCCTGACCGCTGCAAAGGAGAAGGGGGTTGCACTTCTCCTGCCGGTGGACTGCGTCGTCGCCGACCGGTTCAGCCCCGATGCGGCATCGAAAACCGTTTCCATAACGGAAATCCCCGCCGACTGGATGGCGCTGGATATAGGTCCCGCATCCGACGACCTTTTTGCCGGAGCGCTGCGGGATGCCAAGACCGTTATCTGGAACGGTCCCATGGGGGTCTTTGAGATGGATGCGTTCGCCAGGGGAACCTTTGCCATGGCCAAGGCGGTTGTGGGGTCTTCCGCTCTCACCATCGTCGGCGGCGGGGATACCGACTCTGCCGTTCACCGTGCCGGTGTCCAGTCGCAGATCGGCTATATTTCGACCGGTGGGGGCGCATTCCTCGAACTCCTCGAAGGCAAGGTGCTGCCCGGCGTTCGGGCACTCGAAGCACAGGGTTTGATCTAGCCGCAACCGTTTGAGGAGGAAACATGCGAAGGCCAGTTATTGCCGGTAACTGGAAGATGAACAAGATGTCGCGGGAGTCGGTCGATACGGCGACGGACCTCCTGCCACTCGTCGCGTCCGTTCAGGGTGTTGATGTCGTCGTCGCACCGGTTTTTACCGCCCTCGCCCCTGTTGCCAAGGCCCTTGAAGGGTCCACCATCCAGCTCGCCGCCCAGGACTGCTTCTGGGAAGATGCGGGGGCATTCACCGGCGAGGTGTCCCCCGCCATGCTGGCCGATATCGGCTGCAGCCACGTGATCATCGGGCACTCCGAGCGACGCCAGTATTTCGGCGAAACGGACGAAACCGTCAACCGGAAGGTCCGTGCCGCACTCCAGTCAGGCCTTATCGTCATCGTCTGTATCGGCGAGACACTGGACGAGCGGGAATCGGGAACGACCTTCGCCGTACTCGAACGGCAGGCAACGGAGGGGCTTGCCGGCTTGAGGGCTGGTGACATGAACCGTGTGATCATCGCCTATGAGCCGGTATGGGCGATCGGCACGGGGAAAACCGCATCGGACAGTCAGGCCCAGGAGGCCCATGCATTCATACGCAGCACCGTCGCGTCGTGTATCGACCAGACTACCGCCGACGCCGTTCGCATTCTGTACGGTGGCAGCGTCAAGCCGGACAATATCTCCGGACTCATGGGGCAACCGGACATAGACGGTGCCTTGGTAGGCGGCGCCAGCCTGGATGCCGATTCATTTGCACGTATCGTCAGATACGCTTTGTAATTTTCTCTTCAAATACCGCATGAAGCGTGATATAAATTGTTTTTTAAATTATCCGGAGGCGTTTCACCATGACCATATTCCTGACCATCCTGCATATCATCGTTAGTATTGCGCTCATCGTCATTGTCCTTCTGCAGTCCGGCAAGGGGGCCGAGATGGGTGCATCGTTCGGCGCCAGCGGCAGCCAGTCGGTGTTCGGCGCCGGCGGCGGTACGACGTTCCTGAGCAAGATGACCACCGGTGCAGCGGTAATTTTTATGCTCACCTCCCTTACCCTTGCCTATCGCGCAAGTATGCCGGGGTCCAGCTCCATCATGTCATCCCAGAAGAGTGTCGCTCCAGCTACACAGAAACCTGCTGAACCACAGAAGCCCATGAATGCTGCCCCTACAACCTCAACTCCCCAGCAAGCACCACCAACAGGCACTGTACCGGCCAAGGCACCGGAAAAAAAGTAGCCGATACCGTTAAAATGATATTGACAAGCATCGGGGTAAGATGATACAAAACGGGTCCTTGCCGAAGTGGTGGAATTGGTAGACACACCATCTTGAGGGGGTGGCGGGCAATAGCCCATGCGAGTTCGAGTCTCGCCTTCGGCACCAGAAAAAAAACATTGACACCGTTTTCGGAATTTGGTAATAATTACAACTCGTTGAGCGGGAATAACTCAGTGGTAGAGTGCAACCTTGCCAAGGTTGAAGTCGCGGGTTCGAATCCCGTTTCCCGCTCCAATTAAACACAAGGAATCCTTCGGGATTCCTTTTTGTTTGCCCCGACTTTCACCAGAACTTTCACCAGAAGGTTCGAGTGGGAAGATTCGGGGTTTCTTGTATCGGGAGGGTAATCACCTGCCCCGGGTAGACAGTCGGATAAAATCCGATGGGAGCCTGCTTCATTTTCGGTTGGGCGAAGTCCTGGCCATAGTAAGCGAGTATCTGCCAGAAATCCTCTTCCACCCCTTCGATGTAATCCCCATACACCTCATAGATCATCTTCTTTGATCCATGCCCCATGAGCCGCACCAGCCGGTTGGGATCGACTCTCAGAGTCAAGGCCCAGGCCGCGAAGGTATGGCGCAGGGAATACGGCACCTTGTCGGTGATGCCGCTGGCCTTGCCCGCCTTTGTCCAGACATCTTTCAGGAAGTTGGCAGGCCTAAAGATCGTGCCGGTCTTGGTGGTAACGACCAGCTCCCCGGTGGCCCGTTGCGTGAGGATGTCCAACCGTTGCCGGATCGCCTGGGTGATCGGTATCTTTCTGATCCGGTAGACCGTCTTGGGGGTGTCGTGTTCCACCCCACGGACGATGGTGTGCTGTACCAGGATGTAATCGGGCCGTATGTCGCTCTTTCTCAGGCCTGCGATCTCCGAATTGATCATGCCGGTGAGGATCATCAATTCCACGACCGGCTGATACCAAGGATCGACATGCGAAAGGAACTCCATCCATTCGTCATACCGGAACCCTTCCCTTCGTTTCGGTTGCGTCTTGGGTAGATGTTTCCTCAGGTTGGTGAAGGGATTGTGCAGCACCCAGCGGTATTGGTCGCAGGCATCGTTCCAGATGGTTCTCAAGGGGATCAGGATGTTCTTCGCCCTGGCCTTCGATAAGGGTTGCCCTTGCTTTACCCCTTTCTTCCATTTCAGCGAGGCGATGAACTTCTGGATCTCCACGCCGCTGATCTGGAAGAAGGTCAGCTCCCCGAAGTACGGCACCAGCCAGTAATCGATAATCAGCCGGTAATCGTCCTTCTTGGTGCCTTCAGGGTAATGGCTCCAGACATCCCGATACCATGCCTGGAGATACTCCCCGAGGAGGATGTCCCTGGGTTCGGGGTTGTACTGCCACCCCTCCAGCTTGGCGAAGGTTGCCTTCTCCGCTTCACTGGCACCGGGGAACGCTTCGGCAAAGACCAGCTTCCCCGCATCCCGCTTTTCTATCACCCGATCCAGCCAGGCCCGTACCTTCTCCCGGTTCTTTGGGGTGTCGTTCAGACCGGTGGTTTTCTCCACCCGCCGGTTGAAGTAATAGAAAAGGACATACAGCTTCTTGGAGCCGTTCTTCCTGATGATGGCCCCTTGCTTCTTCTCCTCGATGTCAAAGAGCGATAGGTGGTTTATCTGTGTCACGGTCGTTTCTCCTGTCCGCTACCCAGCATCCCCACCAACCAAAGTCTGGCCATACCATAGCACGCTTTTCTGTTCATTCAGTAGTCCCAATTTACCGGAGAGGATTTCTTGACCGGAGACCGCTTCACCGTTGGTTTCCCCTGGCGTACCACGTTGCCGCCCAGGAGACCGTTCACCAACTCGATCCCCCAGACGAAACGCAGCACCCGCCCTTGTTTGAAGTAATGCTTTCCTTGGGTAAGTACGTCTTTACGTAACCATGTAAATATGGTGGCCCTTGACACCCTGAGTCGTTCGGCCAACTCTTCCACGGTGAGGATTTCGCACGTTGCACTGTCGCTCATGACCGCCGCTCCTGGAGTACCCGACAGCATGCCGCCTCTTCCGCTTCCTCATTCTGGAGGAAACCTTCACCGAGCAGTTCCGCCAGATACTCCTCATAGTCCGCCATCTCCCTGGGAGTGAATGACCGCTTGCAGCTTGCAACGAATCTTTTCAGATCATCCATGGCTGCCCCCTAGAACGGCACGTCGTCGGTAGGCCGGTCAGTGAAGGCCGCGTCTACCTCGTGTTCGAAGTCAATCCGTTTCATGGGCTTCTCCAGGGCCGTCAGGAACCTCTCAGCCAGTTCCCTGGGGATCGCCCTGGTCTTCCGCATGTTCCCCTGTCTGTCGCGGTAATGCTTCGCCCTACGGGGTGCGGGGATGGCAAAGCCGAAGTCGGTGATCTTGCCGTGGTTCTGGATATCCCAATAGAACTTCCGTTTCACCTTGCCGAAAGCTTCCCGCCGATCGTCACCGTCATATCTGATCTGCCTGGGCCGGATGGCGTCCAGGAGGTTCTGGGTCATGCCGTACCGTTTGCCTTCTATCGGGCAATGGCCCTTGCTCATGTATTTGAGCATGTACTTGGCCGCGTGTTCCTGGTTGCTGATCTTCTTGACGTTGACGCTGTTGGCAGCCTGGCCCCAGACCTCCACCAGCCACTTCACCGGAATGAACGGCTGATCCATGAGGATGTGGAAGTGAATATTATTGGTGTTCAGCTCCTGGATTTCCGCTACCCAGATGTAGCTCAGTTCCTTGTGTGCCCCGCCGAGCTTTTCCGCCTTGCGGTCGTATTGCTTCTTGACCGTGTTCAGGAACCGCTTCATTTCCTTCTTGGCCCATTGCTGATCAACCACGCCGGACTCGTCCAGTGTGGCGATCTTGGGATCGAAGGTGAGACTGACAAAGATTTTGAAGGTAGTGGCCCCGGATTCGACTGCCCGCCGGATGGTCTTCCGTGCCTGCCGGGTGAACTCTTGGGAAACGACCTTCTCCCGTTTGACGGGAACGGTTCTTCTTCCGCCCCTGCGATAGAAGCCGCCGGTGATCTCGCCGCTGGGGTAGATATTGATAACCGCCCCACGACTCACCGCACGTTCAGCTTCCGCCTGATCCAGAATAGCCAGTGCCTCCGGTGTCAGACTTTTCGTACTATTATTGAATTCATTGCGCCCTGCGGGCGCGTACTTCTCCAGGCCGGGGAGAATGGGGTGTGGGCCTTGCGCCCCTGGCGGGGTGCCGGCAGAGCCAGCAGACCCGCCAGGGGCTTCCTGGGGACCGCTACGGGGTGATTCGGGTGTGGGGTGATCGTCGGGGTCGTGTGACATGAAAAATCCTCCGTAATTTTGATTTGCGGAGGATTCTGCCGGGATTGAAAAGAGTGGTCGCGGACAGGAATTTATTTTTTGTTGTCCAGATTCTGGAACAGTTCCTGCCAAGGGGGGCTATGGCGTTCTATGGCTTTGTCCAGGGACTCGCCAACAGGGAGGTCTTCATCGTCCAAGCCGGTCTTCTTGTCTTTAGCGTAGGCTCTGAATAATGCGGCGATCTGAGAGGAGTTAAGGGGATGCCCCAAGGCTTCACTGTAAGTAGACATGATAGCCGCCAAGACGACTTTCCAGCGCTTTCGTGCGTCGGCAATGTCACTGAATCTGGTGACGGCCGGTTTAAGAGATGCCTTGATTAATTTTTCATACTCATTTGTGCGGTGGGTGAACCGTCGGTTCTGAATGAGTTGACCGATGATGGGGTTATGCAACATGAGTGGATCGAGCTTGAGTAGCTTTTCAATGGCCACAGGATCGTCGGAGACTGCTTGGCGATAGAGGTTTCTCGGACTGGTCTGGTAAATAAGCAGACAGGGAACGTAGAGAAAGAAGAAGAAGCCAAGCTCCAGTTCATGGCTCTTGATGTAGTTGTGGAAGCGAATCTTTTCAGCCGGTTCAAAGGGCTGTAGATCAAGGTCTTCTCTGTAGAGTGAATAGATATTCGAACGAATATCGTTGATGAAATTGATCCAATATTGAATCGTCTCCGGCGGTGGTGGATTTTCCTCAAGATATTTTGGATTACGCCTCAATTGTCTGTACAGCTTTATCCCTGCAAGCAATAACATCTTAAGTTTTGCGCCGGTTTCTTCGAATTCTGCGATTGTATTTACGAAAGCGATTAACGGCTTGAGTGGAGAACGATAGAGCTTGAACCAGGAGGTAAAATCAGGAAGGGAGAATGAATAGTCAAAAATGCAGCGATCTTTAGCCTGGGGAAGTATCTCGTATAAGAAATCAGAGAACGTGACTAACTGTATGGCTGATTCGGCAACAATAGGGCAAATCTTCTGAGCCCATTTTTCGACTTCTAGATTATGTGTTGGCATAAAGAATTTGATAAAAATATTGACATAACCATAGATAAAATATCTAACGAAAACAGATAGTTTGTTATCAACGCACGATCCCGCTGAGAATATTCACCAAGAACGTTATAACTTTACTTAGCGCAAAGATGACAATTGCAACAACAATTCCACCAACAATTGCTTGTAATAACCATTGCAGGCGTTCTTTGTCTTTGCGATGAAATTTTAAGTTAGGAAAAGTATGATCCAAAATCCACAGAATCCGCTTGTTTAAATATGTCCAAGTATTAGAAAAGATAAGGAGAATAAAAAAGAACGAAATAACGTAAGGATTTTCGATAGAAAGCCGGGGTGCGATTATGGAAGCCGCCCACAAGCTAATAATAAAACCAAAAGTAACACCAATGATCTGTACCCCGAATTGAGTCCAAGCACTTCTTGCCCAACCATTTTTATTCTTACTTTTAGTTACCACATCATTAACAGCGGAAAATGTAGCATCAACCCAATCTTTATCGTCTGAAGAAACTGTCAACAAGCAAGAGTTCTGATCATTTCTATCAAGACGTAATTCAGAATAGGTGCCAATTTGACGACCAGAAGAGAGGCTTTCGGTAGTTTCAATGGTAATAATAACACGCTCAATATCTTTTGAGGTGTTAAAGTATCTAAGCAAATCATTTAAATCAAATACTCTGTATCCTTTGTTGTCGAATCTAATAATCCAACTAATGAACGCCTTCTTGTTATTGCTATTGTCAATATTATTTATATTTAAGGATGTTTCCCTTTCTATAAAAACTTCACTAATCTGTTTAAGGCTATCAGCATTAATGGTGACATTTGTAATACGTTCATCCCTCAGATAGTGTGCCATAGTCCTTGTCTCAACTTTTAATGTAATTGTAAAGAGATAGCCGATTAATAGCACATATCGGGAACAATTTCAATTCTTTAATATGCAATCTAAAGTTTCACCTATCTTTCACCAGTCTTGACAATATACGGTTGATTTGAGGAGTCTTCAATAGACTATGGTTGGTGGGTATGCACATATAGCTAGCTGAAATTATTGAATAGTAAGGTCTACGGCTAATATTAACGGCAGCCTTCGAATCCCGTTTCCCGCTCCAAAAAACAATCAAAGGTTCAAGCGGTCAGCAAGAATCTTTCCCTACTGTCCCCGGTACCGTCCCTGAACGGCACCGGGGATTCGTTTTTCCGGGGCATGACGAAATCGGTCCCGAAGTAGTCCAGGAGTGCCGTGCTCCCCCGTTCGTTTCGTCATGCGCCAAACCCACTCACCGCAGATAAGTATGTACATGACGGACGCTTGCGGCGCCGTTACGACGCGCCGGTATCGAACTCGTACAGTGACTGGACGAACTCAGTGGTGAGGTGGTGGTACCGGTCGGCCTCGGTGCTGGCCACGTAGTGGAACCGGAAACGGGCAGCGTCGATCCCGAGCTGGGGCAGGAGCCGATCCAGCAGGACCGCCCGGCACTGGGCCTGCAGGTTGCCGGACTGATAATGGCAGTCGCCCGGATGGCACCCCATGACCATCACCCCGTCGGCCCCCTGCCGGAACGCCTCCAGGACAAGGGTCGGTTCCACACGGCCGGAGCAGGCGACCCGGATGACCGACAGTTCGGCGGGAACCGGCAGACGCTTGGTGCCGGCCTTGTCCGCGGCGCTGAAGGAGCACCAGGTGCAGAGGAAGACGACCACCCGGAGCGGCCGGCTGCCGCCGGTGCCGGTTGTCGGATGGTACCGGTGGGGTACGGTCGCCTCCGTCACGAAAGCACCCCCTTCAGTTCCGCCCGCAGCATCGCCCGGCTGGCCCCCCGGGCGGTGATCGCACCGGCAGGACAGGCGGCGACACAGGTACCGCACCCCTGGCAGAGGATGTCTAAAATCCGGGCGACCCGCCCCTCCTCATCCCAGCTGATCGCGTGGTAGGGGCAGAGGGTGAGGCAGAGACCGCACCCGGAGCAGGCGGCATTATCCACCACTGCGACCTGCGGGTCGATGACGAGCTCCTGACCCGGCACCAGTTCGGCCAGCACGAGCCCGGCGGCGGCGCTGCCGGAGGCGACCGCATCCCTGATCGTTCCCGGTTCGCGGCAGGAGCCGGCCAGGTAGATCCCCTTCCGGGCCGATTCGAAGGGCGATATCTGCGGGTGGAGCGGCGACAGGAAGCCGTCGTCGTCGCAGGGGAGGCGGAACAGCCGGGCGATCTCCCGCGTGCCGGGACCCGGGACGTGCGGACGGCAGAGGACGACCATCTCCGCCGGAACCGACTGACCATCCGTCCGGATGGTCCTTTCCCCCTCCTCCCGTACCATCCGGAGTTCGCGGAACGCACCGTAGCGGACGACCGCGCTCTCGTCGAGCTGAAGGAGCGTGCTCGCGGCCGGCCCTGGGACGACCTGTTCCCGCACGAGACGGGTCACCGCCAGCTCAGGGACGCGCCGCCTGGCGATGCCTGCGATCTTCAGCGCCTCCTGGCAGCAGATCCCCGAACAGTAGAAGGTCCCCTCCGGGTCAAGCGACCCTGCGCACTGCACGATGGCGAGCGACCGTGGCGATTCGCCGGCCGCCGTCACCAGTTCCCCGCCCGTGTGCCCGTCGCGGGAGATCAGCCTCTCGAATCCGCAGGCGGTGTGGACGTCCTCCTCCCCTCCCCACCCGTCCGGCAGGAAAGACATTTCCTCGGCGCCGGTGGCGACGACGATGGCGCCGGCGGTGAACGTGAGCTCGCGGACGGTATCGTCGAAGTCGATGGTGCCGGGAACCGGGCAGACCTCCTGGCAGAGCCGGCACGAGCCGTCCTGCAGCTGCCGGCAGCTGGCGGGATCGAGCACCGGTGCGCCGGGTTGCGCCCCGGCAAAGGGGGCCGCGATGGCGGGCCGGTCGCTCCCCGGCGCCAACGGATCGGCGGTCCGGACCGGACATGCCGCGACGCAGCTCTGACAGCCGATGCAGGAGTCGGTCCGGACAAAGCGGGGATGCTGCCTGACGGTCAGGTGCCATACGCCGAACTGGCCGGCCACCCGGGTTGCCTCCGCCTGCAGGAGGAGCTGCAACCGGCCGTCCCCGGCCGCCTGCAGGATCTCCTGCAGCCACGGCTCCAGCAGGCATGAACCGCATTCCAGCGACGGAAACAGCTCGTCGAACCGGACCGCCATCCCCCCGATGAACGGTGCGCGCTCGATCAGGGTGACCCGCCGACCGGCCCGGAGGAGGACACGGGCCGACTGCAGGCCGGCCGGTCCGGCGCCGATGATCACCACCTCCGGGCAGACCGGAACGGTGCGGGGGGTCAGCGGTTCGTGGATCGTCACCCGGTCGAGCGCCCCCCGCAGGAGCCGGGTCGCCTTGGCGGTGGCCTCCGCCCGCGACCGGGTGACCCAGGCGACCTGCTCGCGCACGGGGATCATCTGCATCAGGTAGGGGTTGATCCCCGCCGCCGACAGGATCTGGCGGAAGGTCTCCTCGTGATCGCGGGGAGAGCAGGCCATGACGACGACCCTGCCGGGAGCCATTTCCCGTAGTTTTTCCGCCAGGGCCGCCCGGTTGTCGACGGCGCAGGCGAGTTCGTCGAAGAGAAACCGCGGACGTGCCGGGTGCTCGGCAAAAGCCGACCGGACCGCATCCCAGTCGATCGCCTCACCGAGGCAGCCGCTGCATGCGCAGACGATGACGGCGGTGGTGTGCGTTTCGGTCATGGGATCGCCCCCTCCCGTGCAAGGCTCGCCACCCTGGCGCAGATCCCGGGCAGGGCCGCGGCCACGGCCGGCGACAGCCGTTCGTCGAAGCACTGCACGTCGGCGGCCCCGACGGCGACGATCACGATCCGCTCGTCGGGGGGGAGCGCCAGCCCCGCCCCCCGCGCCAGGGCGAGCGCCTGCTCCAGGGTGCAGTCGTGGCTGCAGGCGGCGTGACAGGTGGCGCTCCCGACGCCGGTCACCGCGATCTCCCCCGGCCGCAGGTCGGGATGGAGAGAGGCGTCGACGATGATGACCCGCTCGCTCCCCTGCATCTCCTCCACCAGCGCCAGCCCGCCGGCGTGGGCCTCCGCCAGCCGGACGCCGGCAAGGTCGTGCCGGACGAGCTCCCGCACGACCTGCGGGCCGATGCCGTCGTCCCGCAACAGCGGCGAACCGAGTCCGATGACCAGGGTGGTCATGACCGCACCACCCGGTCCAGAATCGCGCCGTCGGCGCTACTCCGGACCAGTATCTCGAAGGGGGTCTTCCCCACCGCATGGGTGGCGCAGGCGCAGCAGGGGTCGTAGAGCCGGAACGCCATCTCGATCCGGTTGAGGATGCCGTCGGTGACCGTACCGCCGTGGATCAGCCCCCGGGCGGCCTCTGCCACGGAGATGCCGATGGCGGCGTTGTTGTGGGTGGTCCCGACGATCAGGTTGACCTGCGTGATGAGACCGTCGTCGTCGCAGGCGTAGTGGTGGATCAGGGTGCCGCGCGGCGCTTCCACGACGCCGATCCCCTCCCCGGCGCGCGGCGCCACCGCCTGCCGCACCAGCGGATCGCACAGGTCGGGGTGCCGGGCCAGCTCCCCCATCCGCTCCGCCGCAGCCAGCATCTCGACGAGCCGGGCCCAGTGGGTGGCCATCCGGTGGTGGATCGGCCGGTTCCGGCCGCCGGGTCCGTTCTGCCAGCAGCCGTAGGCCTCGTAGAGCCGCTGGAATGCCGCCTGGGCACGGGGGGTGCCCATCCGGTCTGCGACGTTCAGCCGGGCCAGCGGCGTGGACTGATAGATGCCGCTGTCGGCCCCGGTACGAAACCCCCGCCACCCGAACCTGCGCAGGTAGGGAAACTTCATGTAGGTCCAGGGCTCGGCGTGCTCCGCAATGTGCGCCGCATAGTCGGCCGGGGCGAAGGTCGTCGTGACGAGACCGTCCGGATCGACCACCCGGACCTCCCCCTGGTAGACATCCGGCGCGCCGGAGTCGTCCACCGTCCCCAGGTAGTGTGTCGGCGGGTCGGCGCCCCCGGGGGCGAAGAGCTCCCGGCAGCTGCCGTCGTCCCGGATCAGGCGCAGGAAGAGGTCGAGGGTGGCAAGCGCGAACTCCCGGTTCTCGTCGGCCACCTGCCGCGCCTCCGCGGCGAGCTCGGCGGTCACCGGCACGCTCCAGCCGCCGGGGAGTCCGGCGCAGAGATGGATGCCGCGTCCCCCGAGCATCTTGATCAGCCGGTGGTTCCGGGCCCGGCAGGCGATGATCCCCTGCCCCGCCTCCCGGCCGAGGGCGCGGATCACCCCGAGGATGTTCCGCTCCGTCTTCGGGGCGTCGGGGCCGACGATCAGGTCGGGGCCGGCGAAGCAGTAGAAATGGGTGGCGTGGTCGGCGACGAAGAAGGCGTTGTAGATAAGCCGCCTGATCCGCTCGGCCGCCGGCAGGCAGGGTGCACCCCACATGGCGTCGAGCGCCCTGACCGAGGCCATGTGGTGCGCCTCCGGGCAGATGCCGCAGATCCGGTTGGTGATGTTCGGCATCTCCTCGGCCTGACGGCCGACGCAGAACGATTCGAATCCCCGCAGCTCGGGCGTCAGGAACCAGGCGCGGCTCACCTCGCCCCGCTCGTCGAGGAGGATCTCGATCCGGCCGTGCCCCTCAAGGCGGGTGACCGGGTCGATGACGATGCGCCTACCCACGGTCCGCCCCGGATTGACCCGTCCCGCCGGCCAGATTCCGGGCTCCGTCGTAGCGGCAGAGCGTACCGAGCGGATCGGCCACGGCGGAAAGTGCGGCCCGATACAGTTCGCGGACGGTCCGGTCGTCGGCGGGATGGGGGATGTCGGGCAGAACAGCCGCGGAGAGGGCGGAGAGCGATGCCGCGACCGGAACGGCATCCGGGTCGAGCGTACCGTAGCAGCCGGTGCAGGGGGCATGGACCGTCGGGCAGAGGGCGCCGCAGCCGCCGCGGGTCGCCATCCCCATGCAGGCGATCCCCTGCTCCAGCAGGCACCACCCCTCTTCCGGGATGATCGCGCAGCTGCGGACCAGCCGCTGCGGCCGGTGGTTTCGTTTCTCCCGCGGGCAGTCGTCGCAGACCGACCGGGAGGTACACCCCAGCACCGTTCCCCGGGGCGGCAGCGGGGACATGCCGAGGGTCCGGATGGCGTCGAGCAGGCGGTCCGGTTCGGGGGGACAACCGGGGATGACGTAATCGACGTCGACCAGTTCGGCGACCGCATGGACGCGCGGCAGGAGCGGGGATGGAGCGGGTAGCTCCGGGGAAAACGTACCGTCGTCGCCGCGCTGTCCGGGGACGGCATCGGCGGCAGTATCGCAGATCCGCGACAGGAGCTGAGCGGCGCTCGCCTCGTTGGCGAGGGCGGGAACGCCGCCGCCGTCGGCGCAGCTGCCGAAGGCGACGAGCAGGCGGGATTTCAGCCGGAGCAGACGCGCCATCTCCAGGTTCTCGCCGGAGCGGAGGCAGCCGTTCAAAAGGGTGACCGCGATGCTGCCGTCGGCCATCGCCTCCAGGTCGGCCCGTTTCGTGTCGAGCAGACAGGGACAGAACGAAAGCTCCCAGTCGCGTCCGATCCCGAGGAGCGCCTCGTCCAGGTTCAGGAACGCGACCTCGCAGCCGCCGCAGGAGCCGGTCCAGTAGATGGCCATGGCGGGTCGGGATACGGTCATGGCACGAGGCTGCACGCATCGGGTCGGTCGAGGATCGCGCGGACCGTCCGCAGGAGTTCGCGGGGTCTGGTCGGCTTGGGAAGGAAATCGACCCCCTTTTCGATCTTCCCCTTCTTGTGGATGATGTCCGCCGTGTAGCCGCTGGTGAACAGGCAGCGGGCAGCGGGATCGATGGCGCGGATCTCCTCGTACACCTCCCGACCGTTCATGAGCGGCATGATGACATCCAGGATGACGAGCGCGAGGTCATGCCGGTGTTTCCGGTACAGCCCCAGCGCCTCTTCGCCGTTCTCCGCCGTGATGACCCGGTAGCCCGCCGTCTCCAGGATCTCACGGTTGACGTCACGGGTCTCTTCGTTGTCCTCGGCCAAAAGGATGCATTCATCCCCCCCCGCAAACTCGGTCTGGATGGACGCCGTATCCGGCTGGTTGCACATCTCCGGGGCAAGTTCCAGCACCGGCAGATAGACCCGGAAGGTGGTGCCGTGCCCCGGCTCGCTGTACACCGTGATGGTCCCCTCGTGCTGGGAAACGATCCCGTAGGCGGTGGAGAGTCCGAGCCCCGTCCCCTTCCCGGTCTCCTTCGTCGTATAGAACGGTTCGAATATCTTTTCCTGGGTGGCGGCGTCCATGCCGATCCCGTTGTCGGTCACGGAGATCACGGCATAGCGGATGTCACCGCGCAGCGAACTGCCGGGTGGCGGCATCAGATGATCGACGATACCGGTACGGACGGTGACGTTGCCGCCGGCCGGCAGGGCATCCCGGGCGTTGGCGATGAGGTTCATCAGCACCTGCTCGATCATCCCCCGGTCCACCAGCACCAGCAGCGGATCGCGTTCGAAGATGATCTCGAAACGGATATCTTCCGTTAAAAGTCGTGACAGAAGCCCCCGGATATTGTGGACGATCTGGTTCAAGTCCGACGCCTCGGGGTTCAGTATCCGCTTGCGGCCGAACGCCAGCAGGTCCTGGGTAAGGCGGGATGCGCGGTCCACGCTGATGTTGATCTGATCGAGGTAGTGGTGGAGATCGGACGCGGGACCGAGCCTGTACTGCAGGAGCGAGGTGTAGCCGATGATCGCCGTCAAAAGGTTGTTGAAGTCGTGGGCGATCCCCCCCGCCAGCAGACCGATCGCCTCCATCTTCTGCGACTGCCGCAGCTGCGCCTCCAGATGCATCCGGTCGAGTTCCGCCTTGCGGTAGTCCGTGATGTCGCGCACCGACTCCACGGCCCCCACACGCTGGCCGTCCTGGTCGATGAGCGGGGCCGCCGTCACCCAGAGATAGACGTCGCCGCGGCCGCGAAACGCCGGTATGTGCGCCTCGGCGTACAACTTGTCGCCGGCCCGCTTCATGTAGGTATAATGGCTCGTGACGTTCGAGATGTCCTCGTCGAGGAAATCGAGCAGGACGGGGCGCGGTTCGCCGTAGAATGCGACCGAATAGGACCGCTCACCGCTGCCGAGCATCTCCTCCTTGGGGCAGCCGGTCATCTCCTCTATCGCCTTGTTCCAGGCGATGATCTCCCCCTTGCTGTCGACGACGAAGGTCGCATCCGGAAGGAAATCGACGATATCCCGCATCTGGTGGTAGGCGAAACTGAGTTTCTCGTCGGCTTCCTGCAGACGCCGGATGATGGAGACCAGCGACGCCTTTTCCCTGTTGATCAGGACCCCCAGCTTGGCGATCAGCTCGTTGCTGGAATGCTCGTTGGCGCACGCTGCCATATCGCCGGCGGCGATCCGGTTCAGCACGTCGTAATGCTCGCAGATGCCGATGGCCATCTCGTGGGTTTCGTCGATCCGGTCGGACAGGCTTTCCGCGAGGAGGTTTATCCCTTCGGCGAGCTTGCGGACGAGGAGGTTCGAGCCGCCGCCATCGATCCGGGCGGTCGGATCACCGTGGCAGAGCTTTTCGACGATGTCGATGATATGGGCGAACGACTCGACGAACGACCTGTTGACCAGTTCGGCCTGATGCTCGCGCATCACCATGGAATGATAATGCTTGCGCATGAACGCCTTGATCGCGTCCAGGTCTCCGCTCTTCTCGAAAACGGGGCAGGTGGTGCAGACGGCTCCCTTGTCGATGCAGCCGGTGGTCTGCCTGTTGTGACAATGGGTGGAATCCTCGAGCCAGCAGGTCTTGCCCCTGTTCCCGTAGACCGGACACGCCGTGTTCGAGCACGAGAAGTATTCCCAGCAGTAGAGCGTTTTTCGTTCAGGCATCGTCGCCCTCACACGGACATATCTTGAGATATCAGAAGCGTATCCTGATGCGCCGCCGATACCCTGCTTCCTCGGTGACGTACAGAAGCGTCCTGTTGAGACGCTGGCACCAGGCACGGACATCGACCTCGAAGGTGGGACAGTCGCCGATGATCTCCAGCATCTCGCCCGGCTTCATCTCCGACGAGACAACCGTCAGTTTCATGATCGGCTGCGGGCATTTGAGCCCGGTTGCGTCCAGCTCTCGGATGTGCATGTGGAGGTCCAGGTCCGGTGGTAAGATTATAGCGACAACAGTATATAGTGTATTTCGGATTTTTTACAGGTTTCTTGAGTCCGTCGTGAGAATTAATCCATTACCGACCACACACAAAACGGGTTGATCGTGTCGCGTGAAACCTCGGGACGGACCAGCATAACGTGAACGGGGGACCCGCACCGCCGTGGTCCCCCGTTCAATCACCTCATATGTCGTTGACAGCTCGGAGAGCTGCAGCGTGCACCTCTCCGTCAGTCCCCGGCATACCGCATCACACGGTCGGGGTAGTCGGAGAACAGACCGTCCACGCCCAGCGCGGCCATCCGTGCGATATCCTCGTGTGTGTTGGCGGTGTAGGCCCATACCTGCAGCCCCCGGCGGTGGGCATCGTCCACGAGCGCACGGTCGATGAAGCGAATGGAGGGATGGATGGACCAGAGCCCGAGCCGCTCGCCACAGGCCGCGTCGTCGTGGGGGATGCGGGACAGAAGGCCGCCCAGACGGATACGCGGGTCCAGCGCCTTCATTGCCGCCAGCGCCGTACGGTCGAACGAGGAGACCACGATCCGGTCGTACCCCCACCCCTGCCCGATCAGACCGGCGATCCGCCCCGCCACCGACCCGGCCGTGCCGGGTCCCTTCAGCTCGATGTTGATCCCGGCGCGCCGGCCGACGAGGTCGAACACCTCATCCAGGGTCGGTATGCGTTCCCCCTCTCCCGCGTCCAGCGTCCGCAGGTAGGCGAACGACCGGTCCCGCACGTAACCGTGCCCGTCGGTCGTCCGCTCAAGCCGTTCGTCGTGGAACACGACCAGGTGGTCCTCCACGACGTACACGTCGACCTCCACCCACGGCACCCCCAGTTCCAGGGCGCGGGAAACCGACTTCAGGGTATTTTCCGGCGCGTAGCCCGCCGCGCCTCTGTGTCCGATGGCGATCATAGTAGTTCGTTGATTGCACATGATGTGTCCGGAACCGCCGTGGGTTCCCCCCCGAGGGACGAGACGGCGCGGATGACGACGTCGCAGGCCTGCTCCAGGTCGGCAATCAATCTCGTCTCGGCTGCCGAAGCGGGTCCTTCCAGGAGCTCTTCCAGTTCGGCGGCAATCCGGCACACGTCGATTGCGGACAGCGTACCGGCCACCCCCTTCAGCGAGTGCATCCGCCGGCAGGCCTCGTCGCGTCGTCCTTCCCGGAGCAGTTGCGGCAGGTCCCGGGCCTTCGGGATGTCACGACCGGCAAAGTCGATGATGAAGCGCCGATAGAGGGGACGGTTGTTGTCGAGCAGCTCCAGCCCCTCCGCAAGATCGAAGCCTTCGAGGGACTCCGGAAGCCCTTCCGCGCATGCCCCGGACCCGGTGACCTCCGGGGGGACGGCGCGGTCGCCCGGCTCGATCCATCGGACCAGCAGGGCGTGGAGCCGGGCGGGGTCGACCGGCTTGCTCAGGTAGTCGCTCATGCCGGCGGCCAGACACCCTTCCCGCACGCCGGTCATGGCGTGGGCGGTCATGGCGATGATCGGCAGTCCGGCATAACGGACGTTGCCGCGGATCAGGGCGGTGGCCTCGTACCCCCCCATCACCGGCATCTGGATATCCATGAATACCAGATCATAGTCCGTGCCGAACACCGCGGCAACCGCCTCCTTGCCGTTGGCGGCAAAGTCGGAAACCACCCCCACCCCCCTGAGGAGCTCGGCGGCGACCTGACGGTTCACCGGATTGTCGTCCGCCACGAGCACGCGCGCGCCGCGGATACGGTCGAGCCGTCCCCGCAGATCGGCGGGCGTATGCGACGGCGTGACGGGGAGCGGATCGCTGCCGGCCACTTCGGCACGGTTCGTCGCATCGCTGCCGTCTTCCACGAGCGCCCTGCCGGGCGGGTCCGGCGTCATGCCCACCGGAGCGACAGCGGAACCTGCGTTGAGCAGGAACCGGCAGGTGAAGGTGAACGTGCTCCCCCGGCCGGGGCTGCTCTCCACGTCGATCCGCCCCCCCATCATCTCCACCAGGTTCTTCGATATGACAAGCCCCAGGCCGGAACCGCCGAACCTGCGGGTCACCGACGTATCGGCCTGACTGAAGGCGACAAACAGGCGCGACAGCTCCTCGTCGCTCATCCCGATACCGGTGTCCCTGACGGTGAAGCGCAACAGGCAGCCGTCGGCATCCCGCTCCGCGAGCTCGACTCCGATCAGGACGCTCCCCGCATCGGTGAACTTCACGGCGTTGTCCGCCAGGTTGATCAGGGCCTGCCCGAGGCGCAGGGGGTCCCCCGTCAGGTTCCGGGGGATCTCCGGATCGATGGCGAGCTTGAGCTGAAGCCCCTTGTCGGCGGCCTTGATCCCCACCATCCCGGTGATCCTGCCGACCACCTCCTCCAGCCCGAACTCGATCTGCTCCATGCGCAACTTGCCCGCCTCGATCTTCGAGAAATCCAGGATGTCGTTGATGATCCCCAGGAGGGAGTTGGACGCCGATGCGATGTGGGAGAGGTAGCCCCGCTGCCTGTCATCCAGTTCGGTCCGTTGGCAGAGCGCGGCAAAACCGATGATGGCGTTCATCGGGGTTCTGATCTCGTGGCTCATGTTGGCGAGAAATTCGCTTTTCGATCTGGCGGCAGCCTCGGCGTGGCTCCATGCCTTTTGCAGTTCGTCGTTCTGCTCCAGGATCTTGCGCAGGGCGATGGACCGGTTATGGTCGAAGGTGAGGGCGATGAAGAACAGGATCATCACCAGGCCGGTTATGCAGACCGTATAGAAGAACTGGAGATATTCGAGCCGGTACAGTTCGGGAAAGGGGTAGCCGAGCACGGCGGCGACGCCGTAGGCGATGGTGACGCCGCTGCAGAACAGGAACCAGTACAGCGTCGACCTGCAGTAGCCGAGCAGCAGCACGCCGGCCACGGGGATGAGCGCAAACCAGGGAAACACCATGGAATGGAGCCCCCCGGAGAACAGGCTGCAGCCGAACACCGCCACGTTGCAGCAGCAGGCGAGATAGAGGTTGGCACAGAGGCGGTAGCGCCCCGTGGCCCTGAACAGAAAGAGTACGACGTACAAAAGGACGAAACAGGAGAGCATCAGCCAGACGCCGATCCGAAAGCCGATGTACAGGGAGACGCCGACATAGAGGAGGGAAAAGAGCGACGTGATCAGGCAGATGGAAACCAGCAGCCGGTCCGACGACAGCCGCCGTTCGTCCGGCTCGGCCTGGCCTGGGACGAACAGGCCGACCACCCCGTCGAAGAGATGGGCGACGTCGCCCGAAAAGATGCTCCTCATGCAACACCCCGGAGTTTTCATAGCGATTGCGGTCTGGTCGTCATGTGTTCAACAGCCGGCGCGTGCCAGCACTATAATCTCGTTGCATATCCAGTCAAGTATTTCCTGTGCATCCCGTCCCTAGTCCGCGAACGCGAAACCTCCGGACGTATCGGGATGGAGCTCGAACAGGCGCCTGAGGGCGTCGAGAATGCCGTCCCCGGCGAAATAACGCACCTCCTCCATCAGGTTCACGAGCCCCACCGCCGGGATCAGCCGGCAGAGCTCCGGGATGCTGAACTCCTCCAGCACCGCCCTGAGCATGTCGAGCAGCTCCGTCTGGGAGATCTTGAGGGTGAAGATCTTCTCGCAGAGAAGCGGATCGACCCGGTTCATGAACAGGCGGATGAACCGGTCCAGCTCGTCCGTGGAGGCGTTGGCCAGGAAGTGGGTGGCCACCACGTTGGTCATCACCTCGAACCTGCCGTGCAGGCGGAACCGGGAGGCGTCCCGCAGGCTCTCCCGGCCGAGGGTACCGTTCTCCAGGCAGTCGCCGATCCGTCCGGCAAAGTGGCGGTAGTTCTCCAGGATGAAGGTCATCCCCCAGCCGCAGGGGGTGGTCCAGCAGGCGGCGTCTCCGGCGAATGCCACCCGCTCCTCGGCGATCTGCTGGTTCAGACCGCCCGACGGGTACCATCCCCACCGCTCGCTGGTCACGGCCAGGTCGTGGAAGTCGGCCGTGGAGTCCTCCTCCCGCAGGATGCGGTAGTACTCGGCCTTCATGGTCTCCTTCTCCACCCGCTACGTGCGCAGGTAGAGGATCAGCGAAAAGGAGCTCCGCCCGTCCAGGATCTCGTACTCGAAGACCGGCTTGCCGTCGTTGAGCGAACCGTGATCGGCGTCGGCAAAGGTCTGCCACATCATGTAGTCGCCGACCTGCATCGAACCGAGACCGTCGGGGTGATCGCCGATGGCGCCGTACACCGACCACCAGTAGAACCCGTCCCGGTCGATGCCGTACTTCTTCACGACGGGCGAATCGAACCCGGAGGCATCGATCAGGAGCCGGCCGCGGAAGGTGCCGCCATCGGTGGTCACGGTGACACCGTCGTCATCGGTCTCATGGTCCAGGTAGCTGCACCGGTCGCCGATCAGTGACCCGTTGGCGCGGACCGTGTCGACCCAGTGCCGGAGGAGCTCCCTGTCGCGGATGTAGGGGTAGCGGTCGAACAGCCTGGCCCGCCAGACCAGATCGTCGCCCTGCATGCTGTAGGTCCTGGTCAGGAAACGGGTCACCCCGCCGTAGGAGTAGGGGCTGGTCGTCCCGTCAAGCACGTCCGGCGGCACGAACCAGAACCGGTCGGTCTCGCCGGCCACCCCCTTTTCCAGCACCAGCACCCGGTGGCGGGCGGACAGTTCGGAGGCCACGGCAAGCCCGGCCGGTCCTCCGCCGACGATGATGGCGTCAAAGGTATCGCTGTTCCGCATGACCCGCTCCTCGATGAGTTGTTCCGGCTGCAGTGGCGCACCAGCGGCGGCTTTATCGCCGACTGGTCTAACCGAGTGTTGTACTGTCACCTTGAGCTCGTAATTGCTGTTTTGCCTTAGAGATCAAAACAATGCCAACAAATAGGGCTATCATTCGGTAAATAGAGTCCAAAATCTGGATAGTAAACATATGAGTGACTCCACTCAACAGAAAAAAGGTCCCAATAGAAAGCAATGATATCGGACTTTTTTCAAAACTTTCTTTTATTGTCCGTCTACTCATGTAACCGATTATGCAAAGTGCTAAAAAGATATCTACACCACCCTTAACAAGGAACATGATGTCGTTATCTTGAGCTAAGTAGGCAGCAGCTTTCAGCAGCCCAAGCAAAAAGCAGCTACCAGCTGAGAGGACGGTGAAATTCCACCCCCACCCTTTTTTCAGAAAAAGTCCTAAGCCAGATGCCAGGAAAACAATAGGTACAAAGTTGTAAAAAAGATAATTTTGCGCTACCGCGCCATGAAGCGCAGCAATGACAAGTTGATATGCCATATAGAAACCGTTTAACAGAAAGTATGAAGCGATGATGGTAATTCCTGGTTTGCTTTTCATTCATTCTCCTGAACGGCTGAGCGCCTCAAGGGGACGCTGGTAAGTTATGTAAGTTATGCATCACCTACTCCCCTGCCGGACTCCAGCGCCAACTTCACTGCCACATGGCTCCTGCCGGTCAATCTTCCCAGCATTGTGAGCGTTGCTCCTGCTTCTGCCACGGCTCGTCGGAAGAACTGCTGGCGGGCAGTCGTTACGCTCCGGCTGCGGCTCGCGCCAAGTAACTGCTCGACACTGATGCCAGTTTGAGCCGCCACGTCGTGGAGAATTCTGTCAACCGTTACCGTTTCGCCCTTGTGACGCCACTTCCCGTCCCCGAGGACCGATCCAACGAAATCACCGCTCCCCAGTATCCTCTCGTCCGAAAGTTCCCGTTCATCGGGGTACCGCGACGTCAGCGCCTGGCAGCCTCCCGAGCTTCTGATGAGTCCGCCCCCACGCAGTTCCTCGCGACGCCCTTGGTCGAATCCGGCAGACACAAATGACCGATAACCCGCACGTGCGGTTGCCGTGCGATGGGAAAACCGGGCAAGCACTTCCGCTACATCCTGAACCGCATACTGTTGCCGTCCCATGAGCACCGCATGACCGGTATGGGGGTATGCATCCAGCTCTTCCAGATTCCTCACCATGCCAGCCCGCACCGGGTTCAGGTGGATGTATCTGACCAGTTCCAAAAAGTACGATTCTTCTTCCACGATAATGCTCTTGTACCGGTTCTGGAAGAGATGCCCTTTCCGCTTGCAGCGCAGGTTGTAGCTGACGGCATGGCCGGTCATCAATCGCCGCATCGTGGGTGACAAACGCCCCTCGCCCGGTCGCAGCAGCAGGTGAAAATGGTTCGACATCAAGGCCCAGGCATACAGGCGTGGTCCGTCCGGCTTACAAACTTCATCCGCCAGACGTTGCAGAAATCGTTGCCGATCTTCGTCATCGCGAAAGATGTCACGTCCTTCAATCCCGCGCGCCATCACATGATGAACCAACCCGGGAATATCCAGTCGTGCCTGTCTCGGCATCTCACCTTTCCCTTCGCCAACGTGCTGTGGTTACAACAAATAACTTACATAACTTACCAGCGTCCCCTTAGCCTTCCCGATGTAACACCTATCATTCTCTATGTTTATAATAATAACTAAATATCATTATAATCTTAGCTATAACACCTAATATAAATGCTAACAGATATACGTTTTTAAAATAATTACTATTCAGATATAACGCTGGCGCAACTATAAATAATATAAAACATAATGGTATGTATAACAGTTTAACTACTGTTAATGTAATGCTATTTTTTGCACTTATTGTATGCCTATTAATAGCATACGCACCAGCAATAAGCGACCATCCTGAAGCAAAACCAATAAACATCATAAAGTAATACATGTTATAATCCAAAAAGTTTGAATTGTGTAAGGCCTAGACTATATTTGGTCATAAATATATTGTTCTAGCTTTAGCAATACTAAATGCGCAAATTTTTTTCTCAATAACGGCTTCGCGGCTGGGAGGGCTCAAGGGGACGCTGGTAAGTTATGTAAGTTATGCATCACCTACTCCCCTGCCGGACTCCAGCGCCAACTTCACTGCTACATGAACGAACCGCTCATAATGTACCCGCACTAACCCTGCTCGTAAAGCAAAATAATTCCCGGTTCACAATATAAGACGGGGGACCCGGCTATGCCGCGGTCCCCCGTTCCTTCCGGTATGTTCACCTTGCTCACGCCCCGCGCAGCAGTTTCAGCAACGCCTCCGCTCCGGGAGCCGACGAGGCCGGGTTCTGCCCGGTCACCAGCTTGCCGTCCACCTGGACATAGGGAGCCCAACTGTCGCCCTTACTGTAGATGGCGCCACGCTCCTTCAGCCGGTCCTCCACCAGAAACGGCACGACCTCCGTCAGCCCCACCGCAGCTTCCTCTTCGTTCGAGAACGCGGTCACCCGCTTCCCCTTCACCAGATACGCACCATCCCTGTCGCGTACGTTAGTAAGGACGACCGGCGCGTGGCAGACGGCACCGACCGGCTTGCCGGCCTTCACGAACGCCTCGATGAGGGAGATGGAGTTCGCGTCAACCGCCAGGTCCCACATCGGGCCATGCCCGCCGGGATAGAAGATCGCATCGAATGCATCCGCCGACAGGTCGGCCAGCCGCTTCGTGTGCGCCAGTTCGGCCTGGGCGTCAGCGTCACTGTTGAAGCGCTTCGTTGCCTCCGTCTGGAAGTCGGGCAGCTCGCTCTTCGGGTCGAGCGGCGGCTGTCCCCCCTTCGGCGAGGCGAGCGTGATCTCGGCCCCCGCATCCTTCAGCACGTAATAGGGCGCGGCGAACTCCTCCAGCCAGAAACCGGTTTTCTCCCCCGTGTCGCCCAACCGGTCGTGGGAGGTAAGAACGATGAGTATCTTCATGGCGGATCTCCTCTCGGTACGGATTGTTCTGTTCTTCCGGTATCAGTATACCCCAGGCTAAAGTGTCGCGATACGACCGATAAAAAAGAAGGGGGACCCGGCCCAGCCGTGATCCCCCGTTCGTGTCGCTATGTTCAAAGCCGCCTACGGCGGCTGCTGCCGCACGCCCTACTTCCCCTTCAGGTGCAGCCCGGCGCGACACCAGGCATCCCCTTCCGCCTCGCAGGAGCGGTCGTTGACGGTCCCGTCCGGCGTCCTGAACCGGTAGTGTCCGGCCTTGTCCGGATCGTCCACGACGGAATAACCGGCCTGCTGCGCCGCCTCGATATGGTCGTCGATCTGCAGTGCGGCCCAGTCCCAGTACTCCAGGGAGGTCTCGCTGCTGTAGACCGCCTGCCGCCAGTCGTGGCGGGTAAAGAGCGGAAACTCGCTCCGGTTGCCGCCGCACATGCCGACGATGGAACTGACGTAGTCGCGCCACTCCTTGGTCTTGAACCGTGCGTCGTCCGGTTTCGGCTGCTCCGCTTTCGGCTGTTCCTGCACTGGCTCCTCTGCGGGCGGTTCCACCGGTGTAAAGCGGCCGGGGGTGTCCCGGTCCGCGGCAGTCGACGGCGTAACGGTCGCGGCGGGCTCCTCCCCCGTCACCCCGGCGACGATGTCCATCAGTTCGGCGAGGCTCTCCCGGACGATCCCCGAGGCCTGCTCCACCTCCCGCACGAGCCGCCGGACCTGTTCGCGCTGTTCAGAGAGGGCCGCCAGACCCGGCATCAACTGGCCGGCACCGGCCCCCGCATCCTCGGGGGTGAGGTGCCAGTAGTGGATGCGGCTGCGGTCCGCCAGGTCGAAGGAGGCGATGAACCCCTGTGCCGCCACGAAGCTGTCGGCGTTCAGACCGTTCCGCTCGCAGTAGGCGTTGTAGGAGGTGGCCCAGTATTTCCGGGCGCAGGCCACAAATGCGGCGTGCGCCTTCTCCTCGTCGAGAAAAATCTGGGGAGGCTCGGCGCTCCCCGACAGTATCACCTGTACGATATGCAACATCTTCCGCTCCTTGTACGTTTATCTTCTGATCTTATTGTAGCCTTTTGAAGCGCTCGCATCTACACCCGGGTGAGGCTGCGGTAGCGGATCCGGTGCGGCTGGTCGGCGGCGGCGCCGAGGCGCTTTTTGCGGTCTTCCTCGTACTCCGAGTAGTTGCCGTCGAACCAGACCACCTGGCTGTCCCCCTCGAAGGCGAGGATGTGGGTGGCGATCCGGTCCAGGAACCAGCGGTCGTGGGAGATGACCACGGCGCAGCCGGCGAAGCTCTCCAGCGCCTCCTCCAGCGCCCGCATGGTGTTCACGTCCAGGTCGTTGGTCGGCTCGTCCAGGAGGATAACGTTCCCCCCCTCCTTCAGCATCTTGGCGAGGTGCACGCGGTTCCGCTCGCCGCCGGAAAGCATCCCCACCTTCTTCTGCTGGTCGCTGCCGGAGAAGTTGAACCGCGCCACGTAGGCGCGGGAGTTGACGGACTGCTTGCCCAGCTGCAGCACCTCCTGGCCGTCGGTGATCTCCTGCCAGATGGTCTTGTTCGGGTCGAGCGCCCGGCCCTGATCCACGTAGGCGAGCTTCACCGTGTCGCCGACCCGGATGGACCCCTTGTCCGGCGTCTCCTGGCCGGTGATCATCCGGAAGAGGGTCGTCTTGCCGGCGCCGTTGGGGCCGATGATCCCCACGATGCCGCCGGCGGGGAGCTTGAAGTTCATCCCCTCGTACAGGAGCTGGTCGTCGTACCCCTTGGCGACGTTCTCCGCCTCGATGACGATGTCCCCCAGCCGCGGCCCGGGCGGGATGTAGATCTCCATCTCTCTTGCCTGCTTCTCGCTCTCCTGCCCCAGGAGCTCTTCGTAGGCGGTGATGCGCGCCTTACCCTTGGCGTGGCGCGCCCTGGGGGACATCCTGATCCACTCCAGCTCGCGCTGCAGGGTCTTCTGCCGTTCGCTCTCCGACTTCTCCTCCTGCGCCAGCCGGTTCTGCTTCTGCTCCAGCCATGACGAGTAGTTCCCCTGCCAGGGGATTCCCTGCCCCCGGTCCAGCTCGAGGATCCAGCCGGCCACGTTGTCCAGGAAGTACCGGTCGTGGGTGACGGCGATGATGGTGCCGGCGTAGCGCTGCAGGTGCTGCTCCAGCCAGGCGACGGACTCGGCGTCCAGGTGGTTGGTCGGCTCGTCCAGGAGCAGGATGTCCGGCTTCTGCAGCAGCAGGCGGCAGAGCGCGACCCGGCGTTTCTCGCCGCCGGAGAGGACCGTGACGGGGGTGTCCCCCGGCGGGCAGCGCAGGGCGTCCATCGCCATCTCCAGCCGGGCGTCCAGGTCCCAGGCGTCCAGGTGGTCCAGCTTCTCCTGCACCTCACCCTGACGCGCCACCAGTTTGTCGAAGTCCGCGTCCGGGTCGGCGAACCGCTCCGTGATCTCGTTGAACTCCTGCAGGAGGTCCACCGTTTCCTGCACCCCCTCCTCGACAATCTGGCGCACCGTCTTGTTCTCGTCCAGCCTGGGTTCCTGCTCCAGGTATCCCACGGTGTAACCCGGGGAGAGGATGGTCTTCCCGGTGAACTCGGTGTCCAGACCGGCGAGGATCTTCAGCAGCGAACTCTTGCCCGAGCCGTTCAGCCCCAGCACCCCGATCTTCGCCCCGTAGAAATAGGAGAGGTAGATATCCTTCAGTACCGGCTTCTTGTCGTAATGCCGGCTTACCCCGATCATGGAGTAGATGACCTTGTTGGGATCGACGCTCATCAGCGGCTCCTTCAGTGATTTTGTGTGCATCTCTTTTACACGGGCACCCTTTTTCCTGTCAACAGGAGTTTACCCGTCTCCGGCACCGGGTGCGGCGGATGGGCGCTGCGGATTGCACATGGATGCAAAAAAGGTATCATAACTGGAACACATGCACAGGAGGGTCAGATGAGCGAGATCGATGTACGGAGGGCGGTACGACAGTCCATCCAGACGGAAAAGAACGCCATGGATTTCTACCGGCTCGGGGCCGGCATGATGAAGAACCCGGAGGCGAAGCGGGTGTTCAACCTCCTCGCCGGCGAGGAAAAGGTGCACGCCAGCCAGTTCTACAAGGTGTACACGGGCACGGACATCCCGGATTTCGAGGCGTACATGGCGCGGCCGGTGGACAACGAGGCCAGCTGGATCGTGGCGCTGCAGAAGGTGATCGACTCCGAGTTCACCGAGCAGAAGGCGATGGAGCTGGCGATGGAGAAGGAACTCGGGCTGGAGAAGGCGCTCCGTGAGACGGCGGCGCGGATCGCGGACCCGGAGGTGCGGGCGGTGTACGAGCTGAACGCCAGGGAGACGCACCACCACTACGAGCTGATCGAATCGGAGTACGCCCGGATCATGGGGATGGTGCACGAATCGGACATGGACATCTACGTCAGGGAATAGCGCTCCTGCCGTGCAGCACCGGTCCCGGTCGGCGTCATCCGGCCGGGACTCCCTCCCCCCGCCCACCGCAGCCGATCCCCCCGCAATGAGAGACAAAAAACTTCCGCCCCGGTGTCAGTCCCGCCTCCGGGTGTGGCGCGTGGGGACCGCGTTCCACGGGTCGTCGGGCCAGGGGTGCTTCGGGTAGCGCCCCTTCAGCTCACGCTTCACCTCGTGGTACACCGTGTCCCAGAAACGGCGCAGGTCCTGGGTCACCTGGATCGGCCGGCGGGCCGGCGACAGGAGATGCAGGAGGAGAGGCACCCGCCCCCAGGCGACCGTCGGGGTGTCCGCCAGGCCGAACAGCTCCTGCAGCTTCACCGCCAGCACCGGCGCTCCGTCGGTGTCGTAGTCCAGTTCGATCCGGGAGCCGCTCGGCACCCCGAACCGCACCGGTGCCCCCTCGTCCAGCCGCCGCTGCCGTTCCCAGGAAAGGATGCCCTTCAGCGCCGGCAGCAGATCGATCCGCCGGAGGTCGGCGAGACTCCGGCACCCCTCGACGTACGGACCGAGCCAGTCGGCGAGGTGCGACAGGAGCCATGCATCCGACAGGTCGGGCCAGCCGTCGTCCCCCGTGACCCGGCGCAGGAACATGACCCGCGCCCGGAACTGTGTCGCCTCCCGGCTCCAGGAAAGGGCCGCGAGCCCCGGACCGGCCGCAAGCCCCGCCAGGAGCGCACCGGCCAGTTCGTCCCGCTCCGGGGTCACCGGTTGCGCGGAGAGGACGACCGCGCCGAGCCGCTCCTCCGTCCGGGCGACCACCCGTTGCTCCCGCAGGTCCCATTCCACCCGCCGCTGCCGCACGATCCGGTCGGCGCATTCGCGGCGCAGCAGGTCGAGCGACAGGGAACTCCCCAGCATGATGCTGCCGTCCCCCTGCTCTCCGCCGTCCACCACGGGTGCCACGAGAAACGGCGGCGCGTGGAGCGCGCTGCGGGGGGAGAGAACCGCGCCGCGGCCGCTGGCCAGGAGGTAGCGTCCACCCTCCCCGCCCCGGTGGCGGCCGATCCGGTCGGGATAGGCCAGGAGCAGCAGGGAGGCGATCTTCTCCGAATCCAGGTCGTACTGCCCGTCCGGCAGCTCCAGCAGGCGCCGGTACTCCCGGGCCGACCGGTCCACGGTCCGGCAGGCCTGGTCGTCCAGCGCGGCATCCGCCCGTTTGTGGCGCCAGCCGGCAAGCGCCTCGATCCGCTCCGAGAGATCACAGCGGCCGGCATGGGCCGGTCGCCGGTCGCGGAAGAGATCCCGCTCGCCGAGGATGGCGGCCAGGTCGCAGCCGAGCGGACCCAGCCCACGGCTCTTCGCATCCAGGAGCATCCGGGCGAGCCGCGGGTGTACCGGCAACCGGGACATGGCGCGCCCCGTCACGGTAATGATCCCGTGACCGTCCAGCGCCCCCAGCTCATGCAGGAGCTCCACTGCGGCGCGGTAGGACTGCTCCGGCGGCGGATCGAGCCAGGCGAGGCGTGAAGGGTCGGCGACCCCCCAGGCGGCGAGGTCGAGTGCCAGCGGGGCGAGGTCGGCACAGTGGATCTCAGGCGGGTCGAACGGCAGGAGGGTCTTTTGCCGGAACTCCGTCCAGAGCCGGTAACAGACGCCGGGGCCGAGCCGCCCCGCCCGTCCGGCGCGCTGGTCGGCGGAGGCGGCGGTGACGCGGGTCGTGACGAGCCGGTTGAGCCCCGTCGCCGGGTTGAAGCCCAGACGCCGGCTGAACCCGCCGTCCACCACCGTGTCGACCCCCTGGATCGTCAGGCTCGTCTCGGCGATGGCGGTGGCGAGGATCACCCGCCGCTCCGGTCCGGTGAGGAGCGCCCGCTCCTGCTCGACGAACGGGAGGTCGCCGTAGAGCGGCAGGAGCCGCACCCCCGGCGGCACGCTCTCCGCAAGCTCCCGCTGACAGGAGCGGATCTCCCCCGCGCCGGGGAGAAACACCAGGATATCCCCCCGCTCCTCCCGGAGTGCGGTCATGACCCCCCGGGCGACGACCTGGGGAAGCCGCCCCTCCGGCTCCTGCGGGAGGTAACGGAGTTCCACGGGGTAGCTCCGCCCCTCCCCGCTCACCACCGGCGCATGGTCCAGCAGTCGGGAAATGGGGGAGGTGTCCATGGTGGCGGACATGACGAGGATACGCAGGTCGGGGCGTACCTCCCGCTGGATGTCGCGGCAGAGGGCCAGGGCGAGGTCGGCGTGGATGCTCCGCTCGTGGAATTCGTCGAAGATGACGGCACCGACCCCTTCGAGGAACGGGTCGGACTGGAGCCGCCGGGTGAGTATTCCCTCGGTCACCACCTCGATGCGGGTGCGGCGGGAGATCTTGCGGTCGAAGCGGATGGTGTAGCCGACAATGCCGCCCGGCCCCTCCCGGAGACAGGAGGCCATCCATCCCGCGGCGTTCATGGCCGCGAGGCGACGCGGCTCCAGCATGACGATCCGGCCGTCGCAAAGCCACGGCTCGGGAAGGAGCTCCAGCGGAACCCGGGTCGTCTTGCCCGAGCCCGGAGGCGCCTGGAGGACGACGCAAGCGGACTCCCGCATCCGCATGCGCAGTTCGGGAAGCACCGCGTCGATGGGGAGCGGTATGGTGCGGGGATCAGGGGACGAGGGCATCCAGTTCGTCCGGCGTGACCGTGGCGAGTGAAGCGACGACGGCGCGGGCGGCCGAAAGCCGCTCCGCGGGGTAGCTGTTGGTGACGGCGAGGACGGGAATGCCGGCGCCGTTGGCGGAGGCGATCCCCGCCGGGGTGTCCTCGATGGCGATGCAGGAGTCGGGATCGATGGTAACCGTCGGATGCGACGCCTGGAGCCGTTGCAGGGCCAGCTGGTAGCTGGCCGGGTCCGGCTTGCTGGCGGCCACGTCGGCGGCGGTGACGATGACGGGGAAGGCATCCGTCAGGTCGAACTGTTTCAGGACCGGCAGGATGTCGCCGGGAAGCGCACCGCTGCAGAGGGCGAGCGGCACCCGCCCCGCGAGCGCGCGGATCAGCTCCACGACCCCCGGATACGGGACGACGCCGCCGGCGATGATCTCCTGGAAGACCCGCCCCTTCTCTTCGATGAGTTCCTCCAGCTCCGCATGCTCCAGCGTCCGCCCCCCTGCCCGGTACGCCTCGGTGAACGCCTCACGATCGTCGAACCCCATGTACCGTTCCACGTAGACCGACCAGTCGTACCCCAGCCCCTCCGGCTCCAGCAGCCGCTGGAACGCCCGGTAGTGGAGCGGTTCCGTGTCGACGATGATGCCGTCAAAATCAAAGATCACGCCGTTCAGCATCGGGTCACCCTCCTTCTTCTCCTGAATGATTCATTGCGCGCTCCGCCGCACGCGGGCAACGGTCAACAGCGCGACCGCAACGACCGCGAGGGCGCCGACGGCATCGGCCGTCAGATCGAGCCAGTCCGCGGTCCGGTGCAGGGTGCAGGTTCCCTGCAGTATCTCCATGAGCCCGCCGACCGCCACGGCAACGGCGGCACTCCCCAGCCACGCTGCACGCCGGTCGTACCGGACCGCCAGCCCCCCGAGCAGGGTCAGGACGCCGTACGCCCCCGCATGCTGCAGCTTGTCCCAGCCGAACAGGCCGGGTAGGTGCGGCGGAGACGGCACCAGGGAGATCCAGACCATCACGGCAAGACAGACGACGTACACTGCGGCCACGGCCGGTCTCAGTCTGTTGTACGCCAGACGACTCTCCATGGTCAACACCCCCGTAGATGCGTAAAAAAAAAAACAGCAACCCCGGCATGAGGTTACTGTTTTTTCAAGATGGTGATCCCAAGGGGACTTGAACCCCTGTTACCGACGTGAAAGGCCGGTGTCCTAACCGCTAGACGATGGGACCGGTATGCGAAACGTGCCACGTGAAATTCCGTTGGCTGGGGTGCGAGGATTCGAACCTCGGGATGACGGAGTCAGAGTCCGTTGCCTTACCGCTTGGCGACACCCCATCTCAGTGGAACCAGCTTTATAGCAAATGGGGCTGGTGCCGTCAAGAGATTTATCTCGCCCCGCGGCACAAAAATCGGAGCGAGTGGCCGGTCGGATTGAAGCTGTATCAATCGCTCGCGTTTGCGAAATATGGGCAGAATATGCATGAAACTGCCGGACCATACCGGCGAACGTACAGATTCATCCGACATTGTTCAGTGTCTCATCATTCCGCCGCCGCCTCCCATCATGCCCCCCCCCCGCATCATCCAGCCGGGGCCGTCCGACATCCTGCCTCCGCCGTTCCGACCTGACCAGGCAGGGCCGCCCCGTTCATTCCGCACGGCCAGGGACGAACCGGTCGACCTGTTCGTCAGCTTCTGGACCATCAGATAGGTCTTCCCGTCTTTTCCCTGCGCCTTGGAGCCCTTGGCGGTAACGTTGTCATTGACGTGGAGCGGGATTTCGTTCTTCTCCCAGTATGAATTCGGGCCGAGACTGAAACTGACGGTTTCAGACCCGACGCTGACATCGACGAACACGTGCCCGTTTTCATCCGCGTGCGGGGGAGACGCCACCCGGCCCGAGACGGTCGTTACCGTGTTGACATCGTACCCCTTGTTGAAATCCAGTCCGCTCTTCCCGAAATCGTCGCCGCCGAAGCCGAATCCAAAGGACGCATATGCAGCGCCAACCGACAGACAATTCAAGGCGGCTACAAGAATTACCATGAGCAAAATACGGTTGTTGATCATACCATGTTACTCCAGACCCAAGTTGGCTGACGACGTGTGCCGGCACCAGCGATTGCCGCTATCAGATCGGGTGCGCGGCCCTGCACCGCTCGCGCGCACCGTCAAGTTTCTTCCAGCAGACCGTATTCCTTCAAGCGGTACTGGAGCGTGCGCCGGGATATGCCGAGCTCATCGGCAACCAAGCGCCGGTTGCCCGCATGTTTGCTCAGAGCCCTGATGACGATCTCCCGTTCAGTCGCCTTCAGGATCTCTCTGCAGTCAGTTTTTGCCGGTATCTGTTCTCGTCTCAACTCGGCAGGAAGATGGTCGATGCGGATCAGATCCTGCGCCAGGATGACTGCCCGTTCCATGACATTCTGCAGCTCGCGGACATTTCCGGGCCACGTGTACTCCCGCATCACCTCCATCGCACCGTCTTCGATCCCGTGAAGGTTCTTTCCGATCTGCCGGCTGAATTTGAGGAGAAAATAGTCCGCGAGTTGCGCGATTGCGTCCGACCGCTCCCGAAGCGGCGGAAGGTGGAGGGGGAATACATTGAGGCGATAGTAAAGGTCCTCGCGAAACCTCTTATCGACCACCTCCGTCAGGAGGTTACGGTTGGTGGCGGCGATGACCCGCACATCCGCCCTGATTTCCCTGGAGCCGCCAACCCGCTCGAAAACCCGCTCCTGCAGGACGCGCAATAGCTTGGCCTGCAATGGCTGCGGCATTTCGCCGATCTCGTCGAGAAAGATCGTTCCGCCGCGCGCCAGCTCGAACTTCCCCTGTCGCGCCTGCACCGCCCCGGTAAAAGCCCCCTTCTCATGACCGAAAAGTTCGCTCTCCAGCAGATTTTCCGGTATGGCGGCACAGTTCAAAGGGACAAAGCCCGCAGTGCGCCGTGGGCTCAAAAGGTGTATGGTCCTCGCCACCAGTTCCTTTCCGGTGCCGCTTTCGCCATAGATGAGGACGTTGGCGGAGGTTGCCGCAACGTTCTGCACGAGCTTCTGTAGCTCCGTCATCCCCTTTCCGGCAAAGATGAGGGTTTCGGGAGGAAGGCCGGCCGCTTCGGACTCTTTCAGCGTGAGGTAGACCCGTGCCCTGCTCTGGTTTTCGATTACCCTCCGTACCAGGACAAGAAGCGTATCCGGGTCGGCAAGGGGCTTGGTCAGGAAATCCACCGCCCCCTCCTTCATCGCGGCGACCGCCTCATCTACCTTGCCAAAGGCCGTCATGAAGACGAATTGCGGGGAATCGGGGTCATTCCTGGTTTCGCGGAAGAGTTCGAGACCGCTTTTGCCCGGCATTTTCAGGTCTGATATGACCAGGTCGAAGTTCTCCTCGCGGAGAAGACGCAGGCCTTTCATGCCGTCTTCGGCGGTTTTCACCTCATGACCGTCGTCTTCCAGGATTGTGCGCAGGAAGCCCCTGAACGTCCCGTCGTCTTCGACGAGGAGAATACGCCCTTTCATGGATGACTGCCTCCTTTGTTTCGTTCCTTCATCACGGGAAGCGCGACAAAAACCGTTGCGCCTTTTCCCGGCTTGCTCTCCAGCCGTATCGAGCCTTCGTGCTCCTCGATGATCTTCTTGCAGAGGGGAAGACCCAGGCCGGTGCCCCGCGCCTTTGTCGTGAAAAACGGCTCGAATATCCTGTTCATGTCGTCAGAGTCGATGCCATGGCCAAGGTCGCTCACGGCTATCGTTGCAGCCCCCCCGGAGACGCCCACCTTTATATCGAGGCTTCCGCCATCGGGCATCGCCTGCAGGGAGTTTTTCAGGAGATTGAGCATCACCTGTCCAAGCCTGTCCCGGTTGCCGAGGACCCGAATACCCGCACTGCACTCGCTTGCAAGCCTCACCCGCTGCTCCTCGGCCTCGTGGCATACGAGTGCGAACGCCCAGTCGATCAGCTCCTTCAGATTGATCTCCGCCTTGTGAGAAGGTGCGTTGCCGGTATAGGCCAGCAGGTCGCTCACCAGGACCTCAAGGCGAAGGGTTTCTCTGACGATGTCTCCGGCAAAGCCGGCGTTCCGGTCTTCCCGTGGTCTCTTCTCGATAACCTGAGCGTACCCCTTGATTCCCGCAAGGGGGTTTCTGATCTCGTGGGCGAGCATGGCCCCCATCTCACCCAGCTGCGCCAGTCTCTTACGCCGTTCCATCTCGACCTTGTGCCGCTCTTCCCGGACAGAAAACCTGTAGAGGATGGCAAGGAGCGCCCATCCCACGACGAGAAGCGCGAAGATGGCCACCATGTTGAATTCGGCACGCCTGACCACCGCATCGGCGCGGTAGGTGTGCAGGACGAGTCGCAGCGCAAGCGTTTCTCCGGGAAGATAAACAGGGGAGAAGAATTCATACGCCTTTTCGCCGGTGCCGAGCGTAATGCGCGACTCACGAGTGGATTTACCCTGAAGCACCCCGATGGACCTGCCATCCGCGTCGTATCTGCCGATCAGATCCGTGTTGCTGTGAAAGCGGTAGACGCCTTTTCTGTCGATCAGTGAAAAAAAAGCGATATCCGCTGGATGGAATTCGGCAAGGGTATGCAGTGACGGATCGCGCACCGCCATTCCTTCGATGGCATCGGTAAGGGTATGTGCGAGACCGCGCAGATTTTCTTCGGCAATGGTACGGGATGCCTGGTAATTGCTTATGGCAAACCAGATGAGAAACAGCGATATTGCAATCCCGGTTAGGAGAAAAAATCTCTTGAGCATAATCCCCACGAAAGGAGGGGGGGCCGACCGCCCCCTCCCAACAGACATCCGATTACAGCGGCTGCTGCGCTACCGTCAGTATGGTTCTACGCTGACGACATTGATACGTTCCCGTACCAACCGGCCATCTTCGTAGATCCTTTCCCGAACCCTGCGACAGTGGTTGCGGGAATCGTATCCGACAGGTTCCGCGTAGTAATACACACGTTGGTCGTCGGTGCGGTACTCCACGGGTCTGTCGACATTCGCGGCTTCCCTGGCACCCTGGGCCGAGATGTCGGCGATCGTCGCCCCGGCGATCGCTCCCAGGGTGGCGCCTACCACACCGCCGCGCCATGGGTTCCGGGAGTCGAGTATGGCGCCGGCAATGCCACCCACCGCTCCGCCGGCCACTCCCCCCCGGTATTGGTAAGGGGTGCAGGCGACAGTAAGAAGGCTGACGGCAACAATCAGTACCACCGATTTGATATGACGCATATGCATTTTATCCTCCGGGACAAATATTTTCTACAGGAAAGGATACCACGAAACATGCCAATTCCTGAATATACAGCGAGTCTTGTCATTACGGCAGGTTACGGCTATACGGGGAGGGACGAACGACGATGTAAGTGCAGCATGCTGCACTTAAAGGGAAATTATTTGCACGAGGGGTACCGGCTCAAAAGCGGAAGGGGCGATCTTTCGAATCGCCCCTTCAGGATCTTCAGATAGCGACCACCGTCGACCTTACTTGACCGTGTACCAGAACTTGGTGCTACGGACCTTGCCGTCCAGCTTGAACTTGCACATGATGCCGTATTTCCCCTTCCTGGGCATGGTGAAGTCGGCACCGAAGCCCCCTTCCATCCCCATCAGGGTCTTCACCTGCTCCGACTTGTCCGGACCCATGACCTTGATCATCACCTCGCCGTTGCTGAGCATCTTGCCCGTCTTGGCATCCGTGAACATCACCATGAGGTGGTGGGTCTCCTTCATTCCCATCTTGGCCATCTTCTCCTTGATATCGATGGCGTGGAAGCTGGCCTTGACCCCGTCCACCGTCCCCTGGTGGATCATTTTCCCCATGGCCATCATCCCCCCATCGTGCTTCATGCTGCCGTGATCCATGGGCATATCCATGCCTTCATGGGCAAATGCGGGTACTGCCAGGGCGAGTGATCCTGCTGCAAGAATGACTGCGAGTTTCTTCATTGTGCTTTCTCCTTTTTTGGTTGACTACCGCTCCCGGTTCAGGAGGGGTAATATCAGTGCTTCATACCGCTGTATTTAAGTGTACCCCTCTTCAGATCGCGACACTTCATGAGCACGAAAATCACCGGTGTCATGATGAGGACATGGATGGCGGAAGTGATCATGCCGCCGATCATGGGGGCGGCGATCGGTTTCATCACGTCGGCGCCGGTGCCGGTGGACCACATGATCGGGACCAGGCCGAGGAGCGCCACCGCCACGGTCATGAGCTTCGGTCTGAGGCGCAGGACCGCCCCCTCGAAGGTGGCCTCGTAGATATCCTGCTCCGTGACCGGTCCCTGCACGAGCCGCTTGTCAAGCGCCTCGTGCAGATAGATCACCATCACCACCCCGGTCTCCACCGCGATGCCGTACAGGGCGATGAAACCGACCCAGACCGCCACGGACATGTTGTACCCCAGCGCCTTCACCAGGTAGACCCCGCCCACGAGGGCGAAGGGGACGGAGAGCATGACCATCGAGGCCTCCAGGGCGGAATGGAAGGTGAAGTAGAGCAGCACGAAGATGACCAGCATCCCCAGTGGCACGAGGATCTCCAGCCGCTTCCTGGCCCGCACCTGGTTCTCCCACTGTCCGGACCAGGAGACGTAGTAGCCGGGCGGAACCTTGAGCTCTCTCCCCAGCACCTTCTGTGCCTCCGTGACGAACCCTCCCATGTCGCGGCCGCGGACATTCAGGTAGACGAGCGAGCGAAGGAGCCCCCCCTCGCTGGATATCATCGGTGCACCGGTGGAAACCTTGATCCTGGTCACGAGTGCCAGCGGTATCTGCGCCCCCTCCCGGGTCGGCACGAGGATGTTCCTGATGGCCTGGATGGTGTCCCGGTAGTCGCGCAGGTAGCGAATCCGGATCGGGAACCGGTCCCGCCCCGCAACCGCAGTGGTGAGCTTTTCGCCCCCCAGGGCGGTCTGGATCACGTCCTGGATATCTCCCACATCGATCCCGTAGCGGGCCGCCGCCTCCCGGTCCGGCTCGATATCGAGGTAGTCCCCCCCCGTGACCCGTTCCGCATCCACGTCCGCGGCGCCGGGGATTGTCTTGAGGATCTTCTCCGCCTGCACTGCCAGGTTCTCCAGCACGTTCAGGTCGCTGCCGAAGATCTTCACCCCGAGATCGGTGCGCACGCCGGTGGAAAGCATGTTGATCCGGTTGATGATCGGCTGGGTCCAGCCGTTACGCACCCCGGGAATCTGGAGCTTGGCGTCCAGCTCCGAGACGATGTCGTTTTTCGTGATGCCGGGACGCCACTGGTCCTTCGGCTTCAGGGTGATGATCGACTCGAACATGGAGACCGGCGCCGGGTCGGTGGAGGTTTCGGCCCGCCCCACCTTGCCCAGGACCTCCTTCACCTCCGGTACGCTCATAATGATCTTGTCCTGCACCTGGACCAGCCGGTGCGCCTCGGTGATGGAGACGTTGGGAAGCGCCACCGGCATGTAGAGGATCGAACCTTCGTCCAGGGGGGGCATGAACTCGCTCCCGAGGGACATGAACATGGGTATGGCGACGGCCAGCGCCACGCAGTTCAACAGGATGGTGGTCTTCTTGTGCTTCAGGACCCACCTTATCACCGGCGCGTAGAGCCGGACGAAGAAGGTGGAAACCGGGTTGGCGCTCTCGGGGGGCATTTTGCCGCGCATCAGGTAGTACATGAGGACCGGCACCAGGGTGATGGCGATGATGGCCGATCCCGCCATGGAGAAGGTCTTCGTGAAGGCGAGCGGATGGAAGAGCTTCCCCTCCTGCCCCTCCAGGAGGAAGACCGGCACGAAGGAGAGGATGATGATGGCGAGCGAGAAGAAGATCGCCCGCCCCACCTGCTTGGCACTGGCGATAACCACTTCAAGCCGCCGTGACTGCCGCTCCTCCGGCGAAAGCTCCGAGAGATGGCGGTAACAGTTCTCTACCATGATGACCCCGGCGTCCACCAGGACCCCGATGGCGATGGCGATCCCCCCCAGCGACATGATATTGGAGGTGACCCCCATGAACCGCATGGTGATGAAGGAGATGAGCACGGCGATCGGAAGGGTGAGGACGATCACGAGGGCGCTCTGGAAATGGAGCAGGAAGGCGAGTACCACCAGGGAGACGACGATCGACTCCTCCGTGAGGGAGTGCTTGAGGGTATGGATCGCCCGCTCGATCAGGTCGGAACGGTCGTAGCGGGTGACGATGTGCACCCCCGGGGGGAGCCCCTTGGAGAGGGCGGCGATCTTCGCCTTGACCCGGTCGATGACGTCCTTGGCGTTCGCCCCGTAGCGCATGACCACGATCCCGCCCACGCGTTCTCCCTCCCCGTTCAGGTCGAGGAGCCCCCGGCGGATGGCGCCGCCCATCTGCACGGTCCCCAGGTTCTTCACATAGATGGGGGTCCCGTTTTGGTCCGCGCCGACCACGATGTTCTCCAGATCGCTCCGGGACTTCACGTAGCCGGTGCCGCGGATCAGATACTCGGCATCGGACTGTTCCAGGAGGCGTCCCCCGACCTCGTTGTTGGAGCGCTTGACCGCCTCCATCACGTCCCTGATCTTCATGTGGTAGGCCCAGAGCTTGTTCGGATCGAGGTCAATCTGGTACTCCCGGACGAACCCACCGATGGAGGCGACCTCGGCCACCCCGGGGACGGTGTTCAACTGGTACCGGACGAACCAGTCCTGCAGGGTGCGGAGCTGGGCCAGGTCATACCCGTCCCCCTCGATGGTGTACCAGAAGACGTGTCCCACGCCGGTGCCGTCCGGTCCGAGCGTCGGGGTGACGCCAGGGGGAAGGAGCGAGGCGGCGTAGTTGAGCCGCTCCAGCACCCGGGTACGGGCCCAGTAGATGTCCGCCTTGTCGTCGAAGATCACGTAGATCATCGAGTAGCCGAACGCGGAGGAGGCGCGCACCGCCTTGACATCGGGGAGTCCCTGGAGGTTCGCCGCCAGGGGGTAGGTCACCTGGTCCTCCACCACCTGAGGAGAGCGGCCGGGATAATCGGTGAAGACGATCACCTGGTTGTCGGAAAGGTCCGGGATGGCGTCAACCGGCGTCGTGTAGACGGCCCAGATGCCGACGGCGATGACCAGGGCGAAGATCATGAAGACGATGATCCGGTTGCGGGCGGAGTATTCGATGATTTTTTCGATCATAAATATATCCTGGCTCTAGGCACTGGGCGCTAGGTGCTGGTAAATGGGCACCTGGACCCGGCATGCAGAGGTTGATGTCCCCCGTGCCTAGTGTCCGATGCGCCGTGCATGCCTTTCTCACATCTTCATGTCGCCCATATCCAGTCCCCCCCCTTTTTTGGCGGGGGATGCCGGCTTCGGCGACGCCGGCTGCGACTCCATCTTCATCCCCGGCATCGCCCCGTGATCCCCCTCCCCGCCCGACTGGAGCTGGGATTCGGAATCGATCAGATAACCACCGGAGACGGCGACCCGGTCCCCGCGGAATAAGCCGGAGAGGATCTGTATCTGATCACCGTCGCGCTCTCCCACGGTGACGTCGCGGGGTTCGAACACGCCCGGCTTCGCCTCAAGCCAGACCACCTTCCGCTGGCCGGTATCCATAACGGCCGACGCCGGAACGACGAGGGCCGGGGCGAGCGGTATCCTGATGGACGCGTTCACGAACATGTCCGGCTTGAGGCGCATCCCCGGGTTCGGCAGTTCCACCCGCACCTTGACGGTACGGGTCTTCGGGTCGAGGAACGGGTAGATGTAGGAGACCCGGCCGGTGAAGGTCTTCCCCGGGTACGACTGGGAGGTGATCTCCACCTTTTGTCCGACCTTCACGTTGGGGAAATCGTTTTCGTACACCTCCAGCTCCGTCCAGATGCGCGACAGGTCGGCGATGCTGAAGAGCGGGTCCCCCTCCTTCACGTACTGGCCGGCGAGGACCAGCTTGTCGATGACGATCCCGGAAAGCGGGGTGTAGATCGGAATCCGGATGTCGGGTCTGCCGCTCTTCTCCAGGGCGGCGATCTGGCTGTCTTTCACCCCCCAGAGCCGGAGCCGCTGCCGGGCCGAGGCCACAAGACCCTCACCATCGGCGGAGATGGAGGCGATGGGTGAGTCTTTAAGCTGGTCGCGGCTTTTCAGGGCAAGGAGGTACTCCTGCTCCGTGGCGACCAGATCGGGGGAGTAGAGCTCGGCCACCGGACGCTTTGCGGAGACGTAGTCACCCACCTTGTCCACGTAGAGCCGGTCGATCCGCCCCGCCACCCAGGAGGTCACCTTCGCCTGACGCGCCTGGTCGTACTGGACGATACCCACCGCATCGATCACCTTGACGAGGACGGTACGGTCCGCCTTCTGGGTCGCCACGTTGGCCATCACCATCTGGGTGGGAGAGAGGGAGACCTGCTGGATGCCCTGCATCTCCTTCGTGCTCGCCTGGGCCGCCTGGACCTTCTTCACCAGCGTCATGCCGCAGATTGGGCAGCTTCCCGGCTTGTCCGTAACGATGAACGGGTGCATGGGACAGGTGTACTGGACCTTGGCGTCGGTCTGCTGCCTGGCACTGCCGTCACCCTTGTGCCAGCCCGCCAGCTTCTGCAATCTGCCGCTCTTGTAAAGCCAGCCACCAACGACAATCAACAGTGTCAGGATTGTCAGTGGAATGGTGATCTTCTTGTTGATAGACATAGCGCTCAACCTCGCTTCAGATAGTTTTCGACCAGCCTACGCATGTCAGGGCAGTTCCTTCCCCACCAGCGCCTCCAGCTCCGCCCGCTTCATCTGGTAGTCGGCGAGCGAGTCGTAATATTCACGCTCGTAGTTGAACAGGGTCATCTGGCTGTCCAGGAGCGTCAGGAAGTCCACCTTGTTCACCCGGTAGTTGATCGTGGCCGACTCCAGGGTCTGGTTCGCCTGGGGGATGATGCCGGTCTTGTATAGTTCCGCCAGCTTACGGCGCCGCTCCAGGCGGGCCAAGAGGTCGGTGATGCCGGATTCGATGCCGTTTCTGAGGCTGTTCAGTTCCTCTCTCACCATGGCGATCTCGGAGTTCGACTCCGCTACCGCCGCCTGCCGCCGCGCCCGCTGCACCGGCAGGTTGAAGGTGAGTCCGAGGGTGTACATGTCGTCCCCTTCACTCCCCATCGCCGGGTCGCGCTGCATGTATTCGAGGGAGACGTTGAAGTCGGGATAGAACTCCCTGTCGGCCAGCTTGCGCCCCGCCTCCCCCCCGGCGATCCGGGCCGTGAGGCTCTTGATCTCGGGGCGGTTCCCGTAGGCCAGATCCCGCAGCTCCTTGGCGGAGAGGGTAACGGCGGTAAGCTCGAAATCGGGAATGGTGCCGACCGGGGTGTCGGACGGCCGGGAGAGAAGCGCATTCAGCTCCGCCTGGGCGGTCGTGCGCTGCTGCTCCAGGGTGATCCGCATGTCGAGGAGCTTTGAGCGCTCCACCTGGGCCTTGAGGATATCGGTCTGCGACCCCTGGTTCACGGCATACCTCGTCTCGGCCAGGGCGATGAAATCGTCCAGGATGCGGATGTTCTTGGCCACAATGCCGGCCGACTTGTCGATGTAGTAGATCCGGTACCAGGTTTCCTTGACCATGCGGGTCAGGTCGAGCTTGCGCTCTTCCAGGGTCCAGTGGTAGGCATCGGCCGTCTTCGCCGCGATCTCCCCGCGGAGCGCGCGTTTCCCCCAGAAGGGGAGCTGCTGGGAGATTCCGATCACCTTGGCGGTCATGGAATCCCGGCTGAAGTTGACCGGATCTGCAACGACCCCGTTCTGGATCTTCAGCATGAGCATCGGATCGTCGAGGGAGCGGGCCTGGGCGATCTTCTCCCGGTACATCCGCCAGCGGGCGTCGGATGCCTTCAGCTCCGGATTGTTGGCCAGGGCGGTCTCGATGAGGCTGGGAAGGTTTTCGACGGGCGGAGAATCCGCAGCGACCGCGGAGGTAACCAGCAGTGCGACGGTACAAAGCACAAGAGGAACGATACGGTATTTCATGAGAACTCCTCGACAGTAGATCATGTACCGATGTAACCTACACAGGCCGTGCCAATCGGACAACCAGCTGAAATCACGACGTGCATACGGCATCACCGAACCGGACATGCAGACTATTCAGCACCGCGTGCAGAAAATCCCCTCATCGCGGACCGGAAACGGGCTCTGCCACTACGGCCTCTTTTTATCCGGCGGAGTGATCGCGTACTTCTCCATCCGGTATACGAGCGTGTGGCGCGGTATCCGCAGAAAGCGGGCAGCGGAGGTCTGGTTCCAGTTGGTGCGTTGCAGCGCCTCAACCACCACCTCCCGCTCCAGCTGCTCCAAGGAATAACCGTCGTCCGGCAGGTTGATCACCTGCATCCGGCCACGTGCCTGGTTCAGCCGAATCTTGTCCGGCAGGTCGTCGACCGTGATAGTATCCCCACGACGCATGATGAGGAGCCGCTCCACCGTGTTCTCCAGCTCACGGACGTTACCGGGCCAGGCGTAGCGGCAGAGCGCATCCAGCGCTTCCCGGGAAAACTCCACCCGTTCGCCGCCGAGCCGTCCCGCAAAGTGGCGGATCAAAAGGGGAATATCGGAGGCTCGCTGGCGCAGGGGGGGAAGGATGACCGGCACCACGGAGATCCGGTAGTACAGGTCCTCGCGGAAGGTGCCATCCACGATGGCCGCCTCCAGGTCGTTGTGGGTGGCGGCGATGACCCGCACGTCGATCCGCTGCGGCGCCACCCCCCCACCGGGTCCACCGTCCGCTCCTGCAGGGCGCGCAGCAGCTTGGGCTGCAGGTCCGGCGGCATGTCCCCCACCTCGTCCAGGAAGATGGTCCCGCCGTCGGCCAGCTGGAACTTGCCCGGCTTGTCCTTTACCGCCCCGGTAAACGCGCCTTTGGCATGGCCGAACAGCTCGCTCTCCAGCAGTTCGCGGGGGATGGCGGCGCAGTTGATGGCGACGAAGGGGCGTTCCCGCCGGGAGCTTAGGGAGTGGATCGCCCGGGCCACCAACTCCTTGCCGGTCCCCGACTCGCCGTTGATCAGCACCGTCGCGTCCGTATCGGCAACCCGCCGCACCTGGTCGAACACCCGCTCCATCGCCGCCGACGTACCGACGATGGCACGGAAGTCGGCCCGGCCGGCCAGCTCCTCCCGAAGACGCCGGTTTTCCGCGGAGAGCCCGGACAGCTGGAGCGCCTTGGCCACCGTCAGCTTCAGCTCGTCGCGGTTGAACGGCTTGGTGATGTAGTCGAACGCCCCCTGCTTCATCGCCTCCACCGCCGTGTCCACCGTGCCGAAGGCGGTGATGATGATGACCGGGACGTCGGCGCCGGACCCCTTCACCGTCTTCAGCACCTGGAACCCGTCCATCCCCGGCATCTTCATGTCGGTGATGACGAGGGCGGGGTTCAGTTCCCCGAAGAGCCGCACCCCCTCTTCCCCCGTGGCGGCGGCGGTGACGTCGTACCCCTCTTCCTGCAGGTTGAATTCGAGCACGCGACGCAGCGAGCTGTCGTCCTCGATGATCACGATCCGCTTACCGTTCATCGGTGTCCTCCGTTCCGATCGCGGGGAGCCGCAGCGTCACGGTGGTACCCTCCCCCTCCTCGCTCTGCACCGAGATCGTCCCCCCGTGGGCGGTGACGATCCGCTTGGCAACGGCGAGCCCCAGCCCCGTCCCCTCCTCTTTCGTGGTAAAGAACGGTTCGAACAGCCGCGGAAGGTCGGCAGGAGGTATCCCTGACCCCGTATCGGTAACCTGCAGTTCGATCATAGCGCCGTTTTCGTTGACTGCAAGCGTTACCCTCCCCTCCGCAGGGGTGGCGTGCAGGGCGTTCAGCAGCAGATTGAGAACCACCTGACGCAGCTGGTCGCGATCGCCGGACAGCTCGACGGCGGCGACCTGCATGTCCAGCGTGATGCCGCGCCGTTTCGCCTCGGCGGCGACGAGGGTCGCCACCATCCGCAGCTCCTCCGCCAGATCGAACCGCTCCCGCGTACCGGGCTGGGGACGGGCCTGCCGCAGGAACTCCTCCACCACCCGGTTGAGCCGTTCCGTCTCCTTCACGAGGATCTCGACAAACTCGTATTTCCGGTCGCCCGGCGCGAAATCGTCCTTCAGGATCTCCGCCGTACCGCGGATGGAACCGAGCGGATTGCGGATCTCGTGGGCGAGGACCGCGGAGAGCTCACCCATGAGCGACAGCCGTTCCGCCCGCCGCAGCTGTTCCTCGATGGCGATGATCCGTTCGGACTGTTCCTCGAGTTTCGCGTACGACGCCTCCAGTCCGCGGGCCGTCTTCTCCAGCTGCGCCCTGCGCCGCTGCTCGCGACCGGCGAGCAGCCCCGTCACCCCGCCGACGACGTTGTACATGACGATCTCCAGGTACTTGTCCAATTCCATGGAGACATGCCCCCCCCACTGGAACATGATATGGGGGACATACGCGAGACTCACGCAGAGAGCTGCAATGAGCCCCCCCCGCAGACCGAACCAGAAGGCGGCCAGGATGACCGGTATGTAGTAGAGCCGCTGGAAGATGTCGTGCAGCATCGGAAGGTAGAGGGGGGTCGTGTAGTGCAGCAGGCTGATGCCGACGATGAACACGAGTATCAGCAGCGGTCGAAACGCAGGTGTGTGGCGCATGGGTAACAGGGGGATCTCCCTTCGTGACGGATTACCGGTACGGATACACGCACCATGCCAACACGCATTATCCCGGAATTATTGAGACTTTTAGACTGTGCACACACCAGCTGAGGAATATCCCGCACCATGATGCGGAATATTCGACAACCGTAGCATACCGCGGCAGATCAGGTTGTCAAAGGGGAGAATCAGGCGGTGGGAGGCAGCTGAATCGGAGCCGATTCGGAGGGGATACGCTCCGGGGAGATGGCGTCGGTCCCCCAGCGAAGCAGCTCCCGTGCGGATGCACCGCAAAGGTCGGCGGGGACCGGCATCCCGAGGAATCCCAGCGCCGCCTCGATGAGGGAACCACCTTCACGGGAGAGGTCGCGGCCCGCGGCAAGGGAGACGGCGTTGTCGCGCTTGCTGAGCTTGGTGCCGTCGGGGTTGACAACGAGCGGCAGGTGGTAGTAGTCCGGCTGGGGACAGCCGAGCAGCCGCTGCAGGTATATCTGGCGGGGAGTCGACGAGAGGAGGTCGCTCCCGCGGACCACCTGCGTCACCCCGCACTCCGCATCGTCCACCACCACCGCCAGATGGTAGGCGAACGGTCCGTCGGCCCGCTGGATGATGAAGTCGCCGCAGGACGAGGAGACCTCCTGGCTGAAATATCCCATGACGCCGTCATGGAAACGGATCAGGTCGTCGTACACCTTGACCCGGAAGGCGCGTTCCTCCTTACCCTCGGCGAGCCCGTCCCGGCAGATGCCGGGATAGACGAGACCGTCGTCACCGTGGGGGGCGGACGCGATCCGCGCCACCTCTGCCCGCGAACAGCCGCACGGATAGGCGAGCCCCTTCTCCAGCAGCATCTGCAACACCGCACGATAGGTTTCGACCCGGCTGTTCTGGTACAGCACCGGCCCATCCCACTCGAAACCGAGCGTCTCCAGCGTGCGCAGCATGTCATCGGCGATACCGGGCACGATCCGCGGCACGTCCAGGTCCTCGATCCGCAAGAGCCAGATGCCGCCGGAGCGGCGCGCCATCAGGTAACTGCCGACGGCGGCAACCAGCGAGCCGAGGTGGAGCGGCCCCGTCGGAGACGGGGCAAATCGGCCAACGACACGATCAGATCGATGTTCCGGGGTGGGTTGACTCACGAAAACCGCCTTGAGGTCAGTCGAGGAAGGAACAGCAGTAATCGACAACCGTGGTGACCTTCATGGTGAACGAGGAGTTCGCCGGCACCTCGAACGCTTCTCCGCCCTTCACCGACGTCCATGCACCGCCGGCGATGCTGACCTCCAGTTCGCCGGCAAGGATTTCCATCAGCTCCGGCGCCGCCGTGTTGAACGTATATTCACCCGGCTGGGCGATCCCGAGGGTCTTCTTGCTGCCGGACCCACACAGGATGGTCCTGCTTGTCACGGCCCCGTCGAAGTACACGTTCGCTTCCCTGATTACGGTAACATCCTTCAGTTCAGACATACTCGCTCCTTTTAATGAATAACAGCTGGATACGGAGAAACATAATCCGGCAGCCGCGGCAGTGTCAACACAAAAACAGGCCCCGCGCGACGCGGCAGCGGTCAGGGGAGCGCATAGGTAAAGCTCTGGCTGTCCACCGTTTCAACGGCTTCCCGGTCGTTGGGGCGGTACCGGCTGACGAACAGGAGCGTCGCCGGCATACTGCCGACCGCGACCGGTATGTTCAGGGTGAACGGTACCGCATCGCCGATAGCGATGAGGACCTTCGGGAACAGCCAGGTCGCCTCGCCGACCGTTCTCCCCTTGGCGTCCAGGGCGGACACCGTCAGCACCAGGTCCCGGAAGCGTTCGTAATTTATGTTGCGGACGAACCCTTCCAGATGGATAGCACCGCTTTCACGCGAGAGTTTCCAGTCGAAGGAGAGCTGACTGAACTGACGGTGGATCGGGTACGCCTGCGGCGTATAGACGGGCGGCCGATAACCGGAACAGCCGGCCGTCACCACTAACAGTGCAACGATGACATCCCGCAGCCCCTTCATTGACACACCCCGTGGGACAACATCTTCTCCTATCACGATAGCACAACTGCCCACGGAATGGCAGCCACCTCATCCCTGCTCCGGCAACAAGAAAGGGCGGCCGATGGCCGCCCCTCCGTGAACGTATCGATATGCGCCGCTATCGGTTGCGCGACTTCAGCGCCTGCTCCACGTCACGTTTCATATCCTTCCGCTTCATGTCCTCGCGCTTGTCGTACAGCTTCTTGCCCTTCGCCAGCCCGAGCTCCACCTTGACGAGCCCGTTCTTGAAATAGAGCCGCAACGGAATGAAGGAATACCCCTGCTCCCGCACCTTGCTGAACAGTCGGCCGATCTCCTTCTTGTGCAGAAGGAGCTTGCGCATCCGGTCGGGGTCGTGGTTCTCACGGTTGCCGAAATCATAGGGGGAGATGTGGAGGTTGTGCAGGAAGACCTCGCCGTTCTTTACCATGGCGAAGGCGTCGTTCAGATTTGCCTTTCCCAGCCGGAGCGATTTTACCTCGGTGCCGGTCAGCACCACCCCCGCCTCGAACTTCTCTTCGATGAAGTAGTCGTGGTAGGCCTTCTTGTTGTTGCAGATCAGCTTTTCACCCATGGCGGTGATACTAGCAAAGTGAGATGATCGAAGGCAAGGGAAAAGCCGGCCGTCAGCGGCCGGAGGAAGATACGCCGCAGATGAAGGTCTCCAGGAGGGTGCCGTCTTCCAGGATCGCCTCTATAAGCTCGCCAGCTCCGGCACCTGCCGGCGGCCGGACGGCGAGGAAATCGGCCCGCTTGCCTGCCGTCAGCGATCCGGTGACGTCGTGGAGGTACAGAGCACGTGCCCCCCCGAGGGTCGCCATCTCCAGCAGTTCGACGGGAGAGAAGACGTCCGGGTAACACCGGCGGCAAAAACGGATTTCGTCCCACAGGGAGAGGGAATCGTTGGAGGCGAGCGAATCGGTCCCGAGCCCAAGGGGAACCCCGGCGCGCTTCAGCAGGGCCGCGGGGGCCGTACCCACCGCCAGCCGGTCGTTGCTGCGCGGGCAGAGCACGACGGATGCACCGCGGTGCTTCAGGATTTCCACATCGGCCGGCGTGACGTGCACGCAGTGTATCGCAGCGGTCATCGGACCGAGGGTGTCGAGCCCGTCGAGCCAGCGGGTGGAGGTGGTCCGACGCGGCGCAGGGATGTAGTCCTTCCACCCCACGTGGGGATAGAGCAGGTCGGCGATCCTGCCGGACGAATCGTGGAGGAACCGCGCCTCGTCCAGAGATTCCGAGAGATGGATCGCGGTGGGAACGCGGTGTAAGCGGGCGAGCGCGGCAACGTCGGCCAACAGGTGTGCGGAGAGGGTATGGGGGGCGTGGGGTGAGATCCCCGGCCGGATGTCAGCGAACGTCCAGTCGCCGATCCTCTTCTGCAGCGTGTCGGCGAGGATCGCTCCATGCTCCGGCGACTGGCCGATTGCCTCCAGGTACAGGCGCGCCGCGCATGGACAGGCGGCGTACAGCGGCAACAGATCAGGATCGGAGACGATCTCGCCGATGCAGGTGGTGCCCGCCTCGACGGACTTGCGGAGCCCCTCCCGGAGCGAATGTTCCCGCTCGTCGATCCCCAGCGCACGCTTGATCTTGATGACCTGAATGATCCAGTCCACGTAGGTGCGGGGGGCATAGTCCACCCCTTTTCGGACCTTCCAGGCCGGAAAGTGGGTCAGCTCCAGGTGGGTATGGGCATTGACCAGCCCCGGCATGAGTACGGCATCTCCGAGCGGATGCACCGTTCCGGAACGGTCACGCAGAACGTCCGACCGCCTGCCCACGGCGACGATCCTCCCCTCTTCCACCGCAAGAGCGCCGTCGTCAATGGGGGGTGAAGATACCGGCAGGACGTGCGCCGCAGTATAGATGTCCATGGGGGCCTCCCGATCCACTTACCGTCCGTATTTTAAATCTTAGCACAGAACGTACGAAGGGCCAGGAACAGCTCCCGGCCCTTCTGAGGCGTGAACCACGAACGGCAATCCCGACAGTTACCAGGATACCTTTTTCAAGGTTCCCTGTCCCGCCACCTCTTTGCGGGTGGGAAGCATCCGGTTCTGCTCATCCACGAACACGAGCTTCGGCTCGTGGGCAAGTGCCTCCTCGTTCTCCATGTTGACGAAACTGGCGATAATGACGAGGTCCCTGGGGGCCACGAGGCGTGCCGCAGCGCCGTTGATGCAGATGACGCCGGACCCCCGTTCACCTTCGATGGCATAGGTCTCGAACCGGTTACCATTGGTGACGTTCCAGATGGTGACCGCCTCGTAGGGGATGATGTCCGACGCCTCCAAAAGGTCGAGATCTATCGTAACACTCCCCTCGTAATGCAGATCGGCCCCGGTGACGGTGGCCCGGTGAATCTTGCTCTTCAGCATCTTGCGTTCCATCTAGTTCTCCTCTCCCAGCAGGCAGTTGTCGATCAGCCTGGTCTTTCCGATTCGCACCGCCAGAGCCAGCAGGGTGCCGTCGGCGGCCGACGTTACGTCATCAAGGGTATCCCCGTCACGGAACTCGGCGTAGTCGATCACGGCTGTCCGCTCCGCCGCGATGGTCGCACGTACCGCATCCAGCAATACCGGCACGGCGCGCTCACCTGTCCGATACAGTTCCCGCGCCCGCGCCAGCGCCCGGCTGAGACAGAGGGCCGACTGCCGCTCATCCGGCGACAGGTACGCGTTGCGGGAGCTCATGGCGAGGCCGTCTGCCTCCCGGACGATCGGCATCCCCACGACCTCGATCCCCATGTCCAGATCGGCCGCCATCCGCCGGATTACCGCCAGCTGCTGGTAATCCTTCCGGCCGAACAGGGCGACGTCCGGGCGTACGATGTTGAAGAGCTTGGTAACGACGGTGGTCACCCCGCGGAAATGGCCGGGGCGACTGGCACCGCACAGTGGCCCGGTCAGCCGGTCCACGTCCACCCAGGTCTGGTATCCCGCAGGGTACATGTCAGAGGCCTTCGGGGCGAAGATCAGGTCAACGCCTGCCGCGGTCGCGATCGCCATGTCGCGATCAAGGTCGCGGGGATAGGCGTCCAGGTCCTCACCGGCGCCGAACTGGGTCGGGTTGACGAAGATGCTTGCCACGAGCAGGTCAGCCCGGTGCCGTCCCTCACGCATAAGCGAGGCATGCCCCTCGTGAAGATACCCCATGGTGGGTACGAGCGCGATGCGCCTGCCGGCGGCCCGAGCGCCCCGGGATGCGGCACGCATCGCTTCTACCGTAACTATAATCTCCATCAGTTAAACGCGTGTCCTTCCGTTGGAAACGTACCGTCCTTGACCTCGGTGACGTAGCTCGTGACCGCCCCGCTGATCACCGGCGTCAACTCCGCATAACGCTTCACGAACTTGGGGGAGTATTTCTCGCAGAGCCCGAGTATATCGTGGATGACGAGTACCTGACCATCGCAGGACGGCCCCGCCCCGATGCCGATGGTGGGAATAGTGAGCTCGGACGTAATCCGCCGGGCCAGCTTCTGCGGAATACCTTCGAGCACGAGGGCAAAGGCGCCGGCATCCTGAACGGCATGTGCATCGGCCACGAGCCGTTCAGCCTGGTCCTCCAGCTTGCCCTGCACGCGATACCCACCCATCCGGTGGTACGACTGGGGGGTGAGACCGATATGTCCCATGACCGGCACCCCCATCGTCACGACCGACCGGATCGTCTCCGCCATGGCGACGCCCCCCTCCAGCTTCACCGCCTCCGCCCCCGCCTCCTTGACCAGGCGACCCGCGTTGAGACAGGCATCGCGGGGATCGACCTGATAGGAGAGAAACGGCATATCGGCCACCACGAGCGCTGCCGGGCGGGCGCGCACCACGGCGCGGGTATGGTACACCATGTCGTCCATGGTCACGGGAAGGGTGGTATCGTGTCCCGCCATGACCACGCCGACGGAATCGCCCACGAGGATGATGTCAACGCCGCAGCCGTCCATGATCCGGGCCAGCGGGAAGTCATAGCAGGTCAGGGCCGCGATCCTGTCGCCCGCACGCTTCATCTTCTGGATATCGAGAATGGTTGTTTTTCTGCTCACTGCACACCCCACAACAAAAATGCGCCCGTTCGAAACGAATGGCGCATGAGTGCTCAGATCAGGAACCGATCAGACGTCAGTCCTGGTGGCTCTTGCCTTCCGTCCCGGTTCGTTGGAATCCTGGCGGTATCGGTAGTTCGCGGTTCAACCGGCTCCACTCATTAACGTAGCGGGCCCGAACCTGTATACAACATCTGAACTGCGGATGTCCAGTTCTAATTACTCAGCACCACGTTTGATCACTTCCAGTTCGCTCACGACCAGGGCACTCTGTTCGCGACGTTCCTCCAGATCGTCGAAAATGCCGATAATCATGCCGCCCACCGTATCCATGGAGCGCTTGATCTCCGCACCGTCGACGACCTGACGACCGGTGGCATCGACCACCCCCTCCGCCATCTGCTTGATGGAGTCGACCGCCTTGGCGATGTTACGGGTTGCCTGGGACTGCTCCTTGGAGGCGTTGAAAATCTGCGAGGTCATGGTGCTCACGTCTTCCATGGACTGGGTTATGAGACCGATGCTCTTCGCCTGTTCCTCCGTGGCGATGTTGATCTGCTCGGTCATGTCCATCGCCTGGACGGAGCTCTCCAGGATCACCTGCAGCGCCTTGCCGGTCTCCTCCCCCTGCTGGACCCCTTTCTGCACCAACTCTCTCGTCATGGAGATACTGATGGCCGCCTGACGCGACTCGGCGAGGATCTCTTCGATGATGCCGGTGATCTCGTCGGTGGACTGACCGGTCTGCAGCGACAGGTTGCGAATCTCGTCAGCCACGACGCCGAAACTCTTGCCATACTCGCCTGCCTGGGCGGCGATGATGGAGGCATTCAGGGCCAGCAGGTTGGTGCGTTTGGTGATGTCGTTGATGACGTTGACGATACCGTTGATGCGGCTGCTGTTGTCACTGAGACGGCGGATGCCGTCGTAGGAGAGATCGACGGACCGCTGGATCTCCGCCAGCGACGAGATGGTCTCGTTCACGACGACACGGCTCCGGTCGGCCTGCTCCTTCACCCTGCTGGAGACCTGGTGGGAGTCCGCCGTATTCTGTTCCACGTTCCGGAGGGTCGCGTTGATCTCCTCCATGGCGGACACCGACTTGTCGATGGCGTCGGACAGAAAATCGATGTTGCGGGTGACCTGTTCGATGGCGACGGATATCTCGCTGACGGCCGAACTGGTATCTTCCACCGAGGCAAGCACGCTTTCCGACGCCGAGGCGATGCTGCTGGTATTGTCGGACAGGGAGTCCACCGCACCCTTCAGCTTGTAAAAGGTCTGGGCGTTCGCCTCGCGGTTACGCAGGAAATCGGCGAAGGTCCTCCCCAGCTCCCGCGTGAGGGTGTCGATCGCCCCCAGCAGGTTGATACGGGTAATGGCGGAGGCGGCCTGATCGGCAAACAGGCGGATGGTATCCACATCGGTATCGTTCATCGTACGGTTGCTGAACCGGTTGTCGATACCGAACACACCGACCGATTCCCCCTTGACCACGATGGGGCAGATGACGAAACTGCGCGACCGCAGGGGAGCGATCGTGTTGAACGGCGCCTGGAGGTGGTAATCACCGGAATACCGGTTGATATCCTCGACAAAGAACAGCTTACGCTCGTTCATGCACTTCCAGATGACGCCGATCCGGTTATCCAGGGGAAGACTGTTAGCCGCTATATCAAAATCGGTGCTGCCGGTTGCGGCGACAAACTGGAGAGCAGTACGTTTGTCATTGACCATGAGGATGTTGACCCGCTCATACCCGAGGATGTCATGCAACCCCTCGGCGCACAGGGCAAGCACCTCGTCGACCTTGATGGATTTCTGGATGCGGCTGCTGATCAGATGAAAGTTCTTGATGTTGTTGTCCAGCACCTTGTACCGGTTTTCGAACAGCTCCTTCTGGGTTGCCACCTCGTTGTGCAGGGCGTCCAGTTCGACCGCACGTGCGTGGAGTTCGTCGCTCGACCGGCCGATGTAGAAACCGAGAAACGCCATGACCATCGCCGTACCGACCCCCATATAGGTATACAGGGCGATATTGTAGGGACTTTTCGTGATATCGGAGAAGATCTGATGAACGAAGGGGACATTCGGTTCGGGGAACAGCAGCAGACGCAGCACCGTCCAGGCAACAGGTGCACCGATGCCGAGGACGAATCCGATCGTCGCATACAGGAAGCTTCTGTTTCTCAAGACAGTCGACTTGGCCATCTTTCCTATCCTTGCCCGGACGCGTCAGCACCCAGTCACCGAAACCGTCGGGTCTAAAACGGTTCTGCGCAGTCTAGGGCAGTCGTTAGAGATTGTCAATTACATTATTGGACATCAGGATGGCACAATGCCGCAGAGTACGCCGCTTCACGCGTTTCATCAACCACGGCGTGCCGGTTTGGAGCCATCCAGGAAAGACGAACACGTATACCGTCCCGCCCATCGCCGCACGCACCCCTAATACGGCACCAACCTCCGCCTTTATCCGCAACGTTCGGACGTACAGATCGTAACGGGATGAATGCACCGACGGAAGTCAGGCGGTGTCACGAAGGGCGTCGAAAAAAGGGAGGAGCTTTTCATAGGTGGTACGCAGGTTCTCGGGCATGACCCGCAGGTCGCCGAGCACGGTCATGAAGTTCGTGTCGCCATTCCAGCGCGGCACCACATGCAGATGCAGATGGTCGTCCACCCCCGCGCCGGCCGCCTTGCCGAGGTTCATACCGGTGTTGAACCCCTGCGGGGAGGCAACGTTCGTGAGTGCACGACAGCCGAGCCGCATCAACCGGAACATATCGCACATCTCCTCCTCGGAGAGTGCATCAAGGTCCGAACAGTGACGATGGGGAGCAACGAGGAGATGCCCGTTCGAATACGGATAACGGTTGAGCATGACGAGCGAAAACGGAGAGCGGTACAACACGAACCGCTCGCGGTCGGGACCTTCACCGGAATTGCAGAATATGCACCCCTCCGGCTTCGGATTCATGATGTACTCAATGCGCCAGGGCGCCCATGTACGATCCATCGCACTCCCTTTCTGCACGCCGAATCAAACCTGCGTTGTAGCAGTATTGCCCATATCCCCGGAGAAAACAAGTGGGACGGCTCATCACGACCCCACGCCGTGCAGAGGCATCTCATCCCTCTCCAGACGATGAAACGGCTGTATATTTTAGCCTTATTAAATTCTTGACAAGCGATACCCCCGCGATTATTGTTAGCCGTATACACGATCCGTTCCGGGCAGTTGCACCACGGAAACCACGCCTTGCCACCGAAAACGCATTTTATCTTGAGTAAAATATCAATCTACAGGGGGCTCGCATGAGCAAGAAGCAGGAAGCGCTGGATTACCACTCCAGTGGGCGCAAGGGGAAGATCGAGGTCATATCGTCAAAGTCCTGCCTCACGGCCCGTGATCTGTCACTCGCTTACTCCCCGGGCGTCGCCGAACCATGTCTCGAGATCGAGAAGAATCCGGACGACGCATACAGATACACCGCCAAAGGTAATCTGGTGGCGGTTGTCTCCAACGGCACGGCGGTACTTGGTCTGGGGAACATCGGTGCACTGGCCGGCAAGCCGGTCATGGAAGGGAAAGGGGTTCTCTTCAAGAGGTTCGCCGACATCGACGTCTTCGACATCGAACTGAACAGCGAAAACCCGGACGAGATCATCAAGGCCTGCCAGCTCCTGGAGCCCACCTTCGGCGGCATCAACCTGGAGGACATCAAGGCCCCCGAGTGTTTCTACATCGAGGAAGAGCTGAAGAAGACCATGAACATCCCGGTCTTCCACGACGACCAGCACGGCACCGCTATCATCTCCGCCGCCGCACTCATCAACGCACTGGGTTTGATCGGCAAGTCGATCGGCGCCATCCGGATGGTGATAAACGGCGCCGGCGCCGCCGCCATCGCCTGCGCCAACCTGGCCATCTCCCTCGGCCTCAGGCCGGAACACCTGATCATGTGCGACACGAAGGGGGTCATCTACAAGGGACGTACCGAGGGGATGAACAAGTACAAGGAGCGGTTTGCCGTCGATACCCCGTTCCGCACCCTGGCGGAGGCCGCCGCCGGGGCCGATGTCCTGTACGGCCTGTCGTCCAAGGGGGCGTTCTCCCCGGAGATCGTGCAGGGAATGGCGGCAAACCCGATCATCTTCGCCATGGCCAATCCGGACCCGGAAATCACCCCCGAGGAGGCTTTGGCCGTGCGGAGCGACGTGCTCATCGCCACCGGCCGCTCCGACTATCCGAACCAGGTGAACAACGTCCTCGGCTTTCCGTTCATCTTCCGCGGCGCCCTCGATGTGCGGGCCACCACCATCAACGAGGAGATGAAGAAGGCCGCCGTCTACGCCCTGGCTGAACTGGCCCGGGAAGAGGTGCCCGATTCCGTCAGCCGCGCCTACGGCAACGTGAAGTTCGCCTTCGGCCGCAACTACATCATCCCGAAACCGTTCGACCCGCGGGCACTCATGCGGGTCGCACCGGCAGTCGCCCGGGCGGCCATGGAGTCCGGCGTCGCCCGCCAGCCGATCCTGGACATGGAACGGTACATCGAGCAGCTGGAATCGCTGCAGGGCAAGGCAAAAGAAACCTTAAGGATGATCATCAACAAGGCGAAATGCGATCCCAAGCGGATCGTCTTCCCGGAAGGGGACAACGAAAAGATCCTCAAGGCGGCCCAGATCCTCATGGAAGAAGGGATCGCCACCCCGATCCTCCTCGGCAGCAGCGATGCGATCCGGGCGAAGATCAGCGAACTGGGGCTCACCTTCAACGGCTCCGAACCGGTTATCATCGAGCCGGCGACCTGTGACAAATCAGCGGCGTACGCCGAGGAGCTGTTCCGCATCCGGCAGCGCAAGGGACTGACCCTGACCGAGGCGCAGCGGATCATCACCCGCAAGTCACGCATCCATTACGGCTGCATGATGGTACGCCAGGGGGATGCGGACACCCTGCTCTCGGGTATCGATACCCATTATCCCGAAACGATCCGTCCGGCGCTGCAGGTGATCGGAAAAAAAGAGGGGCTGTCCAGCGTACACGGTCTCTACATGATGGTCTTCAAGAAACGGATCGTCCTGATGGCGGACACCACCGTCTGCATCGAGCCGACCCCGGAGGAGCTGGCCGAGACCGCCATCCTCGCCGCCGAGAAGGCGAAGATGCTGGACATCGAGCCGACCATCGCCATGCTCTCCTTCTCCAACTTCGGTTCCGTCAACCACCACCTCACCGAAAAGGTCAAACGGGCGGTGGAAATCGTGAAGGCAAAGGCGCCGGGGCTCGTCGTCGACGGGGAGATGCAGTCCGACACCGCAGCATCCACCGAGATCCTGCAGAACAGCTTTCCCTTCGCCGCTCTCAAGGAAGCGGCCAACATCCTCATCTTCCCCGACCTCAACTCGGGGAACATCTGCTACAAGCTGCTCCGCCACCTGGGAGGTGCCGAGGCGATCGGCCCGTTCCTGATGGGAATGAACAGGCCGGTGCATGTCCTGCAGCGGGGCGACGATGTATCCGACATCGTCAACATGGCGGCCATCGCCGTACTGGACGCCCAGGGCAACTGAGCCGTCACGCGAAAACCGCAACAAAAAAGAGGGTGGACTGTCGATGTCCACCCTCTTTCTTTTTACACACCGCAGTCCGTCGGGCGGCGCAACCTGCAGCTCCGGATCAGTAGCGATACGATATGTCGAACCGCGCCGTCTGGTTCACCTGCCTGACCCCTTCGACGAGGTCGAAGTTGTCCACCTGCTCCCAGCCGTACATCGCCGACATGTTCAGGCATTTGTACAGGGGGAGGTTCCAGGTGATCCGGCCGCCGTTGGTCTGCTCCAGCGCCTGGCCGGCCACCCTGCCGACCCGTCCGCGGTCCGTGTGGAGGTAGTCGAGGTACAGGACGTTGCGCGGCGAAAACCAGTGCCCGTACCGGACGAAGAAATCCTGCGTCGCCCCCCCCTGCGCATCCCCCAGCGGCAGCCCCCGATACAGGTACCCTTCGGGGAACGTTCCGTTGGTATACAGGATCTGGTTCCCCAGGAAATACTCGAACCGCAGGTCGTTGCGGCCGTCGTCCGTCAGGCGCGGGACATAGAAACCGCCGACGTAGCTCTCCACGATCGGCCAGAATGCTGCCGCGTCTTCGCCGGAGAACTCGCCATAGATCTCCGTATTGCGCAGTTGCGGAATGCGGACGCGCAGTTCGATCCCCGCCAGCGAATTGGAGTTGTCGTTGTCCGTCCCCCCCACGAGCCCCCGCATGAAGCTGCCGAAGCTGTTGTCGACGCCGGGGCCGGCGAACTGCCGTCCGAGATTGATCCCGATCTCCACCACGCTCGCCGGCTTGAGCGACACCTTCCCCGCGAAGAAGTACGGCTCCCTGACGCCGGCGGATGTCTCCGTGCGGTCCAGGCGCGACAGGACGAAGGCGTATTTGAGCGCCCCCAGGAACCCCACCGAGATCGGCTCCGGGCTGGATATCTTCACCTGGTCCAGGTTCCGGGCGTTGTCGGTCAGGGTGATCGCGCTGCGGGTCCCCATACCGAACCAGTTCGCATCCCTCCCCACCTCGATCTCGAACGGGCCGCCGCCAAGCTTCAGATACCCCTTGTTCAGCCGCAGCTCCGCAGACGAACCGTTTTCGAAGTAGTTGACCTGGGGCTCGGCGAGGAGCGACAGATACCGCGTGAACCACGCCTCCGCAGAGGTCCGGAACTCGACGTTACTCCCCCTGCGGTATACCGTCCCTTCGTTGTTCTCCAGAAACGGCGTTCCTTCGGACCCGTGCTGCAGGACCGTGGCATCGGGAGGATTGACCGGCCGCAGCCCCGATCCGATGCCGAACACGCCGTCCCCCCCCGGGTCGTGCACCAGCCGTTCATAGTTGCGGGGCACGCCGGTGAAATAGACGTACCGCAGACGTGAAGCAGAAATCGGGCTCATGGCGAACAGCGGGGCGTTTCCCGGCTCTTCCCGGAGCCGGTACTCCCGCTTCACGTAGCTCCGCGCCTCTTCGATAAGCGCGGCGGACAGTGCATTCCCCTCCCCGTCCGCCTGGGCAACCTCGGCCTCGTGCAGGAGTCGGGCGGCCTCCGCCTTGCTAAAAGGCCGGATACCGCGGAAATCAGATCTGATCAGCCCGAAAGAGACGAGCTTCTCCAGATAGGCATAAACCGGGCTGTCCAGCGGTATGTTGTTGGACGACAGCGCGTGTCCCGTGCCGGGAAGCATCATGCCGGACAGCAGACAAAAGACCGCTATCAGAGGGATGCGGGAAAACGCGATCGTTACGGATGCTGGTTTCATACGATACCACCTTCGAGGGATCTCGCCGACGGCTTACGTCGGCTTGCCGGACTGTACCGCGTACCGCCTGCGCACGGCTCCATGAAGCTGTACCAGAGTGTCAGCCGACTGTCAAACACCATTGCGCAGTTCGTTTTGTGGAATCGGCGTGCGGCAGAGCGGACGCCGGGCCGAGGCCCGAAAGAAGAGAAACGAACGGGCAACGGTCGATGAAAACGACAGTTTCAAAACGGCACCGGACTAATTTAAGACCCCGTCAAAGGGGCATCGTCAGAAGAATGAAACAGCCACGCCTCTACTGCGGTGGAGAGAGGTCCTGAGAACGTCTATTCCCTCTCGACACGCGAATTATGTCAGTCGCGTCGGCGGCAATCCAATAACACAACTGAGACAATGCAGGTTTTTGTAAGTATTTTTCAGATTTATACTTGCAATTTCCCGGATGTGACGTTAAAAGCTATACCCATGTATGCATCATCACTATTGTCAGAGGAGACACGCATGCCATCATCACTGATTGAATTAACTGCCAGCATCGTTTCTGCACACGCGTCCGTAACCGAAATGTCCACCGACGATCTTCTGCTGGAACTGCAGAAGGTACACACAGCCCTCACCCAGATCGAAGGCGGTGCCGCGCCGGCCGCCGAAGAACCGAAGCCCCCCGTCATCTCCCTGAAGAAGGCGTTTCAACCCGACCAGGTTGTCTGCATGATCTGCGGCAAGGGGGGGATGAAGACGCTGACCCGGCACCTCAACCAGGTGCACAACATGAAGCCGGGGGCGTACCGCAAACAGTTCGGCATCCCCTCGACCCAGTCCCTGACCGCCAAGAACTTCTCCGAATCACGCCGTCAGATGGCACAGGACCGCAACCTTGCGGCGAACCTGGCGAAGGCACGTGAAGTACGGGCTGCAAACCTGAAGGCAAAGGAAGCCGCCGCAGCGAAACCTGCCAAAGCGGCAAAGGCCGCGCCGGCCAAGCCGGCAAAGAAGGCCGCACCCCGCAAGAAGGCGTAACCGGATCGGGCATGTCTCCGCTTCAGCAAGCCCCCCGGGCTCTCCGGGGGGCTTTTTTACACCGTTTGACGACAACCAACACACCAGAGGATCCGATGCAGAACCTGCTCATCGATACCCACGCACATATCTACGGTCCCGAGTATGAAGACGACTTCGATGCAATGATGAGCCGCGCCGCCGAAGCCGGCGTCTTCCACATCGTCGCGGTCGGTGCCGACATACCATCGAGCCGGGCAGCCGCCGCACTCGCCGCCAGTCGCGACGGAATTAGCTGCGCCGTAGGCATCCACCCCCACGACGCGGCCGGGGTGACCGACGACTGCTACAACATCATCAGGCAGCTTGTCACCGAGTGCGACAAGGTCGTCGCCATCGGCGAGATCGGTCTCGACTTCTACCGCGACCGCTCGCCGCGCCACCTGCAGGAAGAGGTGTTTCGCCGTTTCATCCGGCTGGCGCGCGAACTGACCCTGCCGATCATCGTCCACGACCGTGATGCCCACGACCGGATCATGCAGATCCTCGTCGAGGAGCGGGCGTCGGAGGTGGGGGGCGTGCTGCACTGCTTCTCCGGCGACCTGGAGATGGCAAAACGGTGCGTCGATCTCGGCTTTCTCGTCTCCATCCCCGGCACCATCACCTACCCGAAAAGCGACCAGCTCCAGCAGGTGGTGAAGGGGATCAAGATCGAACAGATGCTGGTGGAGACCGATGCCCCCTATCTCACGCCGGTACCGCACCGCGGCACCCGCAACGAGCCGGCCTACGTCCGGCTGACCGCCGAGCGGGTCGCTGCCCTGAAGGGGCTCTCGCTGGAAGACGTGGGTCGGATCACCTCCCTGAACGCCCAGCGCCTGTTCGGCATCGGCGTGGAGCCGGAATCGGGGATCATCGCCTACAGGATCCGCAACGCCCTCTACCTGAACATCACGAACCGCTGCTCGAACCGCTGCTCGTTCTGCGCGAAGTTCACCGACTTCACCGTCAAGGGTCACAAGCTGCTGCTGGACCACGAGCCGACCTACCCGGAGGTAATGGACGCCATCGGCGATCCCACCGGCTGCGACGAGGTGGTGTTCTGCGGCTACGGGGAGCCGCTGTTGCGGCTGGACCTCCTGAAGGACGTGGCGCGTGACCTGAAGGCGATGGGGATGAAGACCCGGATCAACACCGACGGCCAGGCAAACATCGTGTACGGCCGAAACATCCTGCCGGAACTGGCAGGACTGATCGACACGGTATCCGTCAGTCTCAACGCCGCCGATGCCGACACCTACTCCCGCCTCTGCAGCACCCCGTTCGGCGCCGACGGCTTCGCCGCGGTCTGTGACTTCCTCCGGGAAGCACCCGCCCATATCCCCCACGTGGTGGCCAGCGCCGTGACCGTGCCGGGGCTCGACATCGAAGCGGTGGCGCGCCTGGCGCGGGAACTGGGGGTCGAGTTCAGGGTGCGGGAGTACGCGGAGGTGGGCTGAACCGCCGACCTTGCAGCGCCGTGCAGCTGACAAAAAAAAGCCGCCCCGGCAACGGGGCGGCTTTTTTTCATTCATCGTGCAACAGACGAGGCGCTACTTCACCGGCGTGGCCGGTTTCCACGCCTTGGCGCGTCGGTCAGCCTCCATCGCCTCTTCTTTCGTCACCCCGTGAATCAGCTGGTCTTTGATGAGCAGGGCGAGTTTCTGCTGCTGCCCCGCCGCGATCAGTATCCATTTGAGCCCCTCCACCTTGTCTTGCGCTACCCCCTCGCCGAGGGTGTAGGCCATGCCGAGCGATGTCTGGGCGTCCGTCTGCCCCTGATCGGCGGCCAGCCTGAACCATTTCGCCGCTTCGGCAGGGTCCTTTTGCACACCGGTGCCAGTCTGGTACAGCTTCCCGAGGTCACTCTGGGCATTGGCGTTTCCCTTGTCCGCCGCCTCCCGGAACAGCTGGGCCGCCCTGGCGTAGTCCTTCTTCACCCCTTTCCCCTCGTAGTACAGATAGCCGAGTTCCACCTTCGCCGACACGTTCCCCTTGTCAGCCAGGAGCTGGAGTTTCTTTGCGGCGTCGGCATAATCGATCTTCTCCATCGCCGCAGCCTTGGGCACCGCCGCCTTGGGCACCGCCGCCTTGGGCACCGCAGCCTTGGGCACCGCCGCCTTATGCGGGCCGGACTCAACGGCTCCACAGGTGGCTACCGACGCCACCGTGCAGCAGACGATCAGAAATACGCCGTACAGCATCTTCATATGCAGGCCCCCGAAAAAGTTTCGCCCATTGTAACGACACGGTCACCACACGTCAACCGCTGACGAAGTCCGGTTGGACCGGAACCGGATATCGGCGTCATTATCCGATTGCCGCACATCTGCATCTGCGTGTATACTTCCGCCGTATACGCGATCAGGATACCCCCATGACCGACAAAATGCGCTGGCTGCTGCTGCTCTGCCTGGTCCAGATCTTCATCATGCTGGTGTTCATAAACTATTCGGCGGTGCTCCCCATCCTGCGGCAGGAATGGGGAATGAACAACACCAGGGCCGGCTCCATCTTCTCCATCTACCAGTTCGGCTATATCGCCTCCGGGGTCGTCCTCAGCACGCTCAGCGACCGCGTCAACGTCAAACGGATGTTCATCGGCTGCGCCCTCTGGTCGGGGATCACCAACCTGCTCTTCGGCCTGTTCGCCCACGACTACCTCTCGGGACTTCTCTTGCGGGGGCTCACCGGGATCGGCATGGGGGGCACCTACATGCCGGGGCTGAAACTCGTCGCCGAACGGTTCGCACCCGCCGAGCGCGGTCGTGCCGTCGGTATCTACGTCGGCTCGCTCGTCCTCGGCGCATCGCTGTCGCTGGCGGTGACCGGTACGATCGCAGCCATCCTGAACTGGCGTGCCGCCATCATCGCCTGCTCCATCGGCGTCTTCGTCGGCGCACTGCTGTCTTTGCGGGTGTTCCGCGGTTACCGCCCCACGATCCACCGGAAGGTCGACGAGAGTTTCCGGACGGAGATCGTCCGGAACAAACCCGCGTTCCTGATGATCCTGGGGTACGGCGCACACATGTGGGAGATGTACGGCATGCGCAGCTGGCTCGCACCGTTCTTCACCGCCGCACTCATCGCCCACGGCATCGGCGGCACCACGGCCACGGGGTGGGCAGGTGCGGCGGCGGCGCTGGTCATCGGCATCGGTACGGTCTCTACCGCCGTAACCGGCACGATCTCCGACCGGTTCGGCCGGACACGCACCGTCACCCTCGTCATGCTCGCCAGCGCCACGCTCTCCTTCCTGTTCGGCTGGCTGGTGAACGTGCACCCGCTCCTGACCCTGACCGTCGGGCTTTTGTACGGCTGCCTGATCGTGGCGGAATCACCCGTCTTCTCCACCGGGCTCACCGAACTGGTGGCACCGGCCTACCTGGGGACCGCCATGGGGGTCCAGTCGCTCGTGGGGTACTCGCTGGGGATGATCTCGCCGACGATATTCGGCTGGGCGCTCGATCTCTGTCGCGGCTGGCAGCCGCTGCCGGGGATCGACGGGCAGTGGGGTGTCGCCTTCGCCACCGCCGGCGCCGGTGCACTTGCCGGCCCCCTTTTCATGCATCTTTTGCGGCGCTGCCCGGAAAGCGCGAAGATGGCCGGCGGCCGGAAATAACCGACAGATGCGGACCGTCACCAGGACCACCCGATGAAGGAGCCAGATGAGCGTCTTCCGGAACATCCTGCCGGCACTCCTGCTGAAATGGCGGAACGGTGCGCAACAGTGCTGACGGGACGGAAAGGATGCGGGCGGGAACCGTTATGGCCCGGATCTCCATGGAGGACACGGGTCAGGGGAACGCGCTTTGCCGTCACCCTGCCGCTTGCAACCTGATCGGCACGTTCAGGCAGCGGTACCGCATCGCCTGACATGCGCGCCCACCTTCTGGTCGTCCCGTCGGATGTGGGTCACGAGCCAGTCCACCAGCGTACTGTTCGTCTTTATGATCAGCGGAAGCGATGCCCCCTCGTCGTCGAACTGGTCCCGAAGCGTCGCGAGCTTCCCGACGAACTCACGGTGCTTCTCCAGGTGCCCCGGATAGTCCGGATAGCCGGACCGGATCTGCAGCTGCTCCTCGTCCCTGAAATGTTCGACCACATAGCTCTTCAGGAATTCCAGGGTTGCACGAAGCTGATCGCCTCCCTTCCCTTCGTTGCACGCAGTCAACAGCGCATTGAACCGCCGGATCAGCTCCTTGTGCTGATCATCGATCGCCGCCACCCCCAGCGCCAGATCTTCGCTCCACGCTATCATCCGTTCACCTCCTTCGATCCGATGGCACAGACCGACGTTGTCGATCCTTTTGATCCGTTTTATACTACAACAAAGCCGCCGAACTGTCGTACGGCGTCATCGACGCCCATATTCAAAACCGCTCCTGATTAGCGCTGATCTTCCGCTAACCCCTTCTCCCTCTGGGAGAAGGTGGCCGGAGGCCGGATGAGGGAGATTTATGAGATGGGAAATCGGCCTTTTCCCTCACCCTAGCCCTCTCCCAGAGGGAGAGGGGCCTCTTTAAACGTCTAGCGGAAGATTGACGCTAATCAGGAAAAGGTTAGACTTGTCAGTGAGTGTAGCAAGTTCGTACATACTGGAGGACGTTTTGAACTGGCCTGTTTCTATCCCCTATATGACACTGATAGCGGCTCCGATGTTTGCCGTTGGAGTGGGCATAGCCTCTGGATTCCATCCGGCATGGAAGGCAACTCAGTTCGACCCAATCAGCGCCTTGCGACGCGAATGATGCGATAAGGTGTTGATTAATTCTTCTAGACAATCCCCCGGCCCTGCCGTTAACAGTTCCTGAAATATTGAGAAGCCTCCTTAACGTGAACAGCTTAAAGCATACGAAAAGGAGGCTTCATGAACGACACACAAAGTGTATTTATACGAGATAATTCTATGGCACTTCAAGAGGAATTAGAGCAAAGCGGCAACTGGTTGTTCAAGCACCGAAGTAACCTGCCATTGTTGATGATTGGCGTTATTGTTATGTGCATGAGAAATTTCCATTATCTCGGACAGAGCGAAACCATAGATGAATATTGGGAAGCTCTTTGTTTCTTTATAAGTTTCATAGGGCTGGGAATTCGAGCTTTCACCATAGGGCACACTCCGAAAGGTACGTCTGGACGAAATACGAAGGAACAAATTGCTGAAACACTGAACAAGAGCGGCATATATTCTGTGGTAAGGCACCCACTTTACCTGGGAAATTATTTTATCTGGTTGGGTATATCTTTATTTCCTCATCAGTGGGAGCTGACAATTATTTGCATACTGGTTTTTTGGATTTATTACGAAAGAATTATGTTTGCAGAAGAAGCTTTTTTGAGAAGAAAGTTTGGTAAAAATTATGAGGATTGGGCCAGTGAAACGCCTGCATTTATACCAAATTTTAAACTTTGGAAAAGACCAGATTTAGAGTTTTCGATAAAAAATGTTCTGAAAAGAGAATACAATGGTTTATTTGTAATAATAATATCAATGGCTGCTCTTGAATTAACAGGAAATCTCTTTGTGCACGGAAGACTGGAATTTGGTCTGTTATGGCGAATCATTCTGGTGCTTGGTTTTATTGTCTGGGCAGCACTTAGAATCTTAAAGAAAAAGACATTACTACTCAATGTGGATGGTCGGTGAATGTCTTGGGCTGTCAGGGACGAAATTGATTTATTGTGTTCCTCAACTGTCATACAAGCGCAGAAGGCGGCCAATCGGCCGCCTTTTTCGTCTTCTGCGGGAATTATGATCGTGTCCCAGTGGGACAGGATCAGATGTTCAATGCATCGTTGTTGTTCCAGTTTCGGGCTCGTCAGCTGAATCTGTGATGACACAGCGGCTCTGGCAAGTCGCCAAGTGTATGATATAGCGCCACTTGTAGGCATTTTACGGTTCGGAAACCGTACGCTTTTCTGATAGTCAGTTTTGCCT